>CAYOXX010000004.1:0-85573 GCA_964408025.1 uncultured Acidobacteriota bacterium | reverse complement strand
TTGCGGCCGCCAGTATACCCGACGCTCCGGCCGCAATGCAGGTCCGCAGATGCTATTCGGGGGGAAGCTGTGAACTGTAACCAAGCTCCTCACCCGTGCCGGGATGGTATTCCTCTGCACGAGGGAGGGGGAAGAGGCCGAGCTTAACGAGCACGACTACGGTTAGGTTGTAGACGGCGTGCGCCGCCGCGGCAGCGGCCAGCGAGCCTGTGAAGTAGTAGAGGTAGCCCAGGCCCGCTCCGGCGAGGATGGCGACGACGACGTAGAGGCGGCCGTAGGCGTGCAGGAGGCCGAAGAGCACCGCGGCCACCCAGATGTTGGTGACCACCTGCAGGCAACCGCGGAACAGTATTTCCTCGGCTATGCCCGCGACCAGGCAGAGGAGGATTACCTGCATCCAACCGGTCTCGCCGAGGATGGCCAAGATCTTGAGGGCTCGTGAACGCTGGAGCGGTTTCACGATCCGGATAGCCAGCCAGAGGACGACGGCCACCGCAGCGCCGAGCAGCGCGCCGAGGCTCAGGTAAACCGGCGTGGCACTCTCCAGAATCTTACTTACCAGATTGACATTACGACCGGCCTCTTCCGGCAGCAGCATCCAGCCGGCGGTCCAGCCGCCGAGGCCGATCAGCAGTTCTATCGTCAAGCCGATTCCGACAACGGCCCAGGAAAGGCCTCTGCTCCCGCTATCGTGTCCCATGGTCCACCCGAGATTGCGCTTCCACGTTGCCATTGTAACATCTTGCGGATCGCGGCGCTCGGAGCTATTCGCGAATGCAGTAGCATTATGCTTGACGTTCGGAATCCCCGGATGTTAGTGTGAGGCGCCGGATCGGTGGCTTGCTTGCTTCGTTCGAGACACTGAAGCCGGGCTCATTTTTCATCCCCTGTATGTGAGGCTAACCAAGAGCGAAAGAGGTAGGGCACCGTGAGTTACGAAAAGTTGGTACCGCCCACGGAGGGCACGAAGATAACCGTCGGCGACGACAAACTGGTTGTTGCCGACGACCCGATCATCCCCTTCATCGAGGGCGACGGCATCGGGCCCGACATCTGGGCCGCCGCCGTCAGGGTGTTCGACGCGGCCGTGGCCAAGGCCTACGGCGGTCAGCGCAGGATCGTTTGGTTCGAGATCTTCGCCGGCGACAAGGCGAACAAGATCTACGGGAGCTTCCTGCCGGAGGACACCAAGCAGGCGATCAGGGACTACATCGTGGCCATCAAGGGTCCGCTGACGACGCCGGTCGGCGGCGGCTACCGCAGCCTCAACGTCACGCTGCGCCAGACGCTGGACCTCTACGCCTGCGTTCGCCCCGTCCGCTATTTCCGCGGCGTCCCCAGCCCGGTGGCCCACCCCGAGAGGATGAACGTGATCATCTTCCGCGAGAACACCGAGGACGTCTACGCCGGCATCGAGTGGCAGGAGGGCACCGAGGAGGCGCAGAAGGTAATCAACTGGATCAACAGCGAGATGGACCGCAACATCCGGCTCGACAGCGGCATCGGCATCAAGCCGATCTCCAGGACCGCCAGCCAGAACCTGATCCGCAAGGCGATCCGCTGGGCTATCGACAAGGGTCTGCCCAGCGTCACTCTGATGCACAAGGGCAACATCATGAAGTACACTGAGGGCGCGTTCCGCGAGTGGGGCTACGAGCTGGCGCGCACAGAGTTCCGCGAGCAGACGATCAGCGAAGACGAGCTTTGGGAGAAGCACGACGGCAAGCTACCTGAGGGCAAGGTGCTGATCAAGGACCGCATCGCCGACTCGATGTTCCAGCAGATCCTGACCCGCACCGACGAGTACGACGTCATCGCCACCCCCAACCTCAACGGCGACTACATCAGCGATGCCGCCGCAGCGCAGGTGGGCGGCCTCGGGCTGGCGCCGGGGGCCAACATCGGCGACTACATCGGGCTCTTCGAGGCGACCCACGGCACGGCGCCCAAGTACACGGGGCTGGATAAGGTCAACCCCGGTTCCGTGATCCTCAGCGGCGTGATGATGCTGCAGTACATCGGCTGGGACGAGGCCGGCGAGCTGATAATAGACGCCATGCAGAAGACGATCTCCCAGAAGCGGGTGACGTACGACCTGCACCGCCTGATGGAGGGGGCCACCAAGCTCAAGTGCTCGGAATTCGGCTCGGCCATCATCGAGAACATGGGCTGAAGCCCCGGCGCCCGGGAGCGGCCCGGACACGGGGTGTGGAATAATGGACTACTATGCCTTAACAGGAGGATAGGCCATGGCTAACAAGATTGCAGTTATCGGAGCGGGCCACGTAGGGGAGATGACCGCCTGCCACCTGGTCATGAAGAACCTCGGCGACGTGGTGCTGACCGACATCGTCGAGGGGATACCCCAGGGCAAGGCGCTCGACATGTGGGAACAGGCCCCCGTAGAGGGCTACGACTGCTTCCTGACCGGCACCATCAACCTGGCCGACATCAAGGGGAGCGACATAGTGGTCGTCACCGCCGGCGTGCCGCGCAAGCCGGGGATGAGCCGCGACGACCTGCTCAGCGTCAACTACAAGATCATGGCTGAGCTGGCGCCCAAGATCACTGAATATTGCCCCGACTCGATACTCATCATCGTCTCCAACCCGCTCGACATCATGGTCGCCACCGCCAACAAGCTCGGTGGATTCCCCAAGGAGCGGATCATGGGGATGGCCGGCATACTCGACACCGCGCGCTTCCGCAGCTTCATCGCCATGGAGCTCGACGTCAGCGTCGAAAGCATCCAGGCCATGGTGCTCGGCGGCCACGGAGACTCGATGGTGCCGATCACCCGCTTCACCACGGTCGCCGGTGTTCCCATCGGCGAGCTGATGCCTCAGGACCGCATCGACGCCATCGTCGAGCGCACCCGCATGGGCGGTGGGGAGATCGTCAAGCTCCTGGGGACCAGCGCCTACTACGCCCCGGCAGCCGCGGTCGTCGAGATGGTCGAGAGCATACTGCTCGACAAGAAGAAAATCCTGCCCTGCGCCGCCCTACTCGAGGGTGAGTACGGAGTCGAGGGGATCTTCATGGGCGTGCCGGTAAAGCTCGGCGCCAAGGGGATCGAGCAGATCATCGAGCTGAAACTCGAAGCCGAGGAACAGGCGATGCTCGACAAGAGCGTCGAACACGTCAAGAGATTGATGGACGAGATGGAAAAGCTCGCATAAGTTGATTAAAACTGATCGACACGGCCTCCGGCTGCCCGCATCCGGGGGCCGTTTTCTCTTGTTGAAAATAATTAGTTTTTTGAATATAATTATATTCGATTTTGAGAGCAGAAAAATAAGTATAAATTGATTTTCCTATTTTTCCTTCTCGGAAGTTTAGTAATAGAAGGGTTTACTGAAACATATGCTGTTGTTGAACTGCGGATTCCTCCAACGCTCGCAAGGTGTTTGAGGTATGTTCGAATGATCAGAGTTCTGCACGTTGACGACAACACTTCCGACCTGGAGCTCGCCAGGGTTTTTTTAACGCGCCTGTCGTCGGAGATCGATCTCGACTGGGCACGTTCCGCCGCCGAGGGCCTCGAGAAACTCGAGCGAGACAAGTTTGACTGCGTTGTCGTAGATTACCTGATGCCGGGGATGAACGGCCTGGAGATGCTGGAGCGGATTCGAATCGATATGCCGGATATTCCGTTCATACTCTTTACCGGCGAGGGCGACGAGGAGGTCGCCGCACGGGCTATGGTGTTGGGTGCCGACGATTATGTAGAAAAGGAATTAGCTACCAATCATTACGAGCGGCTGCTGAGAAGGATTCTCGAAGTCGTCGGAGAGAACAACACGCAGCCCAAATAAAGAGGCCCGCTCGGGCGAATTGACGCAGCCCGGTTTGACGGCCGTCGTTAAAACCAATACAAAAAAGATCGCTTCGCGTAAAATGGACAAACCTGGGGCGTGCCTGGGCTATTCGTATCGTGCCGATCCTATAATTCCGGCCTTTACTACGAGATCCGGAATCCGGGCGCGGCGTTGCCGTTTGCCGCGGCGCGTGGCATACTCCGGCAGTTCGGATTTGCGGGGGACGGCGATGGAAGACGTCGAGAAGCTGCTGGGCGATTATTTTCCCGAGTTCTACGAAATTGAGGATACCGAGCTGCGGCGCAACACGGCCGCGACCTGGAAGCGTGCCATGGAGCTGGGCAGCCTGAAGACGCGGGGGGATCTGGACCGCCTGCCGTTCACGCTCCTGCTCGACACCGGCGCCAACTTCATGCAGAAGACCCAGGGGATGGTGAAGATGGCGGTCGCGGCGGCTAGTATCTTTGTCGAGACCTACGGCGACCTGGTACCGATCAACATGGACCACGTCATCGCCGGCGCCATCCTGCTCGATGTCGGCAAGCTGGTCGAGATCGAGCCGGACGGCGGCGGGGGCTGGCGCAAGAGCCGCACCGCCGAGCTGGTCCGCCATCCGGTGTTCGGCGCCATGCTCTGCTGGGAGAACGGCATCCCGGCCGAGATCTGCAACATGGTCGCCTTCCACAGCTCCGAGGGCGAAAAGCACCCGCGCACGCCGGAGAGCTGGATACTCCACCACGTAGACTTCATCATGTTCGATCCGTTCAAGTTCAAGCTGGGGAAGTGAGCCGAAGTCACCTTAACTATTGTAAACAATAGCCTTACTCACACTGCCGATTCCCTTTGACGCCAACTTAGGTTGGCATGACTGGGAATTTCTCCCCCGCAGCAATGCTTTGCAGATCCAGGCTGACGGTGGCGGCCTTCAGGGTGGCGGGCCGCCGGGGATTCGAGGATGAGATAGGCTCTAATTCTAGTGTTTTCCTAACGATGGGCAAATTGTATATTATATCGGAACTAAGGCGTTGGTTTGCACAGCGAGTGCCGCTTGGGGACCAAGCGCGGGTAGTGTGGGGAGGAGCGCTATGGGAATGACTTTCAGCGAGAAAGTGCTCGCCGCCCACGCCGGTGTGGGCGAGGCGAAGGCTGGTCAGATCCTGACGGTGAGGCCCGATTTCGTTATGAGCCACGACAACACCGGCCCGATCTACAACACCTTCAAGAAGATCGGCGCCGAGAAGGTTGTCTATCCGAAGCGCTGCGTGGTGATCCTCGACCACGCGGCGCCGCCTTCGGACCCCAAGCACGCCGAGAACCACGCCCTGGCGCGAGAGTTCGTCGCCAGGTTCGGCGTCCCCAACTTCTACGACATCGGCCGCGGCATCTGCCACCAGGTGCTGCCCGAGGAGGGCTTCGCCGTGCCGGGCGGTCTGGTGCTCGGCTCCGACAGCCACACCTGCACCTACGGCGCCTTCGGCTGCTTCTCCTCCGGCATCGGCCGCACCGAGGTCGCATCGATCTGGGCCCTGGGCGAGATCTGGCTCAAGGTGCCGCACACGCTCCGCTTCGAGCTCGGAGGCGCCTTTCTCAAGGGCGTCTGCAGCAAGGACCTGATGCTGAAGATCATCGGCGACGGCGGCGCCGCCGGCGGCCTCTACGCGGCGCTCGAGTTCATCGGGCCGCTGGCGGCGGAGATGAGCATCGCCTCGCGCATGGCGATGAGCAACATGGCGGTCGAGTTCGGCGCCAAGGCGGGCATCTTCTACGCCGATAAGAAGACCCTGGCCGCCATCGAGGGCGTCGCCAGGATGGAGCCGAAGCTGATCGAGAGCGACACCGATGCCGAGTTCGCCGCCGTGAGCAGCTACGACGTCGCCGACCTCGAGCCCCAGGTGGCCAGGCCGCACTCCGTCGACAACGTCTCGCCGATCGGCGAGGTAGCCGGCACCCCAGTCCAGATAGCTTTCCTCGGCTCCTGCACCAATACACGGTTCGAGGACCTCGAGCTGGCGGCGGCCATCCTGAGGGGACGCAAGGTGGCCGAGGGGGTGCGCATGCAGGTCCACGCCGCTAGCGACCGGATCTTCCTCGAGGCCCTGCGCGCCGGCCACATCGAAACGTTCGCCGAGGCCGGCGCCATGGTCATGAACACCGGCTGCGGTCCCTGCATGGGCGCCCACCAGGGGATCCCCAGCGACGGCGACGTCGTCATCAGCTCCTCGAACCGCAACTTCAAGGGCCGCATGGGCAACCCGACGGCCGAGATCTACCTCGGCAGCCCGGCCACCGTGGCGGCCAGCGCAGTCGCGGGCGCGATCGCCGACCCGCGCGAATTTCTCAACTGAGGTGCCGGCATGAAGAAGAGAATCACCGGGCGGGTTTTCAAGTACGGCGACGACGTCAACACCGACGTCATCTTCCCCGGCAAGTACACCTACACCATCAGCGACCCGGAGGAGATGGGGCCGCACGCGATGGAGGACCTCGATCCGGAATTCGCCAAGAGTGTCAAGCCTGGAGACTTCATCGTAGCTGGTAAGAACTTCGGCTGCGGCTCCAGCCGCGAGCAGGCGGCAGTCTGCCTGGTGGCGCTCGGGCTGGGGGGCGTCATCGCGCGCTCGTTCGGGCGCATCTACTTCCGCAACGCTCTCAACCAGGGGCTGCTGGCGGCCGAGTGCCCCGAGGCGGTCGACGCCCTCGAGAACGGCGACGAGGTGACGCTGGACCTTGAGCGCGGCGAGATCGTCACGCCGCGCGGCGTCTTCGGCTTCCCGCCGCCGCCCGCAGAGGTGATGCACATCATCGAGGCCGGCGGCCTCGTGCCCTTCGTAAAGAGCAGGCTCGGCATCTCCTGATGCCTTGGCAAAGGACCCTCCCGGCCGGTGAAATCCAACAACAGATCGGTCGGATTCTGTGATCGCCCGGATTCGGGCTAATAGAGGTTGGAGAGAATGGATGATTCTCGCTCGAATCGCTTGACCGTCTTCATCGCCATGGTGATTTCCGCGTCCCTGCTGGCCGCCGGCTGTGCCGGCGTGCCGAAGAGGGAGATCACCCGCACGGAATTCCTGGATCACGTAAGAGTGCTGGCCTCGGACGAGATGAGGGGGCGCGGCAACGGCACTCCGGAGCTGGGTCGCGCGGCCCGCTACATAATGCGTGAGTTCCTGCGTGCCGGGTTGCAGCCGGCGGAGGCGTTCAACTACCTGCAATACTTCAGCATCCGCATCGGCAGCCGCCTGAGCGGCGAAAACGCACTAACGCTGAGGATAGGGGAGCATGAGCTCGACCTCGATGTGGGGAGCGATTACGTGCCCATTAGCTTCGGCGGCGAGCAGCGGCTAAGCGCGCCCCTGGTGTTCGCCGGATACGGCATCACAGCGACAGAGATAGGCTACGACGACTACGCAGGCATCGACGCCGCGGGCAAGGCGGTGCTGGTCCTGGCGCTGGAGCCGCAGCGGGACCGGGTCGAGAGCCCGTTCGAGGGCACTCTGGACACAACGTACGCGCAGAATCAACACAAGATCCTCAACGCCCGCGGTCACGGCGCCGCGGCAGTCATCCTGGTCAGGGGACCGCTTCATAGGCGGCCACAGGATTCGGAGTTGCCATCGATGGGTGTGGGATTCGTCGTCGAGGAGATGGGACTCCCGGCCGTGGCCGCCCTGGCTTCGCCGATCGAGGAGCTTCTGGCCTCGGCGGGCTTCGATCTGCTCGCGCTGCAGCGGCAGATCGACGACGATCTGCAGCCCCGTTCCGACGAGATCGACGGCGCGCAGGTGTCGCTGTGCGTCAATGTCAGGTCGGTTAGGCGTCGCGTCGCCAACGTAGTCGGCGTCCTGCCCGGCTCCGATCCGGAGTTGCGGCATGAGGTGATCGTGGTCGGGGCCCACTACGACCACATCGGGCTCGGCTACCAGGGTTCGATGGACCCGAGCGGCGCGGGCGAGGTTCACAACGGCGCCGACGACAACGCCTCGGGCACATCCGGCCTCATAGAGATCGCCGAGAGGTTCGGGCTCGACCTGGCGCGGCCGAGGCGAACGATCGTATTCGTCGCATTCGCCGGCGAGGAGCTGGGCCTGCTTGGCTCCACCCACTTCGCCGCCAACCCGCCAGTGCCCGCCGAGGGTATCGTGGCCATGGTGAACATGGACATGATCGGGCGGCCGAGCAGCGACCGCTTGATCGTAGGCGGCGTCGGCACGGCCGCCGAGTTCAGGCCGCTTCTCGAGGCGGCGAATCGCCGATTCCGCTTCGACCTGATCCTCCACGACAGCGGCCTCAGCGCCAGCGACCACACGGCATTCGTCGCCCGAAGCATCCCGGCACTCTTTTTCTTCAGCGGCGTGCACACCGACTACCACCGGCCCAGCGACGACTGGGAGAGGATCGACGCCGCCGGCGGAACCGCGATCGCCCGCTTCGTCGCTGAGGTGGTGAGCCGAATCGACCACCTGGACGAGCGCCCGCGGTTCGTGGAGGTCGCCGGTCAGCAGCATCCACCGGCCGGACGCGGCGGGGGGGAAGGGACCTGGTTCGGCTCCGTGCCCGACTTCTCGTACCAGGGAGAAGGATATCGCTTCCAGGCGATAATCCCGGGCAGCCCGGCGGAGCGGGCCGGCCTGCGGGCGCAGGACATACTGATCGAGTTCGCCGGCCGGGGGATCGGCAATATTTACGATTTTACCGCCGCCCTGCGCGCCCACGGGCCGGGCGATGCAGTCGAGGTGGTGGTGATCAGGGACGGCGAGCGCCTGCGGGTGTCGGTGACTCTGGCCCGCAGACAGTAGCAACGGATTACAGGAAGGAAAAGGGAAGCGAGCTCCTTCGGCTCATTCCGTGTTCCAGAAACCGTCTCTGCATTCCGGCATAAGTAATTGTAGTTAAATCATTTATATCATTAGTAACAACCTTTTTCTACAACTATATAGCGAAGCCGGATCAGGTTTTTCTTCGCGAAAGCCTGCGCTTGAGTTCTCCAACCAGAGCCGCGGCTCGCGAGAGATCGCCCCCGCCGCCGAAGCGCGCGCGCTCGTAGAGCCCGACAATCTCAGCCACCAGCGGACCGTAGATACGGGGCGCAGTCGTCGCCGCCAGCTCGCGGGCCGTCTGGTTCGGCCTCAGCTCGTGGCCGTGTCGCCGCAGCAGCTTGATTGCCTTCTCGAAGAACGGCACCGGCGTGCGCGCGCCGCGGCGCGCGCGTCTTCGCCAGCGGCGCAGCACCGGGCGCAGGGCGAGCACCCAGAGCAGCCAGAGCACGAGCGCCCCGAGGAATAGGGCGACGCCTGTGCGCAGCAGCGGATAGAAGTCGGCGCCGCCGTCGAGCTGTGGGATGAGGGCCAGTATCGCGTCTACGGCGCGGTTGAGCAGGTCGAAGACCGCGGCGGCGCCCTCCCTGACGCCCCGCACGAAGTCCTGCTGGTCGAGCGAGTCGTAAGCGAGCACGTGCTGGACCCAGAGCATGTCGAGGCTCTCGAGCAGGCCCGAGAGGAAGTCTTGCTCGGCCTGCGCGAAGTCGCTGCGGCGTCCGCCGGCTGGCGTCGGGTCGAACTCGATCCAGCCGTGGCCGGGAAAGTAGACCTCGACCCAGCTGTGGGCGTCGGCGGCGCGGACGGTGTAGAAGCCGCCGATCGGGTTGTACTGCCCTAGCTGGAAGCCGTTAACTAGGCGCGCCGGCACGCCGATGCTGCGGGCCATCACCACCATCGCGGAGGCGAAGTACACGCAGTGCCCGGCGCGGCGCCGGAAGATGAACGAGACCAGCTTCGAGGGGTCGTCGCGGTAAGGGCGCAGATCGAGCGAGTAGGTGTAGTTGCGCCGCAGGTAACCCTCCAGTCGCGACATGGAGTCGTAGAGGTCGGCGGCGCCGGCGGTCATGCGTTCGCTCAGGTCGCGGACCATGCCACGGTGATCCGCGGTGAAAAAGATATTCTCAGGCAGCCGCGTGTAGAGCTGGTAGTCGGGACCGCCTATGCGGTTGCGGACGCCGCGAAGCTCCGCAGGCGAGCGCTCGGGCAGTGTTCCGGAAACGCTGTAGCGGATCTGCGTGTAGTTGTTGCGGGTCGCGAAGAGCGTGTCGGTGGGACTGGAGAAGAGGTAGCCGAACGGCCCCCGCACGGCCTCCGGGCGCCCGGCGGCGAAGATTACCCGCGAGTGGATCGGCTGCAGCACGATCTCCTGCGTGATGCGGGGTCCCGGGGGGGGCTCGGGCAGGTAGTAGTGGCCGTCGCGCGAGCGCCGCATGTAGAATCCGCCGCGGCCGGCGTGGTGCCACTGCCGACCGTCGAAGCGGGAGAGCGCGATCCCCCGCAGCTTAGGCCGGCGGCGCAGGGCCTCCTCATCGCCGCCGAGTGAAACCCGCATCACTACCCGCGGATTGTTCTTGATCCTGCCGATGGCCTCCAGGTCTACCGAATGGCTGAAGCCGGAGATGCACATTACGGCGTCTTCGCTCGTGGCGCCCAGGACGTCGGTGCGCAGGCGCGGCAGCAGCGGGAAGATGATCACCGTCAGGGCCAGCACCGCCAGTGCGGTGGCCAGCGCGCCGGGCAGCCTCCTCCAGCTCACCCTCGGACTCTCGGCCGCGGGTGGGAGGCCGGTAACGAGATCCCGCGTCTGCCGCTCGAGCTCGCGGCCCGCCCGCACTGTGTGGAGCATCAGCGCCAGGCTGGCTGTCACCACCCAGAGGGCGAATGGGAGGGCGAAGCGGTAGTCGTAGCTGATCGAGGTCGCGGCCAGCAGCTGCAGGAAGCCGAGCAGCAGGAGGGCGAAGTAGTCGCGGTTCGAGGTCAGGTTGAACAGCTTAAACGCCGTCAGGAAGACCACCAGGCGGACGACGTTGGGCAGTAGCTGCCGGGTCAGCGCCAGCTCCGCCAGGAAGAGCACAAGGGCCGCCACGGCCAGCGCGTTCCAGAGCCGCGAGCGGATCTTGGCGTCGCGGGGCCAGGGTCGCCCGACCAGCGCGGCAACCAATACGATGGCGATCATCGCCAGCCCCGCCGCGGCCGTCTCGCTGCCGGCGACGGCCAGCGCCAGTGCGCCCGAGGCGACCGTAGCCGTCGTCAGCAGACGAAAAGCCTTCGTCGTCGTCACGCCTTGACTCCCCTCTTGCGGAGCTCCCGGAAGAAGGGCTTGTCGAGCACGAGCGCCTCTGGTCCCCAGTCGACGTGATCGTTGAGCGGGTCGATCACTATAAGCACCGCGTCCTCCCGCCGTCGGATCGGCAGGGTGGCATACCCTATCTCCAGCGGTGGCCGGGACTGCTGCTCTTCGATCACGGCGAGGTAGTCGAGGAAGAGGCGGATACTATCTCGCCTTCCCCCTCCCGGTGCCAGGCGCAGGCGGGGCGCGCTGAACAGCATCCGCAAGCCGAGGCGCCGGCCGCCGTAAGCGAGCGAGGCGGCCGCCGAGGCGCCCAGCTCGAACAGCTCTTCGTCGCCCGGGCGCGCGGCGGCGGAGCCCAGGGGATTGAAGTGAAGCCAGTAGGCCTGCCCCTCCTCCTTGGCGAACTCCTTGAGCATCATGCGACCCATCTTGGCGGTAGCTTTCCAGTGCAGGCTGCGGTAGTCGTCGCCCGGAACGAAGGGGCGGATGTGGAGCAGGCCGCCGCCGCGACCGCGGAGGCTG
This sequence comes from uncultured Acidobacteriota bacterium, assembly GCA_964408025.1. Lineage (GTDB taxonomy): Bacteria > Acidobacteriota > DATKUA01 > DATKUA01 > DATKUA01 > CAYOXX01. The sequence continues at coordinate 74,123 of CAYOXX010000004.1, read as the reverse complement.
GAGTCGCGCAGCGCGTACCCCTCGGCTCCGCTCTCCAGCATCTCCTCCATCGACAGCAGCCGCGGGTAGACCACTATCTCTTCCGGCTGGCGAAAGAGCTTGCCGAGGCTGGTGAGGCCGAACGGGAAGTTGCAGACAACGTGCGGGCCCGCCACTGGGTAGCGGCCGCGCCGGGGGAAGCGATACAATCCCTCGACCCTGGCCTCCTCGCCTGGTGAGAGGCGCGGCAGGTACGGCCTATGTGGGCTATCCAGCGGTATGCTGCCCCGCAGGCTGAACGACAGCGAGACGGCGGGCACCGGACCGGGGCGCTTCGAGGCCAGGAAATCGATCCTCGTTTCCTCGCCCGCGAACACCTCGTCGGGCAGCCGCGCCCGCAGCGAGAGGCCGCCGAGGCAGAGGGCCGCCAGCGTCCAGCTTACGAGCACCGCCGCGCAGAGGGCCGAGAGCACCAGGTAGGTGAGGTTGTTGCCGGTATTTATGCTGGCGATCAGCACCACGGCGAAGAAGAAGGCGAATTTCATCCCGCCGGCGTGCTGGACGCCCTCACGCTTGCCCGCCGGAATCTTCAGCTTCAAAGCTGGCATGGTCTGCAAATATTGAAGGCCACCTGCGCTCAGGAAGTTGAGTTTACAGGTTAGACCATGAATTCATCCGTCGCGCCGGGCAGGTTCGCCAACACCTGCCCCAAGCAATTGTGGGGGTGGCATTTATGCCGCCCGCGAATCATCAAAGAGATAGTAAGTGCGGGCTGAACTTGTCCGCCGGAGCCTCGGCGGAGGCGGATGCTGCCCGTTTTCTTGAAGAAGCGGGGAACAAGTTCGTCGCGCTCCGCGTCATTATTATCTTGGATTTGACAAAACATAGTTAATGGTGGCTGTCTCTATTCTCACCGCGGCACGGGAATGCTGTCGACCAGCTCCCTGACCGCCTCGGCGGTCTCGGCGCTGCTCCAGCCCCCGTCCCTGCGCTTGCTAACCAGGATCACGCGGTGGGCGAGCGCGCCGACCGCCAGGCTTTTTACGTCGTCCGGAACGCAGTAGTCGCGCCCCTCGATGACGGCCAGCGCCTGGGCGCCGCGGAAGAGAGCGAGCGCTCCGCGGGGGCTGACGCCGAGCTGGAAGCGCCCGCTGTTGCGCGTCCGCTCGACGATCTCCATCGTGTAGTCGAGCAGGCTGTCCTCGACCCTCACATTCTCCACCAGCTTCTGCAACGCTACCACCTCCTCGGCGCCGACCACCGGCGTCATCGCCTCCAGCTTCTCCGCGGCGCGCAGCCCGGTGATGATCTTCTTCTCGAACTCGCGCTTGGGGTAGCCCATGCGGATGCGCATCTGGAAGCGGTCGAGCTGCGACTCGGGCAGCGGGTATGTCCCGTAATACTCGATCGGGTTCTGGGTGGCGACTACCATGAAGGGCGCCGGCAGCGCCAGCGTCTCGTGCTCGACGCTCACCTGACCCTCGCTCATCGCCTCCAGCAGGCTGCTCTGGGTCTTCGGCGTGGCGCGGTTGATCTCGTCGGCCAGGACGATGTTGCTGAAGATCGGCCCGGAGCGGAACTCGAAGTCGTGGCTCTTCTGGTTGAAAATGCTGACTCCAAGGATGTCGCTGGGCAGCAGGTCGGAGGTGAACTGGATGCGGCGGAAGGAGCAGTTCAGCGACAACGCCAGCGAGTGGGCCAGGACCGTCTTGCCGACGCCGGGGACGTCCTCGATCAGCAGGTGGCCCCGCGACAGCAGCGTCACCATCGCCATGCGCACCGCCTCAGTCTTGCCCTTGACCACCATCTCCACGTTGGCGATCACTTCGGCGATCCTCGACTGGGCATCGGCAGCCGTCAACTCGACCTCCAGACTCCGTTCGCGGGCATCCCCGATTATAACTGATCGCTGCGTCGAATGCGCCCGATTATGGGCAAAAACTGAGAATTTTTTCTCAGACTTAATTTACCGCTATAGCATCAGCGCCTCGGCGTCAGGCGCACGAAGACTCCCAGCCGCCGCTCGTCCTCCGATCCTTCTCGCAGACTCGCTGGTACGAACGCCCCGCGGGTCGCCACCTGCAGTTCCGCGATCCAGCGGTCGCCGACGTGTCGGGGCCTTACCGGTAGCTCGACCCTTCGCGAGCGTCCCGGGCGGTCGAAGGAGACGATCTCAACGCATAGATCGCTCTCCAGGACGAGCGATACCGCGGGGCGGCCTCTCAGCTCGATCTCCAGGGCCGCGAAGCGCTCGGTGGAGACTACGGCCCAGTGCCCGCCGGAATCGCCCCGGGTCCAGAACCGATCCCCTTCGGGTTGGTATATCGCCTCGGGTCCGGTCAGCAGTAGGTAATCGTCGAAGCGCCATGCTGCGAGGTCGAACAGCTCGGTACCACCTCGTCCTCGAGGAAGGCGCTCGAGCGAGAGGGCGTCCAGCGCTGCGTAGGAGAACCTGACGGCTTCGGCGCTCTCGAAGCGTAGGAGCAGGCCGGCGCTGTTGTTCGGCAGGGCGAGTGGGATCACCGTATCTCGAAAGCTCTCGGTCAGCTCGATCACCGCGCGAGCGCTCGGCTCCCAGGTGCTCCCGCCGGCGCCAGCCGCGTCGAATACCGAGACGGTTGCCGGGCCGCAGACGCCCTCGCCACGCAGAGCGAGGCGGAGGCGGTAGCGCCCGGCCCAGAACGGCGTCGTCGGCGCCAGCGAGATCCCCTCGCCTCCGGGCACCAGTCTCAGCGAGCGCCCCCGCGCGGCTACGGTATCGGGGCTCAAGGTTTCCCGTGCGTACAGAAACTCCGCGGTGAATGTCCGGCTCGGAAGGGAGTCGGGCCGCAATCCGCCCGCCTGGTCTACGAACAGGTGCCGCCGGTGGCGGTAGCGCCGCTGGTACTCCAGGTCGGCCTCGCGGTCCAGGGGTTGGAAACCGTTCGGCTCGCCCGGCGTCAGGGTCTCCGCGGCAGCGCCATAGAGGGCGGCGAAGGCGACCAGGAGCGCGAATCCTGTCGCGACCGCGGCGGCGTGCGCCCCCGGTCCTCTTGCTTCCCCAGAGCTCAGCCTACGCCACAGGTGGTTCAGCGCCGCCAGGGCTCCCGCCGCTGCTGCCACAGAGAGCAGCAGCAGCCCGACTAGGGGCCAGAACCGCCGGCCGCCGGCGATCCATGAGGGCCACCACTCGACCGCGTCGAACGGGCCTGCCGACACGGCCGTCAGCAGGTGGGAGCTGCCGTCGCGGATATTCACCAGCAAGCCGGGGTGGAAAATCAGAGTCGACGCTACAGCCACAGCGCAGGCGCAGGCGATTAGGGCGCCCGGCCGCCACTTTCGCCACGACCTGTCGGCCAGGAACGCGGCCATCGGCAGCGCCGCCAGGTGGATTACCGGTGCCGCGTAGCGGGCCGGCGCGCTGCCGCCGCCCCACCACATGTGGTAAGCCAGCCCCGGGCCGACGCAGGATGCCGCTACGACGATCACCCAAATCAACGTCGAGCGGCTCCTGCGCCAGAGGGCTACGCAGCCGACCAGCGCCACGACGAGTGCCGGATTGTACAGCAGGAGTCCGAACTCCTGGTCGAACAGGAGCCCGCCGAAGTTGGCCAGGACGTTTGTAATGCCGACGTCGCTCGCCTGGGCGCGCCCCAATTCGGCCAGTAGACTGAATTCGCCATAGAGCCACCAGTTCCAGGCCGGCGTGGCCAGCGCCAGTACGGCGCATAGCAGGAGTAGGCCCGCGGCCATGCCGCGCCGCCTCCAGAGCCGGAGCAGCAACGCCAGCGAGAGCACTGCGGCGGTGACGAAGCCCCGCGCGTGCAGCCAGGGCAGCGACCAGGCGACGAACGGTATCAACCATGGCAGGCGGGGAGGATCGCCGCGGTCGCGAAAGATCAGGTTCAGCGCCGCCAGCGTCAGCGCGGCCTGCGGAATCTCGGTGAAGAAGAGGAACGACATCGGTAGCGCCGGCACCGACAGCACCGCCCAGGCCACCGCCGCCAGCGCCGCTCGGCGGTCCGGAACTATCTTGATCACGAGCCAGTAGAGGTTGGCCGCTGCCAGCGCGGCGAGGAACGAGAGCAGCAGGAGGGCTCCCGTCTTTCCCGCCAGCGCGTAAGGGAGGGCGGCCAGCAGCGGCAGGCCGATCCGGTGGACCGGCACGATCGTCTCGCCCCAGGCGCGGCGCAGGTACTGCGGCTGGATCGGGAAGACGGTGAAGTGCCGCCAGGCGCCCGCCTCGTGGTCGTCCTCGATGGCGATGTCGCCGTCTTCCACGATGCTGTGGGCAACGATCAGGTAGTGGGGCTGATCGCCGCCGAAGGCGTTGTGGGCGTGGAAGAGCGGCACAGCAACAGCCAGCGCTGCCAACGCCGTTGCAAAAACGAGCCAGCCGACGGCCCGGTCGCTCAGTCGTCCCCCGCGCCTCTTATTCTTTTCCGCCTGGAGATCGGTTGCGCGCAGGAATCGGACCTTCAGGGCGACAACGAGCAGAATCGCTACGAAGAGGAGCGCGCAACTCATCTTCGAGGAGAGGAGGAACAGGGCGGCGCTGGAGCGCGCGATCCCCGGAACCCAGCGCAGCGGCACGATCAGCAGGACCGCCAGCGGCATGTAGGTGAGCGCGTCGAGAGCCGCCGCTTCGCGCAGCGGCCGGTCCGTGAGGCGTGAGGCGGCGAGGGAGCAGGCGAGCCAAAAGCCAACGACGATCGCCGCCCCCAGCGCCAATGCGAGAGGGAGTCTCGTCGCCGCCGCCGTCGATACGACCACCTGCTGAAGACCGTACTGGTCCTCGAACAGGTGTACGACATCATCCGCACCCGCCAGAAAGATCCCCAGCCCCAGCGCCGGCGGCAGCAGGGCGGCCAGCGCAAGCCATCGCCTCCTTACATTTCTGTCCGTCGAAGCCGCTTCCATAGGGGCTTAAGTTAACACATCGGGCGGTTCGCGTTCAGCCTCGAGCCAGCACTAATTCCCGTTGCCCGTTCGGCCGCCATTGCTTAGACTCTTGAGACCGTTACGTCAGGGGATGGGATAAAATGGATTTCTCCGCTCGCAAGATCTTCACCGTAGCCAACTTCGTGTCGGCGTCGCGCATCGTGATGGTGCCGTTCATCGGTTGGCTGCTGTTTATCGACTCTGTGCCGGCAAGGCTCGCCGCCGGCCTGCTGCTGGCGCTGGCGATCTTTACCGATTTCCTCGACGGTTGGTTAGCACGCCTGCTCGATCAGGTGTCGGACCTGGGCAAGATCATCGACCCGCTGGCCGACAAGCTCTTCGTCATCCTGCTGGTCGTGGAGCTGATTCTGCTGCGCGACTTCCCGCTCTGGCTGGCGCTGGTGATCATCGGCAAGGACGTGCTCATCGTCGGCGCCGGCGCACTGGTGATCGGCAGGAAGCGGGTGGTGATGCAGTCCAACGTCATCGGCAAGTACGCCTTCGGCTTCCAAGCCGGGCTGGTGGTCTGCTACTTCCTCGAATTCTCATTCGGCGAGTGGCTCTTCACCATTGGTAGCCTTGTCCTGATCGCCGCCTCCCTGGTCAGCTACGGCAAGGCGCTCCTCTTCGTCATCCGCTCGCCCGAGGAGGAGGTGGTCGTTCCCCAGCCGCCACAGATCGTGCCGACCTGGGCTCGCCGCGCCGCCGTCGTGCTGCTGCTGGTCGTGACGCTGCCCCAGATGTTTTACTGGGCGCTGGAGAACAACGAGATCGATTTGAACCCGATTGACCCGCCGGCGCTGCCGCCGCAGGAGGCCCGCGCCCTGGCGGAGCGCTTCGCGCCGATCTTCGTCTTCGGCGCCGACGACCTCTCGCAACCGCTGGCCCTCGAGGATTACCTTCAGTACGCCGAGGCGAGACAGGGCAACCGCTACTTCCTGGCGCTGCTGGACTCGCCGCTGGCCGGGGCACCACTCGGTCCCTTTACCTTCCCGAACCCGGAGAACGATGAGGCATACCTGGTCCTGCCCAACGGTACTCCGTTTGACTCCGGCGCTGCGGCAGCGTTATCGCCGCCGCGGGTTTACGTGCACGCCTGCAGCGTTGCGGAGGGCGGCCGGAGTTGGACCGTCATCCAGTACTGGCTCTTCTTCGCCGTCGAGGAGGTGCCGATACGCCGGACCGGCGACTGGCAGATGGCGGCCGTCTATCTCGATGAGCAGGGCGCGCCACTTCACCTGGCGCTGACTCAGGGCTGGTACGGATCTGTTACGGAGTGGATCGATGTGGAGTTATCCGGGGACCGCCCGATTGTTTATGTCTCGCCGGGATGCCACTCGCTCTACCCGCGTGCTGGCGATTACCGAATCTGCCTGGACGAGGAACGCGTCTTTTCCATAGCCTTGCGGCGGATCGAGGGCGGCGGTGGGTTCCGAGCCCAGGATGATTACGAGTTGACTATTCTAACCGGCGAGGAGCCGTGGCTGGCCTGGCGCGGCCGCTGGGGCGGGCCGCTGCCGGGCGGCGATCGCGGTCCGCGCTACTGGAATCCCAAGCGCCCGGACCTCGCCCCCTGGTCCCATCCGGTCGAGTTCCTCCGTTTCTACAGTCAGTAGCCGACTTATCTGGGTCCGGGCTCCGGCTCTTCATCTGAAGAGTCGGTGGCTACGGCTCCTCGGAAGATGCGCAGGGTGAATTCCCCGCGCGAGAGTGCGGAGTAGCCGCGTACCGCAACGTAATAGGTGCCGGGCGTCAGATACTGGTTGATAAGGAAATTGGCGTTCGGGCCACTGTCGTCGTCGAGATCGATCAGCGAGCAGTTCTCGTCCAGAAGTTCTCCAACGGTGTCGACACCATTCTCCGTGAAAATAGAGTAGATATCGGCCCTTTCGATAACAAAGCTGTAATAGAGGCGGTCGATACCGCTCGCCGTCCCGGCAGCCCGCCCGCCACTCACCGGAATCGCGTTGGCACAGGGCCCGCCAGCATCGACTTCGCTTTCCGTCGGCTCCGCTTGCGGCTCTTCGCGCGTTAAGGGCGTCCGGTCGCCTTCCGCCACCTCGTCTTCTCGTTCAACCGGCTCCGTTTCCTCGGCGCCCGCATCGGGCTCGGGGGGCTCTCTGCCCTCCTCGGTGCCGAGCAGCCTGCGAGCTATCTTGCGCGCCTCGCGCGCCCGGATCCCCCACTCCGCGTCGTCGGCGTCGTAAGTGAGATCGATTGTCACCTTGCGGTCGCTGAGACCTTCTGCCTCAATCCTGAACTCGACCTCGCAGGTTTCCCCTTCCAGCGGGCCGATCTCGATGCCCTCGATGTCGTCCTCGTCGAGGTCGATGTCGATATTCAGCTCCTCGAAAGCCTCGGCGAGTTCGTCCGCGATTAAATCCGCAGCTTCCTCCTCGCTCGGGAGGGCCGGTCCGCCGCAGGCGGGCATCATCATCAGCGCCGCCGCCAAACCCGCAACGATTACAACCTCGGCATACTTCATACGCTCCCCCTTAGGTATTCCGGCTATTCCTTACTTTAGCACGGCTGGTCGATTTCTAACCAGATTAATAAAGGTTTCCAGAAGCTCGGGGCTTCAGAGGTTCAGAGTCAGGCCGTCGTAGGCGATGTCGAAGCCGCGGCTTCTCAAGCGGCGCAGCAGCTCGCCGTCGGCGTCGAGCAGCGGGTTGGTGTGGTTGATGTGAGTAAAGAGAATCCTCGTAGCGCCGCTTTCCGCTATCCCTCCCAGGAGCTCTACGGTCTCGGCGACCGGCGGGTGCGGGACCTCGGCCGGATCGCGTCCGGGCAGCTCCTCGGTCGAGTAGAAGGTGCCGTCGAGCAGCGCGATATCGACTCCCGATACTAACTCCTCGATCGGCGGCTGAAGCTGCTCCCAGCTGTCGATGTCGGTCAGGTAAAGCAGTCGCGAGTTCGGTCCGCCGACGGCGAAGGCCAGCGTGTCGGTGAACTCGGCTCGGTGGGGAACGGCCAGCGGCTTGACGGATAGGCCGGGCGCCGGCTGCACCGTCTGACCCGGCGCAATCACGCGTATCTCGATATTTCCCAGCTCGACCAGCAGGCTCCAGGGGCCGTTTTGGCGCAGGAAGGACGCCATCCTCTCGCTGCAGTAGACCGGCAGGCCGGAGGTGCTCATCACCTCGCGCCCCAGGTGGACCAGGCCGGCGTAGTGGCCGATGTGGGCGTGGCTGAGGAATATGCCGTCGACGGGATTGCGGCCCGCTCTCCAGTCGGCCGGTAGTTCCTCGAGCTGTTCGGGAAAGTCGGGGCCGGCGTCGATCAGGAAGACCTTGCGCTCGTCATGGTGCAGGAGAGCCAGGCAGGGGCTCCTGCGACGCAGGTTCGCGTCACGGCGGGCCGCCTCGCAGTGCGCGCAGCGGCAGCCAGCGTGCGGAACGCCGCCGTCCTGGGCGCTGCCGAGCACGATCGCGGCGACTTCGCCGGGGGAGCGCTCGCCCTGCCGGCCGCGGTCGGCCTCCCGTTTCGTGCCCACAAGGCCCATCGCCGCGAGGCCGGCAGTGCAGACACCCGCCGCGGCCGTAGTCTTGAGGAATTGCCGCCGGTCGCAGCGACGCCTGCCAGATTTTAAAGTCTTCTCCATGGCAAACCGCTCTCCTCGAAATGGGCCCAATTATCGTGTCTGAATCTACAATATTATCGCCAATTGACGCGTTCAGTAAAAGCAAAAACAGATGAGTGCTCCGCACTAAACTGATGGTAGCGTCGGCCTTTAGGCCGACTAGGCGACCTCAGCCAAAGGCTGACAAGTTCGGGTCAGCGTTACAGTCTACGGCGTTCGGCGATCAATTTTTCGAGTTGCCTGAGTGCCGCGTCCGCGGCCTCTGGGTGGGCGAAGAGGTGGCCGCTTGACCAGGCGAGTTCGGGTCCGGAGAAATGCAGCGGTTCTCCGTAGATATCGGTCGCCGCACCGCCGGCCTCGGCGACAATGGCCGCTGCCCCGGCCAGATCCCAGACGCTGGGGCGGCCGCCGCCGAAGACCTCGGCCGGAAGCGAGAAATAGTAGTCACCGCGCCCCTGCAGCAGGTAGATCGCCTTGGTGACCACCGATTCGAGCTTGATGATCTCGCCCGGGCGCAGGATCTCGACCGCCCGCCGGTAAGAACGGCGTCCGGCCTGGTTGCTGCTCAGCAGCAGCCGCGGCGGCTCGCCACAGGGCTCCTTGAAGCCGACCGGCTCGCCGTTGACAAATGCCCCCAGGCCGGCGGCCGCCCAGGCCTCGATACCCTGAGCCGGGTTGCGCAGCACTCCCAGGACCGGCTCGCCGCCGCGCGCCAGGCCGATCGAGACGCCGAAGTTGTCGGTGCCCTCGAGGTAGCTGAGCGAGCCGTCGATCGGGTCGATGTGCCAAACCCACTCGCGCTCGTGCCAGCCCTCGGGGAGGGAGCCGTACGACTCCTCCGAGACCACGGCGTGGTCGGGGTAGAGCGTGCCGAAGTGCTCAAGCAGGGCCGCGTCGCAGAGCAGGTCCGGCTCCGTCAGCACCGCCCCGGCGCGGTCGGCGGCGTCACCCTTGGTGTAGACTGCGTAGTCGCCGCGGTAGTGCCGCATCATCAGCCCGCAGGCGATCTCGGCGCCGCCGCGCGCCCGTTCTAGAGCTTTCTCAAGGTCCACTGAATGCTCCCGGCCGGTGAAGTGGAACCGAAAGCTACCATTCCGCACAGCCGGAGGCAAGCGTAGCCCTCTCCGATTCGGGATTGAGCTCGACGCCCGCTGGACAAGATTGCACGGAGCCCCGACAATAGCGTCGCATAGCGCGATCGATCGGACGACTGCTTGCTGTTAGACGTCGCCCGCTTCGCTCTCAACCGGTGTATCGGGATGGAGAACACGAGTTACTCTTCCGGAACCGTCCGTTCAGCCACTGCGGCTCTCGCCATCGCGACGATGCTGACCTTACTGTCCGCCTGCGCGTCCGTGCGGCCGCCGACCGCCGACACGCTGCCCCTCGGCCCGGCCGAGCTGCGGACGCGCGAGCTGGCGATCCGCGTCGGCGAGATCCACTCCGCCTGCGCCGGCGAGCAGATCGCTTTCGACGACCTCGTCGCGCGGCTGGCTGCGGTGCGCATCGTCTACCTCGGCGAGTCGCACACCAGCATGGCCACGCACCGCATGCAGTTGCGAATCATCGAGGGTATCCACGCTATAAATCCGAACCTGGTGATCGGCATGGAGTTCTTCCAGCGCTCCGACGCGGCGGCGCTGGCGGACTGGAGCGCCGGCTGCCTGGGTGAGGAGGAGCTGCTGCGCGCCACCGGCTGGTACGCCGGCGGCAGCTACAACTTCGGCTACTACCGGCCGATCATGGAGTTCGCCCGCGACCACGGCCTTCCGGTCGTCGGACTAAACATCCCGCGCAGCATCGTCCACAAGGTCGCCATGGCCGGCCTCGACTCACTCTCGCCCGAGGAGCGGGAGATCGTCGGCGAGGTCGACGTGACGCATACCGAGCACCGTCGCCTGATCGAGTTCTACTTCAGCGGCCCGGCCGCCCACGGCCCGCAGCCGGGCGATCCCGACGAGGCCGCGGCGCGCTTCGAGCGCATGTACGCCGCTCAGAGCACCTGGGACGCGGCGATGGCGGCCAGCGTTCGCCGGGCGATGGAGGGCTTCGACGGCATCGTGGTCGTCATCGCCGGCAGCGGCCACTGCGCGTACAACCTCGGCATCAACCGCCGCGTCGCCGAGCGGCTGCCGCTGCCCTACGCCACCGTGCTCGCGGTCGACGTCGAGCCGGGCGCGAGCGCCAGGGCGGTGCGCAGCCTCGCCGACTACCTCTACGGCATCGCCGGCGACACCGATCCCTCGTACTACCCATCGCTCGGCGCAAGCCTGCGCGACAGCGACGGCCGGGTGGTGGTATCGAGGGTTGCGCCCGGCTCGGTGGCAGAGCGCGCCGGACTCGAGAGCGGCGACGTCGTCACCGGCATCGACGGCCGGCCGGTAGCCGACGTCACCGACCTGCGCATTCGCCTGGCGGCCAAGGGATGGGGCGACGGCGCGGAACTGGAAGTGCGGCGCGGGGAATCCGAGCTGACCGTAACCCTGACCTTCGAGCGGCCGCAGTAGGGGCGATCCGCCGCGGCGGATTATGCTGCCCGCGATGCTCACGTGGAGCATAAACGCTCCCCTACAAAGGCTTCGTACTGTAGGTGAGGCAATTTAGGCCCCACGTTTGGCTTACAACGAATTGGCACCGTAGGTGGGGTCATTCAGGCCCCACGTTTGGCCCTGCCCCCGCTGCGGGCCTCTGGTCTGCCTCGAGTTGCTCTCGAGCGTTCTGTATACCTGCTTGTCATTGCGAGCGAGCGTAGCAACCGAAGCAATCTTAAAAGCTAAAAGATTGCTTCGGCGCCGTTGCTGACGGCCTCGCAAAGACAGCCCTGTATGGCACCGTGCTTATAGACAGGCTTTCGGTATAAACCTTATTTCATCTCAGCGGTTGCGGAAAGCGATGCAGAGCGTGTCGTTAAGCGGCACTCGCAGTGTGCCGTAGTCAGTCTCGAGCACGAACTCTTCGTCGTCGATGCCGAGGAACTCGCCCGACAGCCACTGCTCGCCGCCGATGCAGATGCTGTCCTCATCGACTACCGGCGGCTCGCTGCTCGGGCCGGCTTCGAAGACGATCTTCTGGATGTCGGCCATCGGCACCTCGAGGCTGCCGTAGATAACGCCCAGCACGATCTCGCGCTCCTCGGTGATCCCGTTGAAGACGCCGTTCAGCTTCCCGCCGGCCGCCAGGAAAACCTCAACGTTCGGCCCCACCAGGACGGCGCCGAAGTAGAAGGACGGCTCCTCGCCTTCGCCCTCGGCTTCAACCACCTCGTCGGGCCACGGCTCCTCTTCCTCCTCGACCTCCTCTTCAACCTCGCCCGGGAAGCCGTATTCGACGCTCACCGTCTCCTCCAGCACCAGGTCGATTGTGGTGCCGGCCGGCAGGATCACGTCCTCGCCCTCCTTGTAGAGGATGTAGCCGGTGCCGGCGGCCCCGCCCAGCAGGATGCCGCGCAGCATCCCCGACCTGCCGCCCAGGATCAGCCCGATAAGCGCCCCGGCGCCCAGTGCGATGCCGATCCTGTAGAGGTTCCGGGCCACGCCGTCGCGCGTGTAGCGGCTGGCGCCCCGCAGGTTGGCCACGATCGAGTACTGGCGCCCGTCGTCGGTAAATATGCGGTTGAAAACGAACTCGATCTCGCCGTTGCGCGACATCCGCCCCACCGGCGTCACGTCGATCACGCTGCCCAGCACCTGCACGCCGGCCGGGAAGACCACCGCGCCGTTGCTGACCATCGGCTCCGCCAGGCGGGCGTGGACCGTGTCGCCGACCTGGTTGCGGTGGCTGCCGACCTCCTCGGTCAGCCGCACCTTGATGTCGGTGCCCGGCGTCGCCGTCCGCGTCTCCTGCGGCAGGCCGGCCGGGTAGGCGAGCGCCGCCGTGAAACTCAGGATCGTCACCGCCACGACGGCGCTGCGGAACATCTTCAGTCTATACATGACGCCCTCCTATCTTGGTGCCACGACGTTTATACGCGTTGTCTCGCATAATCGGCCACGGCATTACCTGCGATGAGCGGTATCGGTGAACTGAGATTATCGGAGCAACAAGGGTGCCGTCAAGCCGGTTCGTATCCTTGCGGTACAAAAGCGATGCATTTGTTCCGTTCGCGCCGGAAAGCGCGGATTCACTCTTCCCTTTTCCCTCGGGGGAACAGACAATGCCAAGGTACAAAGATTTGTTGTCGGTTTAACGGTATACTTTTGAGGACTTCTATCGATAGGGGGTGTGCGATGGGAATCGGAGTGGAAGGAGAGACCAGGAACCGGCCACTGGCCCTGGCGGCGATCGGGCTTGTAGGGATTCTGGCCGGAGCGGTCCTCGGAGGTGCCACCAGCGTAGTCAACAGCTTGATAAGCAAGGACTTCTTTATCAACGTGTATGGATGGGAGAACGTCACGGAAGTATGGCGTTCCGCACTGGCGTCCGGAATCCTCGCCGGATTGATCTTCGGAATTATCTTCTCGCTGATCTTCACGACGGTTGTCGGCTTCGTATCAAAGGCGGCCTGTCCGTTCGGCTTCGCCTTCCTGCACATTCTAGTGATCTATCTGGTAGTGATCGCGTTTTGGGTGCTCGGCGGTCTGATCGCCATAGGCCTTGCGACGCTCAGCCCCGAGTTCATTCGCAACACCTACAGGGTTCCCGAGGGATTCGGCCCGATGCTGGCTTTCGTCTGGGTTGGCGGCTCGGGCAACGGAGCGATCTGGGGAGGCCTCGCCTCGGTGATCATCGGCTCGCTCATCTTCCGGGCGAACTGGAGGCGACGTTTAGGCACGTAGTTGCCGTCGAGCCTAAGAAGGATTAGGCTCCGGACCTCTACTGTGGTGTATGATCCTGTTAATCCCGTCGGGGGGGTCACTGATGACACCTTTATCGGATTCCTCGCTGGAATTGGAGTTCCATCCGCTCACCACCGAGCGCTGGGACGACTTCGAGGAGCTGTTCGGCGAGAATGGCGCCTGCGGCGGCTGCTGGTGCATGTGGTTCCGCCAGACCCGCTCCGAGTTCGAGAAGAACAAGGGCGAGGGGAACAGGCGCGCCATGAAGGCCATCGTCGAGTCCGGACGCGTCCCGGGTATTCTTGCGTATATTAAAGAAACCGGTCGGATCCCTCAGGGATCGGCACGCGAGGGCCGGGACGCTGAGCCGGAGGCGATAAGTCCCGGCAATTCTTCGGCCGGCACGGCACCTGAACGCGATGAACGGTTCGGGTCCCTGACCCGGGCTATTGGCTGGTGCTCGGTGGAGCCGCGCGAGCGCTTCCCGAGGCTGGAGACATCGCGCGTCCTCAGCCCGGTCGATGACCAGCCGGTCTGGTCGATCGTCTGCTTCTTCATCGATAAGGAATACAGGCTGCGCGGCGTCAGCGTGGAGCTGATGAAAGCGGCGGTCGAGTACGCGGCCCTCAAAGGCGCGAAGATAGTCGAGGGCTACGCCGCCGAGCCGAAGAAGGCGAAGGTCCCGGACCTCTACGTCTTCCACGGCCACGTCTCGGCCTACAGGCAGGCCGGCTTCAAAGAGGTCGCACGCCGCTCCCCAACACGCCCGATCATGAGATACGTTATTTAAAAATGTAGCGTCGAGCTGAATTTATCCGCCTCAGGCGGAGCTCGACTAATCGCGCAACTGCTCGATGAGTTGCTACCGCCGCAGGCGGGAATATGCAGCCGGTAGCGTCGGCCTTTAGGCCGACTAGGCCACCTAAAGGTGGCCGCTACAATCTCCGCTACAGCCGCCGCTACGGCCTCTACATGCCGCAGAAACAGTTCACTGTCGAAATAAACGGTAGAACCGCTCTCTTCACATAAATAACTTAATACGCTATTCTTAGGTCAGACAACGCATCGCGGGCGGCGAGTTAGCATGTTCCAAGTGCCGAAAGACGAGGGCCTGCGCCGGACCGAGGAATTAATAGAGGCCTTCCGGCGCGGGCTGAAGGGTTTTAAGAGCCCGGCCTACAATGAGGCGCAACTGCGCGTCGAGTTCATCGACCCCTTCTTCGAGGCCCTCGGCTGGGACATCTACAACAAGTCGCACACGTCGGAGCAGTACAAAGACGTCATTCACGAGGACTCGATCAAGGTCGCCGGCGGCACCAAGGCTCCCGACTACTGCTTCCGCATCGGCTCCGAAAAGATCTTCTTCGTCGAGGCAAAAAAGCCGGCGCTGAACATCCGCGACAACCCGCACCTGCCCTACCAGCTCCGCCGCTACGGCTGGAGCGCCAACTTGAAACTCTCTATCCTCACCGACTTCGAGGAGCTCGCCGTCTACGACTGCCGCGTGCGCCCGCACGAGAGTGACAAGGTCTCGACAGCCCGCGTCCAGTACATCGGCTTCGAGCAGTACCCCGAGCAGTTCGACGACATCCACGGCCTCTTCGGCAAGGAGGCGGTCCTGCAGGGCAGCTTCGACCGCTACGCCGAATCCAAGCGCATTCGCGGCACCGCGCCGGTCGATAAGGAGTTCCTCAAGGAGATCGAGTGCTGGCGCGACCTGCTGGCCCGCAACATCGCACTGCGCAACCCGCGCCTCTCCGTCCACGAGCTAAACTTCGCAGTCCAGCGCACCATCGACCGCATCATCTTCCTGCGCATCTGCGAGGACCGCGGCATCGAGGGCTACGGCCGCCTCGAGGCCCTGGGCAGCGGCACCAACGCCTACGGGCGCCTGCTCGAGCTCTTCGACCGCGCCGAGGAGCGCTACAACTCCGGCCTCTTCCACTTCGAGAAGGACCGCGGCGCCGCCACCGAGCCCGACCGCCTAACGCACGAGCTCGAGATCGACGACGCCGCACTCAAAACCGTCTTCAAGGGCCTCTACTACCCCGAGTCGCCCTACGAGTTCTCGATGATCGGCGCCGACATACTCGGCCACGTCTACGAGCAGTTCCTCGGCAAGGTGATCCGCCTCACGCCCGCACACCACGCCAAGGTCGAGGAGAAGCCGGAGGTCCGCAAGGCCGGCGGCGTCTACTACACCCCCACCTACATCGTCGACTACATCGTCAAAAACACCGTCGGCAAACTGTGCGAGGGCTGTAGGGGCGAGCCCGCCGCGGCGGGCCGCCCGCTTGTGGAAGGTTCAACCTCGGCCGTCAAGGGTAAGAAATCTAATAAACCCCTGACCGCGAGCCATGTTCATAAGCTCAAGATACTCGACCCCGCATGCGGTTCCGGCTCCTTCCTCATCGGCGCCTACCAGTACCTGCTCGACTACTGCCGCGACTGGTACGCCGCCAACAATCCCGAAAAGCACAAGAACAAGGTTTTCCGCGGCAGGGGAGGCGAGTGGTTCCTCTCCACGGCCGAAAAAAAGCGACTACTGCTCGACTGCATCCACGGCGTCGACATCGACCCCCAGGCCGTCGAGGTCACCAAGCTCAACCTGCTGCTCAAGGCCCTCGAGGGCGAGAGCAAGGAATCGCTCGAGCAGCAGCTAAAACTCTTCCGTGAGCGCGCCCTGCCCGACCTGGGCGGCAACATCAAGTGCGGAAACTCGCTCATCGGCACCGACTTCTTCGACCACCACCAGGGAGTCCTGTTCGACGACGAGCAGCTCCGCCGCATCAACCCATTTGACTGGGACACAGAATTCCCCGAAATCATGAAGAAGGGAGGGTTTGACGTAGTTATAGGGAATCCGCCGTATGTTTTTGGGAGAGATTGGAAGGATCTAAATATCACCGAAGAGTCTAAGATTTATCTTGGTAGAATTTATAAGAGTTCACCTTATCAACTTGACATGTTTTCTATATTTATGGAGAAAGCCCACATGCTTAGTCGCAATTTCGGACGGGTAGGCTTAATAGTACCTAACGTATGGCTCTCTAATACATATTCATATAGCACGAGATCTTTCATTCTTAGTTATAGTAATGATTTGTGCATAACGACTCCAGGGGCTAATGTTTTTTCAGGTCTGACGGTTGATACAATTATTTACACTTTACAAAAACGCCCTAAGCCATCGGATATATTTTCAATTAAGAATATGTGTAATGGAAATATTATTGAGATTGCCACACATGAGGTCAAACTATATCTTGATGGTTCCAGACCAATTTCAACAGTTTTAGATAGTACTAGCGCTATTTTGGTAGAAAGATTAAAGGATAGTTATCCGGAATTACAGAGATTTGCTTATGTTACTCGTGGAGTACACTCATACCGCTTAGGAGGATATGGACAAACGGCGTTTGGTAAAGGGCCTCAAATCAAAAGAGACTTAGATGAAAAGCCATATCATAGCAAATTGGGAGGAGAAGGTTATAGAGCATTTATTTACGGCCGTGACCTTCGCAGATTTACACCTCCCAAACCTACTGAATATATTAGATATGGTCTATGGCTTGCAGAGCCAAGAAAACCTGAATTTTTCCAAGGGGAAAGGGTTTATTCACGCAAGATTCTTGGTGATCGTCTAGTTGTTACTATTGAAAAAACTAATTCAGTAGCGGATCAACAAGTCTATATAACTATTCCTAAAAATGGAAAATTCAAAGCACAATTTATTGCTGGGATACTCGGTAGCCGTCTTATTTCCTTTTTTATTCGAGCATATTATGATGAGTTCCATGATGCCTTTCCACAAATAAAAATAAGTCAATTAAAATCGCTGCCTATCCCCACCGTGGACAAGGTAGATAATAAGATAATATATGATAGAATAGTTGAATTAGTAGAGATTCTTATAGACAAAAATATGAGAATTGAGATGTCAAAAGATCCAAACGAAATAACACGACTCCAGCGCCAGATCGAGGCCACTGATCGCCATCTTGACAAACTCGTCTACGAGCTTTATGGTATGACGGATGAGGAAATTAAAATTGTTGAGAATAATACAGAATAAAGTACGTTTTTATATTCAATGTGATAGGTGATTTATGAGTACGCTTTCTGAGAGCATTATTTGTTTTCTCGATGAATATGACTTAGATTATGGAATGCTTGTTGGGGGATATTATATACCAAGGTCAATGTTACGTAAATTAGATTTATCTGTAGCAAGAATAAAGAAAAAATATCAGCTTGACTTATCTGATGTTATTAAATATAATTATATGGATAAGGAATGTGAAAAACTTAGAGATTTAAGGGAAAAAATACCAGAGTTAAGATCTGACATCTTTAAATTGCCAAAAGATTTAAATATGACACTTATAATGTCATTTGTATGGAAAGGGTCTAAAGAATATCGTGCGGAAAGTTGGAAATGGTCATTTACAAATATATTGCAGAGACTATCATTTGATTTGGAGCAGAATTATAATTTATTGAAAGAAAAAGATGATTATCCATATCTGGACACTGTATTTGATTGGTTGCCTGATTCAAAAATTAAAATAATGGAATATTTGAATGTATATCAAAAAGCATATTATGAAGGGTATAGATTTGAACAAAATATTGTAAAACCACTTAGAAGGTTTTGTGCATGTCCTTGTTTGGTTTGTACTTCTACAAGGGTTTCTTTTGCACTTCAGATTAACGATTGTTTAGTAGGCTCAACGGGAGAGTTTTTTAAGTGGTGTTTTACAGGTGAAAGGGATGAAAATGTTAATAAGTATTTTCGAAAGTATTTCGATAATTTTAGAAAAGGAGAGAATGGAGAGGTTGTTGGTTATGGCTTGATAGTTCCGAGAAATTATAGAGATGAAATAACAGAAAAATTGCATGAATTAAAACTCATATGAATAATCTTATATGGCTAGATAATTTGTAAAGAAGATGATATAATTAAATGGGAAAAACAAGATACCGCCAGATCGACCAGCTCGTCTACGAGCTTTACGGTCTGACAGATGAAGAAATAGCGATAGTCGAGGAGAGCGTATCATAGTAGTGATTTAAAATAACTTTTCAATATCCTATCATTAAAGAGTCACCTTGGAATACTTCGGCTTGACAAGTGTAAGAAAAATCATTAGAATGAGTTTAGGTGCCCGGGGAACCTCCATTGACTCGGGATAGTAACACTGAAACGGCACGGTGAAGCTATCACCTAGAAAGGAGGTGCTATTTTATGGCAAAATCGAAGAACAGATGTTCTGAGAAGCCGCCACGTCGAGGACCAATGACAGTACCTGTCAGAGGTCATACTCGACAAGACGGTACGAGAGTCCGTCCGCATAGGCGGCACAAGCCAAAATGAGGTATTACTATGAATAGGGACCTCATCCCCGGGCACCGCTAAATAGTGGGTAGTATAACTGTTGAATCTGTTGTTGATTGATATCAAGGAGTGTGAAATGCCAAGAAAAGTAAATTCTTATTACTCTAAACACGGTACTGTGCATCATATTTATGGTGACTGCACAAAAGGAAATAACATAGAAAGAAAATATAGAAAAACTGGCACGGGGAATTTACCGTTGTGTGAGGAGTGCAAGAAAATGAAAAGCAAAAAGTAATTATAGAAAATGTCGATAGAGAATGATCAATGTAGACCCATGACTTGTGTTGCTGGTACAAGGTACGCATTCACGCCAGTATGATCGAACAGATCAAGTATATAGCCTCGTACCAGGTAGCCCCGATTTCGGCGATCACTCATGTCGCTCCCGTAAAGAGCATCGAGCCATACAAAGACTCGGGCAAGGTGATTATCTACTTCGCCGAGCCGGCCAAGGAGATAAAGCCGATTAAAATGATCAAAGGCGGGAAAGTCAGGGCTCCGCAGAACTTGCGCTACACGACTTATGAAAGGCTGAAGTCCGCTAAGAATCTGGACGGAGTGTTTGCATAATTATTTGTCGGCCTTTAGGCCGACCAGGCCACCTAAAGGTGTCCGCTACAGGAAAGGAGCGGCAGGTAGCGTCGAGCTTCAGCTCGACTAATCGCGCCACTGCGCGATGAATTGCTCCCGCCGGCGGCGGGAGTAGGCGACTTAAAAGTCGCCGCTACAGCCGCCGCTACAGGTCGTCGTTACAGTTGCCGCTACATGTCTACGCTCCACCGTGCATTTGCACCTTTTGAGTGCAATTCTGGCGATCCCTTGGAAGGGCTGAATTGTATTTTCTCTGGAGGGAGCAGCGATTGGTTTTTATGTAGATACGGAGAAGTGCGTGCGGGATGGGCGTTGAGCGGCGGTGTGCCCGGTGGGGATCATCGAGTTCAGGTCGAGGAAGGACTACCCGAGGTCGGCGGACGCCGACCAGGGGTAGCGTCGATACGCCCCGCCAGGGCGCGCCGAGGTGTGCGGTGAGGACGGCGGATTAAGAAGCCAACACAAGCTTTTATAATGCGCTAATCTTGGTGTAGGGGGGTGCTTTAGCGCCCCCGAAACAGTGATTCATTTTCAAACGGGAGCCCTAAAGGACTCCCCTACAATCGCTTCCTCTGTGGTCTCTGTGCCCACCACGGCGCGTCTTCGAGTCTCTGTGGTGAAAACGGGAGCCCTTAAGGACTCCCCTACAATGGCACGGGAGCCCTCCGCCAGAGGCGGATAAATTCAGGACTCCCCTACAATCGCTTCCTCTGTGGTCTCTGAGGTCTCTGTGGTGAAAACGGGAGCTGTGGGTTACTTCCCTCTGCCGATATTGACTGCCAGCGAAGAGAGGGGGGCATCCGCCTCCGCTAAAGCTACGGCGGACAAGTCCGCCAAAGCTTCAGCGACGGTGGACAAGTAAAGGCCCCCCTCAGGATCCCACCCATTACAGGCTGCCGTCCTCGCGGACGACCTGAAATGAATCCCGCGCATGGCCACATAAATATGCGGTGTCGCAGGATAGCCAAGAGATTAGTATCAATCATGGTGTAACCACCGTTACTTCCAGCCTCCCTAATATCTAATAAGCTACTTACTGTTTTAGTCTGGTTGAAAAGCAATATGGTTGCATAGAGCCTAATAACCTGGGCTCGGACTCTTTGCCTTGATCATTAGGCTTTTAATTGCTTTTCTACCAATTCCTTGGAGGGGATGAATTGGATTTCCTCTGGGGGGGGCGACTATGGATTTATCTGCAAATACGTAGAGGCGCGTGCTCACGCTTGAATTCAAGTCTAACAGGCGCCAGGTTGCTGGTTTAACGATTTTTTATTTGGCTAGAGAGGGATTCCGCAATGAAAAGTAAATTTATCCGCAGTTTTATTGGCTTATTAACAGCGTTGACGCTGCTGGCTGGTGCGGCGGCGGCGGACGACGTGACCGCATCAGGGACTGCGAACTATAGGATCAAGAAGGTCAAGGTTACGGGCTTCGAGCACCAGGTGCAATTGCTGGCCTGGGCAGGTGTGGGCGACTCCAGCGTTGTCTTCGCCTTGGACACTGAGAAGCCGTTGAGGTCGACGGCGCCCGACATCGTCACGTTCCGCTCCTTCACCCTCAACAGCAGGGGCAAGGTCGGCACCTCGAACGACCTGCTGATGATGGACGGAGGCAGGGTATGCCAGGCAGCCGCCTTCTGGTTCGACGACCAGTCGACGCCCTCGACCGCGCACGGGCTCCTGCTCATAGCCTACCACCCCGAAGGCTTAGACGATGAAAGAAGCGTGGGCCGCTTCGCGGCGGCAAGCTTCGACGCATCCGGCGAGCTGACCACCGACTTCGAGACACTGCTGGAGATAAGCGCTCCGGAGGACATGGTCTTTCAAGACCTCTGGCTCAGCGCGGGAGTGCGCGGTGACGTGGTCGGCGTGTTCGCCGGCGCCGATATATTAGAGATGGACTACGACGACTTGTGGGGCAGTCGCGCAAGTGAGGCCTACTTCATGGAGTTATCCTCGACCGGCGTGCTGCGGACGCCGGGCGTTGCCGACGTGAGGCTGCCGAGGGACGGCGATTTCCGCCTCTTCCGCCCCTACGGACCGGCCTGGAACGGCGAGAGCTGGATGGTTCCCGGTGTCGTAACGCTGCTGAAGCGGGTGCCCTGGGAACGCCCAGACTGGGTGGACGAGATCGGCTACCAGATCCACGTCCTAAGGGTGACACCGAACCAGGCCGGGGACTCCTTCGATATGGAGATGCACAAGATCGCCAGCGACAGGACGAATGTCCCCTGGCCGACATACGTCAGCCTGGTGTTCCTGCCGTACCTGCCGCACACTCCCATGACCGAGAGCCCGGTGCAGGAAGGCGAGCCGCTCAACCTGCTTTATACCCATGCCGCACCCGCAAACGGCCCGCTTGTAGGTCCCCACTCAAAGAGATACACCTACTTCTATCAGCATATCTCCGCCGAAGGCGAAAGGATCGGAGAGCGTAGTAAGTTCAACGCAACCCCCTGGTTCAGGCCGTATTTAGGCACTCCCAACCGCAAATCCAGAGAAACCTTCAGTTTTTTCTCCAGTTATCTTGTGCTTACCTACTGCGGCTGCGCCCTCCTCACCCACTCGCGCTCCGCTTACTATACCGAGCTCAGCGGCGGATCCCGCACCTGGCAGGAGCTACAGCTGGACTGCTACTCCTTCAATCTCAGCACCGGCCAGGTCAATAGCCTGGCGGGGGCAAACTACAAGGGAAAGGTGTGGAGCGGCGGGCCGCTGATCCGCCCCTTCGGCTACCCCTACCCTTACCTCCTGCGCAGCCTTAGCCTCTTCAGGCTCGAGGGGAGCAATGGACAATACCACAGCTTCTATTTCTCCAAGTTGCCCGTCTACTAGACCACACCGCCCGCGCGCCGGATGTTGACCAGCTGACTCAGAGGGGGGCATATACGACCCCCCTCACAATGACTTTACAGGTTATCTCGTCAGATTGTAGGGGCGGCCTTTATGCAGCCCGGAGTGTTCAAGGGGACCATCCGCCTCCGACTACGCTGAAGCTTTGTGGGACAAGTGCAGGACTCCCTTACAATGACTTGGAGACGGGAGCCCTTAAGGACTCCCCTACAGGTAGAGCTTGCTTGACTCACAACACTCTAGGCGGGGCGACTTAGCAATAAACTTGTGTAATTAAGTGCCTGCTCACGCTTGCCATCGCGTCTAACAACGGCTACATTGCTGACTATATTCAACGAGTTTTATCAGGCTAGTGGGGAATTCGCCATGAAAAGCAAGCTTATCCGCAGTTTTGTGGGCGTAATGGCAGCGCTGGCGCTGCTGGCGGGTGCGGCGGCGGCGGACGACGTGGCCGCGCCGGGGACGGCGAAGTATAAGCTCAAGAAGGTCAAGGTGACGGGCTTCGAGCACCACGTGCGGTTGCTGGCCTGGGCAGTGGTGGGCGCCGACTCCAGCGTCGTCTTCGCCTTGAACATGGAGGAGACGGATGTGCCACCGTCGCTCGACATCTACACGCTCCGCTCCTTCACACTCAACAGCAAGGGCAAAGTCGGCACCGCGACCGACGTGCTGACGATGACCGGAGGCAGGATAAGCCAGGCCGCCGCCTGCTGGTTCGCCGAACAGGCGCCCTCGCCCGATCACGGGCTCCTGCTCATCGCCTACTACCCCGAGGGCGTAAGCGACGTGGGCCGCTTCGCAGCGGCAAGGTTCAACGCATCCGGCAAGCTGACCACCGACTTCGAGACACTGCTGGAGATAAACGCTCCGGAGGACATGTACTACCAAATGCTCTGGCTCACCGCGGGAGTGCGCGGCGACGTGGTCGGCGTGTTCGCCGGCGCCAACATAAATGAGAGTTCCGACGACCTCTATGGGAGACGTGCGGGGGAGGCCTACTTCATGGAGGTCTCCTCGACCGGCGTGCTGCAGGAGCCGGGCGCTGCCGACGTGAGGCTGCCGAAGGGCGGCAATTACCGCCTCTTCCGCCCCTACAGGCCGGCCTGGAACGGCGAGAGCTGGATGGTTCCCGGTGTCGTAACGCTGCTGAAGCGGATGCCCTACGACCCGCGAGACTATGTGGACCAGATCGGCTACCAGGTCCACGTCCTGCGGGTGACACCGGACCAAGGTGGAAACTCCTTCGATATGAGGATGCGCAAGATCGCCAACGACAGGACGAATATCCACTACCCAACATTCGTCAGCCCGGTGTTCCTGCCGCGCGTTAGCGTGCCCCCGAGCCCGACGCAGGGGGGCGAGCCTCTCTACCTGCTTTACACCCATGCCGCGCCCGCTGAAGGCCCATATATAGGAAGCAACTCAAAGAGTTACACTTACTTCTATCAGCAGATCTCCGCCGAAGGCGGGAGGATGGGGAAGCGTGCCAAGTTCAAGGCAGCCCCCTGGTTCAGGCCGTATTGGGGCACTCCTGACCGGTTATCCTATGAAACCTTCAGTTTTTTCTCCAACTATGTTGTGCTTACCTACGGCGGCCGCGTCCTCATCACCCACTCGCGTTCCGGGTATTATAGAGAGCTTCACGGCTCCCGCACCTGGCAGGAGCTGCAGCTCGACTGCTACTCCTTCGACCCCGGCAGCGGCCAGGTCGACCGCCTGGCGGGGTCAAACTACAAGGGGAAAATATGGAGCGGCGGGCCGCTGCTGCGCGCTTTCGGTCCCGCCCTGCGCAGCCTGAACCTCTTCAGGCTCGAGGGGAGCAGTGGACAGTACCACAGCTTCTACTTCTCCAAGCTGCCCGGCTACTAGTCCACGCCGCTCGTACGCCGGATATTGACCGCTAACTAGGAGGGGGGCATCCGCCGCGGCGGACAAGTTCCTACCCCCCTACAATGATTTCATAGGTTATCTCGTCCGATTGTAGGGGCGGCCTTTATGCCGCCCCGGGTGTTTAAGGGGGGCATCGCCGCTGCGGACAAGTTCAGGACTCCCCTACAGGCGTGTGCCTAGCGCCTCGCTTCGGCGTAGGGGGGAGCCTTTAGGCCCCCCGCGGGTAATACACACCTGCCGTCACCTCGTTCGGGAGCCCTTAAGGATTCCCCTACAATCGCTTCCTCTGTGGTCTCTGTGGTGAAAAAGAGGGCCGCGGTACGCGGCGGATAGCCGCTACCGTTCCGTGAAAACGTCTTGCCTGAAGAATTCCCACTCGGGCGTTGTGCGGCCGTTCTGGTCGATCAGGCCGTAGCCGCGGCAGCGCAGCGCGGCGCGCTCGGCATCGGCGGCGGGGTGGAGGGCGCGGGCGTCGCACTCGTTGTCGAATATCTGCCAGTAGAAGCAGTAGGGAACCCCCCAGCGGCGGAAAGCGCCGAGCATCATGCGCACGCGCTCGAGCTTGAGCGGCACGTCGTCGGGGCAGCCGAACTCGCCGACGAAGACGTTGCGGTCGCCGAAGTCCACGGAGTCGGGGGCCAGGGAGGCGATGAGGTCGAGGCGCTCGCCGATCGTCTCGATCTGTGTGAGCGAGTCCCAGGCGCTGTAGGAGTAGAGGTCGGCGCGCAGCCTTGGCACGATGCGTGTGAGGACGGTGGCGCGGTCGGCTTGGGCCTGGGCGACGAGGTTGAACTCGACGGCGCTGTAGACGCCGACGTTCTCGGCCGATGGGACGGCGGCGCGGGCGTCGACCACGGCGGCGACGCGGGCCTCGAGCCAGGCGGTCATGGCGCGCAGCGCAGCCGGTGTCGGCTCGGCCTCGACGTCGTAGCCGCCGCGCAGCATCCAGTCGCCCTCCCAGTTCTTGAGGATGAATACCTTGCCGCTGCCGGAGTACTGGCGCAGCAGGTGCTCGGCCAGGGCGCGGAGGCCGCGGTACTCGGCGAACGGGTCGTAGCTCTCGATGCCGTTGCGCCACCGGGTGTCGAGGCCGCCGGCGAAGGCGTAGCAGGTGATCGAGACTACCTCGAAGCGGTCGAAGAGGCGGCGGTAGGCGTCGGTCTGCGCCAGCTCGGCGAGGCTGCCGACGTCGCCGCCGACGCCCGGGTAGTAGGTCTCGTACTCCGGCCCCATGAAGACGCCGATGGCGCGGGCGCCGAGCTCGGCGACGCGGTCGGAGCCCTCGCTGAGGTAGTCGCCGGGGGTGAAGGAGTAGCAGCCCTGCTGGTGGTGGACGCCGACCACGAAGGGATGGGTATCCGCGGGGGCGCAGTGGAGCTGCAGCGCGGCCGCGGCCAGGGCGGAGAGCAGGATGACTAGCTGCCGCCGGGTCATTTTCGCCGCCTTTCGTTCGGGGACCCTAGAGAGACCTTATAAGAATAGCAGTTCAGGACAGTAGAATCACGATACTTCCTCTACGCCACGCGGGCTGAATGCCCGCGCCTACGTTCAATGGCGCAAGCATACGAATCCTTTGTCGTAGGTGGGGCCATTTAGGCCCCACGCAAACTCTTTCAAACAGAAGCCCTCAACCCGCCCCGCCAGGGCGCATCTTTGAGAGCGTTTTGTCGAGTGCTGTGTAGAGTTGTGGGGATTAGCGCACGTCGTAGCGGTTGAACCGCCAGTAGGCGAGGCCGAAGAGGATGACGGTGATGATTACGAGGGCGCCCCACTGGGCCAGAGAGCCGCGCACGAGCGCCTCCGGCGGCAGTGGCCGGTAGTCGAACTCGGGCAGCTCGTCAGGCTCCGTCCGCTGCGCCAGTTCGGCCTCGAAGGCGTCCTCCTCGGCGAGCGCCCGGAAGTGCCTGTAGAGCTGGCGCAGCATCTCGTGTTCCTCGGCCACGCCGGTTCCGGCGAAGGCGGTGGCGACGGACTCGAAGGCGATGGCGGGGGAGATCAGTCCCATGCCCTGGGCCAGCGCCTCCTGCCGCATGACCAGGTTGTGGAAGTTCTCGTCCTCCCTGCTGATCGCGTCCAGCTTCTCCCGGTTGAACTCGCGCAGGTACTCGAGCGTCCCTTCCTGGACTTCGCTGCCCCTCATGTTTCTCTCGATCGAGAGTTTCGTCATGTAGATGCTGTGCGCCGGCGGGGTGGGTGAGAGGGCCCCGGCCAGCTGGCTTATGGCCCCCGGCGCCACGATCACCAGCAGGCACCAGAGCGCCAGGCAGACGAGTATCGATACGCCAGCCGTGCGCACCGAAGCCGAGACCAGTATGCCGATGGCGAGGAAGGAAGCGCCGTAAAGGAAGGCGGCGACGAAGATGGCGCCGGTTCGCCAGAGCTCCGCGGTCGGGATGGAGGTCTCCATCGCCCAGAGGGTGGCGAAAACCAGGAGGGCCGCCATCGCCACGACTACTGCCAGGGCCAAGAGGCCGGCCAGGATCTTCGCCGTCAGCAGCGTCCGCCTGCGCACCGGGTTGGCGAGCGACTGCTGCAGGGTTCCCCGCTGGCGCTCGGCGCAGACCTGGTCGAAGGCGAACAGCAGGGCGAGGACGGCCAGCAGGTAACGCATGGCCATCATCGGGTCGACGTCGGGTACCAGGGAGTAGATCAGCTCCGTCTGCCGGCGTTCCTGGCCGACGCTGTATTTCATGTTGAAGCTGGCCCTGATCTGCCGCATGACGCCCACGGGACGGGACATGATGTCGCTGACGCCCCTGGCGAGGATGTGGTTCGGTCGCGGCGCGACCATCACGTTGGTGCCGAAGTTCGAAACCTCGCCCTCGGGCTGGGGGCCGGTGATCGAGTTGTATTGATCGAGGTTCCAGTTGTAGGCGTCGACCGAGCGGACGGTGGCCAGGCAGAGCGCCAGCAGGAAGGTCACCAGCGTGATGACCACAATCGGGTTGAAGAGCAGCCTAGTGAGCTCCTTGCCGAGCAGCGTGGCAATCTGCGACTTGGCGCTCATCTCGGATCGTACCTCCGGACCAGCAACAACGCGCAGGTGAGCAGGACCGCCAACCAGGCGAGCAGGATTAAGGCTCCAACCACGGCGCTCGTCCAGCGTGCGGCGGCGCTTGGCTTGTGGAACGTCGGCTTCGGCATCTCGCCCCAGGGGACGCCGCCCGGGTAGGTGCGCAGCTCGCGCCTGCCGGCGTGCGCGGCTTCCTCCATGTCGGCTACAAAGCGCGTCTGGAGGTAGCCGGTGTAGCGCGCCAGGGAGTCCCAGATCTCCTCCTCGTTCCGCACCTCGGCGGCGGGGTTGGTGCCGAACAGTGTGGTCATCGAGAGCGTCGTGGCGAAGGTCGGCGAGACCCAGCACCATGCCCAGGCTGTGCCCTCCTGCCGCAGGAGCCTGTTGTTGGCGTCGGAGGAGATCAGTCGCAGCTGCCGCTGGTAGTTCTTCGTGCCCTCGAACCAGGCGCTCATTCTGTCGATAGGATCGGGGTGGCTTTCGCGCAGACCCATGACGAATCGGTAGAATTCGTTGGAAACGGCGGCGTAGCGCTCGGAGGTTTCCTCATCGCTGAGAGCGGGGTGAGACGACGCGGCGATATAGGTCACGAGCTGTGGGATTGCGAAGACCAGCAGAATCCAGATCGCCAGCAGTGAGATCAGCGTGCGGAAGGGGCGGTGGATGAGAGCCGAGATGGCGACGCCGAGGCTGGTGAACACGGCGGCGTAGAGAACCGCCATGCCGCACAGCGCCGCCAGCTCGGGGAGCACCCGGTCGCTGTGCGCGGGGATGATGAAGAATATCGCCAGGCCGGAAAGCACCGCGGCCAGCAGTAGGGGGACGGCCAGTGTAAGCGTCAGCCCCAGGACCTTTCCCAGGACGATGGCCGTGCGCCTTACTGGCGCGCAACAGAGCTGGCGGATGGTGCCGTCGCGCTTCTCGCCGGAGAAGGAGTCGTAAGAAACCAGCAGCGCCAGGAAGCCGATCACCACGCCGACGATCGTCAGCAGGTCCCACTCGCCGTGCAGGCGCTGCAGGGGGTTGTGGATCAGCTCGGTCTGCAGCGACGGCGGGTTCTGGCAGTTGTACTGGAAGAACGTGTCGCCCGTAAGCGTCGTCACGCCGGCGCCAATGACGGCCAGCGGGTTCGGCGGGCGGTAGGCGGCGACGCGGATGAACAGCAGGGGATAGAAGGTTTCGATGGCTCCGAAGCTCTCGGCCTGCTGTCGCAGCGTGTCGTGGTAGGACTGCTCGAGGAAGGCGATCTTGTTCGCGCCCAGGATGGTGGCGCTGAGAAAGAGCGGCACGACGATCAGGACCACGACGGCGAAGCGGACGGAGCGTACGGAGGTCCGCAGCTCTTTTCCAGCGATCAGGAACATACTGTGCATAATCCCGCCCTTTATTGAAACGATGTTCTATCGTGTTTTGTTCTCTGCCTGAAGTAGTTTACCTGAAAGACGAATCCCGAACGGCCGAATAGGCTTTTTCAGCTTTCGTGCTTGTCGGAACAAAAGGATCATCCTTGCCCAGCGATTTTGTTGTCAGCAGGTGTGCCCGGTGCTAATATGCTGCCCGCCGTCGCACGCTGGTTGTGGCTCGAGGATTTGGAGTTCCGATCATGACTGCCGATGACCTTCCCCTGAAGAAAACCCCGCTGAACGCGGCTCACCGCAAGCTGGGGGGCAAGATGGTCCCCTTCGTCGGCTGGGAAATGCCGCTGCAATTCTCCGGCGTCGTTGCCGAACACATGGCAGTGCGAACCGCAGCCGGACTCTTCGATGTCAGCCACATGGGCGAGATCATCGTCACCGGCTCCGAGGCGCAGACGTTCCTGCAGAGGATCAGCTCCAACAACGTCGCCAAGCTCGTACCGGGCAAGATCCAGTACGCAGGGCTCCTTTATCCAGAGGGGACTCTCGTCGACGATTTGCTGATCTATTGCTTCGACGAGGACCGCTACTTCACAGTCGTCAACGCCGCCAACTACGACAAGGACTGCGAATTCATGCGCGAGCATGCCGACGCCTGCGTCGGCGTAGACTGCGCTACCGAGCGCTACGCACAGATCGCACTACAGGGCCCGCTGGCGGTGGAGATACTCCGTCCTCTGACTAGCGTCGACATAGACGAGATGAAGTACTACAGGTTCGTCGAGGGAGAGGTCGACGGCGCCCCGGCGATCGTCAGCCGCACCGGCTACACGGGCGAGGACGGCTTCGAGATCTACACGGCGCCCGAGAACGCCGAGCCGCTCTGGTTCAAGTTGATCGAGGCGGGCGAGCCGCATGGACTCGTCCCTTGCGGCCTTGCTGCTCGTGACACGCTGCGCCTTGAGGCCAAGTTGCTCCTTTACGGCAACGACATGGACGAGACGACGACAGTGCTGGAGGCCGACCTCGGAAAGTATCTGAAGTTCAAAAAACCGTTAGACTTCCACGGCAAGGAGCTGCTGCTGCGGCAGAAGAAAGAGGGCGTCGAGCGCAAGCTGGTCGGCTTCGAGATGGTTGACAGGGCGATCGCCCGCCACGGCTACACCGTCTTCGTAGGGGGGCGGCAGTTCGGGACCGTGGGCAGTGGTTCCTACGCGCCCTTCCTGAAAAAAAACATCGGCCTGACCTACCTGCCAATAGAAGCTACAGAGGTTGGCACAGAGTTCGAGATCGAGGTGCGCGGGAAGCGGCAGCGCGCCCGCGTGGTGGAGACCCCGTTCTACAAGCGGGAGCGCTGACCAGGGTGTCGCGCAACCGGGAGGGAAAGGAGCAGGAGATGTATCCCAAGGATTTGCGGTACACCAAGGACCACGAGTGGATCCGTATGGACGGCGACGAGGGCACCGTCGGCATCACCCACTACGCCCAGGAGGCCCTCGGCGACATCGTCTTCATCGAGCTTCCCGAGCAGGATGACAGCTTCGACGCGGGCGACGTGATCGGCAGCATCGAGAGCGTCAAGGCGGTGTCGGACATCCTCATTCCCGTCGGCGGAACGGTGACCGCGGCCAACTCAGCCCTCGAGGACGCGCCCGAGACGATAAACGCCGATCCCTACGGCGAGGGGTGGATCTGCAGGATCGATGTTCGCGACGACGGCGAACTCGAGGACCTGATGGACGCCGCCCAGTACCAGGAGTTCCTCAAGGAGGTCGAGGAATAGGAAGCCGCTTAGTCCCGTCCGCAAGGTGATGGTCCGCCGCGCACAGAGCCTGCCCGGGCGGGACGAGGTTTCCGTGCCGGGCTTGGCCGGCAGTGCGCCTGCCGAAGACGCGGCGGCGTGATCGTCCCGTTCATCTGCATAGGATTAGCCGATGCGATACCTACCGACAGCTCCCGAAGACGAGAGGCTGATGCTGGAAGAGATCGGCGTCGGGAGCGTCGATGAGCTCTTCGCCTCGATACCGGAGGGGATACGTTTCGCCGGCAGGATGGCGCTCGAGCCGGCACTCTCGGAGCAGGAGCTGGAGGCGTTCTTCCGCGACCTTGCGGCGGCCAGCGAAGGGGCGGGAATGACCTCGTTCCTCGGCGGTGGGGCCTACAGCCACTTCGTGCCGAGCCACGTAGACCAGATCGTGTTGCGCTCCGAGTACTATACGGCCTACACGCCCTACCAGGCCGAGGTGTCGCAGGGGACACTGCAGACCATCTTCGAGTACCAGACGATGATCTGCTTGCTGACCGGCATGGAGGTATCCAACGCCAGCCTCTACGACGGCGCCACCGCCTGCAGCGAGGCGCTGCTGATGGCCGAGCGCGTCAGCCGCGGGCGCAGGAAGATCCTTATCTCGGGTGCCGTCCACCCCCATTACCGCGAGGTCTGCGATACGTACCTGCGGCACCTGGGCCTCGAGCTGGAGATCCTGCCGGTGCGGCCCGACGGCCGCACCTGCGGCGAGACTGCGGCTCGTGCTGCCGACGCCGACACCGCGGGCGTGCTGATCCAATCGCCGAACTTCCTCGGCGTTCTCGAAGACGTGGCAGCCTTGGCGGAGACGGCCCACGGCGCTGGAGCGATGCTGGCCGTGGCCGTAGCCGAGCCGCTGAGCCTGGGCATCGTGCGGCCGCCGGGGGAGCTGGGCGCCGACATCGTCTGCGGCGAGGCTCAGAGCTTCGGTATACCCGTCTCGTTCGGCGGACCGGGGTTAGGATTCCTCGCCGCACGGCTCAAGCAGGTGCGCCAGATGCCGGGCCGCCTGGTCGGGCGGGCCTTCGACGTCGAGGGCCGCGAGGGCTTCGTGATGGCGCTGGCCACCCGCGAGCAGCACATCCGCCGCGAGAGGGCGACCTCGAACATCTGTACCAACCAGGGACTCTGCATGACGATGGCCACCATCTACCTGGCAACGCTCGGCAAGGTCGGCCTGCGGCGCCTGGCGGAGCTGAACCTGCAAAAGGCAGCCTACATGCGCCGGCGGCTGACGGAGATCGACAGCGTAGAGGCGCCGCACCCGCCGACGTACTTCAACGAGTTCGTCGTGCGCCTGCCGGTGCCGGCCGCCGACGCGCTCGCAGCGCTCGAAGGAAAGGGGATCCTCGGCGGGCTCGACCTGGGGCGCTTCGATCAAGCCTGGTCACACGACCTGCTGGTATGCGCCACCGAGCTGACTACTAGGGAGGCGATCGACAGCCTGGCAGCGGGGCTGGAGGCGGCGCTATGAGGCAAGGAGCGAAAGGGCTAACCATAAACGAGCCGCTGATCTTCGAGCGCTCGCGGCCGGGACGCTACGCTTACTCGCTGCCGGAGCCGGACGTGCCGGCGGTCGAACCCGCCGAGATCCTCGGCGAACTGGTGCGCGACGGGATAGAAGGCTTCCCAGAGGTGAGCGAGAACGAGGTAGTGCGCCACTTCCTGCGCCTCTCGACCTGGAACTATGGCATCGACACCGGCATGTACCCCCTGGGATCGTGCACCATGAAGTACAACCCCAAGATCAACGAGGCGGTCTGCCGCCTGGCGGGATTCGCGCTCCTGCACCCGCTGACGCCGGACCGCCTGGCGCAGGGGGCGCTGGAGCTGATTTGGCGGCTTGGCGAGGCGCTCAAGGAGATCACAGGCATGGCCGGATTCAGCCTGCAGCCGGCGGCCGGCGCCCAGGGCGAGTTCACCGGCGTCCGCATGATCAGAGCCTGCCTCGAGCGGCGTGGCGACCCGCGCAGCGTTGTCCTCATCCCCGACTCAGCGCACGGGACCAATCCCGCCAGCGCGGTGCTGAGCGGCTATTCGGTACGCGAGATCAAGAGCGACGCCCGCGGCTGCCTCGACCCGGCGACAGTGGCCGAGGCGATGGACGGTAGCGTGGCGGCGCTGATGCTCACCAATCCCAACACGCTGGGGATATTCGAGGAGAGGATCGTCGAGGTCTGCGCGGCCGTACACGAGGGTGGTGGGTTGGTCTACATGGACGGCGCCAACCTCAACGCCATGATGGGCAAGTGCCGCCCCGGCGACTCGGGCGTCGACGTGCTGCACCTGAACCTGCACAAGACCTTCGGCACGCCCCACGGGGGCGGGGGGCCGGGTTCCGGTCCTGTCACCTGCACCGCCGAGCTGGAGCCGTTCCTGCCCCGACCGCTGGTCGCAAAGGGGGCCGAGGGGGCCGAGGGGTTCCGGCTCGACGACGAGCGCCCGCTCTCGATCGGGCGGGTCAAGTCGTTCAACGGCAACTTCGGCGTCCTAGTACGCGCCCTCTGCTATATTTTGGCCCTGGGCCCCGACGGCCTCGAGCGCGCCACCGAGCTGGCGGTGCTCAACGCTGGCTACGTCCGCGCACGCTTGGCGGACCACTTTCACCTGCAGTACGACTCGCCGACGCTGCACGAGGTTGTCTTCGACGACAGCGGCCTCACGGAGACCGGCGTCACGACGCTGGACATCGCCAAGCGGCTCATCGACTACGGCTTCCACCCGATGACGGTTTACTTCCCGCTCATCGTGCACGGGGCGATGATGATCGAGCCGACCGAAAGCGAGAGCCGCGAGAGCCTCGACGCCTTCTGCGAGGCGATGGTCGCCATCGCCGAGGAGGCGCGCACCGACCCGGGGCTGGTCAAGGGCGCGCCCCACAACACCCGCATACGCCGCCTCGACGAGGTCGCCGCCAACCGCAAGCCGGTGCTGCGCTGGCGGCCGGCCGAGTAGCTCGATTCCGGCAACCGGTAGTTCTGATGGATTTACGGTAAAGTCTATTTGTATTCTTGGACGGCGAGCTGCAGTACGTGCTCGATACGTTCCGCCTGCAAGTCCCCGGTCCAGCTGTCCTCGATTGTCTTGCGCGCC
Organism: uncultured Acidobacteriota bacterium; assembly: GCA_964408025.1. Lineage (GTDB taxonomy): Bacteria > Acidobacteriota > DATKUA01 > DATKUA01 > DATKUA01 > CAYOXX01. The sequence continues at coordinate 40,867 of CAYOXX010000004.1, read as the reverse complement.
ATATCGCCGAGACTCCGGCGCAGTTCGCCATTTTCGGTCAGCGAAAGCAGTCTGGTAGCCCAGGCTTCGTAATCGTCCCAGCGGTAAAGGAGACCATTGCGCCCGTTGACGATAAGCTCTTTGATCTGGCCCAGCGCCGGCGCCACGACCGGCAGGCCGGAGGCCATGTATTCGAGCGGCTTGAGGGCGGAGCCGTAGAAGAGGTAGTCGCCGCGGTAGGGGCAGATGCCGATGTCCATGAGGCTGATGTAGCGGGGCACCTGAAGGTGGTCCACGGCGCCGGAGAAGATAAGCCGTTCACCGACACCGAGTTCCTCTCCTATGCGCCTCAGCTCCTGGCCAGCTTCTCCTTCGCCGACGAAGAGGAAGGTCGCCTCGGGCCGGCGGTCACAGACCGTCTTGATCGCACCGGCGAGCCGCTGCGCGTCGGGTAGGAAGAGGAAGTTGCCGACGTAACCGATGACGATCCGGTTGTTGAGTTGCAAGGTCCTCTGCAACTCCTCGTCGGGCGGCCGTGGCTTAAAGAGGTGGTGGTCAACGCCGTTGGGCACCACGTGCAGCCGCGTCGCGGGGGGGGCGAAGCGCATCAGGTAATCCTTGAGCACTTCCGAAATGCAGATCACTCGGTCGGCCCGGCGCACGTTGATACCCTCAATCCAGCGGCTGATTATCGGGTAACGGTAATACTCGGCGAAAAACAGCGAGTATTCGTATTCCATCGGCGCATCGGCAAAGAGCACGAAAGGGATGTGTCGGCTGCGCGCGGCTTTCAAGGCAGAGAGCTTGCAAAAGGAGTTGATGGCCATCACTACGTCGGGACGTGTCTCGTCGATGATGCGCCGTTCCCCCCGGGCGAGTGGAATATTGCGAAGCAGGTGGCGCGGCACATGCCCGTATCGGCGCAGCCAGCCAATCTGTTTTGCCTCGCGCGGCTCGCCCGCGGCGGCTCCCCCCTTCTTCGCCGCCTGAAACCGGAGGTCAACTTGGTGGCCCCGCCTCTCGAGGGCTGCGGCGATGGAGCGCACCTGGGCCGCGGCGCCGCGGCCGATTCCCTCGACGTCGTAGTGATAGTTAAGGAAGAGGATTTTCATCGCCGTTTATCATGGTATCCCAGGACCGCCTGTGCCCGCAGAAGCGTTGCGCTAGCACCCTGAAGCCAAATGCGGGCAGCCCTATCAGGTAGCGGCGCCAGGTCTTCGGTTCCTGGAAAAGACGATAGGCCCACTCGAAGCCCCGCCTCCTCCACTTTTCCCCGGCCCGTTTGAGTTCGCCGGAGACGATCTTGTACATCCCGCCACAGGTGATCACCAAGCCGACCTCGAGCCGCTCCTTGACGCTCTCGCACCATAGGGCCTGCCGCGGATCGCCCATCCCGACCCAGAGAACGTCGGGGTGGGCATCGTTGATAATCGAAATCACATGATCGTCATCGAAGTCGAAGTATCCGTGGTGGGTGCCGACGATCCGCAGTTCGGGGTGCTGCTCGAGAGCTTTTGACTTCACGCGTTCGGCCAATCCCTCCTCGCCCCCGAGAAGGAAAAAGCGATAGCCGCGGCGCCGCGCCAGGTCGCAGAGTCGTGGCCAAACGTCAGTGGTGGTCAGCTTCTCCGGAATGCGGCTGCCCAGCACGCGGGCTGCGAGCTGCAGCGAGGCGCCGTCGGCGTAGACCAGGTCGGCACGTCTCAGCGCCTCGAGGTAATCGGGATGGCGGTAGGTAAGGTTGAGGGCGTGGGCGTTGACCGCGTAGGCGACGGCGGTCCCGGGAGCCGAGATCAGCTCCTCCATGTGAGCCAGGAGAGAATCGATTGTGTGCGCCCGCACCGGTGCTCCGAGGATGTTTACCCTTTCAGCCCCGTTCACTGCTAGCCCTCCTCGGGCGGCAGGCGGTTGCCGTGGAAGAGCCTGTATAGCTGCTCGCGGCGCAGGTGGCGGATCAACTCCACGTTGCCGATTCTCTTGACAGCGGGGTGGAAGTAGCCGGCGAAGAATCCCCAGATGAAGCCGAGGCCGCCGACGATCCAGGGCCGCTCGGTCATGCGGAAGATGCCGCGGGCGACGGCGAAGAGCGGGTGGGTGCCGATGGCGTAGGCTCCCAGCCCATAGATGTAGCGGCCATGGACGGCGCCGGTTCGAGCCCCCTGTAGCCTGAAGGTCTTGAAAACGATCTCGCGGTCGCCGACGGTGCGCCAGCCGCGGCGCCGTGCGTCTGTCTCGTCCAGGATGTCCCAGCCGAGGACAGGCTGAACACCGCCGATATCCTCGAAGCAGGCGCGGCGGTAAAACTTGGCCTGGCCGGGGACGTGGGAGGGCGACGGCCTCTCGGAGACGAGCTTATCACCCTCCACCAGATAGGTGATGCCGCCGGCGAGGCCGACCCGCTCGTCGTCAAAGTGGGCCAGGGCTTCGGCGAAAGCCTGGGAGCCGAATTCGAGGTCTGTGTCCAGCTTGGCGATGACCTCGTAGGGATCGTCGCCGAGGTGCTTGATCCCATCGTTGAAGGCGACCGCCTCGTGGGCGCCTGGCGGCCGCTTGCCCTTGTCGGGTAGCCGCAGGAGCTCGATCCAGGGGTGCTCGGCGGCGTAGCGCTCGACGATCCTGAGGGAGGCATCGCTGCTGCCGTCGTCGACGATGATCCAGCGGTCCGGGCGGCGAGTCTGCCTGACGACCGAGTTCAGCGTCAGTTCGATGAACCGCTCCTCGTTGCGGCAGGGACTGACTACGACAAAGCGTCCGATCATGACGTCGCGCCTTCCGTGGGCTTGCGTTCCGTGGCTACTAACAATTCGTGCATACGTTCGGCGCTGCGGCGAATGTTGAACTCCGCGTCGACTAGCTCTCTGCCGGCGACCGCCAGCCTGCGGGCCAGGGCCCTGTCGCTCAACAGGTGGGCGATGGCCTCGGCCAGGCCCTGCGGATCGTCCGGCTCGACCAGGAGGCCGGTCTCGCCGTCGCGCACCAGCTCGGGGATGCCGGATACGCGTGTGGAGACTACCGGGATTTCCATCGCCATCGCCTCCATCAGCACCACCGGTATGCCGTCGGCGAAGCCGTCGCGCTCGCAGGACGGCGCCACCATCAGGTCAGCGCGTCGGTAATACTCGAGCAGATCCGTGGGCAGCATCCTTCCCAGGAGGCGAACGCGGTCGCTGAGGCCGAGATCCTCGCGCGTGCGCTCCAGGCGCCCGCGCTCGGGGCCGTCGCCGGCGATGTAACAGAGGATCTCCGTCGACCCGTCTTTTAGCCTGGCGCAAGCCTCGATCAGCGTCTCGAATCCCTTGAAGTCGACCAGGCGTCCAACCGCTAGGACGACGGGTGGTTCGTGAGCCGCGTGCGGCTGGGGAGAGAGAGCCGATGTGTCGACGCCGCAGCGGACGATTTCGATCTTCGCGTTCTCCGCTTCCGTGTAGCGGTCGCGCAGGTAGCGGCGGTTGAAGCGGCTGATGGTGGCGACGAAAGCGGCGCTCTCGAGCTTGGCCGGCAGTAGGAGGTTATCGACGAAGATGTCGTGCGCGTGGGCCGTGAAGGAGAAGGGGATGGCGGCCAGCCCGGCGGTCATCATCGCCACGCCGGCAGGAGTGTTGGCAAAGTGGGCGTGGAGGTGCTCAACGCCGGCTCTGTGCATCAACAGGGCAGCGAACGGTGCAACGGCGAACTGTGTGAGGCAACGCAGGCGCCGCCGCGGGGGCTCCCCGGACGTTAAAACGTAGCGCCAGAGGCAGCGGAAGTAGCGGATCGGGTGTCGCACGGCGAAGAAGAGATGAGCCAGCCAAAAGAGCGGGTTGAGGGGCCGCGCGAGGATCCCGACCTCTTCGGCGAGGCCGGGTGCCTCGGGGTGGATCGCGGTTTTGTCAGGCCTGTGGACGCTGAACGCCTTCACCTCCGCGCCCAGGTCGCGGAGGGCTACGATCTCGCGCACTACGAAGGTCTCGGAGAGGATGGGGAGGATATGGCCGAGGTAGCCGATCACCTTCCGCTTGCCGCCCATCTCGTCCCTCGCCTTTCCACGCGCCGGGTCGTGACACCGGCATGGGCTGTTCTGATCGTCCCGGGCATCGCACAGCGGAAGCGCGGGAATTCCTCATACATACTTTATTTAAAGTGTGCCCTAGAAATGCCTGCGCGGTCAAATCCTTACGGGTCGCGGAGATCGGCGCAGCCTTTTATCCTGCTGCTGAACGTCAAGTTGACGTTCCCGCATTCGACCGCGATGTAATCAACTAAGGCCATTATGAAAACGGTCAGGCCGACCATTCCAGCGTTTCCTCCAGCCTAGATGTCGTAAAGCGGTCAGAATCGGGTGGATAGTCAGTCCGTGAATGGCCGCCGCCTCGTCCGCCGACAAGATGAGGAAAATCACCGCCAGGACGGCCCAGTGCTTGACGTAGCGACCCTGGGTGCCCGGAGTACCCGATGCTTCCTCTCTTCGCGTCTTTTGCTCAGTCATACGTCCACCAGACCGTTGGATGGTTTTTGAGCAATTACAGCCTCCGCTAGGGCTTGATTTATGATGGTGGTGCTGGCGGAAGCGGGTAAGGAAAAAGGGAATTCGATGTCTGCTGCCGGCATAACGGTAAGATCGCTTACTGGCCGTTCCCCCTTCACTCGCGGCTCCCCCGGCCACAATCCGTCGGATCAGTTCAGGGGGCTTGCCGTTTTCCGGCTGGATTGATAACCCCCTCAGTGTTACGGTGCGCATACTGAAATTCGAGCCCACGCGCGTGAGTAGATGCTAACTATATTTTACATGAATTGAATTTGCAGAAGGCGGAGCCAGGTGCCCCAATTCGTGCAGCCCGGGAATCGAGGCGGCAAGAAAATCACTCTAATCAATCCGCCCTTCAATTTCTCCAGCAAAGACAAGGTCATCCTCAGCGAGTGCATGGGGATCCTTTCCATCGCCGCCGCCCTGATCGAATTCGGCAAACACGAGGTAACGGTAATCGACGCGCTGTTCGAGGGGCGCAGCAACACTGCGCGGCTCGGCGACAAGTGGTGGCGGGTCGGGCTCAGCGATCGAGAAACCCTGGCCAGGATACCGGGCGACACCGACTTGATCGGTCTGTCCGTGCCGTTCTCGCAGATGGCTCCGGAGTGCCACCGGCTGGCCGGGAAGATCAAGGCCGCTCTTCCGAGCGTGCCCCTGGTCATGGGCGGGGTCCACCCGAGCACGCAGCCCGAGCTGGCCATCAGCTCCGCGGCCGATTATCTCGTCATCGGCGAGGGGGAATTCACTCTCCTCAGATTGCTTGAATACCTCGATGATCGGTTACGGATTCTCCCGCCGGGCGTCGTGGTCGCCGATCCTGTTTACGGCCCGGAAAGCGAATGCTCGCCGACGGACGTGAAGGGGGAGTACGTAGACGACCTCGACGTCCTGCCGAAACCTGCCAGGCATCTGTTGCCCTTCGGCGACTACTGTTCCGCATCGCAGCGGGGCGGGAGCCGCGGGAGGATCACCGCCAGCATCATCACCTCCAGGGGCTGCCCGTATAGGTGTAATTTCTGCTCCGTTCATCCGGTCTGCGGCTACAAATGGCGACGCCGTTCGCCCCGACTGGTCCTGGAGGAGATCGACTACCTGGTGGAAGATTACGGCGTCAACCACATCGAATTCGACGACGACAACTTCACCATAGACAAGGACAGGACCCTGGAGATCCTCGAAGGCATCGTGGAAAGAAACGCCTGTCCGGGCTCCGCGCAGATCTATTGGTCGACGCCGAACGGCTTGCGCATCGACGCCTTGGACGACGGCTTCATGGCTCTCGCGAGCCGTTCTAATTGCCTGAGCCTTACGCTGGCCTTGGAGCACGGCGACGAGGAGATGCTCAAGCTGATGAACAAGAGGCTGGACCTCTCCAAGGCGGTCGAAATGGTGAAACTGATACGTAAGTACGATATCGAGTGCTATGTTTTCGTCATCTTCGGCTACCCGGGCGAAACGAGAGAGCGGTTCGAGAACGGCTTGAGATTCTATTCAAGATTAAAGGAAATAGCCCCGGCCATCAGATTCCACTGTCTCGTCGCCCAGCCGTACCCGGGGACGAACCTCTACAAGCTTTGCCTGGAAGAGGGGTATCTGCCGGCGCACAGCTACTCCAGCATCGACTCCATGTTCAGGTTCTCGGCGGTCGACGGGTTCTTCATCAGGACCCCCGACTTCGACGAGCGCGAGCTGCGGCGCAGGAAGAAGGTCCTACACAAGACACTGGTTCCGCGCGGCGAGCGGCTGCGGGAAAAGCTGAAGTCTATGATCCCCGACGCCGTCAAACCTTATGTCAGAGGCGCATACAGGGCATCCAAGAGCCTCATCGCCTCTCGCGGGAAAAGCTAATCCACGCCGACGGTTTAACCGGTCCCCTGGGGTGGGGCCGTCTATACTGCTCGCATGAACTGGGGATTAGGGCTGGAGGGTGGTGGGGTGATCGCCGCTCTGATGATGGCTCGGGCAGTACTCCCTTCCGGCTATCGAGATCGTGATCGAACATATTTTTTTTATTCTCATTCCCCACGGTGAAGCAAAAGAGACTGAACACCCACATCTGCTTGAGTTGAAGATCGCAATGCAAACGCGCATGCGATCAGATGTATACGAGCTGCGGAGTTGACGGCGCTGTTGAAGGGCCCCGCTGGCTCAAATATACTGGGGTGTCCTTTTCCCCACCGCTCGGGAGGCGACGGGATGCAATTGGATAGTTTTGTCGAACGGATTGCCTGCCCGGCCTGCGGGGCGGCGGAATTCGAAACCATCTATCGCTGTCGCTTCCTCGAGGAACCGATAAGAAGTTACCTGGAGACGTTCTATTCACCCCAGGGCGGTGTGGAGTTCGAGTACCTGGAGGGAGCTGAATACGTTCTGGAAGAGTGCAGCCACTGCGGACTGGTGTTCCAGAGGAACATCCTCAGCGATGAGATGATGGGGAAGCTGTACGAGGAATGGATCGACCCGGCGAAGGCGTTCGGGCGCAAGTTTCAGGAGACCGGCCTCGCCAGCCGCGCCACCGCGGCGAGAGAGATAATGATGGTCATCGCCTGGCTCGGCGGCGAGCCAGGCCGCCTGAGCTTCCTCGATTTCGGCATGGGTTGGGGCGAGTGGTGCCTGATGGCCAAGGCGTTCGGCTGCCACGCTCGCGGCAGCGAGCTCTCCGCAGCGCGTATCGAACACGCCCGCGGGCTTGGCGTCGAGGCGATTGGCTGGGAGGAGATTCCGGGCTCCGAATTCGATTTCATCAACGCCGAGCAGGTCTTCGAGCACATCCCGCGACCGCTGGAAACACTACTTTACCTGAAGCGGGGATTGCGCCCCGAGGGCCTGATTAAGATCAGCGTTCCAGAGGGCAACGGAATAAGGCGGAAGCTGAAGCGCGGCGACTGGAGCGCGCCCACCGGCTCCAGGAACTCCCTCAACCCGGTGGCCCCGCTCGAGCATATCAATTGTTACGTCTTCAAGTCTGTTGTGAGGATGGCTGAGATAGCCGACCTCGAGCTCGCCTTCATACCCTACCGTATCCGCTACGCATACGGGGTGGCCAGGAAGCCGATCGTTTCCGCGCTTAAAGCCCTATTGGGACCTCTGTATAGGAGGCTCTTCAGGAAGGGGACGTATCTGTTCTTCCGCCGCAAGCGCGCTTAGCGCGAACTCGTGATCTCCCTCGGCGGCCGGTGGTCGGATAGGCTTACGGGGCCCCGATTGTGCCTTTGAGGCTGTCCAGATCGCGCCTGCTGGCCGTACCGGTTAGAAATAGTGCTGCGATATAGACAATCGCTCCGATCGGGATCACGAGGCCGATATTCCAGTCGCGGATTGTGAAAACCACTATCCCCATGGCTGCCGCGCAGAGGGCAGGTGAAGCCAGGTCCCTGAAGAAGACGCCGATCTTCAGGTGACGTCGCAGGCAAACGAGGTTGCCGATGAAGAGAACTGCGCAACTGGCCAGCATCGCCCAAGCGGCGCCGACGAACGAGAGCATCGGGATTAGCAATAAATTAGCCCCGACATGAAAAACAGCTCCGCAGGCGAACAACCAGATAAGTAACTTCTCGCGGTTGCTAGCGATCAACGCACTCGCCATGGAGTTGTTCCAGAAGCTGAAGATCAGTGCGACCAGTAAGATCTGAAGGACTATAACCGACGGCATGAACTCCTCTCCGTAAAGGAGGGGGATCGCCTGCGGAGCGATTAATATTGCGCCGAGCACAATCGGAGACGAGATTACGAAAAGGTATTTCACGGCGAAGCGGAGGATCTGCGCGAACCCGTCCACTGAAGTGCTATAGAGCCTGCTGATTACAGGCAGGAAGGCTCCCGCAATAGCGGCTGGGATGGGAGTGAGGCTTTCGAAAAGCCTCATCGAGGCTGCGAAGTAACCCACTTCCTCTCTTCTCGTCAGGGCCTGTATGAGAACGATGGTGATTTGATTTCCGAAGTAAAGGATGAATAGCATGACGGCGAATGGGGCGGTGGCTTTCACGTGACTCCAGAGTGTGCGCCAGTTCCCACTGTAGCTGGTTTTAATGGCAACTTTCCTGACGATGAAGAAGCAATAGAGTATCGCCGTGGAGACGCTGATCAGTTGCGCCGTCACCACTCCTTGAAGCCCCCAGCCGGCGAAAAGAGCGGCTATGCCCAGAGTTGTGTTGAGCAAAGAGAAAACGGTTCGCGCAAACACCTCGAATTCAGCCTTGCCGATGCCGCGGAAGAGCGCGTTAGTGAACTCGAGGAATGTGAAGGTGAAAACGAAGCATGCGATCAGCATCACCATTGGCGAGTCGGCTTCGCCGACGAGCTGAAGTAATAGCCAGAGCAAGGCAAGAGAGCAAATGGAAAAGATGGCTTTAATTGAATTAATCTCCCTGAAATAGGAATAGAGCAGGCGGGTGTTGCGGCCAACCTCCTTTTCTACGCGCTTCTCGAAGCCGAACCTAGTAGCGATCGCAAAGAAGTTGGCAAGTGCGATGGCGAAAGCATATAGTCCAAGTTCATTCGCTCCTAGAAAGCGGGCTATGAACGCGAACAAGATCAGGCCGAGGAGCTTGCTAAACATCTCAATGGCGATTAGAAGGATACTGTTTCGGACAAATCGTGATCCGGTTAGACTTGGGTCCGCTATCAGTGTGCGGGCACTTTGCGGACGCGAGACCATGTCCTCAGGAGGTCGCGCCATTTGGATTAAGTCCCCTAGTTTTCCTCTCTGGCCGCCCCGCAATTATAAACTCAACTGCTGATTCTTGGGCCATTCTTCCATCGACGTCGGGAACGACTCCCGCTGACTACCCCGGCAATACCCACTCGTCGCGCGGCGCCATGGCGATACTGAAGCGGCCGGTAACCAACTTGGCCGATGCCCTCGCACAGGTTTGTGGACGAATAGGGAGAAGGTAACAGCCGGCTTATCCGTGCGGGGCTGACTCAATGACTCCTCATGAAGGTGAGGAAGCGCTTGATCTGCTCCCGCAGGGTTCTTCTGATGAGGCAGACCGCCAGGCAGGGGCGCTTGCAGGCGGCGATTCTTTTCCTCACCTTCTTGGCCGCGCCGGAGCGCCATAGCTTCTTGAAGCTGCCGAAGTCATTCACGTGGCCCACCGGCGCATCTATGAGCGTGCAGAAATGGACGACGCCGCCGTCGAGTACCCAGAGGTTCGAGTAGCCGACCGGGCACTTCTTGTCCAGAAGCGGCGGCCTGCGGTCAGGCTTCTCGAAGTACTGAATAAAGGCGTCGAGCTCGCGGTCGGTGTTGAGAATCGGGTAGCCCCTCTTCTTCATCTCTTTCAGCTCGGCGATTGTGCCGCGTAGCTTTTCGGGGTCTTCAAACACGAGCATCTTCCTGCACTGCTCGTTGATGAGCTGAACCGGCTGAAAGTTGACGCCGCTCAATCCCTTCTCCTTGGCGAACTCGACGAGCGGAATCAGCTGGTCGATGTTGCCATTGAATATTATCGGCTTGAGCATGATCCTTGTGCCGCCGTTGAGCTCTTTCTTGTAGAACAGCAGCCTGTCGATAGCTTCCATCACTCTGTCGTAGGCGTTGGGGATGCCGCGCGTGAAGGCGTGCGTTTCCGGCTTGACGCCGTCCAGTGAGATGTTCAGGTTGAAGAAGTTATTGGCGATGATGCCGCGGGCTATTCTATCGTTGATCAAAAGGGCGTTGGTGACGGTGCCCATCAGCATCCCTTTGGAGTTGCCGTACTCGACGATCTTCATGATGTCTGGATGGAGAAACGGCTCGCCGGTCCCCAGCTGAATGTGGGTTCGCCCGAGCCAGTCGTGGATGTCGTCGATCCTCTTCTTGATGATCTCGAACTCTATGTGCCGGACTGTGTCGTAGCGCTTCCAGATGTCGCACATGGGGCAGCGCGAGTTGCACTTATCGGTCACCTGGATGTAGACCATCGTGGGCTTGCCGACCGGCACGCCCGTTCGCATGGAGAGGCCGGTCGCCAGGGTGCTTAAGCCGCGTTTCGTCGCCACAACAAGCGTTCTCAGGAGAACCATCTACAAACCTTCTGGCTTTCCGAAAGTGTAGGCGATACCCAATCCGCGGTCAACTGGTGTAGTTTCAGGAATTGCCCCAAAATACGGTGCTGATTTCTCGGATGTCCCGGGATTTCAGGATGTGGAAACGGTGATCCCTCCAGTAAGACAGTGAAAACCGTAAACCGTTTCCGGGGAACTCCCGGAGCGGGTGGACATGTCGATTCGGTGCGCCGGCGAGACAAAGGCCTGCCGGCTGGCCACATAGGGAGCGGGTGCGCCGCGCATTGGGGCGGGTTTCGGCTATTCGGTATGGTTGGGAAGGCCGGCGGAAACGGGCTTCCTGCGCAGGAGGTTCCAGATGCCGACGAGTGTGCCGGCGAGTAGCCAGAAGGTGAAGTTCTTGGATATGTGGTTTACGTCGACCATTCCGTGAATGGAGAAGGCGAGGATTCCCATGGTTATTCCCAGGCCGATCAGGGCCATCTCCTTATCCGCTGCCCTGGCGATTTTCAAGCCCTTCGTTAGCAGGGTAATCATGAACACAATGAAGGCCAGGAAACCGAATATGCCGATCTCCGCCAGCATCAGTAGGTACATGTTGTGCACCGGCAGGGGGAAGATGCGGGAGATTTTCTCGGTCGTGGAATCGTAACGCGGCGCAACCCACGTGTATGTGTTGAGCCCGACGCCGAAGAGGAAGTTGTCCTCGATCATCCGGAAGGCCACCGACATCATCGGCAGGCGGCTGTACGCGGCCTGGTAGCGGTCCTTGAAAAACCGCGCTTTGATTGGGTTCTCGACGAGCGAGAATATTGCCATACCGATAGCCAGGCAGGCCAGAATCGCCGCGAGGACGAATCCCAGGCGGCGGTTTCTCTTTCCCCAGACTAGCAGCACGGTAATCAAGGAGAAAACACTTACTAACAATCCCGCCCGGGAGAGAGTGAATATCAGTGCCAGTACACCGAACGCGGCGATTCCCATCAGGAGCCAGCGTTTGGGTCCCGCCCTGCTTGTCAGCGCCGCCGCCAGGGATACCGGGAGCAGGAATTCCAGATAAATGGCCAGCGAGTTGGGGTGCCCCATCGTGCCCGAAACTCGGGTGATGGACAACAGGCTGACCATCTCGCCGAATTGCCGTTCCGATTCGCCGAATATCCCGAGACCGAGGTAAGAGCCGGTGAGGTACTGCAGCGTCGCCAGCACCGCCTGCAGTGCGACGCCGGCGATGAGCGCGTAGACGATTATGCGCACCTCTTTGCGGGTGCGGATATTTCCGGCGAGATAGTAGTAGATGAGCAAACTCTGGGCCAGGGCGAAGAGTTCGTATCGCGTGTGCTCTGGCGACCCGCTTGGCAAAATGCTGACCAGGCAGAATGCGGCGAATACGGCCAGCGGCAGCATGGCGCGCTTCATCGGCTCGCGCCGCTCCTTGTCGGCCCAGAATTCCCAAATACGGCGAACGTAAAGAAAGATCAGCGGGAAGAGAGTAATTGGGATGATGTACCCGTACAGGGATTGGTAGCTCACCATCGGCAATGTGACGATATGGATGTCGAGGTTGAGGCAGAGGGAGAAGGCCAGCAGGCCGATGTGGAAGAGCCTGTTATTGCGGAAGACGAGGACAAGGGCCACGGCGCCGAGCAGGAGGACGGCGAATAGATACCACCTGAAGGGCAGAAGCGGTGTAGCCAGGAGAATGGCAGCAGGTAGTATACCGAAAAAGGCGCCGACCAGAACGGCCGAGAGAATCCCATTCCCCCGCGCTCGACTTACCGCCGTTCCCATTACTACTCCTCTACCGGCCACTGCCTCAATCGTTCCCCTCGACCGGCGAAAAAGCTGTTCCTAAAGGGCTTACCTGAAAACTGGCTGCTTCTTCGGGTCGGTATAGTTGATTGTGGCCAGCACCGGCAATCCGGTCACCCGCTCGACCTTCTCGGGCGTCGGGAAGGTGCGGTCGAAGAAGTCGAGGAAGATGATGACCGACAGGCCGATCAGGAGCGCAATCGGGATCCCTATCAGCAGGTTCAGCCCCAGGTCAGGGAAAACCGGCTTCTGCGGCACCAGCGCAGGGCTGATCTGCCTCGCCCTAGCCAAACGGGTATCGGTTTGGCCGGCGTGGAGGCTGTCAGTATACTGCCGCGAGAGCTGGCTAATGATCTCCTGCTTGTCTGCGATCTGCTGCACCAGGTTCTGGAAAGGCGCTTGCACCGACTGCAGGCTAATCAGCCCCTGGTCGATCTCGGCGATCGCCTCCACCAGTGCTTCTTCTTCAGCCTCGAACCTGCGCAGCTCCGTCGTCTCCTGGTTGATGAAATTGCGCACCTCCTCACGTATCTGAGCCTCGACGGACTCGATCTGCGCCCTCACAGTTTGGACCCGGCGTTCGCGCTCGGTATACTTCTCTAACAACGCCTCCAGCTCCAGCCTTAGGTTGGCCATTCGGTAATTGAGGTCTTCGATGATGCGCACTTGCGCGATCTCGGGGATCGGGATCAGCACGTCGACGTTCTCGCGCATGAATTCGTTAATCCTGCGTATCTTGGCCGCCCTGCTCAGGATCTGCGTCTGGACGTCTGTCAACTGCTCCTCGAAGACGGTGCGGGTGACGAGCTTCTGCTCGATTTCGACGTCGTAATCGACCACCTGTTCGCTCTCCACAAGTTCCCGGAATCTCGTCTGCAGCTGCCGAAGCTCTTCCCTTTCGCTCTCGATTGTTTCCTCGTAGAACTGGGCTGCTTGTGGCAGCGTGTGCATGCTGATGTTGTGGTTGATGTACTCTTCGGCCATCGCGTTTACGACTTCTGTGGCGAGTGCCGGATCGTGGTTGCGGTACCTGATGGTGATAACCCACGAATCGAGCGAGGGTTCGACTTCGAGCTCGTCTCGAAGAATGCTCACGGCCGAACTGATCCTTTCGGCCTCCGATCCGCTCGAGGGTGTCCACTGCTCCCAGAGGCCCAGGCGGCGCACCACCGCCTCCAGCACCGTCTCGCTGCGCGCGATGTTGATCTCCGAATTGATCTGTTGCTCCTTGCGCAGGAAAATGTCGCTGCGCGAATCGTAGCGCGTAGTTATCAACCCGACATTCTCGTAGTTGGTGTCTTCGATCTTGATGTCTGTGCTCGCCTCGTATACCGGCGCCAGTAGCAGCGAGCCGGCGACGATCAGGATGATTATTACCAGCGGAATGCCGATGAAGAGGCGCAGGCGCTTGAAAGTCGAGTGGAGGACATCCCGCGCCGTGAGGCCCGGGCGGCCAGCTTTGGTCTGATCTGTCATCTCAGTTGCCATCTTTTACCTCCCCAGGCAATAGTAGCGGATGCTCCCTTCCATCAGGGCCAATCATAGGTGGCGCGCGGCATAACACGCCCGTTGTGGTCTTCGTAAATTCTAAAGGGGCTGACGGTTAACCAAAGCCGACGGGTGAACTCCCGGTCCCATCGCAGTAGTGTAATGGTGAACTCTAGAGTCGACTCTCGGCTGAATCTGACATGCATATACTGGTTGTTGAGGACCGTGCTGGAGTAGAGGACGGAATAGGTTCCGTCCCCCAGGAGTTCTACGACCTTGAAGTTCCACTGCGAGGGGGCCGCGTACGACTCCGGCCAGAAAAGGACTTCGGATATGCCTTCGGTGCGAACGCGGAAGCGGATCGACTGATCCGTACGCACATACAATGGCCGCGGCGTGCGGAAGAGGAATATCTTGACCGAGTCTTCTCCGAATGAGGGTTCGAACTGGAGGATGTCGCCGCCCGGTCCGAAAGTATCGGGTTCCGTATCCACGCGGATGGGCACAAGGCTCGCATCGCCCAGGTCGACCATTGGTGCGCTGTGCATGTTCAGCCCGAAGTCGGGATCGGCCACGTTGTAAGTGGCCACGGGCAGCACTCTCTCGTCTAATGACTCCTGAGCCGGCGCGGCAGCAGCGGTCAGGAGGACGATCATTGCGAGGAAAGCGTGTCTCATCATGTCTGACCTAATAGATGATACCTCCACCACCACCGTACCTGTTTACCACGTAGGAGAAGACGAAGCTTGTACGGATCGGGAGGTTGTTGCGGATGTATTGTTCGACGAACATGTTGAGCTTGGACACGCCGGTACGCGGGATGATCAGCACGTCGCCGTGGCGCATATAGAGGCTGGTGTTGCGCATTCCGCTGTGTAGGTAGGCCGAGAGGTCGAGCTTAGTGGCCACCGCGCGACCGTCGGCGTCGCGCGTGATGTAGATCGCCCTGCGCGGATCGGCGCGCTCCGTCAAACCCTTGGCCTGCATGATCGCCTGCCAGGGTGTCAGCCAATCGTGGAATTCGATGATCGTCGCCTCCATTACCTCGCCGCCGACGAAGACCTGCTTGGGCTGAGTGGTGTAGACGAGGACGGTGATGTCCCCCGGATCGGTATAGATCCGCTTGGTCCTGGTCGACAGCAGGTATACCGACAGCTCCGGGCCCTGGATGTATTCGGCGTACCCTTCGCGAACTGTCTGCTCGAACTCGGTGAACGGAATGCCGTCGGCCTCCAGGTCTCCGAGCAGCAACAGGGAGATCCTGCCGTCGGGCCGCACGAATGAGCGCTGGTTGAGCTGCGGGTTGTAGGTGAACCGCAGCTGCAACTCGTCGCCGGCGCGCAGGTAGGTGCCGTATCCCGATTCCTCAACATATTGAAGGTAGCGCTGGCGCACGTCCTCAGTTAGCTGGTCCGGCGACTGGTCGGCAGCGGCGATATCGCCGATCACCGGCAACGTGATCATGCCGTCTTCTCTGACCGGAACCCCCTCGACGCTGAGCTCCGGGTTGTAGAGGAAGTGGACGCTGAGCGTATCGCCGCGGCGGATCGAGTAGTGAGGCGGCGGCGGTACGGGGGCGTAGGGGTCGAACGCCTCGTCTTCCGGGATCTCGATCGCCGGCGGCCTGATTCCGGTCGCGCAGCCGCTGCCGAGCAGAGCCGACGCGACGACAGCGGCAGCGACGGCGAGGCTGAGGTTTCCGAATCGATTTCTCATGGCTACTAGCTGCCCCTTTCTCCAGGTTCGTTTACAGACGTTTGTAGACTGATTTCGGGATGACCAACTTACGCTTGTTGAGCAACACTCCCAGCAGATTAGCGTTGGCGAAATCAAGGTTCTCCTGCGCCTTCCGAACAACCTCCCAGCGGGTAGAGACGGCGTCGACCACCAGGATTGCGCCGTCCAGGTGGGGAGCGAGGCTGAGGGCGTCGGAGTACGGGTTGACGGGGGGGCAATCGAGAACAACCAAGTCGTAGGCGCCCCGAAGCTCGTCGAGGAAGGTGATCAGGCGCTTGCTCTCCAGGATCTCGAGCGGGTTGGAGTCGATGATGTCGATGTTGCCGGCGGTGAGGATGTGGAGGTTGGGCACCAGGCGGATCGGGCTGGCCCTCAGGAACTCCTTGCGGTGCTCGAAGTCGGTCACCACCTCGATCAGGCCAGGCGCGGGCAGCAGGTTGAACATCGTGTGGATGTCGGGGGTGCGGAGGTTGGAGTCAACCAGCAGCACGCTTCTGTTGCGCATGTCTTTGGCGATCCCCGCCGCCAGCGAGGCGGCGATTGTGGTGACGCCTTCGCCGGCGCTGGAGCTGGTCACCATCAGCATCGTGATCTCCAGGTTCTTCTCCTGACCCAACTTGCTCAGGATCTTCATGAGCTTGCGGTACTCCTCGGCCATGTTCGTCGTCAGGCAGAGATCGAGATCGCCGGCGTATTCGGCGGGGGGGTCCTCCAGGGAGCCTTCGTACTTGCTTACGTAGTTCGCGTCGCCCTCCCTATCGGCCTTCTTGAGAGCATCCCATAGTTTTCCCATCGGCTTGTCACTCCGTTGTGGTTGCTTCTTGAGATCAGTCGCCCCCCACCCCCACCTCCATCTCCGGCGACGAGCGGCTGGCGGAATCATTATTACACATCACCTCTGGCGGTTTCGAGGGGGCTGCCGGGTCGGCCGGTCGGGCCAGTACGCCTGAGACGACGATCAAGAGGAAGATGAGGAATATCGCCGCCACACGGGCGACGATCGCGGCGAGGCTTCGTAGAACAAAGCCCTTCTTGGCGCCCGTATTTTCCTCCATCTTTTCGTGTCCAGTGGCCCATAAGGGCACCGGCGAGGCGTCCTCCGCTCCCGGCTGCGTGTCGATAACCATACACTGGTCGGCCGCGATTCTGAGCACATCTCGGCTCACTACGCGCTTCCCCTCGGCGTAAGAGAGCATCAGGCAGGCGTCGCAGAGGATGTTTATAAGCCGGGGAATTCCCCGCGAAAGCCCGGCTATGCGGGCGGCGATCGGGTTGGGGAAGAGCTTGTCGCCGCTGCAGTTGCAGATCTTGAGGCGGTGGTAGATGTAGCGCTCCACCTCCCGGGGTAAAAGGGGCGACAGCTCTGCGTTTACTGCGATCCTTTGTGCCAGCTGGCGCATGGAGCCGAGCGTCAGCTTTTTTCTGAGCTCCGGTTGACCGCAGAGCAGAATCTGCAGGAGCTTCTCGCGCGGCGTTTCGAGATTGGAGAGCATCCTCAGGCTCTCCATAACCTTCGGGCTCAGGTTCTGCGCCTCGTCTACTATCAGCAAAGCGGTTCTGCCTTCCAATCTGGTCTCGACAAGGAAATCGTATAGATCATCGACCAGCTGAACTCGGGTGCGGTTGTCAACCGGCAGCCCGAAGTCGATGCAGACCATTCGCAGGAGCTGGATGAAGGAGACGTCGGTGTTGATTATGTGGGAGAAGAGCACGTTCGGGTCGATGCTCTCCAGCAGCGTGCGCAGCACAGTGGTCTTGCCAGTACCGACCTCGCCGGTGAGCAGTATGAATCCTTTGCGTTCCTTGATGCCGTAGATAAGGGAGGCGAGGGCGTCCAGGTGCGTCTTGCTCTTGAGGAAGAACCTTGGGTCTGGCGTCAGCGCGAAAGGATTGCGCCTCAAGCCGAAGTGGGAGAGATAGATGCTCTCTGAATCGCGTTGCCCCATCCCCTAAGTACTCCGCGGGTTGTATGAGCCATGGCGGGCATTATTGCCAATTACTGCACGATCCCTCTTAAAAGTATGATAATGATACCATGCATTAAGCCCGGCTGCAACCGAATTGGATTTCCCGGACCCTCACAGGACAGCCTGGGGGCTGGCTGATTGGGGCTTTCGTCTGACACTGGAAGCATGTCGCAGCGCCGTTCCTAATCGAGTCGCTGGGATTACTTCTTACCTGTCTTTCGTGGCTGTTCAGATGGCCCTTGTGATTAGGCTCAATCGGGGATAATCTTCCTAAAAAGGGACGCCTATGCCTGCTCGCAAGCGCGTTGTATCGTCGCTGCTTCTGGTTTGCAGCGCCTTGGTCGTCGTCTCCCTTCTGGGCGCCTGCAACTCCTCTCGGGGAGCCTACTATATAGGGGCTCCCGACGTGGCTTTGATTCGCGAGCCGATCGAGCTGGCGCTCGGAGAGATAAACGCCTGTGGTGGTATTGGCGGGCGCCCACTGAGAGCGGTGTTTGTGGGGAGCGACGACGGCCTGCCGCCGGCGCAGGCGGCGGTTGCCATCGCGGACAGGCTGGCTCGCGATCCTCGCATTCTCGCTGTCGTGGGTCACGTGACGAGCGCCGAGAGCCTTCCCGCGGCGCATATTTATAATCGCTACGAGGTAGTTAACCTCGTTCCCAACAGCACCAATCCGCTTGTGGCACACGTAGGGCCGTTCATCTTCCGGATATGCGCAAACGACGACGCCCAGGGACGGTATCTAGCTGAAGTGGCGCTGAGCGAGCTGGGGGGGCGCAGTATCGGCGTGATCTTCGTCAACGACGACTATGGCAAACTCCTGGCCCGTGCGTTTCTGGACAGGCTCGCCGAGCTGGGTGCTGAGTGCCGTTATATCGGCTGGTACGATGGGCAGGGCACTGTGGAGCTGGAGTTGGTTGTCGAGCAGCTCCGGGCGGCGGGGTGCGACCTTGTCTTCTTCACCGGCAGCCCTCCGCAGCTTGTCCGGATGTTGGAATTGTTTAGAGATAGCGAATTAAGCTTGACGGTATTGTGCGGCGACGGCAGTTTGAACATAGAAAGCGCTGCAGCGGTAATGGATGTGCGTGGCGATTGCCGGATTTTTGTTACCTCCTTTTACAACCCGAATCTGGACGAGCCTGAAGGTGTGCGTTTCAGACAAGCGTACGTGGAACGGTTCGGCCAAGATCCTGAGAGCGTGAGCGCGCTGTCTTACGATGCGGTTTTCCTTTTGGCCGAGGCGATGAGTAGCGCCGGCGCGAACAGGGAGATGATCCGCCGCTACATCGGCGAAGTCGGCGGTTCTCGTCCGGTATTCCGGGGCGTGACCGGGACGATAAGGATTTTCCGGGACGGCGAGTGCCGGCGGCGGGTGTCGGTGCTGGCGTACGAGGAGGGAATGCCGGCGCTGTCGAGTGCGATTGTCGCACCGCCCGGACGTCAAGGGGGTGAGGGGAGCGAGGGGAGCGAGCGGTGAGGCTGTCGATCAGGCTCCTTATGGTAACCGGCTTTTTTCTTGTGCTCGTAATTTTCGTCGCGGCCGGCACTTACATTGTCCAGCATACTATTTCCCTCGCCGGCGGGGTGCAGGATGCTGCGGAGACGATGCAGATAAGTAGTCGGCTGTCAACCGAGATCTCCGCCTTGATGTTCCGCCAATACTTCCTGAGCCAGCACTATCACTTCCACCAGCGGCAGGAGGACAAAGAGGAGTTCGTAGAGCTCAGCTTTGCGGTCTACGAGAAGTTTTACCAGCTCGAGGAGTCGAGCGCCGGCGTGCAGGAGCTGCAGGAGATCAACGAACTCAAGGCGGAGCACTTCCAATTTGAGAACCTTTCTATGCGGTTGTTCGCCGCCAGGGATCTGGGCCGGGAGGAAGAGGCGTTGGAGACCCTGGTGGAGTTGAATTCCCGTGTCGAGTCGATGGCGGAGAGCCTGCGGTCCCTTGATGAAGTCGGAATCAGCCGCAGCTCCGACGTCACGTCTGAACTCCAGGATTCCCTCATCAGTTTCGGCTTGGTTAGCTGCGGTATCATCTTCGGGGTGGCTGTCATATCCGTGCTGTTTCTGTTCACCGTACAGCGGACCGTGTTGACTCCCACCAGGGAGTTGATCCGTGCTACCGAGCGCGTAACCGAAGGCCATTTCGACACGGTCGTCGAGCTGAAGGTTCACAACGAGCTCGGTACTTTGGCGCGCTCGTTCAACCTGATGGTGGCCAGGCTACGCGTGAACCGAAGTGAGATCACGGAGAAGACCGCCGCGCTGGAGCGGCTCAACAGAGAGATCACAACCCTGAACATGACGCTGGAGCAGAAGGTAGAAGAGCGGACCAAGGCGCTGGCCGAGTCCGAGAGGTTCCTACAGCGCATCATTTACGGCTCGCCGGTGAGCATCGCAATATTCGACAGGGAGGGAGTATGTAGCGATTGCAACGAAGCCTTCCTGCGGCTGGTCGGCGCGAGCGACAAGGACGCGGTTGTCGGCAGCACCCGCCTGAGCTCGAGCTCTTCGCTTTCGGACGAGGCGCTGGAGATTGCCTTCCGGGGCGCGCTGGCCGGCGAGAGCCGGCGTACGGACCCCGTTCGGCACGCGCCCCCGGGCGGCGAGCACTGGTTTGTCCACAACTTCTTTCCCACCTTCGACCTGGAGGGCAAGCTGCACGGCATCATTCTGTTCAGCGAGGACGTAACCGAGCAGAAGCTGGCCCGGGACAGGGTGCTGGCCAAGAACAAGGAGCTGGAAAGCTTCGTCTACACCGTGTCGCACGATCTAAAGTCTCCGCTCTTCTCCGTCTCCGGGATGGTCCAGATACTCGAGAGAGAGGTGGGCGATGCTCCGAATCCGACGCTGCGGAAGCTGATAGGGCGCATCGTCGCCAACCTCGGGCACATGGAGCAGATGATCAACGACCTGCTGGAGCTTAGCCGCGTCGGCATCGCCGGAGCCGAGTTTGCGCCGCTGGATCTGGGATTACTGGTGCGCACGGTGGTGCTGGAGGAGCGCGCACGGTGCGGCCCCGAGGGGGCTGAAGTAGAGATCGAGGAGATGCCCGAGCTGGTGGCGGACGAGCGACAGATCGAGCAGCTGTTCAGCAACCTGATCGGCAATGCCTTTAAGTATCGCGACCAATCCCGCCCGCTGGCGGTAAAGATCTCCTGTATCGACGATGACGACGGCTACCACTTTTCAGTCGAAGACAACGGCGTCGGACTGGACCCCGCCATCAGGGATCAGATCTTCGATGTGTTCTTCAGGATTGCTCCGGCGGACGTCGAGGGCACCGGCGTCGGCCTGGCCATCGCGAAGAAGGTTGTAGAGAACCACGGCGGCAGGATATGGGTCGATTCAGAGCCGGGTAAGGGAGCGGCCTTCCATTTTACCTTGCTGAAGAGTCCCGACCGGGGTGGGGACCCGGAAGCGGCCGAGGCGTAGTGGACTACTTGACTGCACGCCGCCTCGCTCACATTGTTTGAGCTAAAAGCAAATCCTCCGCTGCATATCTTTTTCTCGCACGCGGGCAGCCGCACGTGTCGGCGCCCGGAAGCGAGCCTGACCGCGGATCGGAAACTGGCTATTCGTCTCCAACTTAGGCGACGTAAAGGAGCAACTGCCCGAGGACAGGTAGCGCCCGCTGCGGAAATTCCATTACTGCCTCGACTTCGACGGGCAGCGCTACTATCCCGCATATTGCACTAGGTTTGGCCGGCTCTGGTGATAATTGATTGATATTTTGATCTTTCCAGCGCTCTCTCCACTGGACTGTGAGGTTACATATTGTCACCGGCGAGCCGATTTTCCCGAAGGTCGCGGCGGGGGCGGTTTTGGACCCGCAGGCGTGGCTGCGCCACGTCAAGGGTCCAAAATCGGCCGCAACAAGGAGATTCGGGAAAAGGGGCCGCCGGGCGGCCGAATCTTGTGCAATATGCGGGCTAGGGCGCCGGCATCGTCGACGTTGGCCTGTCTAAATCGTTCTCCTATCGCGCTTGAATTTTACTGCCTGGTTTTTCCAGGGGCATCCCCTCGGCGCAGAGGGGACAGCCCTCGGGCGCGTAAGTCGGGAAGGTGATGGTAAGCAGGGCCCTCAGGGGGGTGGCAGTGCTGAGGTTTGCCTCGCCGCCGCTGCGGTCGAGTATGCAGCCCGCGGCCGCCACGCGGCCGCCCAGCCGGGCGACCGCCTCGATCGTCTCGCGGATCGAGCCGCCGGTCGTTATCACGTCCTCGACCACGGCCACGCCCTCGCCCTCGGAGATGCCCAGGCCGCGTCGGAAGGTCATCACTCCCGCTTCGCGCTCGCTGAAGATGGCGCGCACGCCGAGGGCGCGCGCCACCTCGTGGGCGACGATGACGCCGCCGACGGCCGGCGCTGCCACGGCGTCGATTTCCACTCCGGGGAAAAGCGCCGCTATCGACGCGCCGATCCGCTCGGCAAGGTCGGGGTGCTGCAGCAGGCGGGCGCACTGCAGGTAGTAGCCGCTGTGGAGGCCTGAGGCGAGCAGGAAGTGCCCTTCCATCAGCGCGCCGGTGCGCGTCAGCTCGGCTTCGAGCTCCTCTTTCGTCATGATATCGGCCATCTGCTCCTCCCCTGTGGACAGCATAGCAAGCGGCCTCGGGCCCCACAAGCCCGGTGATCTCGCCGCGCGCGGTGTGGTAGAATCGCGCGCTTCGGCCAGGGAGGAAGCCGTGACGGCGTTGGCTTCGCAGTCGCAACTGATCGAGAAAATCATCGCTCACCTGCGTCTATCCGGCGGCCGCGCCGGCGCCGCAGAGGTCTGCCGCGATTTGCTCGGGCTGGCCAACTGCGACGAGGCGGCAGCCCGCAGCATCGTCACCCGCGGGCTGGCGCCCGACGGGCGCATCCGCGTTAGCCGCTCCGGCGAGGTCGTCCTCGTAGAGAGAGACAAAGGCGATCCGGGGATCGCCGAAGTCTCCTTCGCCGTGGTCGACGTTGAGACCACCGGCATGCCCTCGGCGGAGCACCGGATTACCGAGATCGCTGTCATCCTGGTTGACGCCGGTGAGGTCGTGGACGACTTCGTCACGCTCGTCAATCCGGGCATCCCGATCCCGGCCCGGATCGAAGATCTGACAGGCATTTCGGACGCCATGGTGTCCGATGCGCCGCCCTTCGCCGAGGTTGCTGCACCGCTACTGGAGCTGCTGGGCGACAGGGTTCTGGTGGCCCATAACAGCCCCTTCGACATGAACTTCATCAACGCCGAGCTGGGGCGGACCCTTGACGTCGGGCTGCTCAACAGCGCCCTGTGCACGGTGCGGCTCTCGCGGGCGCTGGTCCCCGGCCTCGAGGACTACCGTCTCGATTCGGTGGCCCGCTACTTCGGAGTGGAGGTCAAGCGGCGGCATCGCGCCCTCGGCGATGCCGCCGCCACCGCTGTCGTCTTCCTGCGGCTCATCGATTTGGCGCGCGAGAAGGGTTGGACTCGACTGAGCCAGCTGCAGCGCGTCGCCGGCCGCCGACGCGGTCCGAAATCGCCCGCTCGTGCGAGCGAACGTTCCACCCGCCATCATCGTCTAAGAGGGTAATAAGAGAGGAGGAGATCGATGTGGACGCACTCCCCGGAACGCACAAGTGACCGCCGCACCGCGGCGGCCACACTGCCGATCCAGGATTACCGGCTGCTGCTCGCCCTGGCCTTGGCCGTTTTCCTCGCCCTGCTGCTGACGGCGCCGCTGCGCGCCCAGGAGGTTGAGCGGCGGACGATGGAGCTCAGCCTGCGGGAGGCGGTCTCGCTGGCGCTGCAGCGCAACTTCAACATCCAGATTCGCGGCCTGGACAACGAGAGCGCCTACGGCAACCTGATCGGGGCGAACGCCGTCTACGACTACACGTTCTTCGCCGACTTCGGCTTCAACCGCCACGCCGAGCGCTCGTTCTCCTCGTTCAGAGGCAGCGAAACCCACTATCAGGACATCATCATGCGGCTCTCGCGGCGGCTGTTCACCGGCGCCGACGTCAGCACATCGCTCTACATGCGCCGCTCCGGCTCCAATTCGATCACCAGCTCCATCAATCCCATGTTCAACGACTCCTGGTCGATCGGCGTTTCGCAGCCGATCCTGCGCGACTTCGGCAAGTTGGCGACTGAGCGGCAGATCATCATCAACAGCAACAACGTCGATATCAGCGAAGCGGACTTCGAGAACCAGGTGGTAGCCACACTGGTGGACCTGATGACCCGCTATTGGGATCTGGTAAGCTTCTACGACGCCCTCGAGGTAGCCGAGGACGCGCTGGCTCTGGCGCGGGAGCAGCTCGAGATCAACAGAGTGAAGGTGAACGTCGGCACACTGCCGCCAATCGAGATCGTCTCCGCC
Source organism: uncultured Acidobacteriota bacterium (assembly GCA_964408025.1). GTDB lineage: Bacteria > Acidobacteriota > DATKUA01 > DATKUA01 > DATKUA01 > CAYOXX01. The sequence continues at coordinate 17,056 of CAYOXX010000004.1, read as the reverse complement.
GAGGAGAGAGTGGCCAGCGCGGAGGCCGACCTGGTCGACGCTCAGGCCAACCTGCAGCGCGCCGAGGACCGCCTCAAGCAGGCGATCGTCATGGAAGACTGGGCTGTCAGAATTGTTCCCACCGACTCCCTGGAGGAGCCGGAAGAGCTCGATGTCGACTTCGGCGAGAGCTTGGAGACCGCGTTGGAGAACCGTCCCGAGATGCGGCGTCTCGAGCTGCAGATCGAGAACAACGAGGTCTCGATCTCCTACGCCCGCAACCAGCTGCTCCCCTCTCTCAACCTCACCGCGGATGTCGCCCTGTTCAGCTTCGGCGGCAACTTCATCCCCAATCCGTTATTCGCTCCCGAGCCGCCTCCCGGCCTGCCGCTGAGCTTCGTCTCCACGCTCCGCGACGTCTTAGACGGCACGAACCACGACTGGACCATCGGCGCCAATTTCACTTACATCTTCGGTAACAGCACTGCCCGCTCCTCGATGATGGTCAACCAGGTCCAGCGGCGGCAGAACGCGTTGCGCATCGAGCAGACCCGTTACGACATCGCCGTCGAAGTGCGCAGCGCTATACGCGAGCTGGAGATCAGCATCACCCAGCTCGAAGCGCGGCGCCGCGCGCTCGTGTATGCCGAGAGGCAGCTCGAAGCGGAGCAGCGGAAGTTCGCGGTCGGCAGCAGCACCAACTTCCAGGTGCTCGAGTATCAGAACCGCCTGGCAACCGCCCGCTACAACGTCATACTGGCCCTGGCACGCTACCAGAGAGCCCTCGTAGATTACGACAGGGCTACCGGCACGATGCTGGATAGCAATAATGTCGTCATCGAGACGCGTTCCGAGGGCGGCGTCGGAGCACTGGTCAGGCATTAGGGATTAATTACTCTCTGTTTTGAATGAGCCCGTGGCGAGCGGGCTCTACATTTATGCGGCCGGCTTCGATGAGATATACTTCCGTTGTCAGATTTTCTCGGTGGGAACTGTGAGCTCAATAGTAACGCTGCTGAGCGACTTCGGCACCCGCGATCACTACGTCGCGGCGATGAAAGGAGTTATCCTTACCCGATTCCCGGAAGCCGTCCTTGTAGACATCAGCCACGACGTTCTGCCCCGCGACATCGCCAAGGCCGCCTACCTGCTGGCCGGCTGCTGGCGGGATTTCCCAGCCGGGACGGTCCACCTGGCCGTCGTCGATCCGGGTGTCGGTTCGGAGCGCCTGCCGATGGCTCTGGCCGCCGCGGGTCAGTTTTTCGTCGGCCCCGACAACGGCGTCTTCACCCACATCCTGCGCGAAACAGAAAAATGGAGCGCACGTCGGATCGCGGCCGAAGATCTGCTTCGCCTTCCGGTCAGCGCCACCTTCCACGGCCGCGATATCTTCGCTCCTACAGCCGCGGCACTGGCTTCGGGTATGCCACTCGATGAGGTCGGCCCCCCGATTGAAAAGCCGGTCGAGCTGGACCTCCCTGAGGTGATTGTCGCCGAGAGGGAGGTTCGCGGCGCCATCATCCACGTCGACCGCTTCGGCAACCTGATCACCAACATCCGCGCCGAGCACCTCGCCGCTGCCGGCCTGAAGCCGGAAATTATGGCGGCGACTATCGCCGGAGAGTCGGTCAAGGATTTCGCTGATTTTTACGCCGCCGGCCCGCGCGAGGTGCCGTTCCTACTCTTTAGCAGCGGCGGTTACCTGGAGCTGGCCGTGCGCGGCGGCTCCGCCGCGGATACTCTGGACGCCGAGCGAGGGGATCGGATCACTACCCGGCTGAGTGGATAAAGCGCCATTCGTCCCGTCTCGCCCCGGATTCAGAAATACCACTCCGCTGCCAGAACGACCGCGTGGTTGCCGAGCGCGAAATCGCCGCTGTCGCCGAAGAAGAGCTGGGCGCCGATGGTGACGTCGAGGTCCTGCTTCCATGAGTAGGTTAGGGTGGGGGATAGGAAGAGTCCGCCGTCCTCAAGCTCGACGATGCCCATCAGGCCGACGGTGAGAAGCGGGGAGGCGGATCCGCCGACGCGCGCCGCCAGGAAGTGGCGGTTGAGGGTGGTGATGGCGTCGAAGATGGCGAGGCTGTCGAGCGCCTCCGGAGTGATCTCGCCGATGTTGCCGCCGTTGTAGAGGTACTCGCACAGCAGGTCTATGCCTGGGGGAAACGTATACTCGAAGCTGAGGACGCCGCGCAGGTAGCGGCGCTCGGGATCCCAGGTGTGGGTGAACTCGCCGCGGAAGCCGGCGTCGCCGAGGTAGCCGGAGAAGTCGAGGCCGATGACGTCGCTGTCGCGGAAGCGTCCGGCCATCAGCGAGACGTCGTAGCTGCCGACGGTGGTGCCGCCGCGGGCGCCCCAGCGGACGTCGTCCCTGTCCGCTCCCACCGCTGCCGCCAGCTCGAGGCGCACGTCTGCAGAAGGCCGCAGGGCCACCGCCACCGCGTCGGCGCCGCGCTTCTCGGCCGGCTCGATCGCCAGCGGGCTCACCGGGTTGAAGAGGTCGGTCGGATTCCAGAGCCGCCCCGTGCCCCAGGCGATCCTCTGGCGGCCGATGCAAAGGTCGGCCGCCTCGCCGCTGGCGCGCAGATAGAGCCTGTAGAACTCGGCGCGCCACTGGGCCGCGGTGTTGTCGTAGGGCGTGAGGGTCATGTCGACGTAGTAGCGCTCCTCGAGCGGCCGGGCGAGGGCGTGCTGCTCCGTGCCGAGGTAGCCGCCCCAGCGAAGCTGGTTGTCCAGAGCCGCCAGGATTTCTACCGCGCTGATGGGTCTGAAAACTAGCTGCGTGCGCAGGCGGTGCGTGGCGAGGGAGAAATCCTCGTCGAAGAAGGTGCGGCTTCCAATGAAGAGCGTCTTCAGGTAGCCGCTCAGGTCCCACTCCTGCGCCGCAGCGGGTGTGGCGAGGATTCCGCACAGCAGCAGCAAGATGCTGAATGCGGTTGCGGCTGCGCTGATCTTACGGCTTTTCATCGGCGACGATTCTACCGTCGAGGAGGCGCAGCAGCCGGCGGGCGTGCTCGATCACCATGCGGTCGTGCGAGGAGATGACGAATGTGATGCCGCGCTCGCGGTTGAGCTCGAGCATCAGCTCGATCAGCTCTTTACCGGTGGCCTGATCGAGGTTGGCCGTCGGCTCGTCGGCCAGCACCAACTCCGGCTCCGAGGCCAGCGATCTGGCGACGGCCACACGCTGCTGCTCGCCGCCGCTGAGCTGCTCCGGGCGGCGGTTCTCGAGGCCCTCGAGGCCCACGGCCTCGAGCAGTTCGTGGGCGCGTTGCCGGCGCTGCTCGCCGGCCAGGCCCTGGAGCAGGAGCACGTATTCGACGTTCTCGGCCGCGGTCAGCACGTTGATCAGGTTGTATGCTTGGAAGACGAAGCCGATTTTGTGTAGTCGCAGCTCCGTCCTTTCGCCTACCGACATGGCGCCGACGTCGCGGTCCTTGAAGAACACCTTCCCCTCGGTCGGCGAGTCGAGTGTGCCGATCATGTTAAGCAGCGTCGTCTTGCCGGAGCCGGAGGGTCCGGCGACCACCACGAACTCGCCTTCGTCAATCTGGACGTCGACGCCGCGCAGTGCGGGGTGCTCGACGTGGTCGCTCGAGAAAACCTTCTTGAGTTCTTCCGTCTTTACGATCATCGCGTCACCCCAGGGCCTTGATAGCTACTACCGGTTCGAGTTTTGCCGCCTTGCGCGCGGGGTAGAGGGAGACCAGGACAATCATGACCATCACGGCGACGCAGGTGGTGATGAAGTGGTCGAGGTTGAGAAGCGGGTAGATTCTCGTCTCGAAGAAGTAGAACTCTCCCATGAATGACTCGTCGATACCGCTGTAGAGGTCGAGTCCCGTCTGGCCGAGGATCAGCGTGAGGACGATGCCGCAGGTGGCCCCGATCACCAGCCCGATGACGCCGAGCATCACCGATTCAAGACTGACTACGGTTGCGATCTGCCATCCCTTGGTGCCCAGGGCGCGCATGATGCCGAACTCCCTCGTGCGCTCCATCACCGACATGAGAACGGTGTTGAGGATGCCGGCGACCACGACGGTGAACATGATTAGAACGATGAAGTAGAAGAAAGCCTCGTCCATCGCCAGCGCCTGCTCGATCCAGGGGACGATCTCCTTCCACGTGCGTACCAGCTTCTGCTCGTCGTGCCCCTCCAGCGCCGACTGCAGTTCGGCCTTGGTTTCTTCCAGCAGGTTTTGGTCGCGCAGGCGGATGGCGACGTCGGTGACCGCCCCCGGCATGTCCAGCACATCGGCGTCGGTCAGGTCAGCCCGGCGTACGAAGACCATCGAGCCGTCGATCTCGGGGACGTGGGATTTCAGGATTCCGATGACGTTGAGGTTGGTGTATGCCAGCTCCTGGTGCGGACCTTGGGTGAGGAAGAAGATACGCTCGCCCAGTCTGGCGTCGAGGTTCTTGGCCAGCGTGGCGCCGATGACGGCGCCCCGCACGTCGTCGGAGGTGATGAAGCGGCCCTCGATGATGAACTCGTCATCATCAAGGCGCCCGAGTTCGCGCTCCAGCTCCGGGTCGATGCCGATGACGACGCCGCCCTGGCTGTTCTCGGCATAGCTGAGCAGGCCGAACAAGCGCATCCGGGGCGAGTAGGCTTCCACGTTCGGGTGGTCCCGCACCGCGGCGATCACCGGGTCGCCGTCCCGGATCGCGTTCTCCAGCGCCGGCCGATCGACAAATTCCGGGGTGCTCACTTCCATGTGGCCCATGAACAGGCCGGTCATGTTGTCGATCATCACCGGGTAGACGCCGTCGATGATCGACCACATGAAGATCAGGAAGATGAGGCCGAAGGCGATGGCGAAGATGGTGATGAAGGAGCGCTTTTTGTTGCGCATCACGTTTCGCCAGGCGATGGCAAGGAAAATACGCATCGTTTCCTCCTATCGCGGGTTGCGCAGGTGCTGGCGCGTGAACACCCGGTCGGGAATGTCGGCGTCGAAGTCCATGCTCTCGAGCCGGATGACGGTGCTATGGCCCGGCTTGTCCATCGTCCGCATGGTCCATACGGTGGGCAGAAGGTGGCCGTCCATCTCGCCGATTTCGCTCATGATCATCTCTTTACGCAGCTCGCCGCGCTGGTTGTAGTAGCGGTAGAGCACCGGCAGCAGCGGCTCGACGCTTATCCAAACCTCGACCCAGCCCCAGGTGACCGGCGCGTCGGGCTTCGGGCGCATAACGATGTGGTAGCAGGGGATGGCGTCCAGCTCCTCGAGCTCCTCGATGCCGGTAAGCTCGTGGTCGTAGTCATCGATGTACGAGCTTTCCCTGACCAGGTCGTCGTTGGTGAAGTCGCTTCCCATCCAGCTGTTGAGCATCATCGATGGTGGGATGCGGATCGTCCGCTCGGCGCGCGGCAGGTACATCCAGAGGTTGAACTCGACGCGCAGGAAGGTGGTGTTCTCGTCGCGCCTGGGGCTGAGGATGTGGATGAAGCTGCGCTCGCCCTCGCGGTCGTCGTAGCTGCGCATGGTGACCGTCCGCTGCCAGTCAGGAGTGATGATCTCCATCGTCAGCTCGGCGTATGAGCGGTCGCTGCGCATCAGGTCCTCGATGCGCTGGATGATCTCCAGCGCCGTCGGCTCCTGCTGGGCCGAGGCGAACGGCAGCGCGGTAGCCGCCGCGAGCGCGGCTAATGCCAACGCCGTATTCGGAATTCTGTTCATGGGACAGGTCCTCAGCTGTTTTAAGTGATACGCTTCAGTTTGCTTTCTCTCCGTTGCCACCGGCATTTTACAAGCCGATTAAATAAGACGCATTAAACAACATATTAGTTCGATATTAAGACTCGATCTCTAATTGTTGTCACCTGCAGAGGGTTTCCCAAGCCAGTATTCGAGGGCGTCCCTGACAGTGTCTTCCAGGGTAATCGTCGGCCCCCAGCCGGTTTGTTCGGTCAGCTTTGTGTTGGAACCTAGCAGTATCGGCGTCGCCGTCGGGCGCAGCCGCGCCGGGTCGCGCACCACCTCGATCTCTACGCCGGCCGCCTCCAGCAGCAGGTCGAGCAGGCGTCGTACCGGCGTAGCCACGCCGGAGCAGACGTGGTAGACCTCTCCATCGCTTCCACGCTCGGCCAGTTCGGCGATTGCGCGAACGGCGTCGCGGACGTCGAGGAAGTCGCGCCGGTCGCTGAGGCGGCCGACATGAATGCGAGGCTCCGCGCGGCCGGAGACGATCGCAGCCACCTGGGAGGCGAAATCGGGCAGTACGAAGCCGCGGCCCTGGCGCGGCCCAATCATGTTGAAGGGGCGCACCTCAACAAGCGGCAGGTCATGGTGCATAGCATACTGCTTGCCGAGGTAATGGCACGCCGCCTTGCTGGCCGCGTAGGGGTTGAGCGGCCTCAGCGGCGCCGACTCGGCCAGCGGCATCGCCGCGGGGTCCGCGGCCCCGTAGACCTCGGCCGATGTGAAGAGTAGGAAGCGTCGTGGCCGCTTCGCTTTCCGGATGGCCTCGAGGAGGTGGAGCGTCCCCAGAGTGTTGACCTCAAACGAGATTACCGGATCCAAATAACTCCTGGCGGGCGAGCTCTCGGCGGCCAGGTGGACTATGAGATCGGCTCCGGCCTCCTCCACGATCCGCTCGAGACCAGCCGGATCCAGAAGGTCGCCCTGGAGAAGGCGGATCTCAGACTCCGCGGCCGCGAGGTTGGAGATGTCCTCCCCCTCGGGGATCAGCCCCTTGACCTTCAGGCCTCGGCGCAGGAACTCTTCGCACAGGTGGGAGCCGACGAAACCGGAGATGCCGGTGATCAAGACGGTTTCGGCTTTCCCGGCCACTGATTTATTCCGTATCGCTACCGTTGGCGCCCCGTCGGTAGGCGATGCGGCCGTCGACCATGGTCAGTATTACGACGGCTTCGAGGATCTCTTGCGGCGGCACGCGCATGATGTCGCGGTCGAGCACTACCAGGTCGGCCAGCTTGCCCGGCTCGAGGCTGCCGCGCTCGTCCTCTGCAAAGGCGGCGTATGCGGCCCAGATTGTGAATCCCTTCAGTGCTTCTTCGCGCGTCATCCGCTGCTCGGGGAAGTAGCCGTCCGCGGGCGAGCCGTCTGCGTGCCGGCGGGTTACGGCGGCGTAGAGGCCGAGTCGCGGGTCAATCCGCTCGACTGGGAAGTCGGAGCCGCAGGGGATAATGACTCCGGTGTCGAGCAGGCTGCGCCAGGCGTATGCCCCCCGAGCCCGTTCCGCGCCGAGCCTGTCGAGAGCCCAGGGGAAGTCGGAGGTGCAGTGAGTCGGCTGCATACTGGGCAGGACGCCGATCTGCGCGAATCGCGGGATCTCCTCGGGTGCGAGAATTTGGGCGTGCTCGATGCGCAGGCGCGCGTCGGGCGTCGGCACCGCCTCGAGGGCCGCCTCGTAGGCGTCGAGAACGATGCGGTTGCCGCGGTCACCGATGGCGTGTGTGGAGACCTGGAAACCGGCCCGCAGGCAGCGCTCGGTCAGCTCTTGCAGCTCTTCAGGGGTGGTCATCAGCAGCCCCGTGCTCTCTGGGCGGTCGCTGTACGGCTCGAGCAGGGCGGCGCCGCGCGAGCCTAGGGCGCCGTCGATGAACGCCTTGACGCTGCGGACCGACAGGCGGCCGTCGCCATAGCTCTGTGTACCTTCGGCCAATAGTTCGTCGAGATTGCTTAAATGCGAGCTGAGGTTGAAGTAGAGGCGGAACGGGAAGTTCCCCTCGTCGATAAGTTCTCTGGTGAGGGCGATGTTGGCGGGTCCGCCGCCCATGTCGTGGACGCCGACGAGGCCGACGGCCAGGCAGTTGCGCACCGCCCTGGCGAGGAGGATCTTGAGCCTCGCGCGCGGCATCTCCGGCACATGTTCAGCAATGAGGTTTTCCGCGTTATCGATGAATACGCCGGTGGGGTTGCCCTCGGCGTCGCGGATTATCTCGCCGCCGTCGGGATCGGGAGTGTCGCGCGTGACTCCTCCGATCTCCATCGCCGCGGAGTTGGCCCAGTTAGCGTGGCCGTCGATGCGGCCCAGCAGCACGGGGTTGTACGGAGCTGCGTTATCGAGGATTTCGTGAGTCGGGAAGTGCTGCTCGGGCCAGTCGTTCTGGTCCCAGCCGCGGCCGAGAATCCAGGCGCCGGGTTCGATCTCCTGGACCTTGGCGGCCACCATCTCGGCGATCTCCTCGGCGCTGATGGTGCCGACCAGGTCGAGCCGCTCGAGGCTGGCGGCGTAGCCGAAGAGGTGGGCGTGGGCGTCAACGAGACCGGGTATCACGGTGCGGCCGTCCAGGTCTATAAGGAGCGTTGCGGGGCTGGCGAGCGGCTGAATCTCCTCGGTTGTGCCGACTGCGATGATGTGGTTGCCGCGTACGGCTACCGCCTCGGCGACACTGAATTCCGAGTCGACGGTATATACGGTGCCGTTGATGAGGATGACATCGGCAGGTTCTTCGGCCGCCTCCTGAGCGGACGTATGTGTGGTTGTGAGCGCCAGCGAAAGCGATAGCGCGATGGCAACTAGTGCCAGGGGAACCAGGCGAGACTGAATTGATTTCATTTAACATCCTCCTCGGTTCTGCGGAGGACGGGGATCATCCTCCAGGAGCGCTGGGAATTGTCGAGCTTCCTGTCCGCATTGAAGGCGCCAAAGCAGTCGAGAATCTCGAAGTTCCGCGTGCAGCCGACGATAGCCCGGAATTCGTGATAGAGGTAGACGCGCTGCCGGCGGCGGTGTTCGATCACTTCAGTCTTTCCGCCCTTGGTTACTGCTATGTGCATCGTGGTCTCCTGGCACTGCCTGATAGGATCGAGCGGCTTCCGCTGGTGGTGCAGGTCACACTCCAGGTGCACGTCGTCCCGCTGGACCTCCCAGGCGTAGGCCAGGATGTCCGGCCCGAAGCCGTACGCGCGCGGGTGGAACATCTCCAGCAGGTAGATGCCGCCCGGCTCCAGTGCCCGCGCGACCAGGCGCAGGTGGTTTTCGAGAGCCTCGTTCGTGAGCAGCAGGTTAGCCGAGGTGAGCATGTTTGTGGCCAGCCCGAAGGGCCTCTCGACCTCGAAGTCGCGCATGTCAGCAGTCCAGACCTCAATGGGAAGCTCCTCGGCCGCGAACTTCGCCGTTGCGAACTCGACCATCCGCTCGTCGATGTCGAATCCGCAGCAGTCGTATCCGCGCAGGCAGAGCTGATGCAGGTGCTCGCCGATGCCGCAGGCGATGTCGAGCACACACGTATTATCGGTGCTGGCGTGCCTCTGCCAGCAGAGCTCGATGAAGTCGACCTCTGCCTCGTAGTCGCGGTAGCTGAATGCCAACTCGTAGAGTTCGGGGGTGAGCGCTGTTGACATAAGGAGACCTTGAAGTGACGGGATCCACTCAGGTTATATCGTAACCGCTCGTTGACCGTCAAGCGGTGCTCGTTCTCCGGGAAACGCATTTGCCTTAGAGCGGTTGGTGCGCCGCCGCGTTTGGGTTTGCTAAACTGTCCGCACAGTGTTGGGGAATCGGACGGGAGGGGTGCGATGATCGAGCGGATATTCGGGATAAGTAAACAGGGTTCCACATTCGGCAGGGAAGTGCTGGGCGGCGTCGTCACCTTCATGACGATGGCCTACATCATCAGCGTGCAGCCGGCCCTGATGAGCGTGCACGCGCCCTCGTGGGTTCAGTTTGGCGATTCAACTTTCTTCTCGATCATGGTCGCCACATGCCTGGTGAGCGCCTTCGCCACGCTGGTGATGGCCTTCGGGGCCAACTACCCGATCGCCCTGGCGCCGGGGATGGGGATAAACGTTCTGTTTGCGATGATTATCGGCAGGGTGGCCAACACGCCGGAGAAAGCCCTGGGCGTGATATTTATCGCCGGACTCATCTTCCTGCTCATCTCGCTTTTCCGTATACGCGAGCGGATCATCACCCTCATCAGCGCCTCGCTCAAGTCCTCGATCGCCGTCGCCATCGGGCTTTTCATTCTCCTGCTGGGTGCTCTCAACGCCTTCGTCAACCCCCTGGCGGGCCACAACCCCCCGGCCGGCTTCGACCTGCTGAGATGGGAGTTCAACTTCGCCTTCGACCTGTCGGTCTTCCTCGTCTTCGTGATCAACCTGGCGATCATAGGGATCCTGTATCTGCTGCGCGTGCCCGGCTGTCTGCTGTTCGGCATGCTGGCCGGCTCCGTGGTGGCCACGCTGTTCGGCGTGCTGAACGTCAGCGGGATGGTGGCGCCGGTGCCGTCGCTTGCCCCGACATTGCTCCAGGTCGATATACTCGGGGCGCTCTCGCTGACGCTGATTCCCTACATCATCATCTTCCTCTTCATCGACGTCTTCGACACCATGGGCACGCTGGTCGGCGTGGCGCAGAAGGCGAAGCTGACGCGGCCGGACGGCTCGCTGCCGCGCGCCAAGGGTGCGCTGATGGCCGACGCGGTCGGCACGATGGCCGGATCGCTGTGCGGCGTCAGCACGGTGACCAGCTACATAGAGTCCAGCGCCGGTGTGGCCTCCGGCGCGCGCACGGGGCTGGCCTCGGTCGTCACCGCCGTGTTCTTCCTGGCGGCGTTGTTCTTTACGCCGCTGTGGGCCGGCCTCTCGGCGGGCTTCATCGTCGGGCCGGTGCTGATCGCCGTAGGCCTGATCATGATGACCGAGACCAGGAAGATAGCCTGGCGCGAGTGGACCGAGGCTGTGCCCGCCGCCTTGACTATCGTGGTGATGGTCGCCCTGCAGTCGATACACCACGGCCTGGCGGCCGGATTCATTTCCTACCCGGTCTGCAAGCTGCTCGCCGGGCGGCTCAGGGAGATCTCCTGGCTCAACTGGGTCATGGCCGCGGTCAGCGTTGGCATGGTGGTACTGGTCTACCTGACCGTCTGATCCCAGTCAACTGGAAAACCGATCAGATCAGTTGGTAATCTGGATCGTGTAGCCGCTTACAGCGACGTTGTTGCTCGTGTTCGGGTCCGCTGATGCCAGCTTGACTATCACCCAGTAGGTGCCTGCGGGCACTGACGCGGGTACAGTTATTTTCAATTTCGCCCTTTTTCTTTTTCCTTTCTGCAAACCCTTCACGTTTTTGCTGCCCAGGAGAATGTCGTTGGTATCGAATGTGTTGTCGGTCGACAGGTAGTAGTTGACAATCGTGGGGCTGGAAGCGGATGGGCCGTTATTTCTGACGATGGCGATGATTTTCAGCTTCCCCCCGACCCTGACTGTCTTGGGCTTGGCTTTCTTGAATGAGATACTCAGGTCGGGGAAGAATCCGTACTCCCAGGTGTCGCCGAGGTAGGGCCAGCCCATTCCTCCGAACATGACTGTCCTGGCGCGGGCGCTGTCGTAAGCCATCCCGGCACTGCTTCGCACCGGGGGCCCCGAGGAGCCGGTCTGGGTCCAACTGCCGCCGTCCCACTCCCAGGTGTCGTTTGTGTAGTTCCAGGCGAAATCGAGTCCTCCAAAAAGGACCACTACGCCGCGCGCGCTGTCGTAGGCCATGCAATGTTCGTAGCGCCTGGAAGGCCCGGATGAGCTGACCTCGCTCCAGCTAGTGCCGTCCCACTCCCAGGTGTCGTCGGAAGTGTAGGCGTTGTGTTCTCCGCCAAAGAGCACCACCCTTCCGCGCACGCTGTCGTAGGCCATCTTATGGTACTGGCGGGACGTAGGCCCCGAGGTGCTGACCTGTGTCCAGGCGCTGCCGTCCCACTCCCAGGTGTCGCCGAACTCGGGATCCATCGGGTCATCCGCTCCCCCAAAGAGAACCACTCGCCCGCGAGCGCTGTCATAGGCCATCGCATGCCTGTGGCGCTCGTCTGGTGAGATGCCTACCGGGGTGACGTTCGTCCAATTGTTGCCATCCCAGATCCAGGTGTCGTCTTCGCGGCCGCCGATAGTCTGGCCTCCAAACATAACCACCACGCCGTGAGCGCTATCGTAAGCCATCGCGTGACCGTTGCGCCGAGTAGGTCCCCAGGTGCTGACCTGGGTCCAACTGCTGCCGTCCCACTCCCAGGTGTCGCCGAGGTAGCTGCCATTCCATCCGCCGTAGAGGACCACCACACCGCGCGCGCTGTCGTAGGCCATCGCGGCGTCTCGCCGAGCCGAAGGTCCCGATTCGCTTACCTTGGTCCAGCTCTGGGCCATGGCTTGCGATACGAACGCGGCCAGGGTGCAGAGAGCGAAGGCAAGCGTTGTAATTGTTATGCTCGATTTATACTCGGTTCTCAGTCGCCTCACGGCCATCTCCTTTTCCTATAGCTGCGAATATGTTGACCCCGTTGTTGGATTACGGGAAACAAGATAACACATTGGTGTTCTGTAGGCATTTTCGGTTCCGAGCAGAGCGTATCGAGCCTGATACTTCTCCAACCCGGCTGATTTTATCCTGGATTGCCGGCGGCTGGCCTGGGCCCCGCTTGAGTCAGTAGATCTGGATCGTGGACCTGCTGGCGCTGACGTTGTTGCGCGGCTTGGCGTCCGCTGCGACAACCTCGACGATCACGTAGTAGAAGCCTGGATTGATAATCGCGGGCACAGTGAACTTCATCTTGATCTTCTGGTTCACGCCCGGCGCCAAGGTCTGTATGGCTTTTCCGCCCAGTAGGATATCGTCCTCGTCGAGCTTCCTGTCGGTCGACAGGTAGAAGTAAACTGTGGTGGGCAGGGAATTGGCCTCTCCGATGTTTTTGATCCTGGCGATCAGCCGCAGCCGTCCGCCGATTCTCACGGCACTCGCAGAAGCCTTCTTGAATTTGGCTTTCAGGTCGTAAGCCGGCCGGTATTCCCACGTGTCGCCCTGGTAAGGCCCGTCGCCGCGTCCTCCGAAGAGCACGATTTTACGCCGCGCGCTGTCGTAGGTCATCGCGTGCCTGTGGCGCGCGTTCGGCCCGGTGCTGCTGACCTGTGTCCAGCTGCTGCCGTCCCACTCCCAGGTGTCGCCGAAATAGTCCGAGGAAACGCTGCCCCCGAACAGGACGACTCGCTGGCGCACACTATCGTAGGCCATAGCGAGTTTCTCTCTGCCGGATGGGCCCGATACGCTGATCTGAGCCCAAGCGTTGCCGTCCCATTCGTATGTGCTCGTGTCGAGTATCCAGGAAGATCCGTTGAACGTATAGCCACCGAAAAGAACCACCTTCCCGCGGGCTTCATCGTAGGCCATTCCGAAGTCATCCCGGGTGCTGGGGCTATAGGTTGGGAACCTCTCTATCCAATTGGTGCCGTCCCACTCCCAGGTGTCGTTCAGGGAGGTCGAGCCGCTGAAGCCACCGAAGAGTACCGTGACGCCTCTCGCGCTGTCGTAGGCCATCGCGTGGCCATATCGCTTACCGGGACTATCGGTCGGGAACCTCTGGGTCCAGTCAGTGCCGTCCCACTCCCAGGTGTCGTTTGGCATGCCGCCAGTATCCGGTTGGCCTGCAAAAAGAACCACCACTCCGCGCGCGCTGTCGTAAGCCATCGCGTGGCTGAGTCGAGCCGGCGGCACGGTTGCCGGAAACCTCTCGGTCCAGGTGCTGCCGTCCCACTCCCAGGTGTCGTCCTTGATGTCTCCGTAGCCAGTCCACCCTCCGAAGAGGACGACGACTTCGCGCGCGCTGTCGTAGGCCAGATCGTGGAGATTGCGCACCGGTGGCCCCGTGGAGCTGACCTGCTTCCAATCCTGTGCCCCTGCGTGCGATGCGAACAGGATCGCGGCGCAAAGGGCTGCCGCGATGATTGTCAGTCTTGAGTTCGGCTTACAGTTCGAGATCAATAGCGGTGCGGTCATCTCCATCTCCCATTTCTGCGGTGCCAGTTTTACAATACGGAATTGTGAGAACAGAATAACACGTTGAGTACAGCAACGCCATCTCTAAATTATTCTGCCGATTCGAGCTTGGGTGAGGATCGGGCCGGAAAGCGGAGCGGCCTCTCAGTACGCTCTTCTGTCTTTGCGCTCGGACCACTCCGCGAAGAGTGCCAGGCATTTATCTTTCAGCAGGCCGCCGACGATCTCGATTGCGCTGCCGCTCGCCTGTTTCATATGCGCGTTCGATATCTCTAACTCGCTGAATCCGAAGATCCTGGCGTCGGCGATGCCGGCTCCGTAGACGATCTTCGAGATGCGCGCCCAGTGGCAGGCGCTGAAGCACATCGGGCAGGGCTCGCAGGTCGAGTAGAGGACGCAGTTGGAAAGGTCTATCGTACCAAGCCTCGCGCAGGCGTCCCTGATCGCCAGGATCTCGGCGTGGGCGGTGATGTCGGTGTTTTCCCAAACCCTGTTGTAGGCGGTGCTGATCCGGCGGCCGTCCTTGACGACGCAGGCCCCGAACGGCGTCTGCCCGGCGGCTATTCCTTTCCTGGCCGCCTTGATAGCCAGCCTCATGAATTTCTCGTCTGGCATAGCTCGATCTCGAACCTCGGCTAGATTAATGGGTGTTCAAAACACGGGTGAGTAGATCTCCTGGACCTCGTCGATCTCCCGCTTCATCCCGGCTTCGTCCCAGCCCAGCTCCGCGGCCATCGCTGCGGCGCACGCTTCGAGGCAGGGCTTGCCGGGGTGGCCTGCGGAACCGAGCTCGGTGCGGCGCAGAACAACGTCGGCCAGCTTCACGGCCATCTCCTCACGGACGCCGTGAACCACCTCAGCCATCAGGATTTCCGACGATCCCGGAGCGGTCCTGCCCCACTCAGGCTCTTCGTCGATGTAGTCGAGGATCTCGGCATAATCCGATCCGTAGGTGTAAACCAGGTGCCGCGTCACCTCGGCGTTCAGGCTATGCGGCTTCTTTTCGATTTCCGCTTCGAGGAATTCGTCGAAGCGCTCGATCTCGCCACCGGCGACGGCGGCTTTCGCCGTCCCGCAGCGGGGCGGCTCGAAACCGAGCTTGCGGCAAGCCAGGTCGACAGTCCGCTCGGCCACCGCCCTGGCGGTGGTGGACTTGACGCCGACGAGGCTGATGAGGCCGTCTATGCCCTCGCCGTGGCCGTGGTCGAGGATGCGCGGGCGCTTGCTGAGAATCACCTCGCCGTTCTTCGGTTGCAGCCCGTCCATGGGGACGATTCCCCAGAGATGGAAGGTGACCTCGTGGCGTTCGATTTTCGCCCCCGGCAGGGCCCGGTTGACCTCCTCGAGGAAGTCGGCGATTTGCTCCTCGGAGATCCTGAATTCGCCGGGCTCGCAGTCGAGCGGCGCATGCCGCGTGCCGACCAGTGTGCGGCCGCGCCAGGGGACGGCGAACAGCATGCGCGATCCTCGGCCTCCGGCTCCGCCGGGCCGCTCGAACTCGAAGCTGCTGCGGAAGCCGGCGGCGGCTTCGGTGACGAGGGGGCGGTTGACGACTAGGTTGAAAGCGGTTGAAAGCTTGATTCGGCGTTCCCTTTGGCGACCGAGGACGAGGGCGATGACGTCGTCCAGCCGCGGGCCGCAGGCGTTGACTACGACCCCGGCGCGTATGTCGAACTCGTCGCCGCTGAGCAAGTCACGGGCCCTCATCCCCACCACGCGCCCGCCTTCGGTCAGCAGGCCGGCCGCCTCGACGTAGTTGGCCGCGTCGGCGCCGGCCCGCACGGCGGACTTGATTATCGACAGCACCAGGCGCTCGGAGTTGTGCATCCGGGCGTCATACCAGAGAGCGCCGCCGGTTACGCCGCGGTCGTCGAGGCCGGGGATCATCCGAAGGCACTCATTCCGCGAGAGGATGCGGCCGCTAGGTATGCGTTTCGATGGGTCGGCGCCGCGGTTGCGGTCGAAGCCGATGAGGTCGTTGATCGCCAGCGCCAGCCGCAGCGCCAGCCTGCTCTTGGTCGGGCTGCGGTAAGTCGGCATCAGGCAGGGGAGGGGGCGGACAAGGTGCGGGGCGCTGCGCATCAGGATCTTGCGCTCGTTGATCGAGCGGCGCATGCGCGGGAGGTCGACCTGCTGCAGGTAACGCAGGCCGCCGTGGACGATCTTGAGCGTGTTGGCCGAGTTGCCGGATACGAAATCGCCCTTGTCCACCAGGGCCACGTCGAGGCCGCGCAGGGCCGCGTCCCAGGCGACATTGGCGCCGTGGATGCCCGCTCCGATGACCAGCAGGTCGTAAATGCGGGCGGCCATGGCCGCCGGGTCTCTCTTCATCGCTTTACTCGCGAGGCCGCCGTAGAGCCGGCGCCTACTTGATAGCGCTGGCCATCAGGTGCCAGCCCCAGCGCCGCACAAGTGGGCGTGGCACCAGGTTGAAGCCGCCGACGAAGAAGGTGTTATACAGGAATCCCTTGACGCCCTTGTGCAGGCGCGACCTGACCGGGAAGCGTTCGGGCGTGATCGTGACTTCGGAGAACTTCGAGAGCAATGCCCTGAATTCGCCGATCGTGTGGAGCTTGAAGCCGGGCGCGTCGTCGTGCTCGAGCGGCACCTTGAATATCCTCGACATCTTCTTGAGCCAGCCCTTGCGGTTGTACACCTGGGCGATGAATTCGCCCCCCGGCTTCAGCACACGGTGGGCCTCGTCCGCCAGCCTGCGGTCGTCGGCGCTGTACTGGATCACTCCGTGGGCGAAGACCATGTCGAAGTAGTCGTCCGGGTAGTCGAGCGCCTCGGCGTTCATCACCCGCAGGTCGGCCTCGCAGCCGCCGCCCCGGAGCTCGAAGTTCTTCTTTGCTAACTCGATCGCCTTTTCCGAGAGGTCAACGCCGTGGACGACCGCGCCGCCGCGGGCGAAGCGGACAAGGTCGGTGCCGACGCCACAGCCGACGTCGAGGACCAACTTGTCCCGGTAACCGGCGTAGTCGACCAGCCTGGGCAGGTACTTCAGCTTGTCGAACCGGTAATCGTCAAGGTCCTCGAAGAAGCCCTCGCTCCCGACCGCGTGCTTGACGATCTTCTCGTCGTGGATCTGCACGTTCCAGTAGTCCCTGATGCAGTCGATGAGCGCCTGGTAGTCCGCTAGCTCCCGCCCCGCCATCGCGCTACTCCGTGTTGAGGACAACGTTAATACGGGAGCTGAAGGCTATGCCATCGCGAGCGAGATTTCAAGGCCGGCAAGCTGGCGGGGATTGTGCGACATTATTGGTGCAGCCTGCCCGAATTCGTGGACAGGAATGACGGCCCGGCAAAAACTTCATTCGGGATTTTACCCATTTAAAATTGGGGA
>CAYOXX010000003.1:59121-104050 GCA_964408025.1 uncultured Acidobacteriota bacterium | reverse complement strand
CGCCCGGTTTGGAGATGCTCATCATCGTCTCCTCATCCACGTCGATGTAGCCCCAGCGGTTGAGCTGCAGGTCCGGGGTCGTCTGGGCGATCAGCGGGTTGGCGTTGGTGCCGATGGCCACGCAACAGACGTCGAGGTCGATCACGAAGTTGCTCCCCTCGATCGGCACCGGGCGGCGGCGCCCGCTGGAGTCGGGCTCGCCGAGCTTGCAGCGCAGCATCTCTATCCCCGTCAGCCTGCCGCGATCGTCGCCGTGGAAGGCGACCGGTGTGACCAGGAGCTCGAATATTATCCCCTCCTCCTCGGCGTGGTGGATCTCCTCGTCGCGGGCGGGCATCTCCTCGCGGCTGCGGCGGTAGAGCACGTAGCTCTTCTCGGCGCCGAGGCGCTTGGCGGTGCGGGCCACGTCCATGGCGGTGTTGCCTCCGCCGATTACCGCGACGCGCTTGCCCACCATCGTCGGCGTGTCCTGGACGGGAAATTCGTAAGCCTTCATCAGGATTGCGCGCACGAGGAATTCGTTGGAACTCATGACGCCGACGAGGTTCTCGCCTGGGATGTCGGCCATCTTCGGCGTGCCGGCACCGGTGCCGATGAAGACGGCGTCGAATCCCTCTTCCTGCATCAGCTCGTCGATGGTGAATAGCCTGCCGATGATCTGGTTGAGCCGGATCTCGACGCCCATCTTCATGATGTTGCCGATTTCGTGAGCCAGGATCGCTTTGGGCAGCCGGAATTCCGGTATGCCATAGGCCAGGACTCCCCCCGGCACGTGCAGCGCCTCGAAGATTACCACCTCGTGCCCCCACTTGATCAGGTCGCTGGCGCAGGCAAGCCCGGCGGGGCCGGAGCCGACGATTGCCACGCGCCTGCCGCTCTCCTCGACCTCGGGGGGTGGGCCCGGCTCGCTGCGCTCGCGGTCCCAGTCGCTGACGAAGCGCTCGAGGTGGCCGATGGCCACCGGCTCGCCCTTGATGCCGAGCACGCAGGCGCCCTCGCACTGCTCCTCCTGCGGGCAGACGCGCCCGCAGACGGCGCCTAGCAGGTTGTCCCGCTTGATGATCTTGCTGGCGCCGAGGTAGTCGCCGTCGACTATCTTCTGGATGAAGGCGGGGATGTCGATCGCCACCGGGCAGCCGGCCACGCAGCGCGGCTTCTTGCACATCAGGCAGCGGAGCGCCTCGGCCCGGGCCATCTCCTCGGAGTAGCCGAGGTTGACCTCGGTGAATTTGTGGGAGCGTACCTCGGGGTCCTGCTCGCGCATCTTGACGCGCGGGATTTCGGTTTTCTTAGTCTTTTTTTTCTTCTCGTTCTCAGCCATCTATGTCCTCTAGCTTGCACTCGTGGGCGAAGCGCTCCACCGATTCCTGCTCCTGGCTGCGGAAGGCGGTGAGCCGGATCTTGAGGTCGTCGAAGTCAACCTTGTGTGCATCGAACTCGGGGCCGTCGACGCAGGCGAACTTGGCCTCACCATCAACGGTCACGCGACAGCCTCCGCACATGCCGGTGCCGTCTACCATGATTGGATTGAGGCTGACGACGGTCCTGATCCCATAGGGTCGGGTCAGCTCGGCGACGGCCTTCATCATCGGCACCGGCCCGATGGCGACTACTATGTCCGGCGCGCGGCCCTCCTCGATCAGGCCCTTGAGGGCTTCGGTGACGAAGCCGTGGATGCCGTAGCTGCCGTCGTCGGTGGTGATGATTACCTCATCCGAGATGGCCCGCACTTCGTCCTCGAGGAACATCAGGTCCTTTGTGCGGGCGCCGAGGATTGAGATCACCTTGTTGCCGGCATCCCTCATGCCCTTGGCGATCGGATAGGCGATTGCGATGCCGACACCGCCGCCGACTACGCAGCAGGTGCCGAAATTCTCGATGTGAGTCGGCGAGCCGAGGGGGCCGACGACGTCGTGGAGGCTATCACCCGCCTCCATCGCGTTGAGCATCATGGTCGTCTTGCCCACCGCCTGGGCGATTATGGTGATGGTCCCGGCATCAGCGTCGGAATCGGCGATCGTCAGCGGTATACGCTCTCCCGTGTCGCTTACCCGGATAATCACGAACTGCCCCGGACGCCGCTTCTTGGCTATCAGCGGTGCATGCACCTCAAATAAGCCGATGTCCGGAGCTAACACTTGCTTCCTGTGGATCCTGAACACCGTCGCACTCCGTAATTGCCATTGCCTGGTCAATTCATCGGGGGAATTTTAATGCCTGGGCAGAAAGGGATCAAGGATGGAAGTCAATGCCGCAGAGAGACAAACCTCCCGAAGAGGATAGAATTTTTCTCTTTCTGTTTGGACGCCATCTTAAGAGGATTATTTCACCATGTGCAGATAGGTTTTTCTGAGTTGCTCCAAGCGCTGCTCCGAGAAGAAGATGCAGTCGGTTTGTTGGGCTACGCCTCTCGCGACGTCTTTCGCCAGAGTTTTGCAAGTCGGGGCGCCGCACAATCCGCAGTCGAGGCCGGGTAAGGCCTCCAGGATTCTTTCCTCCGCCTCTATTATTCTCACCCGTTCTTTCAGGTCGCCGGTTCTGTCTTCCGAGGCGCGGGACCTAATCCTGCGCGCCAAGGAAAAGTCTTCGTTAGGGAATCGCTTTTCGACCTCAGCTTCCAGCCTAGGGTCGCTTTCGGGCAGCTCGGCCAAAAGGCGGTCAATTTTACTGCGGGTGACATAGCGGTTATCGACAGTCAAATTCCCACCTATACACCCGCCCCGGCAGGCGTAGCATTCTAGGTATTCGATGTTGCGCAATTTCCCCTTCTCGATGTCGTCGAAGACCTTGATGACGTTTGGCAATCCGTTGACGGACATATACCGATGACGCGAAAGGTCGCGGACCTGCCACTCGCTTGTAGACCAGCGGAGTATCCCGGCGTTGCGGATAAGATTTTTCGAAAGGTCTACCGCGCTCGGGCTGTTCACCGAGGCCAGGATGTCGTTGTAGACGTCCGAGATCCCGAGTGCGCCGTCGAGGCAGCTCTTCGCACCTTCGGCCGGTTCGAGAATGGAGATCGTTTTCGCCTGGCACGGCGTGATATAGATGGCGGCTATTTCATCGCTGCTGATCCCAAGTTCCGCAGAGTATTTCCGTTTGAGTTCGCGGCCGGCAAGCTCGCGCGGAGGCTGGACTCTGATGAGATGATCGATCATTCCCGGATACAGAACCAGAATAAGCCTGACTATCACCGGGCACGAGTTCGATATCAATGGATAAGACCCGTTCCATTTTTCCACGTAGTCCAGGATGGCTCGGTTTACGAGGGCAAGCTCGACCGCGAAATCCCAGACTTCATCGAAGCCGAGGACTAGCAATCCCTTGGCGATGTGTTCAAATGACATTTCCATTGGGAACTGTCCGAAAAGGACGGGCGAGGGTACGGCCACTTTATATTTGAACCTGTCGATTTCCGCAATGGGTCGGGTCGTGGCCTGTATTGCGCCGCTCGGGCATACCCTCAGGCACAATCCGCAGTCGATGCAGAGCCTCGGCAGGAGGCGTGCCTTGCCGTCATTAACGCGAATAGCCTGGGTAGGGCAGGCTCGCATGCAGGCGAGACGACCGTTGCACTTGTCCTCGTCGATAATAAAACCGTGTGTGTAATCAGGCATTTCCGTTAAACCGTATGGCTGCAGAAACTGTAGTTCCCCTCTCTATCTCAGATTCCAATCTAAAGATATCCGAATTCTTTTTTATATTGGGAAGGCCCATCCCGAAGCCGAATCCCATCGCACGCATCTCCTCCGTCGCGGTCGAATAGCCTTCAGTGAGTGCCTGTTTGATGTCATCTATCCCGGGGCCGTTGTCGGTAATTTGCAATTTGATTTCCTCGTCGGTGAGAACGAAGGTAACCGTCCCCGCCGGGGCGTACATCACAACATTCATTTCCGCTTCGAAAGCTATAACCACGGCTCGGCGGATGAGTTCGGGGCTTATCCCGAGCCCTTTGAGGATCTGCTTTATTTCAGATGATGTCTCCCCCGCCTTGTCAAAATCGCGCCCACGGACTTCGAAGGTCTTTCTCAGCAGCTCTTCAGCCATCGCTACATGCCACCTTTCAGCCCACGTTCGCGCAGGATCCCGCACACGTCGAACATCCCCAGGTCGGTCGCGAGCACGGGAATGTTATACTCGCCGGCGAGGGCGATCGTCTTCTCGTCAGGACGTTTCCCTCGAATATAGATTATCGCTCGAGCATCCGCTATATCGGCAGTCCGCACCGACTGAATATTTGATAGGCCGGTTACCATCAACGAGTGAGGACAGGCGAAGGCTAAAATCTCGCTCATGCCGTCGGACGCAACGACAGTCTCGACTTCAACCGATAAGCCGTCTTCACCGCTCAACACTTCACATTGAAGAACATCCCTTATTTCAGCGAGATTCATCACGGCATCTCCAGGGTGTTGATTCCTCGCCATTCTATCCACCGTGGATGTTAATAAATAATCTCAGGGCGTGACCAGGCTTATCACGCCCTGTAGGCGTTTCTGCTAGTCAAGCTCCATCGCTTTTCTCCATAAGGTACTCGTGGATATCCTTTGCGGCTTTCCTGCCCGCACCCATCGCGCTGATGACCGTCGCTGCTCCGGTGACGACGTCCCCTCCAGCCCAGATCCTGTCGCGCGATGTCCTGCCGGTCTCCTCATCCGCCACGATGTTTCCTCTTCTGCCGACCTCGAGGCCGGGGGTTGACATCGGGATCAGCGGATTCGGACTGTTCCCGATGCTGCAAACCGCGGCGTCCACTTCCATGATGAACTCCGAGCCCTCGATTGGTACGGGGCGGCGCCTGCCGGAATCGTCCGGTTCGCCGAGCTCCATCTCCAGGCATTCCAACGCGGTGAGCCAACTATGTTCATTTCCGATGAGCCTTATAGGCAGAGTCAGGAAGTCGAAAATCACCCCCTCCTCTTCAGCATTTTCTATCTCTTCGAGCCTCGCGGGCAGCTCCTTGCGGCTCCTGCGGTATACGATGTGGACTTCATCAGCTCCCAGCCGCAGCGCTGTCCGTGCGGAGTCCATGGCGACATTTCCACCGCCGAATACGGCCACCTTTGACGGGCGCTTTATGGGCGTGTCGTATTCGGGAAAACAAAATCCCTTCATCAGGTTGCAGCGGGTAAGGTATTCGTTCGCTGAATAGACACCGTTGAGGTTCTCGCCCGGTATCTCCAGGAACCAGGGAAGGCCTGCGCCCGCGGCCACAAATACGGCATCGAATTCGTCCAAGAGTTTATCTATGGCTTTCGTCTTGCCTACTATATAGTCGAGATGCAATTTTACGCCAAGGCTTTTCACATACTCGACTTCACGATTTACAATGGCTTTGGGCAGGCGGAATTCGGGGATTCCATACGTGAGCACCCCGCCGGCGGCGTGTAGGGCTTCAAAGATGGTAACCTCGTGCCCCAGGATGACGAGGTCGTTCGCCACAGTAACACCTGCCGGTCCCGATCCAACCACCGCGATCTTCTTTCCCGTGGGGGATGCGATGTCGGGCCTTTCCGTTTCCCCGCTCGCAGCTTCCCAGTCGGCCAGGAATCGTTCGAGCCGACCTATCGCGATGGGATCACCCTTTTTACCCAACACGCACTTTATCTCGCACTGATCTTCCTGCGGACACACACGCCCGCAGATGGCGGGGAGGGCGTTTGCCTCTTTGATCTTCTTAATACCGGCTGGGAAATCGCCCTCAGCTATACAGTTAATGAAGCCGGGGATGTCGATCATGACCGGACAGCCGTCTACGCATAACGGTTTCTTGCACCCGAGACAGCGAGAAGCCTCTTCCACGGCGAGTTTTTCCGTATACCCGAGCGCAACTTCGTCGAAGTTCTTGATGCGCTCGAACGGCTCCTGCTTCGGCATGGGCCGCCGTTCGTAATCGATTTGTTTGGCCAACGCTTCACCCTCCGTACTTAGAAATGGGTAGCGCAACCGCTCTTGCGAAGCGGGTGGACCTCTTCCGGATTGTACGTCTGCCGTCTCGTAAGGAACTCCTGCCAGTCGACCTCGTGACCGTCGAAGTCGGGCCCGTCGACGCACGCGAATTTTGTCTCCCCGGCCACCGTCAGGCGGCAGACGCCGCACATCCCCGTGCCGTCTATCATAATCGGATTCATATTCACTATCGTCTTTATCCCTAGAGGCTTCGTCACTTCCGAGGTCTTCATCATCTGGAAAGTGCAACCGTTGGCGATAACAAGATCAGGTTTGATTTCTTCCAGGGCCAGGATTTCATCGAGGCGGGTGATATGGCCCTTGTAGCCGGAAGTCCCGTCTCGTGTGACTACCACTACACCGTCGCAGACCTGCTCGAACCTATCCTGCCAGTAGAGGAGATACGAGCTGCGTGCCTCAAGGAGTGCGTAGACCTCGTTGCTCGCTTCTTTCAAGGCCCGGGCGATAGGATATATACTGCCAATCCCATAGCACCCGCCGACGCACAGAACCGTCCCGAATTCGCCGATTTCGGTCTCCCTCCCCAGGGGTCCGGCGCACGTTGGGATTGTGTCGCCCGCTTTGAGTCGCGCGAGTTTTGCCGTAGAAGCCCCAACCTGCATAAAGATTGAGGTCACGGTTCCGGCCTGACGGTCCCAGTCGGCAACCGACAGGGGAATGCGCTCGCCAAGCTCGTCCGGCCTCACGATGATGAAGTTCCCCGGCTGAACCGATTCCACCACATTCGGCGCCTCGACCGTGAACTCATGAAGGTTCGGGACTATCATCCGGCGTTCGATTATTCGATACATCCTGCCCTCCCTGGGCGAAATCGTCAGCGGCAGCTATTTGTTGGCCCCAGATTTCTTTTTCGATTTCCCGACAGCCAACTTAGCGGCTCGTACTCCTACCCTCGTCGGATTCGTTCTCAAGCGGTAGAGCGGCTCCAAGTCGGCGCGATGACTTAAGCCGCCGAAAGCATCCGGGCGGTAATAATAAACGGCGCCTCGCGGGCATTCCGCGTCAGCCTTCACCGGCCCCGTTACTTTGAAACTTTCTGTTGAGATAATAATGCTTCCGCCAGGCTCGACCTGTAGCTTTTCCAAGTCTTCGGGATTAAGCCGGAACCCTTCCTCAAGAGCCAGTTCTTCGAGGCCCTCGACCTTCGAGCTCAAATCGATCCCGCGATTCAGGAAGCCGGCCGGCTCCGCGACTAATAAGAAAGTGCCCTTTCCGTCGGGTCCGGCCTTCTGCCTATTAATCGAAAACTTTGTTGCGGGCTTCAGCTCGCGGGGTTTCCTGTTCGGTTTCGCGGGAAAGCCCGGAACGTTCTTGCTTATCTCTCTCAGTATCGCTTTCGAGCTCCTGTATTTAAATCCCGTGCATTCCAGCTTCTTGGCAAGCTGTGTGAATATGAACCAATCCGGTCGGGAAAAGCCGTTGACCACGCCGTCCGGAAGGTCCTCGATCTTGACGAGTGCCTGCACGCGCCCTTCGACGTTTACGAGTGTTCCTTCCGCTTCGGCGAAACTCGATGCGGGCAAGAAGGCGTCGACTTCGAAAGGCGGGTAGTAGATCCCCTGAGCTATCAGGTAATCGCAGTCAGGCCGCTTGAGGAAAGGGACTTCCCCGACTAGATAAATCACCTTTGGCTTAGCCCGGCCTTCAATCACATCGGCCAGAGAAATGCCTTTACCTTTTGCCCTCTCGACTCCGGGGAGGACTTCGCCCAGGGCGCCCAACTCGAGGGCACCACGAGTGTTTGATCCGTTATAGAGCGGCATGAAGTTGGTGTTGTCCCGCCCTGCGAGCTTTATCAGGCCGTCGATCAATTCCTCGTTGGCGTCATAACAAAATGTGGCTGGTCCGATAACGACGGCAAGATTTTCCCCGGAAGAGAGTAATTCTACGACTTCGGAGATAAGTCCTTTATCGACACCGGTTTTCTTGGACGCCTCCTCATAGTCGCCCTTCTTCTTGCCGAGGTTCTTCGCCACGGCGTTTAGGAGCGATCCTTCCGTACCCGGCTTGGGGCGCAGCCAGTAGTTCGTATAGCGTGCGAGATTCGAATTGCGCGGGTCAATAACCACAAGATTCGCCCCTTCCCTCAGCGCGCGCCTAATTTCGACGCCGGCGATGGAGAAGTAGAACCGGGAATCGAGGTTGAGGGCAATGATGGAATCGGCCTCCTTTATCTTCTTCATAGATATGGGTAGCGAGAAGAGCTTTGCCCAAAGCCCCGGCCCACCGGAGAGGGCATAACGTGCCGTTGAATCGATGCTGTTGCAAGCGAGGCATAGCCGCACGAACTTCTGCGCGGCGTAGAGGCTTTCGTTGGTAAGATCTCGCGAGGCGATCATCAGGAAATCGGTTGGTTTCAAACCTTTTAGTTTCCCTGCGACTTCGTCTACCGATTCTCGCCACGTGACTTGGCGGAAGTATTCGCCTCGCTTGAGCATCGGCTTCTTCGCCCGCTCGTGATGGTGGGTCGCCTCGGGCATGGAGAACCTACCGCGGACGCAGAGCTGACCGTCGTTGATTTCCGGGTCGACGTTAGGGTGGACTTTCGAAAGACGGCCGTTTTTGTGATGCAGCTCCACTTGGCATCCGATCCCGCAGAAGGGGCAGGTAGACACCTCGAAGCCATCGGGCTCGCCGTCCCATTTCGAGCCTTTGTCGGCGAGCGCCCCTGTGGGGCAGATCGAAACGCACGAGCCGCAGAATTCGCATCCCGCCTCAACGTGGTTCTTCCCGAAAGCCGGTCCGATCTGAACCTTGGGACCACGGAACTTGAATGCCAGGACACTCGTCCCACGAACTTCCTGGCACATCCTGACGCAGCGGCCGCAGAGGATGCAGATGTTGTAGTCTCTATCGAAAAACGGGTCGTCGTGTTCGACCTCATTGCCGCGATAAGAAACCGGGTAGTCGATTTCGGTGATGCCAACCTCTTCCACCAAATCCTGAAGCTCGCATTGCCCGTCGTTCGGACAGAACCGGCAGCCGGTCGCGACGCCGGTTTTCCTTATGGTAAGTTGATTTTCCTTGCATTCGTCCTGCTCGCCACAAAGGAGGCAACTCGAGGGGTGCTCGCTGAGAATGAGCTGGAGGATCTCCTTTCTCATATCGCGTAGCGCAACCGTGTCCGTCAGGATTTTCATCCCTTCTTCCGCGGCGGTGCTGCACGCGAGCGGGTAGCCCCGCATCCCCTCGATCTCTACCATGCACATTCGGCAACCGCCGAAGGGCGTCAGGTCCTTATGTGAGCAGAGGGAAGGGATAGAGATGTCGTTCAACTCGGCGGCTCTGAGCACAGTTACCCCTTTGGGGAAGGTAACTTCGCGATGATTAATTTCCAATTTACCAGTGCGTGTCATTTTCGAGCTCACGTTATCCTCACGACTCGATGATGATGGCGTCGCCGGCGATAGCATCGAAGCGGCAAACTTCGTAACACGAACGACATTTGATACATTTACTTTCGTCAAGGTTGTGGGGCTCGGAGCGCGGTCCCGTTATGGCCTGCGTAGGACAGACCTGTACACACCGCTGGCAGCCGGTGCATTTCTCCTTGATTATGCGATAGACGACAAGGTCGCGGCAGACGGCTGCGGGACAGCGTTTGTCCTTTACGTGTGCAAGAAACTCGTTGCGGAAATATTTAAGAGAAGACAGGACCGGGTTCGGAGCCGTTTGCCCGAGCCCGCAAAGCGAGCCTTCTTTTATGGCGTTGGCAAGTTTTTCAAGCTTTGCCAGATCTTCGAGTTCGCCCTTTCCCTGACAGATCTTCTCGAGCATCTGGACGAGGTGCTTCGTCCCCACACGGCACGGCACGCATTTGCCGCACGACTCCTCCTGCGTGAATCTCAGGAAGTACTTTGCCATATCGACGATACAGGTATCTTCGTCCAGGACGATCAGCCCTCCGGAACCCATAATCGAGCCGGCTGCAGCAAGGTTCTCGTAGTCGATCGGCGTATCCAGGAATTCATCGCTTAAGCACCCGCCTGAAGGACCGCCGGTCTGGACAGCCTTGAAATCCTTAACCAGGCCACCGCCGATATCGTAAATTACCTTCCGGAGTGTGATCCCCATCGGGACCTCTATAAGCCCCGTACGCCTCACCTTTCCGACGAGGCTAAACGTCTTGGTTCCCTTTGAGGTCTCAGTGCCGTACTGGCTATACGATTCGGGCCCGTCGCGGATAATATTGGGAAGTGTTCCGAGCGTCTCGACGTTATTGATAATCGTAGGCTTGCCCCACAGTCCCGAGACGGCGGGAAAGGGCGGCCGAGTACGCGGCATTCCTCTTTTTCCTTCGATGGACGCGATGAGGGCCGTCTCTTCACCGCAGACGAAGGCACCAGCACCTTCCTTAATCTTGACGTCGAAGCTGAAATCGCTTCCGAGGATCTTGTTGCCGAGAAGTCCGAGCTTCCGCATCTGATTCATCGCTCTTCTGAGCCGCTCAATAGCGAGAGGATACTCCGCGCGGATGTAGATGAATCCTTCGCTTGCACCGATCGTGTACGCCGCTATCAGCATGCCTTCGAGCAGCGCGTGCGGGTCGCCTTCGATAAGAGAGCGGTTCATGAAGGCGCCGGGATCGCCTTCATCGGCGTTGCATATCATGTAGCGCTGGTCGCTTTCAGTCTCCCGACAGAAGAGCCACTTGCGCCACGTCGGGAACCCAGCGCCGCCGCGGCCCCGCAGCCCGGAGTCCTTCACGCTTTCGAGTACATCTTTCCACGGCATCGAAAGGCATTTCTCGATCGCCTCGTAGCCGCCCCGAGCAAGGTAGTGGTCGATATCCTCCGGGTCGATGATGCCGCAGTTTCTTAGGACGATGCGAACCTGCGGCGCGATCATCGGCTGATCAAAGAAACTGGGCACGCCGTCGATTCCCGCCTCACCGAGGTGACCGGCGAGGTTAAACTTCGGTATCTCTTCGTTTGCGAAGAAGGAGTCGAAGATCTTCTCAGCCAAGGCGGGCGTAACGTTCGAGTAGCTGATCCGCGGCTTCCGAGGCATCTGGACATCTACTAAAGGTTCGAGATAGCACGGACCGATACAGCCGACCTCGATTATTTTCGCTCTAATCTTTTTCTTATTAAGGTACTCTTTGATCGATTCGATGACGTCCCCCGCCCCGGCCGCAAGTCCACAGGTACCGGCGCCTACATATATAACGGGGTATGCGTTATCTTGAAGCTCTTTCCACTTCTTCTCAGCGCTGACACGGCGCGCCTCAATCGTCTTCATGCGCATCTAAGATCCCTTGAAGTTTTAAGACCGACATCCGACTGTAAATCTTGTCGTCGATAGCAACGACCGGTGCCAAAGCACAGCATCCCAAGCAGGCCACTCGTTCGAGATCGAATTCGCCATCGGCAGTAGTTTCTCCAGGTTTAATATCCAGACGGCGTTCGATAGTATCGAGCAACTGCTCACCGCCCCTGACATGGCACGCGGTACCGAGGCAAACCTTGAGGTGGCGCCTGCCCGGCGGATTGAAACGGAACTGTGCATAGAAGGTTGCGACACCGAAAATCTCGTTCTCCGAGATCTTGAGCCAGCCCGATATCCGCCGTATCGCATCGGCAGACAGGCAGCCGTCGGCTTTTTGAACTTCTTGCAATACGGGAACTAGATCCGCCAGCTCACCCCTGAAACCCCGAGTAATCTTGTCAAACGATTCTTCCGTCATGGCCCAAACCCTGTTTTCGTCGCTGGAGTGTTCCTCGTCGTGTCTGATCGGGAGAATGATGGCACTTATGGCGGCTAGCCGATTGCTGACGCGGCGGACACTATTTGAGGCCCAGTTCGGCGAGCTTCATCGCGAAAGACCAAGTGTCCAAATCGGTGACGAAGAGTCCGATACCAGCTTTCTCAGCGAGGCCGACTACGTCATCGGCTGGTTTCTTTCCGCGGGCAAAAACGATGGCAGCGACGTCGACAAGATTCGCGGCCGCGATTACGCTTTTATGCGTCTGGAGAGTCACTAGAATGCCGTTGGACTTCGCTCCCGTGATGATGTCGGAGACCATATCGGAGATATAGACTCCCTCCACTTCCTTGTCCTTGTATTTGTTCAGGGAGTCTAAACCAGCTTTCTCTGCAATTTCGGATACTCTCATCTCCTGTTTTATCCTCCTTTTCTCTACGGCAAGCTCTGTTCGCTTAACACCACAAGTTCGGTTAAGAGTTAGTAGAAATCGGTCAGGCCGGTATCGGCTATCACTATCCCCTCACACGTGTCGATGCTCTTGCACTTTATGCAGGGAACTACAATTACTTTCTTGCGCGGATCCTTGATGTTTGCGTTGAAGTACTCAGTGAGGGCCCTAATACCATCGTCGCTCACGCATCTCCCGGACGCGTGCGAGCTGTCGGCGCACAGCGCCACGTAAATCCAAGTACCCTCGCCTTCTTCAGATGCGAGCTGCGCCACTTCGCACTCCGGGTCTCTGCAGGTCGATAGCATCAAACCCATCATGTCGTCGAGGCTGACAACCTCGCCGCAATAATCGCAAGCGAGATCGAATTTTACTGCCTGAGAACTGCCAAGATGTTTCCAATAGTGTTCCCCATCTTGATAGTTGGCAATGGGTGGTACCGCTTCGGTAGAAAAGAATGAGGCGCGCGCTTTACACTTGTAGCACCCCTCGACTATAAGGTATCCGCTCCGGATGTTGACCATGGACCATTTATGGTTGCAAGTGCCCATTTATCCTCCAACTCTATTTAGCTGCCGTTGCCTATGCCCATATCCGGCAAAACGCAGTCTCAGAACCTGCGCAGGTGGTTAAATCTATGGATGCGTAGAGCGCGTCATCCCAATGGGAAAAAGCTCCACGAAGCAGTTGTCTGAATAACAGTCACCTCGACAAGAAGCTTAGTTACCCCTCCCTGATATGTCCTTGCAATTGGAATACCAGAGAATGTGAAATGCTCTTTACAAAAGAGAAAACCCGAGACGATCACATCGAAGAATCTTAGACCCGTGCATATTCGGTGTCAAGGGGAACCGATTGCGCTAGGGGATCAAGGATAGAGTGCAGTGTTTGTTTATGCAGCGGATTGTCACGGCACCGGAAGCGCCCAGAAAGCCGCCAGTCAGGCAGGTGGCTGTATCTGTTCCTCCTGTATGCGCTCGCGGAGCCGCCAGAGCGCGCGCAGGCTTTCGGCGGCCGCCCGCCCCTCCTCAGTGTCAGGGTAGCTTTCCGCGACCACTTGGTACTGCCGTTCGGCGGCGTCCAGGCTCCCAAGCCGCTCGTAGATGGCCGCGGCACGCAGCCGCCCGCGAGCCGGCCAGGGTGCCAGGTCGAGGTGCTGGTAGGCGATGGCGAGGAACTCTTCCGCGGCCTGCTCGTCTTGCCCTGCCCGCTCCAGCAGCTCCGCGGCGCTGAAGCCGAAGCGGGCCGCCTCTTCCTGGCTGGCCGCCAAAAGCCGCAGCTGCCCGTAGAGCTCGGCCGCCTCCAGCAGGTCCTCGTGGGCGGCGAAAGCCTCCGCGACCTGCAGCATCCTCTCCAGGTCCGGCCCCTCGCTGCGCGACTCCTCCACGTAGCGGCAGTAGAGCTCCTGCGCTTCCGGCCAGCGCCCCGCGGCTTCAGCGGCACCGGCGGCGCCTAACAGCACCTCGAGCCGCGATCCGGTCGCCAGCGGCTCGTCCAGGAGCCGGCGGTAGAACGCAAGGGCCTCGTCGGCCTGGCCGCCGTCGAGGAGGATGCGGGCGAGCATGCGCTGCAGCAGCCGGCGCTGGGGTGCGCGCAGCGGCTCGGGATCGAGGGATGCCAGTATTGGGTAGGCCTCCTGGTAGGCATTGCTCTGGTAGAGCGCTTGGGCGAAGAGGAAGCGATGGCGGGTCGGCATCGCCGTCGGGTGCGGGTGGCGACGGTATAGCGTCACCGCTTCGCCTATCCTGCCGGCCAGGAAAGCTCTCTGGGCCTGGATGAGGAGGCGATCGGTCCGGTACTGACTGTCGGGATCGAGAGAGTTGAACACCGAGTCGGCGCGCAGCGCCTCCTCGTGACGCCCCGCCGCGACGGCCCTACGCTGGACCTCCTCCACGGCGGCCGCAGCGAATGGCCCGGGAGGGCGCGCTGCGGCGAGGCCTTGCAACACAGACGCGCTTTCCTCCCGACGCCCCAGTCGCTCCAGGCTCCGCGCCGTCGCGAAGAGTGCCCAATCCGATTCCCAGCCGCCGTGTTCCTCGGCCGCCAGGAGCCGGCAGCGCTCGACCACCTGCTCCCAGGCCTCGCCAGCGATGGCCACCGCCACCAAGCCAACGGAGGCGGCGAGGCGTATTGAGCCGTCGTTGTTGCCCCGCAGCCGGTCGTAAATCGCCTCCGCCAGTGCCAGGTCGCCGGCCACCAAGGCCTGGTCTGCCGCGAAAAGCAAAAGACGCTCGTAGTCAGCTGCTGCCGGGCCGTCGGAAGAAAGCAACGCCTGTAGAGCCGCATCCGACGCCCCCTTGCCGTTGCCAGTCATCGCCCAGGCTGCTGCCGCCTCCCCCCAGTCCCGGGCCGCCAGCGAGCCAGGCGGGGCCAATTCTAGCAGATTCTCGAAGGCGCCGACCGCCTCGCGAGGCCGACGCAGGTGCCGGAGGCATCGGACGAGCGCGGGGTAGGCCCGCAGCCGCACCGCCGAGGGAGAGCCGGCTCCCACGGCGCGGTGCAGTGCAGCCTCGGCTCCCTCGTAGTCGCCGAGACCGAGGAGTATCTCTCCGGCGGCCTCAGCGGCTTCGGCCGCCCGCGCCGACTCCGGCAAGGCCTCCACGCGCTCCAACGTCTCCAGCGCCTCCCGCCGACGCCCCAGCCCGCGCTGGAGCGCTGCCCGTAGCAGAAGTGCCTCTGCGAGCGCCGCTGGCGAGGCCGCTTCCTCCGCTGCCTCACCTGCTTCCCCCGCTAGTTCGACGCGATGCTCCGGGTCGCTCGCCACCTCGGCGGCGCGCAGCAGGAGCTCGGCGCGCCCGTAGGGGTCCGCTTCCTCCCCGGCGAGCTCGACCAGCACCTCTGTTGCCTCCTCCGTTCGCATGGCCTCGATCAGCGCGTTGCCCAGCATCCTCCCCAGCCGCGCGCGGGGTAGCGTCTCCGGGTCTTCACGGTAGCGGGTGGCGAGCAGATCCGCGACCGCCCCCCACTCGTCGAGCGACATCAGCACCGCCGGCATCTGCGAAGCGGCATCGGATTCCCGGCGGTCTCCGCGGGCCAGCGGGCGGAGCGTTTCGTACGCGCCGGCGTAGTCGCCCAGATGGTAGTAGCTGACGGCGAGGGCAAGAACCAGGCCGCGCTCCAGTACCGCAAGCTCCCCCTCCCCTGCTCCCGGAGTCCAGTCGGAGAGTAGCCGCAGGCAGTCCTGGTAGCGGGCCGCCTCGACATAGAGCGCCGCCAGCTCGGCCCTAGCCTGGGGCGCGACGCCGGCCGCTCCGCGTGCGGCCAGGAGCCGCAGCAGGACTGCCTCTGCCTCTTCGAGCCGCCCTGCATCCGCGGCCCCGAGCTTGCGCAGCGCGCGCGCCAAGGTGAGGAGCTCGGTCGGCGAGGCGCCGCGACCGACGTCGCGTAGCAGGGCTACGGTGTCTTCAAACCTCTCCTGAAGCAGGTAGAGCCGCGCCAGCATCTCGCGCGCCGCCGCACGGCCGGCCGCGTCGTGGCCGGGGTCGGCGAGGATCCCCGTCAGCAGGGCCACGGCGGGGGCGTAGTCGCCGACTGCGATGCGGGCGCGGGCCAGCATCAGGCTCACCGGGCGACGCCGGGGGCCGTCAGGGAACTCCTGCAGGTAGCAGCGCAGCAGCGGTATCGACTTGGTCGCGTTCCCCTCCCGCATCAGTATCTCGCAGATCTGGAAGAGCAGCGGCTCGCGGCGCGGGTGTTGCGGGTACTTGAAGACGAAATCGAATATCCGGTCGGCGGCTACCTCGTAGAGACGGTCACGCAGCAGGCCGCGGATCAGGTTCTCGTCGTCACGAGCCTGCTGCCGGGCGCAGATCGCCGCCGGCGCCACTAGCAGCATGGCGGCGACCACAGCGGCCGAGATAAGGCGAGCAGGCATAAGTCCTGATTCCACGCGACGTTGCGATGTATACCACAGCGTCCCGAACCCTTCAACCGAGCCTGAAGCTGGCGCCCCGGCGGCGGCGTCAGGCCTGCGAGACTTTGCAGACGAGCAGTGTGAGGTCGTCGTGCTGGGGGGCGCCGGCGGTGAAGTCGTCGACCGCAGACATGATGGCATCGAAGATCTCGCGCGCGCTGCGGTGGCGCTCCCGCAGGAGTATCTCGGTAAGGCGCTCTTCGCCGAACTCCTCTTCCTGCGGATCGAAGGCCTCGGTGATGCCGTCGGTGTAGAGGACCACCAGGTCGCCCGGGCGGAGCTGGACTACCTCTTCCTGATATTCGGCTTGGGGAAGGAGGCCGAGGCAGAGGCCCCCGGACTGCAGAAGATTGATCGAGCCGTCGGCGGAGACGACGAGAGGGTAGTTGTGCCCGGCGTTGACGTAGGAGAACGTCATGCGCTCCGGGTCGAGCCTGGAGATGACGAAGGTGATGAACTTGTTGGAGAGGGAGCTGGCAAAGATGCTGCGCGAAATCCGGCCCACCAGCGCGCGCAGATCCCTCTCATCCTCGGCGATGGCATGCAGGGTGGCGTGGAGCGTGGAGACCAGCAGCGCGGCCGGGATTCCCTTGCCGCTGACGTCGGCGATGGAGATGAGGTGCCGGCCATCCTGCTCCAGGAAGTCGTAGTGGTCGCCGCCCACGGTGCGGCAAGGGATGGTGGTCGCGGCGATCTCGAAGCCGGGTATGCACGGCGGGGAATCGGGAAGCAGGTTGCGCTGGATCGTCGCCGCCACCTGCAGTTCGCGCTCGAGACGCTCCTTCTCCACCGACTCGGCGTAGAACTTGGCGTTCTCGATGGCGATGCCGGCCTGCGAGGCGAAGTTTAGCAGCAGACGCTGATCCTCCTCTCCGAAGTCGACGAGGCCGCCGTCGCGGCTCTCCTTGTCTGCGAGCCCGATCAGGCCCTGCACACCGTGCTGGCCGCGCAGCGGGACGACGAGTGCCTTGCTGAATCCGAACGGGTTGGAGGCGGGGTCGATGGCGTTGTCGCGTAGCGGCTCGCCGTCCAGCACCGCCATCACCGGCTCGTAACTCTCCAGGGTCAAGATGTCATCGGAGGGCAGGTTGATGCTCGAGGCGAGCTCGAGGCCCCCGTCCGTCTTGAGGGCCAGGAGCCCGACGCTGGCGTCGGTGAGGCCGACAGCGTTGATGAGGATCAGCTCGCAGAGTTCGGGCACCTCCATGAGGCCGCCGATGGCGATGCCGAGGTCGTAGAGGGTCTCCAGTTCGAGGATCTTGCGGTTGAGCTGGAAGTTGATCTCCCTGAGGCTGCTGATCAGGCGGAAGGTGTTGAAGCCGATCGAAAGCTGCTGGACGATGATGTTGAGCAGCTCGAGGTCGACCTCCTCGTACTCGCCCTTCATGAACTTCCTCGAGACGCTCACCACGCCCAGCAGGCCGCGCTTGACCCGCAGGGGGGCCCAGATGTGGCTATGCAGCGCCTCCAGCTCGCCGGCGTGGTCGGCGAAGAACTCGGCTATTGCGGGGTCGGGCGGGTCGTCGACGAAAAACGGCTCCCGAGCGGCGTGCAGGGCGCGTACCATACCCGGCGGCAACTCCAGGCGCAGCGCCGTGTCGGCGAGGCCGCGGCTGGCCGAGACCGCCAGCTCCCCGCTCCGCTCGTCGTAGATCATGATGGCGGCCTTGGAGATCACCAGCGTCCCCATGACCAGGTGCAGCACGGCGCGGCTGGAGCTGGCGAACTCCTCGATCGAGGAGAGTTCCTCGCCGATTTCGTTCAGTGATTGGATGGAATAGAGAAGCTTCTCTTTGAGATCGGTGGCGGCGTCTTCCGCGTCGGAGCCCATCGCGCGCCGCCGCGGCTACTGTTGCTCGCCGGGGATGGCGGCAACTGCCTCTTCCTCGGAGGCGAAGACCGATGCGTACTGCGTCAAGCCCATGATCTTGAAGGTCTTGGAGATGGTCGAGGTTGTGCCTATGAAGCTGAGCGTACCGTCGATTTCCAGTACCTTCTCGATGATCTCGATCAGGATCGAGATGCCTATACTGTTGATCACCTTCGACTTCTCGAAGTCGAGTATAAAGTGCCTGTAGCTCTCGTCGATCCACTTATAGCACTCACGCGCGATCTTCTCGCCGCCCGGATTATTGATGTAGCCGTCGGTGCGCAGCACAATGAATGTCGATTCCCTCTTGACCACTACCTTTAATTCCTGATTCATCTTCTCGACTCCTTAATCGCGCCGTTTCAGCATCACGATCTGGGTGCCACCCTGATGGGAGAATATCTCGACGTCGTCCATCAGGGTCTCCATTATCTTCAGACCCCACCCGCGTTTAATCGGGCTCTTGAGTTTCTCGTGGATGTTTGGTTCCTCAACACCTTTGGGATCGAAGCCGACGCCGTAGTCCTTGACCGTGATTTCGAGCTCCTGGGGCTTGATGCGGAAGCGCACGTGCACCATCTGGTCCTTGCTCTGGCTGTGCTCGAAGGCGTTGAGGCAGGCCTCGATGATCGCCATCTTTATCTCGTCTATCTTGTTGGGATCGAGGTTGATCGACTCGGCCAGCGAGGACGCCAGACGGCTGACGGTGAGCTCCATATCCGGCAGCATCGGAATGGAGACTTTGATTTCCTTCTCTACGCTTTCCTTGCCGGCCACTAAACTCGCGTCCCGGGTTTTAACCGCCGCGTCCTGTCGACAAACGCCAAAGAGATGACGAACTTACCGCTGTAAAAGTTCATGCAGGGGGTACCCTTCACGGCCGCTGGATCCCTCGCGCCACGGCGGCCTCGCCGGAACGCACCTCGACGGTTTCCGTCCTCTCCACGTCACCCCAGATGAATGTGATCCGATATGTGCCGGCCGCCACCGGCCTGCCCTGGATCGGCAGGACGCGGCCCAACCTGTTGCCGTTGACGACCACCTCGCAGTCCATCGGCCGGGCGAAGACCCGCAGGATGCCCATGGGTACGGTGACCGCTTGAGTCCGGCCCTCGCGCACCTCTATGGGCGGCGTCGTCCAGTTCAGGAAAAGCTCTGGATTAACCAGCCGCAGGCGGTGCGTGCCGACCGGGAGCTGGACAGAGCGGGCGTCGCGGCGCAGGGTTGAGCCATTTTCCCTCAAGACGGCTAGGCGGAACCTTTCCCGAATCTGCCCTTCGAAGACCTGTGGTAGTACGAACGACACAGTTCCTGTGGGAATCCTCTCGAGGGTGAAGACTAGTGGCTCGCCGCTCTCGAAGTCCCCGGCGCTCAGCGTCCGCCCCGCCGAACGGTAGCCGGAGGCGACCAGCGCCACCTCGGCCCCGCACTCGATCTCCAGGGTGGCCGGCGTTCGGCCCCGCTCCTCCCCGCCGATCCGGATCACGGCCCCCTCCGGCTCGCTGGTGACGCGGAACTCGCCGCTGCGCGGCCGCATCTGGCCGTCCCACTGGAAGTCCTCGCCGTCCTCGAATTCGACGACCTCCTCGGCCTCCAGGCAGCCGCTCTCCAGACGCAGGGTGATCCGCGCTCCCGCGGGCCGCGTGATGCCGATCTGCGCGGGCAGCGTCTCCTGACGCAGCTCGCCGTCGACGTAGATCGCGGCCCCCTCGGGGCCCGCGATGCCGATCAGCTTGGTTACCTCCTGCGCGGCCGCTTCCCCTTCGATCGCGGTGGCGGGCAGGGGGCCTGCGCCGCCGCCGGAGCCGCCGCTCTGCGAGAGCAGGTAGACGCCCCCGACGACCACCCCGACGATCACGACGAGCAGGAACACCATCAGCAGCACCGGCGCGCGGCGTTTGCCCGCTCGGGGCGCCGTCACGGACTGGTAGCGGTCGAAGCTGTCCGAGATCTCTCCGGTGCTGAGGATGGCGGTCGGCATATCGAGGCGCGATGTGGAGGCTGAGAGCTCAGGCGTGTTCTTGACCAGATTGATCAGGTCGCTGGCCACCCTGCCGGCCGTCTGGTAGCGGTCCTTGGGGCTCTTGGCCAGCGCCTTCATCACGATGGCGGAGAGGCCCTTGGGCAGGGTGAGGTTGACGGTGGCGGGCTCCAGCGGCTCGGAGTGCACGATCTTGTACATGATCGTGGTCGGGTTGTCGCCGAGGAAGGGGCGCTCGCCGGTGATCAGCTCGTAGAGGACGATGCCGAGGCTGAAGATATCGGAGCGGGTGTCGAGCTGCTGCCCGGTGATCTGCTCGGGGCTCATATAGGAGGGGGTGCCGAGGATGATACCGGTGCGGGTCATGGTCGACGAGGAAACGCGCGCTATGCCGAAGTCGGCGATCTTGGGCTCCCAGTCCTGCGTCAGCATGATGTTGGCCGGCTTGAGGTCGCGGTGGATGATGCCGCGCCGGTGGGCGAAGTCGACGGCGCTGCAGACCTTGACGAAGATGGCCAGGATGTCGTGCAGCGGCAGGACGATGCGGTCGCTATTGATCTGTTCGAGGTTGGGGCCGTCGACGTACTCCATGGCGATCCAGTGCAGCTCGCCGTCGGTGCCGCCGTCGTAGATGGTGACGATGTTGGCGTGTGTCAGGGTGCCAGCGGTCTGCACCTCGCGCTTGAAGCGCTGGATCAGCTCCTCGCCCTCCGGTGTGTCGAGAATCTCGGAGGTCTTGACCGCCTTGATGGCCACGACGCGATCGATGTTGGGGTCGCGCGCCTTGTAGACGACGCCCATCGCGCCCTTGCCGATCAGCTCGATGACCTCGTAGCGGCCAATCTTTTCGGGGGGGGTAGCCATCCTCTCTACGTCCGGGTCCCACCGCTAGCGGGGCGCCCCGCCGCAAGACGGGGGGCCCGATTTCCCACCGCGACACCAGTTTTCGCCGCGCTTCAGGAGGCGCGACAAGCTACCATGGGGCCCCGGGGATGTCAACGGACATAGGGAGGTCGGGGGGGCATCGGCGGCTGTAAGTTGTCCGCCAAGCAACTCTTCAGCCCGCCTTCAGTCCTCCGAGCTGCTCACTTCCAGCGGCTCCTTCTCCAGCCAGCTTTTGATGGTCTCGTCGTCGACGCCCAGCTCCAGTAGCTGCTTGACGGCCATCTTGTTTGAGGCCTTTGTGTCGCGGCAGATCAGCAGCCGACGCTTCCAGGCGGCCACCGCCTTGGCGAGGCTCTCTTCGTCACCCGACTCCTTGAACAGGTTTTTGTAGAGGAAGCCGAGGTTGTTGGCC
Organism: uncultured Acidobacteriota bacterium; assembly: GCA_964408025.1. Taxonomy (GTDB): domain Bacteria; phylum Acidobacteriota; class DATKUA01; order DATKUA01; family DATKUA01; genus CAYOXX01. Next base: position 82,864 of record CAYOXX010000003.1, on the reverse strand, counting down.
GCCTTGCGGTTGAAGGGATCGAGCTCGAGGCTGCGCAGGTAAGCGGCCTCGGCCTTCGCCGGGTCCTTGAGGAGCTGGTAGGCGATGCCGAGGTAGTTGTAGACGTCGCTGTCCTCGCCCGCGATCTCGAGGGCTTTTCTCACCGCCTCCAGCTGCTTGCCGTAGCGCCTGCGGCGGCGGTAGACGTCGCCGGCGCCGAGCCAGGCCCAGTACTCGTTGGGGTCGACTTCGAGGGCCCTGGAGAACGTCTCGAGCGCCTTGGTGTACTGCCGCTTGAGGAAGTAGGCGTTGCCGAGCTTGGTGACCGGGTAGGCGAAGCTGGGGTCTTTGCTGATGGCGATCTTGAACTGGACTATCGCCTCGTCGATCCGCTTCTGCTGCATCAGCATGACGCCGAGGTTGTTGTAGGGCACGGCGCTCTGCTTCTCGTATGCGATGGCCCGCTCGAAGTAGTCCTGCGCCCTATCGTAGTCGCGCTGGACCAGGTAGACCTCGCCGATGTAGTTGAGGGCCTCGCCGCGCACGGTGTCGCCCGGCTCCAGCTCCAGGATCCTCTTCAGGATCGCCGCGGCGCTGTCGTACTCCTTGTGGCCGAGGTAGTAGTCGGCCTGCGTGAAGTAGCAGTCCCACATGCGCGGGTTGATCGAGACGGTCTTGCCAAAGCACTGGTAGGCGGACTGCAGGCGGCCTTCCACGAGGAGGACCTTGCCCAGTGAGAACCAGGCGTTGGCGAAGCAAGGTTGCAACTCGATCGCCCTGCCATAGCTGGCGCGGGCGGCTTCCAGATCGTCGAGCTCGAAGTGGCAGTGCCCAACCATCCAGTGGGCGCGGAAGTTGGAGTCGTCGGCTTTTATTACCCCCTGGAATTTCTCCAGTGCCCCCTTGAAGTCGTCAGAGTTGTAGTCGATGTAGCCGAGCACCTCGAGGGCGTGATAGTGTACCGGATCGGCCTCTTTGGCTGTGCGGGCCAGAAGTCTCGCGGCCTTGTCGTCGCCCAGGTAGTACTTTGTCAGGGCCAGCGCAGTCTTCATCCCGGCGACGCCCCCCTTGCCCTTCTCTAGCAGCCCCTCCATGCTCTCAAGGATCAGGTGCAGGTGCTCCTCGCCGACCGCCGAGGCCGCGATGGCATACTCGAACCAGCCGGTGAAGTGAACGGGATCGAGAGCGGTCGCCCGCTCGGCCGCCTCGAGCGCCTGCGGAAACATTCCGCGCACATTGTAGGCTCCGGCGAGGGCGGCGAAGTCGGACGCGCTGCCGTGCTCATCGGCCGTCGTGCGGAAGCCCCTTAGCTCCTCGTCGATCATGAAATCGTACTTGGCATCGGGTTTCATAGTTATCGCGTTTCCGGCTGTAATCGAATATTAGCATACAGAGTCGCAGTCCACAATCGCGCTCACCCCCTTCGGGGCGGCCCGGACGGTATGCTAAACTTTGACTCGTGCGTCGACCTTACGGGAGGGGAAAATGGAGTGCCAGCATTTTGCAGCCAACATGGAAACCTGCAATTGCAGCTACGAGCCGTGCAGCCGCAAGGGTTACTGCTGCCAGTGCATAGCCTACCACCGGCGCATCGGCGAGCTCCCGGCATGCTACTTCACGGCGGACGAGGAGCGCACCTACGATCGCTCGATCACCTTTTTCGCGCAGCAGCGCAGGGGCTAAACGGCGCGGCGCCGTCAATGTCGTCCATTCCTCCTTCCGTAACGGCTTGGACTACGATTACAGCCGGCGCGGGAACTTGGCCGTTCCCGCATTGCCCGTCTGAGGAAAGGAGGGATTCTGACTATGAGGATGAGTCGTCGAGAACTATTTGCCTTAGGAATCGGCGGCGCCGTCGGCTTGGCCGCTGGCTCGGCCGCGCCCGCTGGCGCCGCGTCGGTCTGGTCGGCTGCGCCCTTCCGGCGACCCTGGTGGGTGCGCGAAGTGGAGCGGCCGACCGTTGGGATCGACGATTCCACCTACGGTCGCTACGACTCGATCAACAACGTCTTCGGTTCCTTCCGCAGGTACGTGGGCGCTGAGCGGGCCGCCGAGTTGCAGCAACTCAGCCGGCGGCGCACGCGACGCCTTTTCGAGTAAGGCCGCGCCGGCTTCACGCTACGCGACCGCGCCCTGGCCGACGCCGCCTGGGCACTGTCGCGCATGGGCGGCCTCAACCGCGGCCTGCGGAGCTGGAACAGGATCGCCGTGAGCACTCCCGAGCGCTACGGCGTCGAGCCGTACCGGGCCACCCCCGGGGAGGCGGCGCAGACGGTGAAGGCCGCCGCGCGCTACTTCGGGTCGGCCCTGACGGGGATAGCCAAGCTCGACCGGCGCCATATCAACGCCCGCGACTACGGGCGCGAGATCGTCTTCGAGAACGTGGAGCAGCCGTCGTTCGACCAGGGCAACCGGCGACTGGTCATCCCGACCGGGTGCGAATACGCCGTTGCCGTCTCGGTGCAGATGTCGCTGGAGACACTGCAGTGCTCGCCCTCCGGCATCGGCAGCGCCGCTTCGTCGCTCGGCTACAGCCGCATCGAGTACACCGTGGGCGCGCTGGCCGAGTTCATCCGCGCCCTCGGATACATTGCCATCCCCAGCGTCAACGACCTCGGCAGCAGCGTCGCCATCGCCGTCGACGCCGGCCTCGGCGAGCTGGGGCGTAGCAACCGGCTGATTTCGCCCGAGTTCGGGCCCAACCTGCGGCTCGGCAAGGTGCTCACCGACCTGCCGATGCAGACCGACCGGCCGATCGACTTCGGCCTCAGGGCTTTCTGCAAGGCCTGCAAGAAGTGCGCGCAGCACTGCCCCTCGAACTGCCTGGGCATGGACGACGAGCCAAGCTATGAGGTGAAGGGGGAGTGGAACAATCCCGGCCACGAGGCCTGGTTCGAGACCGCGACCCGCTGCCTGGCCTACTGGAGCGAGTCGACGTCGGGCTGCAGCGTCTGCATCGGGATCTGCCCGTTCTCCAAGGGGGACAAGACCTTCATCCACGAGTTCGTAAAGGCCGTCTCCGCCACCACCCCGGTCTTCGACGGCGTCTTCGCCGCCATGGACGACGCGTTCGGCTACGGGCGGCGGCGAGACCCGGCGGCGTGGTGGCGCACGGAGATGCCCGAGTACGGCATAGACACGAGACAAGGAAAGGGGCTGTGAGGATGGCTGAGAGCGTCCACTACAACATCAGAATCCGCAAGAGGCCCTGGTACGCCTGGCTCGCGTCGGCCCTCTGGTTGACCGCGGTTTTCGTCTTCCTGGAGTTCGGGCTCGGAAGCGTCGCCGAGCGGGAACCGCGCGCGGCCCTGATTGCGTTCGCAGTCGCCGTGCTGATATTGGCACTCGGTTTGATCCGATGGTCCTTCTCGCTGCGGAAGTCACGAAAGGTAGAGAACGATGAGCCGGGCGGCGCCTCCGAGACCGCCGAAACCGGAGACTGGAACGATACGCCACGCGAGTAATCGGTTCTATCCCTCCAGACCATAGCGACCATGGTTAGAGAAGCGACGGTCGGGGGGTGACGTTTACCGAGAACCTAAACAGGGGCGAATTGATTTTAAAATCGACGTTTAGGCTAAGTTTGCAAAATCTTTCAGCAGTCTAAAATCCACGATCTTTGTTCTCCGAATCCTTCCCATCGAGTGATTTCTCATATATAATATGCTAGAGGACGTATCATACATATCTATCTATTCCATCTGGAAGAAGCACTTATGTTTTTGGAGGTCTTGCTTGCAAGATGCCTTGAATTCTGGCTCGAGGCAAGCCTTGCTATTCTCCAGGAGTACAAGAATGATCCGGATTCTACATGTTGACGACGAGAAAGACGCGCAAGAGTTGACCGAGTTCAACTTGCTAAGGCACTCCGGGAACTTGCAGATCGAGCAGGCCGAATCAGGCCGGACGGCTATTGAGATGCTCTCCGCAAGGGAATATGACTGCGTTATCTGCGATTACATGATGCCCGATATGGACGGTCTCCAGCTCCTGAGAGTCATCCGGGAAGCAGGAAATGATATGCCTTTTGTCTTCCTCACCTGCCAGGGAAACGAGGAGATAGCCGCGGAGGCGTTCCGTGCGGGAGCCGATGATTACTACACAAAGGAAGTCGGCTTTGCCCATTACGACCGCATGACGCACAGCATCAAGAGGATCGTCGAGGCGAAAGCGCAGCGCGAACAACGCGAGCGGGCTGACGAGAAGATAAGGCACCTCAACCTAGTCCTCAAGGCGATCCGCAATGTCATCCAGCTAATCAGCAAAGAGAAGGAACGCGACAGGCTGATTGAACGCGTCTGTGACGAGCTTGTCAAAACTCGTGGTTATTTCAACGCTTGGGTTGCCCTGTTTGATGAGTCCGGCGGTATTGAGTATACCGCCGAATCGGGCCTGGGCGGGGATTTCCTGCTGCTGTCGGAAAGGCTCAAGCGTGGCGAGTTAACCCTTTGCGCCCGTAAAGCCCTGGAGCAGACGGAACCCGTTTACATTGAAGATCCTTTATCGACCTGCAGTGATTGTCCGCTGGCGAAGCATTACAGCGGTAGAGGCGCGATGACAGTCCGCTTGGAAAATGGGGGTAAGGTATATGGCCTGATGTCAGTCTCCGTACATGCCGGTCTCACTGCCAACGAGGAGGAGCGAAGGGTGTTCCAGGATGTAGCCGGAGACATCGCCTTTGCGTTGCACGGAATAGAAATCGAGGAAGAACGACGGCTGGCTGAGAAGATGCTTCAAGTAGAAAGGGACAGAGCACAACAGTATCTCGACGTTGCCGGTGCTGCCTTCGTTGCCCTGGACAACAACGGTTGCGTAACACTGATTAACCAGCGTGGCCTGAACATTCTTGGCTATCAGGAATCAGAACTCATCGGTAGAAACTGGTTCGATACGTGTTTGCCGAAAAGGATGCGCGGGCAAGTTTATGACGTCTATAAGCAACTGATGGCGGGCGAGACAGAACTGGTCGAATATTTTGAAAATCCGATTCTGACGAAGGATGGTGAGGAGCGAATCATTGCCTGGCATAACACCATTCTTCGGAACGCGGAAGACGACATTGTTGGCAGCCTCAGTTCGGGTGAAGACATAACCGAGCATAGTCTGGCCGAGGAGGCGCTGCGGGAAAGTGAAGAACGATATAGATCTTTTGTCTCCCAAGCAAGTGAAGGGATTTTCCGACTCGAGCTGGATAAGCCGATGCCAACAGAAATCCCTGTCGAGGAACAGATCGAGCATCTGTACAAGTACACATACCTCGCCGAATGTAATCAGGCAATGGTGAAGATGTATGGCGCTTCCAAGCCCGATGATCTGATCGGAAAAAGACTGAGTGAATTCTACGGAGGCGCCGATAATCCTGTTAACACTGAAGCCCTACGAGAGTTCATCGCCTCCAATTACCTTATTGTCGGTGTGGAAACACAAGAGAGAGACAAAGACGGTAACATTCTGTATTTCAGTAACAACAGCACTGGGATTGTGGAGGACAACCATCTGATCCGGATGTGGGGTACTCAAGCGGACATCACCGAGCGCAAGCGCTCGGATAGGGTTAGGGAATCGATCTACCGGATCTCAGAGACAGCAAACGCAGCCAAAAACCTCCAAGAGTTGTTTAGCTCGATCCACGGCATCATCGGCGAGCTGATGCCGGCCGAAAACTTCTACATCTCCCTCTACGACCACTCATCGGATATGCTCAGTTTCCCCTACTTCGCCGACCAGTTCGACGAGACGCCAGCGCCGAGGAAGCTCGGCAAGGGCCTGACGGAGTACGTTCTGCGCACCGGCAGATCGCTGCTGGCCACGCCGGACGTTTTCGAACGGCTGGCGGAGCAGGGAGAGGTGGAATCGATAGGAGCGCCCTCCATCGATTGGCTCGGCGTGCCCCTGAAGACGCCTGAAAAGACGATCGGTGTGCTCGTGGTTCAGACCTACACCGAGGGGGTCCGGTACGGGGAGGAAGAGGAGAAGATCCTGGAGTTCGTCTCCACGCAGGCGGCGATGGCTATCGAGCGCAAGCAGGCCGAGGAGGAGCTGAGGAAGGCCTTCAGGCTTCTAGAGCAGGAACGAAAAATGTTTGTAGCCGGCCCCGCGGTTGTGTTCAGGTGGAAAAACCAGGAGGGCTGGCCGGTAGAATATGTCTCCCCGAGTGTGAAAGCTGTTCTGGATTACAGTACTGAAGAATTCGAATCCGGGCAGGTGCCCTACAGTGAGATCATTCCCAAAGAAGATATAGAACGTTTTACTGACGAGGTCAGAACAAACAGCGAAAGCGGTGTCGACCTTTTCGAGCACGAACCATATCGGCTTATCAGAAAGGACGGCAAGACGATATGGGTAGCCGACTACACAACGATACTGAGAGATGAGGCCGGCAGGATCACCCATTACCTGGGCTATATCATCGATATCACCGAGCGAAAATAAGATATAGTGATGGGCATCATTTGTAGTCCGTAAGTCCTTCGTAATGAATTAAATACGATGAGAAAATAGTGCTCGTCTCTATTTTTCCTTGGCGAGCGTGAAGAAGAATGTCGAGCCTTCGCCCTTGGTTGATTCGACCCAGATGCGGCCACCGCCGGTCTCGACGATTTTCTTGGCGATCGCCAGGCCGGCGCCGGTCCCCTCGGCTTTGCTTTCGCGCAGGCGCACGCCGAAGGTGAATATCGAGTGGAGATGTTGGGAGTCGATGCCGATGCCGTTGTCGGCGACGGCGAAGAGGTAGTGGTCGCCCATGTCCCGACAGGAGATCACGATGGCCGGGTCGCGCTCGGGATGGCGGTACTTGTAGGCGTTGACGATCAGGTTGGTGAATAGCTGCGCGACGCGGCGGGGGTCGGCGCGGATCGAATCCGGCAGGCCCTCGGTGCGCACCTGCACCTCAGCTCCCTCGCCCGAGGCGCGCAGATCGAAGAGGATCTCCTCGAGCAGGCGCTGGAGCGAGACCTCGATTCTCTGCTCTGCCATCTTGCCGACGCGCGAGAGCTCGAGCAGGTCGTTGATCATGCGCGCGACCACCTCGGCGTTGGCGCCGATGCGCTCCAGGAAGCGCCTGACCTCCGCCTCCCCGCCGCGCTTGAGCTCCAACTCCATCATCTCGGCGTAGCCCTTGATCGAGTTGAGGGGGCTCTTGAGATCGTGGCTGATGGTATAGACGAACTCGTCCAGCTCCGACTTGCTCTGCTCCAGCTCCTGGCTGTAGTTGGCCTCCTCCTTCAGCAGCGCCAGCACCCGGTTCATCAGCCGCGTGTTCTCGATGGCCACCGAGGCGGTGTTGGCTATCGCCTCTAGCCGCCGGCCGTCGTCCTCGGTGAAGGCGTTGAGCCTGTCGCTCTCGACGTTGAGGACGCCGATGACGCTCTCCACCTCCTCCCCGTCGATGATGGCGGTTGACTTTATCGGCACGGCTATCTCCGACCTGGTCTCCGGATCGGCGGTGAGGTATCGCTCGTCGGCCCTGACGTCGCCGACGATGACGACCTTGCCCTCCCGCGCCGTGGCGCCGATGATCCCCTCGCCGAGCCGTATAATCTCCACCGCGTGATCGCTGCCTCGCGAGGCTTTCATTGTGAGTAGGCGTTCCTCGAGCAGGTAGACAGAAACGGCGAACTGCTCCAGCCGCTCGTGTATCGTTTTCACCAACTTCTGCAGCACCTCCTCGGCGTCCAGCGAGGAGTTGACGATGACGGAGATCTCGTGCAGGAGCTGGAGGTCGCGGTGCCGCTGCCTCAGCTCCTGCTCGAGCCGGTTGCGCAAGACAACCTGAGTGATCTGGTTGGCGAACAGCTCGAGCGGCCGCACGGTCTCCGAGGTCGGCCGGTGGCCGCTCTTGCTGTCGTCCACGCTGATGAAGCCGAGCAGTTCGTCGCCGTGCATGAGCGTCACCACGAGGTTGTCGTCGGGGCTCCAGCCCGCCTCATCGTCCGAACCAAGCGTGCCGTAGACAACCTCCCCTTCCTTGAAGATGTCCTTCCGCGCGCCCGGGATGTAGAAGCAGTTGGCGCCGAGGCGGAACTCCTCCTGCATGAAGTTGGCGAACCGCCGGCGGTCCATCTGGATGTCGCGGAGCTTGCGGAAATCCTCCTCCTCGATGCCCGAGTGGGCGATTATGCGGCGGTACGGCGGCTCGTCGATGAAGATGGAGACGAGGACGCGGGAAAAGTCAGATATCTCGGTGATCGCGTTAGCGATCTGCTGGAAGAGTCGGTCGCTGTCCTCGATGCTGATCACCTCGGCGGTGATGGCGCTGAAGCGCTCGAGCTGCCGGTAGTGGAACTCCAGCTCAGCGGCTATCGAGAACTCGCCGCTGCGGTCGAGCGCAATCATCATCAGGCCGACCGCTCGGTCCCCAGCGTCCGCGATCGGCTGCAGGTTGATCCTGACCGGATGCAGCGAGCCCGCCTTGCGCTTCAGCATCATCGGGCGGTTAGCGACAAATCCCTCCTCTTCGAGCTGCCGCAGGGCCCCGGTCAGGTCGTCCAGGTCGGCGAAGAGATCGTAGATCATCAGCTTGCCGAGCACCTCCCCCCGGCTGTAGCCGCTCAGGTGCTCGAGGCCATGGTTGAACACGACCAGCTTGCCGTCGGTGTTGCTCACCGACACCGCTAAGTGGCTTTCGGAAATCAGATGCCCGGCGCGCCGCATGAAGACGGATGCCAGGAGATCGGCCCCCGATTCGAGATCCTGAGAGGCCGAGAGGACAACAGCGGTCGGCCCCGCACCGCCGCCGGCCAGCGGCTCGAGCAACCAGGTGAGCTCCCTCGGTAAATCATCGCCCGGCTGCTCCTGCAGGCGGAGCTGCGGCGGCCGACCCCGCGCCTCCTTATGCAACCAGCTGCGCAGCGCCTCGCAGCCGTCCCGCTGGAAGAACTCCTCCAGCCCGCGGCCGACAAGCTCCTTGCGCCGCCCCCGGCAGAGGGCGCAGAAGGAATTGTTGAGGTAGATGATCTTCAGGTCGCCATCGACAACGACCAGGTGCTCGGCGCCGGGCATTTCCCCAGTTCGCTCCCCGGTAAGATCGGCGCTGCTGCAGCCGGCTTGGCACCAGCGCTGGCATAAGAAAACAACGTCGTTTTAAACGGCTGTGTTCCCAAACAGTTACAGCTTATTATAATATCAACGGGCACGATTCACAACAGGATTGAGGCGGTGGGGCGGGCACGGGCGTTTGGTGTCTTGCTGTCACCTGCGGATGGAGATGATCTTGTCCAGCTTGATGAGCTGGAATATCTCCATCAGGTTGTCGCTGATGCCCACGATCTCCAGGCACCCGTCTTCCTTCCTGAGATTCTTGTAAAGCATCAGGATCTTGCCGATCCCGGAGCTGTTGATGGTAGTCACGCTGCTCAAGTTGAGGCGCACGTCGCTGGGCTCGGAGGTGTAGAGGTCTTCGAAAGCCGACTTGAGCTGTTCGACTCCGGCGTTGTCAATCGCGCCGACAATTGTCAGGTTATACCGCTCCCCTTCTTTCTCGACAGTAACGTCCATCTCCGCCTCCGTCGGCTTCCGGGCTCGCCAGTAAGTATAGCACAGGCACGGGCAAAATTAACCCTCGCTGGGCGGCCGGCACCGCGTGCGCCCGCTTGACAGGCGGCGAGCCCTTTGCTACAGAGTGTGTGCAAAGGAGGGGGAGGGGCCGTCCTTGCCGCCGGCGACCCGCTGGGCCGGGCTTGGCGGCGCTCAGCTCAATTTCTCCGCTTTTCTATTGACGGTTCCGGACATCCGATGCTGGCGCAAGAGCTTCTGATCATCTTCATCTCGGCGGTGCTGGTCAACAACTTCGTTCTCACCCGCTTCCTCGGCATCTGCCCGTTCCTCGGAGTCAGCCGCCGGGTGAGTACCGCCCTGGGGATGAGCTTCGCGGTGATGTTCGTGATGACGATGGCCTCGATCGCGACCTGGGCGGTCCACGAGGCGGCCCTGAGGCCGCTGGGGCTTACCTACCTGATCACCATCGCCTTCATCCTGATCATCGCCTCGCTTGTGCAGCTGGTCGAGCTGGCGCTGCAGAAGCTCTCGCCGCCGCTCTACAAGGCGCTGGGCATCTACCTGCCGCTGATCACCACCAACTGCGCCGTCCTGGGCGTCGCGGTGCTCAACATCCAGAAGGAATTCGACCTGCTGCGCACCGCCATCTTCGGCTTTGGCGCCTCGATCGGCTTCGCCGTGGCGATCCTGCTCTTCGCCGGGCTGCGGGAGCGGATCGAGCTGGCCAACACGCCGCGCGCGCTGCGGGGAACGGCCGTTGCCCTGATCACCGCCGGCCTGCTGTCGCTGGCCTTCATGGGTTTCACCGGCCTCGTCAAGCAGTGAGCTAGCCGGAGCCAACTGCAATGACTCAGGAAGCAGTTCTATTGATACTGAACGCCATCCTTACCCTGGCGGCGCTGGGGCTGCTGGCCGGAATCGGCCTAGGCTTCGCGGCCAGGGTGTTCGCGGTGGAAACCGACCCCCGGGTGGACGAGATCGACGCCGTGCTGCCGCAGTTCAACTGCGGCGCCTGCGGCTACGCCGGCTGCGTCGACTACGCCAAGGCCGTGGTCGCCGGCGAGGACGCGAGCCTCTGCGCCCCTGGGGGCCCGGGCGTGTCGGCGAGCGTGGCGGCAATAATGGGCGTCGAGGCGACGGAGCGGGAAAAGACGGTCGCCTTCGTGCTCTGCGGCGGCTCCGACTCGCTGGCGGCTAAGAAGTTCCTTTACAACGGCGTCCGCGACTGCGCCAGCGCGAACCTGGTGGCCGGCGGCGACAAGGCCTGCAGCTACGGCTGCCTCGGCCTCGGCGACTGCGTCCGCGACTGTCCGGCCGAGGCTATCGAGATCGTCGACGGCCTGGCGCGCATTATCCCCGAGAACTGCATCGGCTGCCGCAAGTGCCTCGCCGCCTGCCCGAAAGGCATCATCAAGATGGTGCCGGCCGCGCGCTCGGTGCACGTGGTCTGCAGCAGCCGCGACAAGGGGCCGCTGGTGCGCAGGGCCTGCAAGGTCGGCTGCATAGGCTGCAAGCGCTGCGCCAAGGAGGTTGACGACGAGCAGATCGTCATGGACGGCACCCTGGCGGTGGTCGACTACTCCCGGTCGCTGCGCAGCGAGGCTCCGGCCGCCTCATGTCCCACCAACGCGATCCGTGTCATCGAAACCCCCTTCACCGAGCCGCTCCTGCCGCCGCCTAAGGAGCCGGCCGAGGTGGCGGAAGAGGCGCCGGCATGATCAGGGCGAGGGCTTTCAAGGGCGGGATACACCCCGACTACTGCAAGGGGCTCACCGACTCCCTGGCGACCGAGGAGATGCCGCCAGTCGGGCGCTACGTAGTCCCCCTGAGCCAGAACCTGGGGGCCCCGAGCATGCCGGTGGTCGAGAAGGGCGCCGAGGTGGCAAAGGGCCAACTGCTGGCCGAGGCGGCAGGCTTCGTCTCCGCGCCGGTGCACTCCCCGACTTCCGGCAAGGTGACCAAGATCGACCTCTTCCCGCACCCACTGGGGCTGCCGATGGAGGCGATCGAGATCAAGCCCGACGGCGAGGACCGCTGGGCCAACGGCTGCGGCCGCGAGCGCGACGCCGAAGCGATGTGCGCTGCCGAGATCCTCGAGGCGGTCCGCGAGGCCGGCCTGGTCGGCATGGGCGGCGCCACCTTCCCGACCCACGTCAAGCTCTCGCCGCCGAAAGAGAAGCCGATCGACACCTTCATCATCAATGGCGCCGAGTGCGAGCCCTACCTGACATCCGACCACCGCCTGATGGTTGAGCGTGGTGAAGATACACTCCGCGGCGGCCGCCTGATGGCAAAGGTGCTGGGGGCCGGGCGGGTGATGATCGGCATCGAGGAGAACACGCCGGACGCCATCGCCGTCTTGCGGGAGCTCGCCGGGGAGATCGAGGTCGTACCCCTGCGCGTCACCTACCCCCAGGGGGCGGAGAAGCAGCTGATCTACGCGCTCACGGGCCGCAAGGTGCCGACCGGGGGCCTGCCGATGGACGTCGGCGTCGTGGTCCAGAACGTCGGCACCGCTGCCGCCGCCTGGGACGCCTGCGCCCGCGGCCTGCCGCTGATCGAGCGGGTGGTGACCGTGACCGGGAGCCGCATTCGGACGCCGAAGAACCTGTTGGTGCGCGTCGGCACGCCGCTGGCCGACGTCGTCGCCCACTGCGGAGGCCTGCGCTCCGGCACCGCCAAGGCGATAGCCGGCGGGCCGCTGATGGGGCTGAGCCAGTACAGCCTCGAGGTGCCGGTGATCAAGGGCACCAGCGGCGTGGTCTTTCTCGGCACCGACGAGGCGGCGCTGTTCAGGTCCGAGCCCTGCATACGCTGCGGCTCCTGCGTCGAGGTCTGCGTCATGGGGCTGCTGCCGACAGTGATCAACAGCTACGCGGTCAACGGGATGTACGACATGACGGAACAGTACAACGCCATGGACTGCATCGAGTGCGGCTGCTGCGCCTACTCCTGCCCGTCGCGCATCCCGCTGGTCCAGAACATCCGGCGCGCCAAGGCGGAGATCCAGGCGCGGCGCAAGAAGGCGAGCTGATCACAGAAATGGCTACCGCTGAGAAGAAAGAGCCGGCGCTGGCGCCCAAGCTCGAGCTGCTGGTCAGCTCCAGCCCGCACGTGCACGGCGGCCAGTCGATCCCGAAGATCATGTGGTGCGTGGTGCTGGCGCTGGCCCCGGCCACGCTGGTCGCCGTCCTGCTGTTCGGCGCCCCGGCGCTCTGGGTGATCGCCGTCACCACCGTTGCCTGCGTCGCCTTCGAGGCGCTCTTCCAGCGGCTGCGCGGAACCGAGATCACGGTAGCCGACGGCAGCGCCGTGGTCACCGGGCTGCTGCTGGCGCTCAACCTGCCGCCCTCGTCGCCCTGGTGGCTCTGCCTGGTGGGCGCGTTCGTCGCCATCGGCATCGCCAAGCACATCTACGGCGGGCTCGGCTACAACCCGTTCAACCCGGCGCTTGTGGCGCGCGTGGCGCTGCTGATCAGCTTCCCGACGCAGATGACCTCCTGGTCGCCGACGCTCTACATGCCGGTAGACGCGGTGACGAGCGCGACGCCGCTGGGGGCGGTCAAGGAGCACATACTGCTGGACGGCACCACCGGCCTGGTGTTCGACTGGAACTACTTCTGGCAACTGATGCTCGGCAACGTCTCGGGCAGCCTCGGCGAGACCTCGGTGCTGGCCCTGCTGGCCGGCGGTCTATTCCTGCTCTGGCGCGGCTACATATACTGGCAGGTGCCGGTCAGCTTCATCGCCACGGTCTTCGCCTTCACCGGCGTCGCCTTCCTCTTCGACCCGGCCGGCGTCGCCAGCCCGGTCTTCCACGTCGTCAGCGGCGGCCTCCTGATCGGCGCCTTCTTCATGGCCACCGACATGGTCACCAGCCCGGTGACCAAGACGGGGATGATCGTCTTCGGCGTCGGCTGCGGCGTGCTCACCTCGGTGATCCGCCTCTGGGGCGGCTACCCGGAAGGTGTGAGCTTCGCCATCCTGATCATGAACGCCACCGTGCCGCTGCTGGACCTCTACTTCCGGCCGCAGGTGTTCGGCGAGAGGAAGAAGACCAACGAGGTGAAGGGATGAGGGAGCTGCTGCCGCTGGTGGCCACGCTGACGGCGATCGCCGCCACCGCCGGCCTCTGCCTGGCCCTCGTATACGCCCTCACCGAGGGCCCGATCGCGGAGGCAGAGCTGGAGCAGATGCGCAGGGCGATCCGCGCCGTCCTGCCCGATTTCGACAACTCGCCCGACGAGGCGGCCAACTGGATCGAGAGCGGCGACTACCGCTTCTTCCTCGGCCGCGACGCCGCAGGGGAGCTCGTCGGCATCGCCTTCTCGTCGGCCTCGAGGGAGGGCTACGGCGGCACCATCGAGGTGATGATCGGCATATTCCCCGACGCCAGCATTCACAGAATCGAGATCCTGCGGCACCTGGAAACTCCCGGCCTCGGCTCCAAGATCGAGGCGCCGGACTTCAGGGATCAGTTCGCCGGATCGAGCGACGAGAACAGGACTTACGAGGTCAGCAAGGACAGCCGGGGCGCTCCGGACCGGCCGCCGATCGACGCCATCACCGGGGCCACTATCAGCAGCCGCGCGGTATCCGAGGCGGTGCGCAACGGCCTCGAGCACTTCCGCGCCCACCGCGACGAGATCGCAGCGGGCAACGGGGGCGGGCGATGAGCATCACCAGGGAATTCATCAAGGGGATCTGGAGCGAAAACCCGGTCCTGCGCCTCGTCCTCGGCCTCTGCCCGGCGCTGGCGGTGACCACCACGATGCTCAACGGCGTGGCGATGGGCCTGGCCGCCACATTCGTGCTGGTGATGAGCAACATCGTCATCAGCCTGCTCGGCGGCCTGATCCCGAAGAAGGTGCGCATACCCTGTTACATAATCGTCATCGCCAGCTTCGTGACCATAGTCGACCTGGTGATGCACGGCTTCCTCTACGACCTCTGGAAGGCGCTGGGGCTCTTCATTCCGCTGATCGTCGTCAACTGCATCATCCTCGGCCGCGCCGAGGCCTTCGCCTCCAAGAACAAAGTCCACTACGCCCTGGCCGACGGCCTCGGCATGGGCGCCGGCTTCACACTGGCGCTAACCTTGCTGGGCGCTGTGCGCGAGATAATCGGCGACGGCAGGATACTCGGCTACGCCCTCTTTGGGCCCGACTTCCCGCCGCTGCTGCTGGCCATCCTGCCGCCGGGAGCCTTCATCTTCCTCGGCCTCTTCCTGGCCGGGATGAACAAGATAGAGGAGTGGCGCACCGGCGGCGCCGCCGAGCCGGCCGAGGCCGACGCCACCTGCTGCCTCCTCACCGACTCCAAGGAACTGCGGGCCAGAATCGCCGCCGAGGAAGAAAAACCGCCGTCGGCCGCCTGAGCCCACTAGCATTTGGCAGGATTTCGGTAAGCCTCTGCTAAAGGCTTATGGTGCGAGCCCATATATCCTCTATGAGCAACAACTGTTCTGCTTTATTTGGATTAAAAGCCAGGCCTCAGCGCACTGGCTTGCTCCACATCCGCATCACAAAGCCGACGCGCCTGTCGAAAGCCACGACGAGAGCGGTTGCCCTGTCCTCGTAAACCAGGCCGCCGCCGGACTCCCTTGTGGGCGCGCCCAACCCGGCTCTCACCCGTTCCAAAGCCTGACGGATATCGATGTCGGCCGTCGCGCCCAAAACATCAACAGCGCAGATGCGGCCGTCAAGCGAGTGAATGTAGTAGGTCATCCCTTGCGAAACGGTCGAATATGTCCTCAGCCTGCTCCTGCCCCTCGCCGTCAAGGGATCTTCAAAGAAGATTGCTGTCAATGGATCCTCGAACAGGATGGCTGTCAGCGGATCTTCGAAGCCGATCGTGGTAATCGGATCTTCGAAGCCGAGTGCGGTCAGTGGATCCTCGAATGCCTCGCCGGTCTCCCGAGGAACCTCATTCCCCAAGACGAGGCTCCCGATCGCGCGCGAGACACGGCCGTACCTGACTTCGGGCAACAGGGCCAGGATAAAATCATCATCAGCGGGCTCGCTGGAGATCCGGGTGTCGTCCGGGCCAAGCGTCCTATCCCACATCCTCATCACGAAGCCGGCCCGGCGGTCGAAGGCGACGACCAGCCCGGTCGCCCCGTCCTCGAAAGCCAGGCCGCCGCCGGTTTCCCTGATCGGCCTGCCCTGCATCGATCTCACCCTCTCCAGGGTATCCCGAAGGTCGATATCGCGAACTGCACCAATAATATCTATGGCGCATATCCGCCCGCCAATGGAGTGAACGTAACACGCCATCCCACCGGATCTACCCGAGAGTGTTCTCAATCCGCCCCTGCTTCTGGCCGTCAACGGATCTTCGAAGAGAATCGCCGTCAGCGGATCCTCAAAGAGTATGGCGGTAAGCGGATCCTCAAAGTGAACTGCCGTAAGCGGATCTTCGAATCCCTCTGCGGTCCCGCTTGGCGCTACGCTTCCTAAAGTGAATCCAGCCACTGATCGCGACAAGCGGCCGTACCTGAGCCCCGGCAACAAAGCCAGGACGTCTTCGTCATCGGTGAGAGCGCCGAAGTACTGTGCCGCCGCGGCATCGGCCGCCGCCACCAAGCAGCAAATCATCGCTATGAAGAAGTAGTTAGCAGTCTTCATTTTCAGACCCCCCTGTTACATCTAATTTATAGGCTGTGAAGATACGATATTATCTCACACTGAGGTGCAACAGCAAATGCTCAACACGGATTATGTGCTGGGTCTTCAGGCAACAGGAAAGTCCACGCCCGATGGCTGAGGACGCGCGAGCGGTAGCGTCGGGCTAAATTTATCCGCCGCGTGCGGAGCCCGACTAGGCGGCCTAAAGGCCGCCGCTACAGAGGTGACTGACGGGAATGTCGAGCCCACCTGAGAGATGACAGGCAGGAGAGCTTGCCCGCCTCCGGATCTGTCCTACTTGCGGGGGGCCTGAAGGCCCCCCCTACGTGATAAGGTGACAAACAGGAATCCGCCGCGGCGGACTGTCCTACCGATTTTTCGATTCGACACCTCGAAAAGGCTGTAACTCTCGAGAATCGTGCTGGTCCGTTAGCAGCAATCAGCCTTGTTGAGACAGGCAGCTATCAAATGCTAACGGGAGTAGCGTACGCCGACGGCTTCGCGGACGGCGTCCATGGTCTCGGCGGCGACCCTGCGGGCCTTCTTGGCGCCGAGGCGCAGTATGTCGATCACTCGGCCGATGTCGGAGGCCAGCTCCTCGCGCTGCTGTCGGTAGGGTGTGAAGAAGTCCCAGATCAGCTCGATCAGCTCCTGCTTGACGTCGCTGTACTTGAGGCCGCCGGCGCGGTAGCGCTGGGCCATGGCAGTTACAGCGTCGGGCTCGGCGAAGAGGCGGTAGAGTGCGAAGAGGGAGCAGGAATCGGGGTCCTTGGGCTTCTCGACCGGCGTCGAGTCGGTGACGAAGCTCATCACCTTGTTCTCGAGGCTTTCCCTGTCGCCGAAGATCTCGATCACGTTGTTGTAGCTCTTGCTCATCTTGCGGCCGTCGATGCCGGGTACCGTCGCCACATCCTCCTTGACCTCCACTTCCGGCACCTTGAGGACCTCGCCGTAGGTGTTGTTGAAGCGGATGGCGATGTCGCGGGCCATCTCGACGTGCTGCTTCTGGTCCCTGCCGACCGGGACGACGTCGCTGCGGAAGAGCAGTATGTCGGCGGCCATCAGCACCGGGTAGTTGAAGAGGCCGGCGTTGGCCGGCAGGCCCTTCTCTACCTTGTCTTTATAGGAGTGGGCTCGCTGCAGGAGGCCGACGGGCGTGAAGTTGCTGAGGTACCACGAGAGCTCGGCGTGCTCGGGCAGGTCGGACTGCACCCAGAAGTAGCTGCGGTCCGGGTCGAGGCCGAGCGCCAGGAAATCGACGGCCGCGTCTACCGTGTTGCGGCGCAGGCTCTCGGCATCGAAGACGCTGGTCAGCGCGTGCAGGTTGACGATGAAGCAGAAGAGCTCGCCGCGCTCCTGGTACTCGATCATGCGGCGCATCATGCCGAAGTAGTTGCCGAGGTGTAGCACGCCCGATGGCTGTATGCCGGAAAGAATCCTCATCGCTGCCCCCCTGTGCTGCGCCATGTATACTGCACCGAAACTGTAAGTTCAAGCAACTCCAATAACGACTAATTGCACGATTCGTCTATCAGCCCGACGCACCGAGCCAGGCAGCCACCGACCGCCGCGCGTATCCCGCCCCGTGCGGGATCCGCGGAGGCCGCGAGGGCGGCTGATTTTGTGAGCGCTATAGAACAGTGCAGCTCTCAAGGCCACTCTCGTTGCAATTATGGGCACCCCAGGCCGACTGGAAAACCGACAGGCCAAGAATTGCTATATAAATATCCCATTTATGAATTTTGCGGTGACGACAGCCTGTTATCGCGAGGCCGCCCGCAGTTGCGGACTGCTGCGGCGATCTCAAGCCCGCAAATCTAATTCACTCTTGGGAAACGCCCTGAGATCGGGCGGGCCCTCATCCGGTCGCGCGCAGCTCGCGGGCGACGGCTACTATCGCCTCCAGCTTGCCCACCGACTCCTCGACGGTGCGTGTCTTGAGTCCGCAGTCGGGGTCGAGCCAGATCGCCTCGTCCGGCAGGACCTCGCGGGCGGCCCGGGCGCGCTCCATCACCTGTTCGGGGGTCTCGACGACGTGGCTGTGGCTGTCGACCACGCCGACGGTGATGTCGCGGCGCGGCGGCTCCCCGCCGAACAGGTCGAGCAGGTCCATCTGGCTATTGGAGGCTTCCATGTCGAAGTTGTCGACCGGCAGCTCGAGCAGCGCGGGGTATACCGGCGCGAAGCGGCCGTAGCAGATGTGGTTGATGAAGTAGGCGGGCAGCCCGTCTGTGACGACATGTCCGACCTCCGCCACGAGCTCGATCTCCGACGGCCTGACGCTGGTGGCGGGCTCGTCGATCTGGACGATCTTGCAGCCGGCCTCGACCAGAGCCTCGACCTCGTTGCGGATCTCCCGCGCCAGCGCCAGCGCCGTCTCTCTGCGGTTCCGGTAGTAGTCGACAAAGCTCCAGTCCATCATCGTGTACGGGCCGGTGAGCATCCCCTTGACCGGCCTGTCGGTCAGCGCCTGCGCCCTGCGCCAGGTGTCGACGGTCATCGGGCGGCGCCAGCGCACCTCGCCGACGATGATCGGCTTGTGGTAGTAGCGGTTGCCGTAGCTGCGCACCAGCCCCCCGCGCTCGAAGCCGTCCATCTCGTCGGCGAAGTAGGCGACCATGTCGCCCCGCTCCATCTCGCCGTGCACCAGCACGTCGAGGCCGATACGTTCCTGCTCGCGGATCCAGAACTCGAGCGCCTCGTCGGTGGCTCGCTGCAGCTCCTCGGCACTCGCCTTGCCCCTGCCGAAGCGTGTGCGCGCAACCTTGAGGTTTTTTGGCTTCGGGTAGCTGCCGACGGCGGTGACCGGGAAGAGCGGCAGCTCGATGCTCAGCTCCTTGAGCTTCGCGCGGCTCATGATCCGACCCCCGCGAAGGCGTCCCTAATCTCGACGAGCCGCTCCAGCTTGCGGCGCGCGCGGTCGCGCGGCAGGTACTCGAGGCCGCAGCTCGGCGCCAGGATCGCCTCGTCCAGGTTGGTGGCGATTACCTCAAGTAGCGGCAGCACCTCGTCGGCTCTCTCCAGCCGGGTGTTGCGTCCGTCGATCAGCCCCAGGCCGAGGCGCTTGTCGGAACCCTGCGAGGCGATCAGGTCCGGCAGGGCGGGGCTGTAGGTGAAGTCGAGGTAGAGGTCGTCGACCGGCAGCTCCTGGAGGGCATCGTAGACCGGCGCCGCGTCGCCGAAGTAGAGGCAGAGCGCCAGGGTCGCCTCGCCCTTCCCCGCCGCCAGTAGCGCCAGAGTCTCGGCGTTGACCTCGAGCCAGCCCGGGTGCTGGTGGATCAGCGGCTCGTCGATCTGGATGTGGCGGCAGCCGGCGTCGACGAGGTCTGCGACCTCGAGGGCCAGTGCCTTGGCGTAGGCTATGGCGAGCTCAGCCCTGTCGGCGTAGACACCGCCTTCGTTTATCGAGTGGTGGGCGATCGTGTGCGGCCCGGTGACCACCATCTTTACCGGTCGGTTAGCGACGCCGGCGGCGAACTCGTACTCGCGGCGCAGGATCGACCCGGACCAGCCGATCTCGCCCTCGACCACCGCCTCGCGCACGTAGTAGTTGGTGTCGGCGAAGCGCACGAGGCCGTCTACCTTGCACCCGGCCAGGCGCCCCGCGATGTGCGAGTAATGGTCGTACCAGCGCACCAGGCCGTCGGTGACGACCTCGATACCGGCCGCCTCCTGCTCCTCGATCGCCCAGCGGGCCGCCTGCTGGTGCGCCTCCTCGAGATCGCCGACGTGGATCTTACCGGCCTCCCACAGCCGCATGGCGCGGCGAACCGCCTGCTGCTCGTGGCCGTCGCCGATGCGCGGGTAGCTGCCGACGCTGGCGGTTAGCAAGTTCATTGCCGCCCCCATTAGTATTCAACAAGGTTTTACCATAAACGTAGATACGATGAAAAGGAATTTCTTTACTGAAATACGCGATCTCTTTTTATCAATATCCTTCAAAACCATTCAACTAATTATGTCTATTCCTATATTTTATCCATTAACGTCTTGCTTTTTCGTTATTGCCTATGCTGCTCTCATTCCCAGATCTTCTATAAGTATGCATGTGGCATTAGTTATATAATTCAATTATATTATTTCTCGATTTTTCTTTACGAATAGCTAATATTATTCAAATATATTCTTTCCCAATTTATCATTTTGTAAAACAAAAGATGATATATAACATTATATCATCTATATTTTGCTAGAAGAGATTCTAAATTTCTCTTTATGGTTTCTATAGAATTTGTATTAAATACTCTACATTCGTCTTCATATTTTACAATATCATACGTTTCTCTAATCTCGCTAGGCCAATTCTCTCTCTCTTGTCCATATTTAATTGACAATAACCATTTTTTAGCCCAAGCTTCTTCAAGAAAATCACTCCTTTTGGGATGATAATAAAAATGCCCTTTATGAGATTCTAGTTCTTCGCCTCTGTACAATGATATTAGCATATGTTTTGTTATTGTGAACGAATGATCTAACTCAGTAATTGGTATCTCAGAAACAATTAATAATAATTTAGGCCATTCTCTTCTCCTAATTGAATCTTTGAATGTTTGCATAGCCGTCAGACGTCTATTTATATCATTAATTATTTGATTATTATTAAGTACAAAGTTCACATAGTTTCTGTTTAATGTTCTAATATATAAATCAATATCAGTTAAATATACTTTAAAAATATCTCTCTGGTAGTTCCATGTTTTCATATATCTTATATATTTACTCTTAGAAATGGGTTTCCCTTGATATTTGAATGATGATATCTCACTTTGTTTTCTGCCAGAAATTGCCTCCCAAAACATTGGTGATAAAATTGTAGGTAAAGATCCAAAAGATATAGATGAATCTTCTGGGTAATGCTCATAGATAATCTCTCTAACTGTTCCGTGATCAATGTAATCCAATTTAGATGTTATTTCCTCACTAAACATTTTGTCGGGTCGAAAGAAACACCATGGCTCTGATATTTCCTTTGACAAATCTTGTCTTTTTAAGTTATTATCATTTAATTCCTCTGTACCTTTGATAATATGATACTGAACACCGCGTTTATGCTTAGACTTACTTGATCTTCTTATAAATGCTGCGAATAACACTCCTATAAGAGTTATAATCAACAACACCAATAAATTTTCTACGGACATGGCATTGCTCTATATTCTATTGAATTGATATAATAAAAATCGCCCCTAATCGAGTAGATACTAGCGAATGCGTGAATCAGCCTCATTGAAATCTCCTACGATAATTCTATTACAGCTTTCTACCACATCCCGAGCCGATGTCAATCTGTTATTTATGGCTCGGGCACATCGAAGTGTCGCAGGACGTGAACCTGCAATATTGTTTACGTGCTATAGTTTGTCCGCAAATCAGGAGGGTGAAGAATGCTAAGGCTAGAATCGATTACGCTTTTCGGTCTCTCCGCACTGCTGTTGTTGGCCGCCCCCGGCGGGGCGGGAGCGCAGCAGGGCGCTCCGGACCCGGAGAGCTTGCGGGAATTTGTGCGCGAATACCGCCAGCAGCACGAGGCCGAGATCGTGCGCGAGTTCGCCGAGCTGCTGGCAATCCCCAACGTCGCCTCCGACAGCGAGAATATTCGCATGAACGCGGAGCACATCGCCGACATGATGAGCCGCCGCGGCATCGAAGCGCGCCTGCTGGAGACCGAGGGCTACCCGCCGGCGCGCACCCCGCTCGAGCTGCCGGTCTCGCGGGCGCTGATCAACGTGATCGAGGGCGCGCTCGGCGAGCCCCCAATAGTCATGCCGACGCTGGGCGGCAGCGTGCCGATGTACCTCTTCAACGACGTCCTGGAGACACCCACTGTCGGCCTGCCGGTAGCCAACCACGACAACAACCAGCACGCCCCCAACGAGAACCTGCGCATCCAGAACCTTTGGGACGCAATCGAGATCTTCGCCGCCGTCCTGGCAGAGCTAGGGCAGGACTTATGACGCCTTAACGAATTCTGTTTTTGTGATGGCTTAGAGGGTAAACCTGCCGAAGCTCACTCGACTTCGATCAGCAGCTTCCCCGCTTCGAGCAGCGGCACGCCATCCAGCTCGAGATCAGGCGCGAGGATGATGCCGTCGAGGTGGACCTTGACGTCGACGGTGCCGCCCATCGAGACATTGTTGCCGAGGGCGACGTGGGCGGTGCCCATCACCTTCTCGTCCTCGAGGATGGCGCCGATTACCTTGGCGGCGTGGTTGGTGCCGACGCCGAGCTCGGCGAGGTTGCGCGCCGGACGGCCGTGGGGTTCGAGCAGCTCCTCGAGCCTGCGCGCCGCCGCGCCGCCCTCGATCGATGTGACGTAGCCACCCTCGACGCGCAGCGTGATCGTATCGCCTGCCGCAATGAGGCCTACGCCGGCCATCGAGCCGTCGACGACGACTACGCCTTCGCTGGCGCCCTCGACCGGCATCAGGTAGGACTCGCCAGAGGGGAGGTTGCCGAACTGCCCAGGCTCGCGTATGAGGCCGGTGCTGGAGATTGCCTTGACGCCGCCGATCGGTATCGTGATGTCGGTGCCGGCGGGCGAGCGCAGGCGGGCAACGGACGCGGCATCGAGCAGTTCGGTGACCCTGTAGGTGCGGCGGGCGATCAGCTCGTAGTCGGCGTTTAGGCAGCGGATCAGCGTCTCGGGCAGTATGCCGGGCATGGTGGCCACCCGCGCGCCGGCCTCGCAGGCGCGTCGGCGAGCGGCGGTGTGGGTGAGCGAGGTTACGGTGGGCGCCACGACGACGTCGGCCGCAGCCATCGCCTCGACTACCGGAGCGGGCGGCTCGGCGCCGTGGCTGGCGAGCGGCTCCATCACCGAGTGGATCGTCTCGCAGCCCAACTCTATCCCGACTTCGCTAAACTCCTCTCCGATGCGCTTGCGCGGCAGGTCGGAGACCACCAGCAGCGACTCGCCCTCGTGCACCGCCAGGCAGCCGACGAGGGCGTTGCGCGCGGCGCTGCGTAGCCGGGACTCGTTCACGGCCTCTCTCCCGTGCGGTCGCGCATCAGCCCCAGCTCCTCCTCCTTGCCGAGCTGCCGGGCCACCTCAACCAGGCGCTCGGCAGCGCGCCGCACCTCGTCCCGCCGCACCGTCTCGTCCCTGATCGCCTGCTCGAGCTCCGCCAGCTGCTGATTGAGCAGCAAACGTCGGCCCTCGGAGTCGGTGCTGTTGCGCTCCTGCAGCACCTGGTTGTAGCGGTCCCGGTGCTCGCGAAGGCGGCCATCGCTCGCCGCCGCCAGCTCTTCCAGGCGCGCACGCTCGCGCCCCCACCACTCGTCGGGGGCATCGGCAAGCTCCGCGCGGCTGTAGGTCTCGGCGCCGGTCCAGCCGCCGGCAGCGCCCGCTTCGGCCTGCGGCTGCAGACCGCCCTCGTCGACGATCTCGGCGTCATCCGGGATGAGCCAGCCCAGCGGCAGACCCTGCTCCTCGGCCAGCAGCGAGAGCTCGGTGAGCCGGTCGCCGGCCAGCCGTCCGGTCAGGCGCTCCTGCACGATCCGGGCACGGATATCGTTGAGCTGCCGCGTCAGCCGGGTGGCTTCCTCCTCATCGGCCGCCCTGTTGATGCGCATCACCAGGTCGTCGTGGCCGCGGCCGGGTTCCGCCAGGCGGGCATTGCTGCCCTCGAGGGCTGCTAACAGGC
>CAYOXX010000003.1:32681-59111 GCA_964408025.1 uncultured Acidobacteriota bacterium | reverse complement strand
CGCCGCCCCCCGCTGCCCCCAGCTGCGCGGCTGGCCGGCCACCTCCCCCAGGTCGTATGGTGGGAACTCGCTCCCCGGGCCGGCGACCTCAATGGCCCCCGGCTGCTCCCCCTCCAGGACAGTCAGGCTTTCGCCCTGCTGCACGATGAGCGGTTGCCGACCTTCCGCCTCCTCCAAGAGGCGGCGCTCGCGCTCCGCTAGCAGGCGGAAGTAGAGCTCCTGCCGCCTGCGCTCCCTGCGCAGGATGGCGTTGGCGGCTGCGGTGGCCTCGAAGTCCACCGAGTCAGCAAGGACTGATGCGAAAACCGGGTGGCGGCCGTGGTCGAAGTAGAAGAGCACGAGCCCGTCCCGGACCTCGTAGTCGCCGCGGATGACGATCTGCGAGCCGTCGCGGATGACCAGCATGTAGGTCTGCAGTCGCAGCAGCTCCTCTTCGCTCGGCTCCGCCTGCTGGGCCGCGGCAAGCGCCGCCGCGGCGCCGACCAGGGCGACGGCGATGAGCATTGGTCTCATCACTTTCCTCCCAGGCGCGCAAGCGCCTCGATCTCCCCGAACAGCTCCCGGGCGCCTTTGTGGGAGCTGCTGAAGGGGCTCAGCAAGTTAATCTTGCGAAGCTTCACGTCGTGAACCGAGATGCTATCCCAGTTCACGGCGCCCTTGATCCGCGACTCGGCGAGCAGCTTGACGAACTCGCCGCGTATCCTGGCGCGGGTGTTGCGGGGCGGCTCGCTGCGCGCGCGCTCGACGGCCGCCTCGAAATCGGCCAGGCCGAGGCCGGCCGCCAGGCCGCGGTCGCGCATCCGGTAGTAGAGGCCGCGGTCGCGGCGGATGTCGTGGAAGACGATGTCGATCTTGAGCAGCTGGTGGTAGATGCCGTGCATGCGGAAGTAGTCGTCGAACTCGATCTCGCTGTAGCGGATGTGCCGCCTGATCTCGATGAAGTCGCTCTGGCTGACGCGGCTCTTGACGAACTCCATGACGTCGAAATCGGGGTTGTTGCGATGCTGGAAGAAGATCGACTCCTCGAGGCGCAGGCTCTTGATCCTCTTGATCAGGTAGACCCACTTGTTCAGCTCGCCGAGGGCGACGCCGTGCCGCCCGAGGAAGCGGTCGATCACCAGCCGCTTGGAGATCCAGTCGATCTCCCGGCCCAGGCTCGCGGCATCGCTCTCCAGCTTGCCCAGCACCCGCTCCCAGTGCCCGAGGATCATGGAGGTCTCGCGCTCGCCGAGCGCGCCCTCGGCCTCGAGGTGGGCCCGCACACGCTGGAGGTAGTAACGCTGCACCTCGATCGGGCTGGCGTAGGAGCCGTCCACGAGCTTTACCTTGATGCGGCACGACGGGTCTTGGGAGATCTCCCGCAGGGCCAGAATCGGGTCCTCGATGGCCGGCCCGTCGCCGATCCCCTGCTCCTCGATGAGGCGCAGGACGAGCATCGCGCTGCCGGTCTTGAGCAGCGTGCAGAGTTCGCTGAGGTTGGAATCGCCGACCAGGATGTGGAGCCGGCGGTACTTGTCGATCTTGCCCAGGGGCTCGTCGCGGCTGTTGACGATGCCGCGGCGGAAGGTGGTGTCGCTGCTGAGCTCGGAGTCGATAAAGTCGGCCCGCTGGCTGATCTGGTAGGCTAGCTTGTTGCCGGCGATCACCTTGCCGCCGCCGCAGAATATCTGGCGGGTGACGAGGAAGGGGATGAGGCCGCGGATCACCAGCTTGAAGTACGAGCCTTCGCTGTGGCGGGCGGCGCGGCGCGGGATCAGGTAGTTCTCGTGGCAGCCGTAGGTGTTGCCGCGCACGTCGATGTTGTTCTTGCAGATCAGCACACGCCCGGGATTGCCGTCCGCGGCCAGGCGCCGCTCGGTGCGGATGCCCAGGTCCTCGACGAGCCGCTCGCCAGCCTTGTCGTAGGCGAGCACCTGCTTGGCCGAGCGGCACTCGGGGGTGGCGTACTCGGGGTGGTCGCCGGTGTCGAGGTAGAAGCGGGCGCCGTTGGAAAGGAACATGCGGTTCTTCTTCATCGAGTAGCGGCGGCGGCTCTCGAGGTTGGCGAACGGCTCGCCGGAGGTTTCCGGGTAGAACTTCTCCTCGTAGAGGCGCACGACGCCCGCCTCGTCCATGACGCCGTTCATGAGCTCGAAGATCTCGGTGCCGCTCAACGGCTTCTGGTGCCGCGAGCGCTCCGGGTAGTGCAGCAGCGCGTACTCGGTTTCAAGTCCGACGATTCGGCTTCGCATGGTTTTTCCGACGAGCCCGGTTGCCGGGGCCGGTAGGGATCAGGCCAGGCGTTCCGGCCGCGCCGGTCCGCCCTGCTCCCTGGCGAGAGGCAGGTGAACACACCCCCCCTTCCCCGAGGCTCGATTTTTTGATTATACCACATTAAACGTTGACATGCCGGGGTTTGCGCCGACCCGCCGCCTCGAAGCTGAGCTCCGGGGCGGCGGGTCGAGTGCGGGATATGCGGGCTAGGGGCGGCCGCGGCGGTCAGCCGAGCAGTGCCGTGATCTCTTCCTTGCCCAGGCGGCGGAACTTGCGCTCTGCATCGACGGAGCGGTCCAGCACCACCAGCTCGATGTGGTCGGCCGGCAGGTCGCCCTGGTTGCGCACCTGGCCGATGGCGCTGCGGCAGAGGGCGGCGCCGTCGGCGAGCGAGATGTCGGGCGGCGGGTCGGCCTGCTTGAGGAGCTGGCGGATGCGCCCCTTGCGGATCTCGCCTTCCTCGGTGACGTAGTCGCCGACGACCGAGAGCCCCTGCTCCTCTATGAGTCCGCCGCTGAAGGGGATGAAGTACATGCGGTTGTCGGCCGGGGCGTCGCCTATCTCAGCCACAAGTATCTCGACTTCCAACGGGACCTGTTGTCGCGTGAAGATGTCGCCCAGGACCGTCGAGTACTCGGAGGCGATGGAGCGGGCCTTGACGTCGGCTCGGCTGTATTGGAAGCCCTTGACGTCGGCCAGCTGCACGCCGGCCTTGCGCAGGCGCTCGTAGTCGTTGAAGACGCCGGTGCCGGCGAAAGCTATGCGGTCGTAGAGCTCCGAGGTCTTCTGCAGGCTGATGCTGGGATTCTCGGCGAAGATGAGGATGCCCTCGGCGTACTCGAGGGCGGCGATCGGGTAGGCCAGGGCGAGTGTATCCTCAACCACCTCCTGCTTCATCCTGAGCTGCTCTTTGGGGCTGATGAAGTTGCTGAGGTCGAGCATTGTCATTCCTCCCCCGTGGAGATGTCGCGGACGCCGTCGGCGGCGATAGCCAGGATGATGTAGTTCTTGCCGCCGGTGGCCATGTCCTTCTCGGCGGCGAAGTCGAGTGCGCGGACAACCAGCTTACGCGCCTCGCTGCGGTTCGAACCGGAGCGGTAGAAGTGCTCGAAGGTGGAGCGGGCGCGCTCGCCGCCGCTGCCGCTGGCGGCGTAGGGCTCGGTCTTGGGCTTGACGAAGGTGCCGCCGGTGATGTCGTACTCGTAGATGACGCCCCGGCCCTGCGCGGTGTCGAAGCCGGCGTAGAGGGGCATCACCGGCAGGCCCTGGACGGCGGCAGGGAAGTTGAGTTCGATCATCTGGCTGAGCTTGTTGGCCCGGCCCTCCAGCGAGAGCGCGATCCCCTCGACCTTCTCGTAGTGCTCGAGCTCGGTCTTGAAGAGCTTGGCCATCTTGACCGCCGGCCCGAAGGTGCCGGCGATGGCGATGGCGCTGTGCTCGTCAGTCTTGAAGACCTTGACTACGTCATCGCTGACGACGACGTGGCCATCCAGCGTGGCGCGGCGGTCGGCGGCGATGATCACGCCGTCCCCGAAAGTCAGCGCCACAATGGTGGTAGCGCGCACCGCCCGCGCGGTCTCCGGGGGCAGGGCGTCGATGCGCGGCACCAGCTCCGGGTAGTGCCTCCTGAGCAGGCTAAGGAAGCTGGGGTCGCTGTGGCTGAGGATCATCGGCATCACTCTCCCCCTTCCTGCTTGAAGCCGTCGACGAACTGCTGCGCCTGCTCCTCGGCGTGCTCCTCGTCCTCGCCGAGGGCCTCGTCGATCAGCTCGTCCAGCTCGTCGAGGCGCTCCTCGAGCTCCTCGCCGGCCTCCTCGACATCGCTCGCCCGTTCCTCGGGCTGCGCGTCCTGCCGGCTCTTCGGTTTCCTCTTCTTGCGTTCCTTGCTCATCTCGCCACGCTCTCGATAGGTTTAGCCTGCATATTGCATAAGATTCAGCCGTCCGGCGGAATCCCATGGAAAGGACGCTGGACAGATTTGCATATCAATCACTTAATCCCAATGCCGGCCAAACCTTGTGCAATGTGCGGGCTAGTCGTCAGGATTGCAGGTTGGCCAGAAACTGTTCTATTCCCGCTGACTCCTCAAGCAGCCTCTCCACCTGCTCCCGCGTCCCCTTGGCCGGATCGGGCAGCTGCACGCGCGTGCGCCCGGAGTCGCCGACGTTGAAGCTGAGGACGTCCCAGTTCGCCTCGCTAACGTACTCGCCGAACCTGCGCAGGCAGTGGCTGCGGAAGTAGGCCCGCGTGTCCTCTGGCGGGTTGTTGACAAAGTATTTCACCCTCTCCTCGCCGTCAAGCACCCGGCGGATGCGGCCCTTGCTCTCCAGGATGCGGAAGAGCCCTTTTTCGGGGCGGATATCGTGGTAGAGGATGTCCATGCGCCGCACGCGCGGGTGGCGCCAGCCGAGGCCCTTGCGGCGGATGCGCCGCTCCAGCAGGCGGTACTTGGTTACCCAGTCGAGGCTCCCGTCCAGCTCCATCGGGTCGCGCTCGAGGCCGTCCAGCGCCTGGCGCCAGTGGGATAGCACCAGGCGGTTCTCGCCGGTGTCGTGCTCCGGGGCGGTGCAGTACTGCTCGGCGGCGGCCAGGAACTCGCGCTGTACCTCCAGCGGCAGCACCGCGCGCCCGCCGTCGAGCCTAACGGTGGTGCGCAGCGAGGGGTCGTGGCTGACATCGACGATCGCCTTGACCGGGTTCTCGAGGGCGAAGTCGAGCGGGACCGCATCGTCCTCGAGCATCTGGAGCACCAGGCGCGTCGTCCCGATCTTGAGCAGGCTGGCCACCTCGCACATGTTGGCGTCGCCGACGATGACGTGCAGGCGCCGGAAGCGCGTGCGGTCGGCGTGTGGCTCGTCGCGGGTGTTGACGATCGGGCGGTTGGCGGTGGTGTTGGCGCCCAGTGTGATCTCGAAGAAGTCGCTGCGCTGCGATATCTGGAAGTCGACCGTCCCGGTGCCGTTCTCGCTGCCGACCTTGCCCGCCCCGCATAGTATCTGGCGGGTGACGAAGAAGGGTATCAGGACGCTGAAGGTCGGCTGCGGGACGGCGTCCGCTTCCGCGAAGAGGCGCTGGTAGAGGTCCGCCGTCACCAGGTAGTTCTCGTGGCAGCCGTAGGAGTTGCCCATGTGGTCGGAGTTGTTCTTGACGATCAGGATCTCCTGGCCCCGCCCGAGCTGGCTGCTGGCCCGCTCGCGCGCCACGTTCAGTATCCGCTCGCCGGCGCGGTCGAAGGCGATCAGGTCGAGGACGCCGAGGCACTCGGCGGTCGAGAACTCCGGGTGGGCGTGGTCGACGTAGAAGCGGGCGCCGTTGGTCAGCAGGTTGTTGATCTTGAGGTTCTCGGCGCTGCTGATCTGCATCACCGCATCGTCGTAGCAGAAGCCGCGGGCGTCGACGAAGGGGGTCTCCTCGGCGTAGTCCCAGATGGTGTCGGCGGCGCGGTCGATGCTGTTTACCACCAGGTAGGAGGCGTGGATCGGGTCGAAGTTGGGGACGCCGCGGGCGAAGATGGCGTACTCCTGCTCCAAACCGCAGATCTTCGGAATCGACATACTCCTACCGCCCGGAAATCCGCGCGGGCACGCCGCGCGGGGCGCCTCAATTGTAGCAGACCGAGGCGCAGCGGGTAAACACGGTCGATAGGAATGTCGGTCCTCCTGCTAACGCTCCGACAACAGGCGGCGTGAACATCACCAACCGCGGCGCGTGCCACACTACTCCAGGGCGGTTGACAGCCCGAAAGAGGCCAGCTACAATTCGCGACCGCGTGGGGCCGTAGCTCAGCCGGGAGAGCGCTTGAATGGCATTCAAGAGGTCGTGGGTTCGATCCCCATCGGCTCCACCAGCCTTCGCCAAGGCTTCGGCTGGCAAGCCGAGCTCTTGGCGAAGGCTGGTGCCCGCCGGAGCTTTAGCGAAGGAGGGCTTTATTGAAGTATGTTTATATAATAAAGAGCGAATCTAATCCAAGCAAAAAGTATATCGGACTTACATCAAACACTGAAAGACGCCTGAAGGAACACAACGCCGGAAAATCCTATCATACAGCAAAATCTCGTCCGTGGAGTCTTGTCTTGTCAATATGCTTTGAGACGATTCCAAGGCATCTTGTTTCGAAAAATATCTCAAGGCAGGCTCAGGGCGGGCTTTCGCTAAGAGACACTTTTGTAGATTGAGAAGACTAAGGAATATATCTTAATCCCTCGCTAGAAACATGTGCCTCTTAGCCTTCGCCCTTATAAATCAACAAGTTACAAATAGTAAGCGTGAACCAGAAATACCGTAAGCCTCTATAGAACTACATTTTGCCCCCACATAGCCCCCACTTTTCACAGTTCAGAGGCAGTATTACGATGCCATCCAGAAGTCAATGGACTTTTACAGTGGGGCTTCTTCACTATTGTTTTACTCCATCGGCGCGCGGCCCTGGCCGATGGGAACACTACTCCGCGTCACGGATACAACGGAAATCCAAGCTGTGGTTAATGATGCCTGGAGTGAACTCGCAATGGTTGGATACTCGAATGTTCCTCGGTGGGTAAAGCCAAGAGCTGCCGCGAATAACACTGATTCGAGCCAGTGAACACTTGCCTCGCCTCAGACGCGGCGACGTAGGAGGGCATACCTCACTAAACTCTTCGGGAGCAGGAAAGCTGACATTCTTAGTTGCTTTCCTTGGCGCCGCTTATTGCGTCCCGTCTCTTCAAAAGCTTGCTTTGTCTCTGTCCGAGTTAGTAGACCTCGATCGTGTATTTGCTGGCCCTGACGTTGTTGCGCGGGTTAGCGTCCGGTGCCACAATCTCGACGATCACGTAGTAGAAACCGGGATTAACGATCGCGGGCACTGTGAATTTCATCTTTACCTTTTTATTTTTCCCGGGCGCTAAGGCCGGTATGACCTTTCCGCCCAGCAGAATGTCGGACTCGTCGAGAGTCCTGTCGGTTGACAGATGGAAATAGACTGTTGTGGGGAGGGAGCTATCCTCGCTGATGTTCTTAGCCCTGGCGATCAGCTTCAGACGTCCGCTTATCCTTACGGCTCTCGGAGAAGCCCTCTTGAAAATCGCTTTCAGGTCGAAAGCCGGCCTACTATATTCCCAGGTGTCGCCTAAATAGCTGGAACCGTCATGCCCTCCGAAGAGGACCGTCACGCCGCGCGTGCTGTCATAGGCCATATCATGCCAAGCGCGAGCTAATGGCCCCGAGGAGCTGACCTGAGTCCAACTACTGCCATCCCACTCCCAAGTATCGCCTAATTTGCTGGAATGGTCCATTCCTCCGAAGAGGACTGTCACGCCGCACGCGCTGTCGTAGGACATTGCACTATATTGGCGTGCAGACGGACCAGAAGTACTAACCTGGGTCCAACTACTGCCGTCCCACTCCCAGGTGTCGCCTAAATAGCTGCCGTAAGCGTCACGTCCTCCGAATAGGACTGTCACGCCGCGCGCGCTGTCGTAGGACATTGCACTAGATTGGCGTGCAGACGGACCAGAGGAGCTTACTTGGGTCCAACTGCCGCCGTCCCACTCCCAGGTATCGCCAAAATAGTTGGCGATATTATTTCCTCCGAAGAGTACCGTCACGTTGCGAGCGCTGTCGTAGGCCATGGCATGGAATCTGCGAGCCGGAGGACCCGTAGTACTAACTAATGTCCAGTCGCTGCCGTCCCACTCCCAGGTATCGCCTAAAGTGCTGGAATAGTCCATTCCTCCGAAGAGGACCGTTACGCCGCGAGCGCTGTCGTAGGCCATGGCATGGAATCTGCGAGTTGAAGGACCCGTAGTACTAACTAATGTCCAGTCGCTACCGTCCCACTCCCAGGTATCGTCCAAATAGAGGTTGTAAGCGTCACGTCCTCCGAAGAGGACCGTTACGCCGCGCCCGCTGTCGTAGGCCATGGCATGAATATAGCGGGATGAAGGTCCAGTAGAGCTGATCTGCTTCCAATCCTGCGCCTGCGCAAGCGCGACGGATAAAGCCGCCACGCAAAGGGTACAAAACAGGACTAGGGGTGCTGAGAACGATTGGCTATCCGGCGTCCGCTGACCAGAGGACATGGCGAACCTCCTTCGCACCTAAACAAGCATTCGCATATTATGCCTTGTTGACGGAAAGAGTAACACATTCCCACAGGTAAAGCGTATCGAACTCTCCGCTTCTCTCTGATTCTGGGGACGAGGAAGGTTTTTACAGAGCTACGACTACCCGGCCACCCCGGTTATATATAGGTCTTAGATCCCTTGGCTCTAACTAATGGGAACACTAATCCACATCCCGGACGCATCGAAAGCCGATATTGCTGTTGCCGAGATATGGCCTTTCCCAACTTCGAACAGAGAGGCGAACGAGACCTGGATCGACTTGCCAAGATCCGCCGCGTAGAACATTGCTCTCGCCCGACGACGGACCTTGGGGATCTACAAGAGAATCGGGCGTGCTGTAATAGCTGCTGTTATACCAGTCAGAACACCATTCCCATACGTTGCCGGCGGTGTCGTAGAGTCCAAATCCGTTGGCCGCAAACAAACCAACGGGCGAGGTATAATCATAACCGTCATCGTATCCCTCAAAGTAGTATTCGCTCCTCCATCTCAGATCCAGG
This sequence comes from uncultured Acidobacteriota bacterium, assembly GCA_964408025.1. Taxonomy (GTDB): domain Bacteria; phylum Acidobacteriota; class DATKUA01; order DATKUA01; family DATKUA01; genus CAYOXX01. Next base: position 50,254 of record CAYOXX010000003.1, on the reverse strand, counting down.
TGTGCTCGCCTGCGCGTTTCATCGCGCACATTTGCCTGCTTGAGGCCATCAACTATCGGGAGCCTGTCGTTCCCCCAGAAGTAGATCCGTCCCTCGTGGCCGCCGCGGGCCGCATATTCCCACTCAGCCTCCGCCGGTAACCTCACGCCTGCCCACTCGCAATAGGCCACGGCATCATGCCATCTCACATTGACCATCGGGTGGTCGAGATATTCCCAACCCGGATTGAGGTTGTTATTCCTGTATACCGGTTCCGGCGGCATCGAGCGACCGGTCTCCTCGCAGAATTGCATGTAGGCGCGCACCGTCACTTCCGTGCGGCCCATCCAAAATCCTCTGGTGATTGTAACCTGATGTCGAGGGAGTTCATTATCTTCACACCATTCATCTCCAGGCACGCAGCCCATCAAGAAGGTCCCGGGTGGAATGTAGACGTACTCCAGGCCGGCTCGGTCAAACCAGACCTGCTGCTGACCCGCCAGGCGCCTCAAAGCCACGCCGCTGATAACCGGCAACGTCGGACGCACAGTTTCTTGTTCTACATTGCCGCGGGTACCGGAACCATAGTTATATGTACAAGTTACTTCCGCGCCCGATGGAGGACGCGCGCCGGTTATCCCGTCTCCAAATTGAATCCATGAATCATTATTCTCATCCTGGATAACGATGTACACTTCGTCGTCAGCATCGCAGCCTGCGAACGAATCAACCCTTCTCCATTCCATGCCATCGATCGATATCGACAACGACGCGACGCCGGCACCTTCAGTCTGAAGGCGACATTTTTGGAAAGGGGCCCCGTTAGCCCGATATCTGACGGTTCGTGCAGCCGGTTCTTCCCGCCGAGTGGTTGTCTGTTGCGCCCTGGTAGTGGGCAGCAGAAACATTCCCGTCAGGACGAAAAAAAGCGCAAGCGCCAATAAGCCAACGAGACTGAGATACCGAAATCCCTGGATGTTCATGGTGTTTTTCCTGTCAAGTTATTCTGCGGGCAATGATCGATATTAACATGAGAGTGTTGATAAATTCCTGTTATGAGTTTCCTTCGACGATTTTTACCGCAACCGCCAGATTGAGATGCATCAGTGCATGCAATCCGAATAGCAGCTATCTGCTCGCAAAAAACTGTAGCGGCGGACTTTAGTCCGCCTACTCCCGTCGAAGACGGGAGCCATTATCACGCTAGAGCGCGATCAATCGGGCTGAAGCCCGACGCTACCCCGAGTTTGTCAACAGTCTCTAACATACATGCGGCTTGTATCGACGGCCACTTTTACAGACGATGAACCAATATTGATTCATTCCGGAGGCGGCCCGTAGCGGGCGGGCTCCGAAATCCCTTCGGGCTGACTGCCCGCGCGGCCTGTGCTATCTTTAGGCGCCTATCCGCAGGAGGGGAGCGATGGATTACCAGGAGTTAATACGGTGGGCCGTGCCGGCTTCGTTCGTCGTCGGGGGGCTGCTGTTCGGCGTCATCTTCGAGTTCTTCATCCTCAAGAGGATTCTGAAGCTGGTCGGCGACACAAAGTGGCGCTGGGACGACGTCATCTTCGAGGCGATGCGCAAGGCGCCGATTCTGTGGTTCCTCTGCGCCGGCGCCTACTTCGCGCTCTACAGCGTGCCGCTGGAAGCGGAGATGCAAGAACTCGCCGAGAAGGTCCTGGTGACCATCGTCATCCTTTCGGTGACCATCGTGGTGGCGCGCATAGCGGGCGGGCTCACCAATCTGATCTCCGAGACGACCAAGACGGCCGGCACCTCGGCCTCGCTGATCTCCAACATGACGCGGTTGCTGATCGTCGCCATCGGCATCTTCATCATCCTGCAGAACCTCGGCATCTCGATCACGCCGCTCATCGGCGCCCTGGGCATCGGCGGCCTGGCAGCAGCGCTGGCGCTGCAGGGAACTTTGTCAAACTTATTCGCCGGATTCCAGATCATCGCCTCGCGCCAGATGCGGCCCGGAGACTGGGTGAAACTCGACTCCGGCGAAATGGGCCACGTCACCGACATCAAGTGGCGCAACACGACGATCAAGGACTTCACGGACAACATGATAATCGTCCCCAACGCCAAGCTCGCCGACGCCATCGTCACCAACTACAACCTGCCACGCAAAAGCCTCTGGGCCGAGATCCTCGTCGGCGTCAGCTACGGCAGCGACCTCGAGCACGTCGAGCGCGTGGCCAACGAGGTCGCCCGCGAGACTTACAAGGAGGTGATCGGCGAGGACCTCAAGGTCGAGCCGAACTTCAAGTATCTCGAGTTCAGCGACTCCAGCATCAACTTCAGGATGCGTATCCATGTAAAGCGCTTCGAGGACCGCCTGAACATCCAGCATGACTATATCAAACGCATCCACAAGCGCTTCCAGGAAGAAGGTATCGAGATACCGTTCCCGATCAGGACGGTTTACATGAAAGGTCAGGGCTGATCATGAAAGGACTGAGCTTCTCATGCGGTCTGCTGCTTCTTTTCGCGGCAGTAATGTCCTCCGCCGACGAGTCGGGAATAATAGCAGGGCGGATTGACTACGACGGCGAGCGGGCGGGAGCTATGACCGTGCGCTGTTACCGGTTGCACGTGACTTCAGCGGGAGACGTGCGGCAGCTGAGTAAGCGTGAGATCTACGGCGATGCGGAGCCGTTGATGACGCTGACGCTGGAGGGGCCGGGGCGCTACGAGTTCGGCGGCCTGCCGGATGGGTTTTACAGTGTCCTGGCTTTCATGGACCGCGACGGCGACGGCGAGCTGGGCTTCGATCCGCCGGAGCCGTTCGGCTGGTTCGCCGCCGAACCGGGCGGCTGGGTCGACCCGATAGAGCCGGCCGGCGCGGACGTCGAGAACGCCGATTTCAGTTTGCGCACGCCGACGCCGTTCCCGCGCGATGAGCAGCGCTGCGAGCACGGCGCGCTGCGCTGGATGAGGGGCCTGCCGGTGCTGCAGCTCCGGGGCAGCGCGGAGGAGCGGGGTTACGCCCACGGCTACCTGGTCGGGCGGCAGATAATCGACTTCTTCGAGTTCTACGTCCTCGAGGACTCGTGGCGCTCGGCGCGGCGCTACCTCGAGGAGTTCGTCCCCTTCCTGGATAACAATTTCGACTACCCGCCCGAATATCTCCGCGAGGTCGACGCCGTCGTCGAGGGTATGCGCGACTCGGGCATCGAGATGGAGGTCGAGGCTCTGGGGAGCGATTTCGGGCGGGCGGAGCTGCTGGCGATCAACTCATACATCGAGCGGCGCGCCGCCTACCCATCGCCCGGAGCCTCGTCGTGCACGCAATTCGCCTTCTGGGGCGCGCAGACCGAGGGAAGCGAACTGGGCGGCGGTCTGATCGCCGGGCGCAACATGGACGGCGAGGTCGACGCGCGCAAGGTGACAGTGAGCCACTTCCTGATCTTCGCCGTCGAGCCGAGCGAGCCGGGGCGCAGGCGCTGGGTGTCGATGATGTGGCCCGGCTTCGTGGGCACGATCACCGGCATCAACGAGGAGGGGCTCTACTGCATGGAGAACGCCGGCGGCACTGGGCCCGGGCCGGTGGTTGGCGGCCTGACGCCGATGGCCTGGGTGCAGCGCTACGCGCTCGAGACCGCCGGCGCCGACGCCACGCCTGGGAGCATCGCGCAGATCATGGCACAATTCGCCAGCGAGGGCGGCGGCACTTGCGGTCCCGGCTCGATCACACTCTGGGCCGTGCCCTACAGTGGCCAGGACGCTCCCGGCTTCGTCTACGAGGGCGACCGCTTCGGCGGCGCCATGCGCGGCCCGACCGACGTGCGACCGACGGCGTCGACAAACATCATGGCCAGCAACCACCACCAGGTCTACGGCGTCGACCCCGACCGTCCCGGCTACTACTTCGGCAAGCCGGCATACTTCTCATCGCTCTGGCGCTACGAGGCGGGGATGAATATGATCGAGGCCTGGACGCGCGCCGGGCGCCCGGTCGGCACCGCCGAGATGAAACAACTGCTTCAGACCGTCGGCCACGGGACGACCGAATACGCGGTTATATTTCGCGCCAACGATATGAGTATCGACGTCGCCGTCGACGACCTGGCGACCGACATGTGGGACGCGCCATTCCTGCGCTGGGTGACTTTCGACTTCGAAGAATTATACCAGCGCTAGGTTTGTAGCCTGGCAATAAAGCCCGGAAATCCGCGGGAAACCGTGATAAACGGCTGTAGGGCTATGGATAAGCTCCACCAAGCCGTGGTGGAAACGGCGGCTGATATACGCCGGATCGCGAGGGCTTCGTGATGAACAGAGTAGCCCAACTCGCAGGCGTTGACATAGTCGAGATTTCGCGCTTGCGTAAGCTGGTGGACAGGTACGGGGAGAAATTCCTCGACCGGATCTTCACCGCGAGGGAGACCGATTACTGCCTCTCCAAAAAGAATTACGCCCAGCACTTCGCGGCGAGGTTTGCTGTAAAGGAAGCGGTAGTCAAGGCGGCCTCCAGCGTCCTGAAGCTGTATTACCGTCAAATCGAGGTCCTTAACGACGCCGAGGGGCAACCGCAGGTCCGATTGCAAGACACGGAGAAGCCTTCGGATCTGAACATTTCCGTCAGCATCTCGCACGCGGGCGACTACGCAATCGCATTGGCTGTTGTGCAAGTCGAGCAGGCAGCCGGCTGACCGACCTACGCACACAAATTAAGCTGTGACTCGGCAGGTGTTAGAATATCCCCGCCGCAGGAGACGAATTGGGCTGCCGCTGACGAGGAGGTGGCGCAGGGGCCGATGGGCGACGAGAGGCTATCGAGGCTCAGGCGAAACGCCAAGTACATCGCCAACGAGCCGCAGGAGCAGCAGGAGCTCAACAACCTCCTGGCCGGCGAAGTGGATATCGTTCGCAGCGTGGAGCCGGCGGGCTGGCAAAATCTCGTCCTGGAAGTCGAAGGAGAGAAAATTCCTTTCCACCGTTTGCATAATCCTTTCGACGAGTGGGCCGACAAGATGCTCGCCTCCGACTCGCCCGAGATCCTGATATGCTGCGGCTCCGGCTTCGGCTACCAGCTCCCGGGACTGCTGGCACGAGCAGAGAGGGCGAAAAAAATTGTTGTCGTGGAAACCAGGGTTGAACCGCTACTGCTGTTCCTGACCGAGCTGGAACTAGAGAACTTCCTCTCCGACGAAGTCGAGATTCTCTACGCTCCGGAACCGGAGCGCCTGGCTGGATTCCTGAAGAAGCAATTCCATCGTTACCATCCTACGTTGCTGAAGTTTCTCCCCCTGGAGTCGTTCGGCCTCCTCGAGCCGGGTTACGTAGAGGCGGTTGTCCAGGACATCCAGGATGCCTGGAACCGGCACCTGATCTACCTGAAATCGATGGAAGAGCAGCACACCGAGTTGATCCGGAACACAAGACTGAACCTGCAAAGCGTGCACGAATCCCACCGGTTAAAAAAGGGCAGCGCAAGGGGTCGGCGCGTGGCCATTCTGGCCAGCGGCCCTTCGCTGGACTACAACCTGCCGCTGCTATCGGCGCTGGGGGAATACGTTCACCTGCTCGCCGTGGGCTCGGCGCTTGTGCCGGTCCAGGAGTGCGGCGTCGAGCCGGACATGGTGATTGTAAGCGACCCGCAACAAGTGAACGCCGCCCACTTCCCCGACGACGAGTACAACCTCCAGCTCGCCTTCGACCCGGTGATTCCGAACTCGATCGTGCGCAAGTTCCGCGGCGACAAGCTGGTCTACAACATAGGCCACGGAATAGTCGAGCTGCTGGAATCGAAATTCGGCTTGACCCGGCTCCGCGGCTGGGGCACCGTCTCGTCTTCGGCCCTGGCGCTCGCAGCGGAGGCCGGCTTCGACGAGATTCTACTCGTCGGCACCGACTTCAGCTTCTTCGACAAGATCGTTCACACGGAGAGCTACTTACTACAAAGCGCAACCGAAGACTACCGTGTTGCGGTTGACGCGGTCGGAAAAGAGGTTCGCACAACCGAGACCCTGAACGACTACGCAGACTACCTGAACGGTCAAATCCGATCGCTGACGGAAAGCGGACACAAGATATTCAACTGCTGCGAAGGCGGGCTCTTGACGGAGGGCATCAGGATCAGCCTGCGGGAGTACTACTCCCGCATGATCCGCCAGGGCGTGAGAAAAGAACCCTGGCACTGGAAGGAGCCGATTCGGATCGCTCGCGACGCATACCGGGAGCTGATTGCCGACCTGGAGGGGATGCTGGAAGCCGCAGATGAAGCGATCGACGCCACCGCCAGGGGAGAGATAACCACAAGCGAACTGATGTCCATGACCATCGTTTCGGCCTTCGAGGGCGGTATGCTGCCCGAGGCGCACGCTCTGGAGAAGGCCCTGATCGATGGAGACCGCGCCCGGATCGAGCGGAGCCGCGAGGCGACGAGAACCGCCCTTAGGGCAGGCGTTCGGGAACTGGTCGAAACGCTGGAGGAATTTGAAAAGGAGTCCCGACAGCGCTAGTCGAGACGCGTAGACTCCGGGAACGGACAGGAAGTGGGTTCGACGGGTTGAGGAAATGACGAGGACGGTGCGAATCAGTTTTGTTATTTCGACCTCCGGTCGGCGCCGGGACACCGTTCGGCGGCTTTACCAGACGATAAGAGATTCCATACCGGACCCCAAAGAGATCGTTCTCGTCGGGGCCGTCGGCGATGTTGCCGATCCCGCAGTCAAGGCCGTCGATGCGCGGCAGGACGCGTTGGCAGGAAGAATCTGCACGATGAGAAACCTGGGGGGTGAGGCGTCGGCGGGCGAGATCCTCACCTTCCTTGACGACGACGTGGAGATCGACGAAAGCTGGTACCCGGCAGCCCGACCTCTGCTGGTAAGATTACGATCCGGGACCGCGGACATCGGTAACTGCCGCATCATCGGCCCCAACGGCAAGCGCTGGTTCGACTGGTGCTGGGCCAGCCGCGAAGATCCCGATTGCCCGCCGATGCTGCTCCCCTACGGGTTGGTTCATCCGAATCTCTACGTCAGCGGCTGCTGCATGATCATGCGCAGGGACGTGTGGAGCTCGGTCCTGTTCGACGAGAAGCTGCTCAACCACCAGCACGATGACGTCGACTTCTGCCACCGATGCACCGACGCCGGCTACCGCTTTTCCAGCCAGCCTTCGGCAACCCTGACCCACCTGCTGGAGCCCGCCGGGCGCAATCCTGAAGACCCGGCCTCCGGACCGGACGAATTTTCGGTGGCGGTTCACAAGTATCGTGAGGGCTCACCGCGCGATGCTCTCGAGCTCCTGGAGAAAGCTGAGGGCAAGGTCCAGCAGGGAGTTTACCACTACTACAAGGGCCTCTTTCTGCTCTTCCTCAGGGATATCCCTGCCGCGGAAAAGCACTTGCTCATTGCGCAAGAAGAATTGGACGCCAACACCCACCGAGCTCTCTGCGGGCAGGTGCGCTACCGATTGGGTTTGGTCGCATTGATGCGGAAAGCGACTCAGGAATCGGAACGAATGTTCCGAGCCGCCCTCGAGCTCGTGCCTGAACATCCTTTCGCCAGAGCCCGGCTGCGCCGCCTGAACGGCAAGCCGATGGCGCTGCCCTCGTGATCGCGCTTACAAGGTTCCTGCCAGCTCGAGTAAACGTTTCCCGACGATTTCCACGTTGAAATTCTTCTTGACGAACTCCCCGGCCTTCACGGCGACGGCTTCCCTTTGCGCCGCTTCCATAGCAGCAATCCGTCGCAGCGCGGCCGAGCAGCTTTCGAGGTCGACGATGGCGCATCGTTGTCCCGGCGCAAAATAGTCCGGCTTGCTGCAATAAGGTTGCGGCGCCAGGAGAAAAGGGAGCTCGAAGCTGCGTCCCTCTCCGCAAAAATCGGCCAGGCCGGACCAGGTTGGAGCGACCACGGGCAGGCCGGCGGCCATCGCTTCGACAACCGGCAGGCCGAACCCCTCGGCGAGAGTGGTGGTGACGTAGGCGTCGAAGCGGCTGTAGAGGGCCAGCAGGTCCTCCTCGGGCACGGCACCGGTGGCGACGGCTACGTGCGGAGCCGGGGGCCGGTAGTCCGCATCGGCGGAGGTTTTGATGACCAGTTCAGCCGCTCCGGGTTCCGGGAAGGCGTTCAGGAATGCGTTGATCAGCAGGTGAAAGCCCTTCCGAAAGTGCCACTCGCCGACACTGAGAAACCTGAACGGCTCAGCGCATTCCCAGTTGTCGCGGGAAGGGATTTTATCGGGCTCGACCGGTATCGGCACTGTGTGGATCGGAACCGCGCAGCCGCTGCGAGCGAACACTCCCGCCAGGTAGCTGGAAGAGGCGACGACCGCATCGAATCGGTTCATCAGCTCCGCCCACGCCTTGGGCATCAGGTCCCACTCGTGGAAGACGACGGCGACATTGACTCTCCCGGCCAGCGGGCGCAGCTGCGGCGGAATGAAGCACTGGAAGATAAGCTCCGCCTCGGGCAAATCCTTATCGCTCAGATTGAGCCACTCTTCGGGAGTGAGCGCCCTTTCCAGGACGTTTGCGGTCAGGGGTCTCAACGCCCGGGCATAACGCACGGCGGCGTTGGCGTGGCCGAGGCGGGTGGAGTCGTAAACAAACGCAATCGTCGGCATCGACCTGCGATCTCCGCGATTCAAACCCGCAGCAGTTCAAAAATGGTGTGGACTACGTACTCCGCCTCCGATTCCTTCAGATCGGCGAACAGCGGAATAGATAGAGCCCTCTCATAATAAGCTTCGCTGCGAGGGAGCGATCCCGGTTTGAATCCGAGCATCCTATAGTATGGCTGGTAGTGGACCGGAATGTAGTGTACCTGCGTCCCGATGCCCGCTTCCCGGAGTGCCGACATCACCTCCGCGCGGGTCGTTCCAAACCCTTCGAAGTCAACCTGGAGGATGAACAGGTGGCAGCCGCTGCGGGCGCCGGAGGAGACCTTCTGGAAGCCTATCGGCGAGCCGCCGAAGCGCTCGCGGTAGTACCGCGACAAGGCGCGGCGGCTCTCCACGAAACTATCGAGCTTTTCCAGCTGGCTGAGACCGAGGGCGCATTGGAGTTCGGTGAGGCGGCAGTTCTGCCCCAATATCTGCATCTCGTAGTACCAGGGGTTCGGTCGCCGGCGACCGTCTACATCTGCTGTAAATCCCAGCTCTGTGTGAGCCCACTCGCCCGGCTCGTCGGTGATGCCGTTGTTCTGAAGAAGCTTCAGGCTTCGAGACAGCTCTTCACTGTTGGTAAGGACGATGCCGCCCTCCGCAGAGGTGATGTTTTTGGCCGGGTGAAAGCTGAACACCTCCATGTCCGCGTGCTCGCAGTCGCCGACCTTTCGCCAGCGGCCGCCCGCGTCGCGATAGTCGGCTCCGAGGGCGTGGCAGGAATCGGAGATGATAACAACATCGTCACCGACCAACCGGCGCAGCGCGGCGAGGTCCACAGGCTCGCCGGCAAGGTCGACCGGAATCACGGCTTTGACGCTACCGTCGAGTAGCCTCTCCACCTCTCCCAAATCGATGTTGAAGCTTTCCGGATCGATATCTGCAAACACAACTTCGGCGCCGCAATACCGGGCCGCGTTCGCGGTAGCGACGAAGGTTATCGGTGTGGTCAGAACCTTGTCGCCCGGACCCAGACCGGCCGCCGCCGCGGCCATCTGAAGAGCTATGCTTCCGTTGGGAAAGAGCGCACCGAAGCGTGCTCCGCAGTAGGCGGCGAGCTCCGCTTCGAAGCGTGGCTGCAGCGGCCCCCGGGTGATGAGCGGGTCGCGCAGGACCGCAACAACGCGGTCGACATCGTCGTCGCCTATGATCTGCTTGCTGTAGGGGAGAAATCGGTCCGGCGCATTCAACGGCTGCATTCCTCAACCATCTTCTGGATCTCTTCCTCCGTCAGCCAGCGGTTGTTCACGTTGCTGGCGAAGACATCGCCGTAACTCAACCTTCTGCCGGTGACGCGGGGAGGCCTGCTCCAGTAGGTGAACGTCGGCTCGATCGTGTAGTAGTCGCCGTTCTCCCAGGTGTAGCGAGCGTCGTCCGGGCCGATCAGCATCTCATGCAGCTTCTCGCCGGGGCGTATTCCGACGATCTTCACCTCGCACTCGGGGGCAATCGCACGCGCCAAATCTATGATCTTCGCGCTCGGTATCTTGGGGATGAAGATCTCGCCGCCCTGCATCCTGTCCAGGCACTCCAGTGTGAATTTCACCGCGTTGCGGATCGATATGAAGAACCTGGTCATCTCCTCGTGCGTGATCGTTACCGTACCGGTCTCGCGCATCTCCAGGAAGAGGGGAATAACCGAGCCCCTGCTGCCGACCACGTTACCGTAGCGGACGATGCTGAACCGGCAGCCCGCCTCGCCGGCGTAGGAGTTGGCTGCTATGAACAGCTTGTCGGCGCAGAGCTTGGTGGCGCCGTAGAGGTTGATCGGGGCGCAGGCCTTGTCGGTGCTCAGGGCAAGGATCTTACTGACGGAGCTTTCCAGGGCGGCCTCGATGAGGTTCTGGGATCCGAAGATGTTCGTCTTGATGTATTCGCTAGGGTTGTACTCGGCAGCAGGCACTTGCTTCAGTGCGGCGGTATGGATCACTATGTCGACCCCCTGCAGCGCCATCCTGAGGCGATCTTTGTCGCGGACGTCGCCGATGAAGTAGCGCAGGTTGGGGTGCCGGCTCAGCGGAAACTCCTCCGACGCCATGACGAACTGCTTCAGCTCGTCGCGACTGAATATGATCAGCTTCCTGGGGTTGTGGTGGTTAAGAAGTTGGCGGGCGCACTCTTTCCCGAAGGAGCCGGTGCCCCCGGTGATCAAGACAACCTTATCGGCGAAGTCCATGTCGGCCAAACCTTGTGCTTTGTGCGGGCTGGTGAGTAGCGTCGAGACACCTCGACTGAATCTACTATTGCTTTATCGTCAACACCGGCCGCGATCTTAACAATAATACAGCTAGCGAGCCCCGGCCAGGAAGAATTCCATTCAACTCCGCCACGCCGGGACGGCACCTCGGCGGGCCGCCCGCATTGATTTTGCCGTCCATCTCTGGGATATTTAGAAGGCGTATCGGCGCAGCCTTTTCAACAGTTTCCGGATTCACACGCTCCCTTGGAGCGCCGCCACGGTGCGCGTCTCCGTGATCCTCGCCGCCGCCCAGGCCCTCACTTCGGGAGGATGATAATGGTTTCTGAAAAGCGCCCCGCACTCGCGGCGGCGGATGTTCAGGATTCGCTGTGGCGGGTTGGCATCGCCGAAGGCGACGCGCTGCTGGTCCACAGCGACATGATGGCCGTCTGGGTCGAACCGTTCCCTCCGGACCGGCTCGTACCGTTCTTCCTCGAAAATCTGCTGCGGGCTATCGGGGAGGACGGCACGCTGGCGGTGCCGGCCTTCTACTACGAATACGCGCGCTGCGGCAGGCCGTTCGACACGCGCAAATCGCCGGTCTCCAAATCCCTGGGGGTCTTCTCGCGCCACGTCGCCTCGCTGCCCGAGGCCGGCAGGTCGCTTAACCCGATAACCTCGATCGCGGCCGTAGGAAGGCTCACGGGGTGGATCTGCGGCGGCAACACAGCCATAAGCAACGGAATCGACTCGCCCTGGCACCGCCTGGTGGAGGCAGACGGGAAAATGGTTTTTCTCGGCGCGCAGATCAAGGCGATGACCTTCGTCCACTACGTCGAGCACCTGGTGGGAGTGCCGCACCTCTACAGCAAGCTCTACTCCACTCCCGTTTCACGCGATGGGATTGCGGTGGACCTCCCGGTCGTCGCTCAAGTTCGCTACTTAAATTACGATATAGAATATGACCTGGGTCGTTTCGAGGCGGATCTAGAGAGCGCCGGCCTGATCAGGACCGCTCCTGTCGGAGGCGGCGAAATCAAGGTTCTGAGCTTCAGGGAGGTCCAGGCTCTGCTGTCGGAAAAGCTGCAGCGCGATTGCTTCTACCTTCTCAAGCGCAGACCGGCCTTCAGGGCGGGCGAGATTCCCACCGACGGGGATACGGACGGGCAGGTAGCGGGGAGCTGATGAGCGGGATACCGGTCGAGATTTCAGGACGCGATAAGATTACGGAATCGATGCGCAGCCTCATCGCCGAGCACTGGTTCGGTCAGCGGTCGCCTAACTCTCCCGCCTGCGATCGGCTTGTCAAGGCCTTGGCGGAGCGCCATCCGGGAAGGATCATCGAGGCGCCCGCCGGCGAGGAATGCCTGACGTGGATCATGCCGAGGCGCTGGGTGGTGAGGGAAGCGCACATAACGGCGCCCGACGGTTGCCGGCTGGCCGACGCCTCGGCGCACCCGATGCACCTGTGGTGGCACAGCATCCCGGTGCGGCGGCGCCTGAGCCTGGTAGAGCTGCAGCAGCACCTATTCTCCGATCCGCAGCGCCCGGACTGGATCCCGTTCCACTACAGGAACGGATACCGACACGACGCCGAGGAGTGGGGCTTCAGCCTGCCGCACAGCCTTCGGTCGGGCCTGAAAGAGGGAGAATACGAAGTTCTGATCGACTCTTCCCTCGACAACAGCGGTTCGGTCAAGGTTCTCGACTTCCATCTGCCTGGCCGCAGCCCCGACTGCATCCTCTTCGCCGCCCACACCTGCCACTCCGCGCAGGTTACCGACGGGCTCTCGTGCGTCGCGGCTCTCTCGGAGCTGTTCTCGCTGCTGGAGCGGGTTCCGCGCAGGCGCTGGAGCTACCGCTTCGTCGCGGGCCCCGAATACTACGCCGCAGCGGCTTTTCTCGCCAAGACGCCGGCGGCGGAAGTCGATCGCCTGCGGGGAGGGCTCTACGTCGACATGCTCGGCAACGGGGAGCCGCTGGCAATGCAGGCTTCGTTCGCCGGCGAGAGCGCGGTCGACAGGGCGGCGCGCAACGTGCTCCTCGCTTTGGATCCGCAGGCAAAGGTGCTCGGCTACCGCAAGCTCTGGGGCAACGACGAGACCTTCTACGAGGGGACCGGATTCCGCATTCCCACTCCGGGGCTGGGCGGGCTGCCGCACGAGCGGTATCACACCAGCGCCGACAATCCGGAGAACCTGGATACCGACGGCCTCGTCCGCGGCCTGGAGGTGCTGCTGCGGATTGTGCGGGTTCTGGAGGACGACGCCGTGATTGTCCCCCGCTTCCGCGGGCCGCTCTACCTGTCGCGCTACGGGCTCTACATCGACCCGAAGCTCGACCCGAAAGGGTACGAGAACCTGGAAGCGATACAGATCCTGATGAGCGAGCGCAAAAGCTGCCTCGAGATCGCCGACGAGCTGGATATCGATTTCTTCTTCGTGCGCAAGTTCGCCGCCGACCTGGCCGGGCTCGACCTCGTCGAGCTGCGCTTCGACGACGCAATGTTAACTGCAGGCTGAGCTATTCGCGGGGAGGGAGAATGTCCACCGCCGCCGACGAGCAGTTGAAGGAGCTGTTGACGGAGATCTTCCTGATGGAAGACGAGGAATACGCGGACGAGAACGGGCCCGATCAGATAGAGGGCTGGGACTCGCTCTCGATGATCGCCGTGGCCGTAGCCGTCCACGAGCGCTTCGGGCACCACATGACGCCGGCCCAGGTCGCCGCCGTGCGCAACATCGGCGACATCAGGGGATTCCTGCGCGACAACGGGGTTGGCATATGAGCACGCTTACCGGCCGCTTCCTCGAGACCTGCGAGCGCCTGCCGGAAAAGCTCTTCGTGCGCGACGTCGACGGCAGCCGCTACGCATACTCCGAGATGCGCGAGCTGGCCGTCGGCTTCGCCGCGCACCTGGAAGGGCTGGGATTGCGCCCCGGCGACCGGGTGATGCTCATGCTCCCCAACAGCGCCCTGTGGTGCGCAGCCTACCTCGGCACCCTGATGGCCGGCTGCATCGCCCTGCCTCTCGACGTCAACCTGCGCAGGCACAGCATCGAGCTGGTCGCCCGCTCGGTGACGCCGGCTCTCTTCATCGTCGACCCCGCCATCGAGACGGGTATGGACGGCATCGACACGCTCAGGATCGCCGACCTGGGCCCCATCAGGTCCTCCCTGCCCACGCTCAAGACCGAAATCAGGCACTATCCGGTGGCCCTGATCCTCTTCACCAGCGGCACCACCGGCGAGTCGAAGGGGGTTCAGCTCGGCCACGACAACCTCTGCTTCAGCGCCGATTCGATAATCGGCTGGAGCGGCTGGCGCGAAGACGACGTCGACATCGGCGCCATGGCCTTTTCGCACCTGTTCGCCATCGCCCACCTGCACTGCAACTTCCTCAGCGGCAGCTCGGTGTTGCTCTTCGACGGCATGAGCGACGCCGAGAACGTCCTCGACACCGCGATACGGCTCAAGGCCACCGCGCTGCCGACCTCCCCCGCCGGACTGAGAGTGCTCGCCGACTACTGGCCGGAGAAGCTGGCCGAGGTCGGCCGCCACCTAAGGCGTGTGATCACCAACCACGCGACGATGCCGGAGGACCTGATCAGGAAACTACTGGGATTGCTTCCCGAAACGCAAATCTTCACTTACTACGGCCTGACGGAGGCGAGCCGCTGCTGCGTGCTGCACTACAACAGGCATCTCGAGAAGCTGAAAACCGTGGGGCACCCGGTGGAGGGCGTGGAGTTGAAAATCAAGCGCCCCCCGGACGCCGAGGACGATGTGGGCGAAATTTACGTCCGCGGCCCGAATCTGACGCGGGGATACTGGGGCGAGGGGGGCGAGGGGACCGAATCGGCCGGTTACTTCGAGGACGGCTGGTTCGCCACCGGCGACCTCGGGCGCCGGGACGAGGACGGCTTCGTCACGGTGCTCGGCCGCGTCCGCGACCAGATCAACGTAGACGGCCTGAAATGCAGCCCCGAGGAAGTCGAAAAGATTATCTGCGAGCACCCGAGCGTCGAGGAGTGCGCCGCCGTCGGCCTGCCGGATGCGATAACCTCGGAGAGAGTGGTGGCGGCTGTGGTCGCTGCGGATGCGTCGCCGAAGCTGGCCCTGGCGCTGCGCAAGCGCTGCAAGAACAGCCTCGAGCCGCACAAGATCCCCAAGGAGGTGTTTTTCGTCGACGGCCTGCCGCGCACCCGGAACGGCAAGCTGCAGAGGGCCGTCGTGCGACAGGAGCTTCTGCGCGGCGGCGCCGACGAAGAGAGAGGAAGATGATTTCGGTTCCGAAGTCGCGTTTAGGCGAGGGCGCGCTCGAATCGATCGGCGGCTTCCTGGAAGACAGACCGCTGGTGATAAGTTCGCCCGGCGCCCTGTCTTCTGTCTCGCAGTCACTCGATCTGTCGCGCGCGCAGGTGGTGCACGTCAAAGGCGCCGACTGGGAAACCCTCGTCTCGCTGGCCGCCGGACTGGATAAATCGGACTTCTCCTGCTGCCTGGCCGTCGGCGGCGGCAGAAACATCGATGTCGCCAAGCTCGCCTGGAAGGCCGTGGTCAACGAGGAAACCGAAAGCCCGGCGGCCAGGAGGAAGGCGGTAATCGACGACTCGATCCCGGGCCCGCTGATCGCCGTTCCGACAACCTGCGGCAGCGGCAGCGAGGCCAGCGCCGTCTCGGTCGTTAACATCGGCGGGAAAAAGGTGCCGGTGTTCGACGCGCAGCTCCTACCGGACCTGGCGGTTGTCGATCCCTCGACACTGGTCGGCTTACCCGAAGAGCTGTTCACACTGACACTGTGGGATGCACTCTGCCACGGCCTGGAGAGCTTCGTGTCGCCGCTGGCGGACGACCTCTCGCGACAGTGGTCGGCTCTCGGAGCGAAGCTAGCCATCAAATGCCTGTCCGCGGAGCAGATCCGCTCGCCCATCGAGATCGGCCTGGCACGGACGGCCGGTCTTGCCGCCTTTGCGGCCGGGGTGGCAGCTTCGGCCGCCTCGGTAGGTTTGACTCACGCCATAGCCCACTGCCTGGAGCCGCTCGAAGCGGCCGAAATCCACAGCTCGCTGACGGCTAAATTCCTCCTGCCGGTGCTGCGCTTCAACGCCGAGAAGGTGCCCGGAAAATACGACCTCCTGGCGGCGGCGCTCGGCCTGGCAGACCGCGCTGAGTTGCTTTCCGAGATCGAGCGATTGATGGAGCGCTGCGGCCTCCGGGCCGGCGATTTGACCGGGATCGGCGGCGAGACGATCACCTCTATACTGCGGGATCCCTGCGCCCGCACGAATCCTACTTTCATTTCCGGGAGGGAGTGGGAGGAGATGGCCTAGTGGAGACTGCGGCGGCGGCATCGCCTTTCCGGGAGAACGTCTCTCCCTACGAACCGCTGCAGGCGGAGAAGGAGAAACGGCTGACCGACAACCTGAACCTGCTGACGGAGCACCACGCGCAAGGCTGCCCCCCCTACGCTCGCTTTCTGCACGGCAGCGGCGCGTCTCCGCCTTTCGCATCGCTGGAGGAGATTCCCTTCCTGCCGGTAAACGTGTTCAAGCGCTACCGGCTGCAGTCGGTCCAGGACGACGAGGTGGTAAAGGTCTTCCATTCATCGAGCACCAGCGGCTCGGAGCCCGCGTCGATCGCGGCCGACCAGGCGACGATGGTATTCCAGGCAGAGTCGGCGCAGAGCATATTCAGCGACTTCATCGGAGAAGGTCTGCGCCCATACCTGATCTTCGATATCCCCGCCAGCGGGCGCGGGCGAGAGAGCATGACGGCCCGCGGGGCGGCGATCATGGGCCTGATGGGCTTCGCCTCGAAGTTCTTCTTCGTCATGAAGGAGGAGGGCGGCCGACTCGTCGTCGATATGCCTGCCCTGGAGAAGGCTCTCGAGCACGTCATGGACGAGGGCGGGGGCAACTTCATCGCCTACGGCTTCACCTACATTCTCTACCTCGCACACCGCTACCTGCGGGGGCGGGGCTTCGCCCCGCCGCGGCCGGCCGCCGGGTGCCGCCTCCTGCACAGCGGCGGCTGGAAAAAGCTCTCCTCCGACGCGGTGGACAAGGAGACGTTCAACGAGGAGGTGGCGTCGGTCTGGGGCCTGCCGCCGAGCGCGGTGATCGACTTCTACGGGCTGACGGAGCAGATGGGCGTCGTCTACCCCGACTGCAGCGCGGGGAACAAGCACACGCCGTACTGGGCCGAAGTTCTCATCCGCGATCCCCACACCCTCCGACCCCTCGAGCCGGGAGGGGGCGTGGGGATGATACAATTGCTCTCGACGCTGGCCTGGGGAGCGCCGAACCACAGCGTCATCACCGACGACCTCGGCGAGGTTATCCATGTCGACGACTGCCCCTGCGGGCGCCGTGGGCGCGCGTTTCGCTTCCGCGGGCGCGCGGCCAAGGCGGAGGTGCGCGGCTGCGGCGACATCTACGCCCAGGGCGAATAGATGAGGATCAGAGAGGTCACCGCCGAGGATCTGCCCCGTCTCGAACGGCTCTTCGGGTCCCGCGACCTAGCCTGCGCGGGCCCCGAGCTCCTGTGGAAGCTGGATAATCCCGGCTACGTCGGCGCCTGCGCCGTCGGCGAAGACGAAGAGCTTACCGCCTACTACGCGCTGCTGGAGGTGGAGGTGCCCGCCCCGGACGAGCGTGTCGCCGTCGCCGTCGACGCCGTCACCCATCCCGCCCACAGCAGCTTCGGTCTCATCTACGATGTGATGAGGGCCTGCTACCGCCGCAGCGAGGAGATCGCGCAGGAGCTGCTGCTCGGCATCCCCACGCCC
>CAYOXX010000003.1:0-32671 GCA_964408025.1 uncultured Acidobacteriota bacterium | reverse complement strand
CTTATGAGGTGGTCCGCTGCTTTACGGCCGATGGCAAGCACCTTGTCTGCATCAGCCGGGCCGACACGGAGAAGCTCGAGCTGCGAAGCGGCCACGGCCGCAGCACCGAGACGGCTTACCAACGCTGGCGCTGGGATCGCTGCCCGCGCCCGTACCGCCACCTCGCTGCGGGCCGGAATATCACCTTCGCCGAGAGGCCCGACATCTTCCCCGCCCCCATGCTGATGGGGGGCGACGCGGCGACCCGAGGGGAGATCGAGGGAAAACTCGAATTCTGCTACCTGGTGCCCGAGGACGAGGCTCCCGCCGCGTCGGAGATCCTCGAGGAGCTGCCGGTGTTCTACCTCTACCTGGCGGAGCCGACACCGGCCGAGGCGCCGAAGGTCTCGTTGGATTTCTCGCTCGTCGAGGCGTTAACACTGGGTTGGTGATGAAAATAATCTTTCACGATTCGCGTCAACTGGCGGAGGAGGTGAAGCCGGGCGACCTGGCCCCGAGGCTGGAGCGCGATCTCGAGGAGCACCAGGAGAGGCTTCTGTCGCAGAGCGTTGCGGAGATAATCGAAGGGCTGCAGCGATTCCGGTTAAAACTCTCCGACCACCGCAACCCGCTGCAGGCGCGCTATCGCCACCTCGGCCTGGCCTTCCTCCTCAACTTCCTCTATTCGGAGAACCTCGAGGGCCTCCTGGACACCAGCCTCAGGGACAGGAGGGCTCTGGACGGCATCGTCGAGCACCGGGGTCTGCGCCTGACGGCGACCCCTCGCGGCGTCGCCGGCCACTGGATGGCGGGGAACGTTCCCTTCCTGAGTTTCATCTCCGTGCTCCAGTGCCTGCTCACCAAGAACGTGTCGCTGGTGAAGATCAGCAGCCGCGCCGAGGACACGATCACACCGCTCCTCCAGGAGCTGGCCGCCGCAAAAGGTTGCCGCGCCCTGAGCGACTCGGTAACGGTGCTGGCCTTCCCGTCGGACGACATGGATGCCAACCTGGCGATGAACTCGCTGTGCCGCACCAGGATCTTCTGGGGCTCGAGGGAGGCAGTGGACAGCCTGGAGGCGATGCCGAGGCGGCCGGAGACCGTAGATTGCGTCTTCGGCCCCAAGATCAGCGCAGCGGTTGTCGCCCCGGAACTGCTGACCGACGAGGCCGCCGCCAACCTGGCCGTTGACGTGACACTGTTCAACCAGGAGGCCTGCTCGTCGCCGCACTACCTGTTCGTGCGCGGCGATGCCGGCCAGGCCCGCGAAGCCGCCCGCAAGCTCGGCGAGGCCCTGGCCGGACTGCACGAGCGACCGCTGGCGAGCCGGCACGGGCCCGGAGAGGCGAGCCGGATTCTCAATTTCAGGGCCGAGTGGTGCCTGGAAGGAGGCGAGATCGTTTGCGACGGCGGCACCAGTTGGACCATCGCTTTGCCGCCGGCCGATCTGGACAGGCTTCCGCCCGCCCTCGGCTCGAGAGTGGTCACGGTTGTGCCGTTCGCCGACGCCCGCCGGATCGAGGAACTCCTGCCCGCCAACGCGCAGACGGTAACCACGCTGCTGCCGAAGCGGGAGCGGGAAGAGTTCGTCCTGCGGCTGGCAAGATTAGGAGTGGCGCGCTTTCCCGAGCCGGGCCACGCCAACGACTACGTCCTGCCCTGGGACGGCGGATTCGTGCTCGACCGACTTGTCAACTGGGCAGTCCTGGCGTAGCCTCGACGAATTAAAGTGGGGATACCGCGGGACCGATTATTATTACGGCTTGTCATTCGATAAGCCGTCGTTCAACATCCGGGCCCGGGGAGAGCCGGGCTTCAAGCAGGTAGACGAGATGGAACTGGTTCTTGTGAATCCCCCCCATCGTCGTGGCGGAGCGATCTACCCCGCCGGCCGCGCGTACATTGCATCGACGCTGCGCGCGCGGGGCCACGGCGTCAGGGTTCTCGATCTGGCGATCAATCAGCCAGCCGACACCGAGCTCGAGAGGCTGCTCGGGAACCTCGGCGACTGGGATGCCCTGCTAACCGGCGGCCTGATAACCACATATCGTTCGGTCAAGAAGATCATCCGCCTGGCCAAGCGCCTGCGGCCCGAGCGGCCGGTGGTGGTCGGCGACGGGCTTGTCTCCGGCGATCCGGAGTTCGCTATCACCCACCTCGAGGCGGATTTCGGCGTGGTCGGAGAGGGCGAGGCAACTATCGTCGAGTTACTTCAGGCTATCGAGGCCAAGGACGATCCGGCCAAGGTGGACGGTCTGATCTTCAGGGAAAACGGAGGCGTCCGGACGACGCCGCCGAGGAAGCATCTCAGCCCCGAGGCGCTGGACGCGCTGCCGCTGCCCAGCCTGGACGATTGGGACCTCGAATACTACACGCGCCCCTACGGCATCTACAACGCCGAAAACCTGCGGGAATTCCATCTCGTGGCCCAGCGGGGCTGCAGTTTCAACTGCCACTTCTGCTACAACGTCTTCGGACACTCCTCGCGCGCCCGCTCGGCCGAGAGTATCGTCGACGAGCTGGAATTCCTGCACGAGAAGCACGACGTCCGGTTGATGCACATGGGCACCGACCTATACCTGGCCCACAAGCCGCTGGTGCGCCGCGTCGCCGAGGAGAGCAGGAGGCGCGGCTTTGAAATGCGCTGGGTTGCCAACGGCCGTGTGGACATGATTGACGATGAGTACGCCGATTTCCTGGTTTCCGCCGGCTGCCATGCGATCCTGTTCGGCTTCGAGTCGTTCCACGACGGCCAGCTGGAGGCGATGGGGAAGAAGGCGACCTGCGAGCAGATAGCCAGGACCGTCGAGAGCTGCCGCCGGGCTGGGCTCTTCGTCTACGGCTCGCTGATGATCTATCTCGGGGAGACACTCGAGACGATCCAGACGACGATGGACCGGGCTAGGGAGCTTGATGTCATTCCCCACAGGATGTTCATCGTCAACCCCTATCCGAAGACGAAACTGTTCGAGCAGATCCGGCACAGGATCGTCGACCTGGAGGCCTACTACGACTCGCTCGGCGACGCCTTCAACATGGTGATCAATCCGACCGACTTCGACGACGGCCTGCTGGTGCGGATGAGAGACCGGATCTACCAGGAGATGCGGCGGGATTACCTCAACCGCCACCCGCCGGAGGAGCTGCCCTTCCGGAAAGAGGCGAAGAGAGGATTCGTCACGCTCGGACCGGAATTCGGACGCAACGCTCGCGAGATTCACGACCGCATCCTGCAGGAAAGGTCCCTGAGCGCCAGAAGCGTCAACCTCAAGGATATGATGAGCCGGCTCAAGAGCTTCGGCGCCAACATCAAGCGCGGAATCCTGGAGAAACTGCCGGCTTCGGTCAGCAAGGTGGCTCTGGCGGGCAGAAACGAACTGGCAGCGCAAATCATCGGCTCCCTGGAAAGCGAAGGCATCGAAGTCGCCTCTGTCCATGACAACAACGCCGAGCTGCACGGGAAGCGCGTGTGCGGCGTGGAGATTAGACCTTTCGAAGAGCTAAAGGCCACTCGACCCGACGCGGTGATCATCGCCAGTCTTTCCTACGCCTTTCAATCAAGCAGCAGATTGAAGAGATCGTGAAAGAGGACTGGAGCTGTGTAGTCTATGATCTCTATGAATTCCTTAGCTGAAGCAGACGATGCCGTTGTGCGATGGCGATTGTCCCCGGCCGGGTCGAACCGAGCAGACGCGAGGAATACCAGGATATCGCTGAAGGGATTGCGAATTTAGTAACCGTCGGTTGAGCGCTGGCAGGAGCATCCATGGCTGCCGAAGAAGACACACGTTTAATCGAATCCTCCCTGGAGAGGCTGGTCGCGGTCAAGATAAGTTCGTCTTACAGCCAACTGCCAAGGCTGATTCAAATCGTGACGGATATGGGGATCCTGCTTTGCCAATATGCACTCGGGAAAAAGCCCTACCGGAGAAAGATCCTGCGCACTTCCGGCAGGATCCTTAACGAAACTGTGAATGCTTCAGTCGAGAAGGCGGAGAAACTGATGTCCAGCTACGCCCAAATCGGCCTCGGCTTCGCCGCGGCGGGTCGCACTGAAGCCGCTTTGCTGGCGGCGCGGCTGATCGAAGAGGGCCGCGAGACCCTGGAGTCGACGTCGCCGGATCGGAAAGCCCTCTATTCGTACTGGATCGGCAGCATAGCCAAGAAGGCGGGTAGGGCGGGGCCGGCTTTTGAGGCCTTCACTCGGGCGAGCGGGCTGGCCGCGGAGAGCGGTGACGAGGTCTTATATGGAAACTGCCAGTTTCACATGGGCGAAATTCGTTTAACTCAGGGCAAGAGGGATGAGGCCAGGGCCTTTTTTAAGTCCTGCCGCGCGGCGAATCCGGATCACGGGAAGGCCGGGGAATACCTGCGGGAAATCTCCGAAGGGGTCGGCGATGCTTGAGTCGTTCCCAAACCGCGAGCTCTTGCTGAAGATCGCAGGGGAATTCTACAAGCCGGAGAACGACAAGTTAGCTGTCGACCTCAATGCCGCTCTTTGCCACGAGTTGCTTATTCCGCTCAGCAGGCAATATGCCGAGCAGTTTGATCTGTTCGAGATAAATCTCCTCCAGATCGCGGGTGTATTCTCCTCCGTCTATGCCTTCCAATTCTACCCCGACCTGCTGGGACACGAACCGTTCTGGCAGGACCCGGAGGTTTATGAAACCGCCAAGTCGATGGGGCTGGAGCTGCGGCGGGACGACCCGCCGAAGCTGGCCCCGCTCGATGAGCATCATCTGCAACGTTATTTCGTCGGCGCCGCGCGCGCGTTTGACAATTGGGTCTGCATCGGCCGGCGCGGAGCGGAGCTTCTGTTTTTCCTCCCGGACAGCTATCGGCTGCGCAGGGTTTGGGACGTCTTCCTGGCGGTAAACGACTCGGGCGCCGAGGCGGCCTATTACGGCACGGAACCGGAGAACATTCGGCGAGCTGGAGAATTCCACCGTACTTTGGGCACAGAAGTCCTGCAAAGGAAATACCTTGCCGAGGCGGCAAGCTACATGGTGCGCATCAGCAGGCGCTGGCCGGAGGTGCGAGCGGAGATAACCAATGGGATAGCGGAAATCCTTGCCGGGCTAGGCTGTGAATCGCATCCGGATTCGGTGACCACATTCCTGAGCAAGTTGATGACCAACCTTGCGAGCGCGGCTTACTTCGTAGCATTAGCCCGTGAGGTCATCGAGAAGTTCTCGCCTGAGGCTATATTGGTTAACACCTCAAGCGCTCCCAAGGAAAACGCTTTGGTCCACCTGGCTATCAATTACGGCCTGACGACTTATGAAATAGTCGATGCCGCCACCTTCGACGGCGCCCTGGAGTACTATCACACAACCCCCGAGCACACGCCGGTGGACTACCTGATCGGCGGCGGCGGAATCGTGAAGTGGTTCAGGAGACGAGGATTCCCGGACGAGAGGCTGGTAATTCTCGGCCCGCCGCATTACGACTCCGTCCCGGCCAAACCCGCAGCTCGCGAGGAGATAGTCAAGGCGGACGCCGAGTCCGGATTCGATCTGCTACTGATACTGCCGCCCAACGAACCGTATCTGGGAGGATACAGCATCTCCACATTCGTGATGCTGCAGGAGGTACTGAGGGCCTGCGAGGGAACCAACGTCCGCATCCACGTGAAGATGAAATTCAAGGACAACGCTTTACTTCTTGAGGAGATCGAAGACCTGGTCGAGAGCGGCAGAATAACCCTCTGCCCCACGGAACCGTACGTTCCCGAGATGCTGAGCAGCCGGCACTTCGACGGCGTCGTCAGTTATGTCTCTCTGGCCGTGTTCGAGTCGGTCCTGCTCGGTGTTCCCGCCTTGTGGGTCGACGACGCCTTCCTGCGCCCCTCCGGTGCGCTGGATTACGCGGCCTGCTCGGTACGGACCAACATGGAGAATCTGGCGAAGGACCTGCGCCGGTTTGTAACCGACGGCGACCTGCGGTGGCGGAGCCTACGGAGCGGCGTCGAGTACGTAACAGAGACCGAGATATTCAAGAACCACGGAAGGTGCTCGAAGACCTGCGCCGACTTTCTGCTCGACAGGGACTACCGTATATGGAGCCGCGAGAGGAGAGATCTTCCCGCCGTTCCGCAGCTAACCGGCACAGCGGAAAATGAATTATATAATTTCCAGATCTTTCTAATCACCAGGGGCGAGGAGGGAGACCGCGAGACGTTCTTAAAGTACCTCCGCAGGTATCGCGAGGAGCTGCTCTCATGCGCCGCCGAGGTCGGAATCGCGGACGAGGAGTACGCAAGAAGCAATTTTGTCGGCCTGATGGACGCCTACTTAATGGCCAACATGTACGACGAGGCGAAAAAGCTACTCGGTGAGTGGACCGCTTTGATGCCGACAAGCGAGTTGCCCGAGATCTTCGCCTACAATATAGCCTCTTATTACGAGCTGCTTGGAGACCCCGAACGATCGATGCGGGCCTTCCTCGAGCTTGAGGAGAGATGCGCTGATGAATCGCGCCTTTCAGCCCTTGTTCGGTACCGGATAGCGATGCAGACATTGACTGCCTTTCTGGGAGAGAACGCGCCGGAATTTCCGGACCGCTTGGACAACAAGATTTGATAGATGAATAGCGTCAAGTTCAGGGATGCTGAAACCGGCTTCGCGGCGGCGGAGCTGCCCGAACCGGACAGGGTGACGACTCTGGCCGGCCTCGACGGCGACTCGCCACTCGAAGCCCATACGATTCTGTTCACTTCCGAAAGCATCACGATCAGCGACGAGTTCAATCACCGCGTTCTCTGTTTCTATACAGGAGGGAATTTGAAATGGACGGCCGGCGGGCAGGACGAGTCGGGGGCAAGCAGTTTTTATCCTCGCGGTCTCGCGGCGACCGTCAATTCGCTCTGGGTTTGCGATCCGCTAAATCACCGTATCCTGGTACTGGATAAGGACTCAGGTAAAGTTGTCTCCAGAGTTGAAGCTCTAACCGAGTTGCACGAACCCGTCGACCTGGAGATCCAACCGCAAGGCAACATACTTCTGGCCAACAGGCGTAACCATTGCCTGCTGGTTCTCGACCGGACAGGTAACTTGATCGAGCAGTGGGGAGGCCGCGGCTCCGAGGTTGGAAACACCAGAAGCCTGCGCGATTATCTGAATCCCTTACCCGCCACCGGAAGAGGGCTGACAAGGCAGTTCGAGCTCTCCTTCCCGAACCAGATTAGCCTGAACGGCGGATTGCTTTGGGTTGCCGATAACAAATCTGTTACTGCCTACGGATCGCTTTCTCAAAAGGTCTTTGAGGTGAGAACGGGACCCGGCGTCTGCCTCAGGGGTCTGGCAGCATTTGGCAGCTCGGCCGTCTATCTCGATGAGGTGACGAGAGACCTAAATTATCTGGACCTAGACGGCAACAGGACAAAGTTGGTTTACGGGGCGGAGCCGTTCTGCGGGTGCAGCTTGGGTACCGGCGACGAGATTGCAGCATTGCAGGGCAACAGGCTCCTGCACTGGAAGCAAGAGAACATCCGTGAAATAGCCCGGGGCATACCGAAAAAACGTGTCGCCTTCTCCTCGCGGAAAACCGAATTAAAAAAGATAGCCGCGCTCGGAGATCCGGCAAGGGCGCTGAAGCTGGCTGTATCTCTGTTCAAGAAGCACCCTGCAGACGAGGAATTGGCCAAGACGCTTCTGCGGCTTAGCGGAATCAGCCGCTGGGACAAAGGCTCGTCACAATCTATCTGCGACTACGCCCTGTCTAATATCGTCGAGGCAGTAGCGTATGCAGAAAGAAACCTCGACGGGGTCTTCAAATCCGGCTTGAAACCGGTCGCCCCGCCCAAGCCGTCGCTGCCTCATCACGAGTTCCTTCCCGGAATCTCGTCGCTGGTCTCGACACGCTACCTCGACCGGGCCGCCGGAGACCTCGTAAGAGGTCTCTACGACTCGCTCCGGCGTTCCTGGTTCTGGCTCTATACGGTGATTATTGGGGATTACTCATCGCGCGATGGTTCGACACGGCCGGACGGGAAGAGGTATGCGGATTTGGTTAACAGGGTAGGCCCGACACTTCTCGATACCGCCGCCGCTGCCGCGAGATCCCGCAGGCGATCGCTCCGCAGGGTCGTTGAAGTAACGGGAAGACTAGCCACGTCACTGTCGGCGGGCGATTCCGCTGAACTTGTTGAATTCGGCTCTCTATATACCATCGCCTCTCAGGTGCTGGACCAGTGCTCCGCGATGCTGGATAAACTGCTGGCACACGCCGAGCCGGCACTCCTGGTACCCGAAAGCGGACTTCCCGATCTGCTGAGGCGCAGGGCCGACTTTCCGGTCGGTATTAGGAATCTGATTGCCTACTCCCACCTTGAAGTGTCGCCCAGGCATCATGATCCCGAAGACGAAACTCTCGACGAGGCTCAGCGCGGAGCGGTTGAAGAGTATGCCGACCTGGTCGTCGAGATGGCCGGCGCCAGGGAGGTCTATCTTGCCGGAAAGTCTTCAGCTCAGGATAACTTCATTCACTATCTGAAGCTCTCCTGGAAGTATCTGGACTTCGTCGAGAAGCTGGTGGAGGAACACGGATTGCTGCTACCCGTCCTCTGGGTCAAGACACCGGAGATGGCTGCCGAACTTCTTGCTCGCATCGGCTTTCCGGACAAAGCCGAACAACTGCCGGAGTCGGCAGAGGAAGAGGCGGAGTCCGCGCCGCCGCCGGCCGAGCTGATCAGCGGGATGCGAGAGGAGATCGTGGGCTTCTCCGAAGGGCGCTTGTCGGCAGAATCGTTCTCCGGCAAGCTGCTTTCGCTCTGCCGAGACTATCCGGCAAGAGTGGTTGACGTCGTAGCCAGGCTCTGGGCCCTGGTCGAGCCCGAACGGTACCTCGAGCTGACAATTCTTGCAGATCTTCCTTTTGAAAATAATCCGGAATGGACCAAGCAGCGGGTGCGGCTCTTCTGTCTATTTGCCGCCTACGTGCTGGCTGCCGGACGCGCAGGGAAGGCCAAGGAACTTGAAGCCAAGGCCCGGAAAATCGCCCCCGACCCCGGAACGGTTCCTTCGGAAATCGGCATGCGGCTGGCCAGAATATCGTGCCACCGTGAGGCGATCCCCTTCCTGCGCGAGGCGCTGGCCCAGCGGCGTTCGCCAACCTATGGAGTGCTGCTCAGGCGCTCGTTGAACGGCGACGGCGAAACGGAGGAAGCGGAAAGGATATGGTGGAAGATCTGCGGCGGATTCGACCTCAGCGGACGCGAGAGGGCGCTGATTCTCGATCCCCGGAATTGGCAGGACCTGAAGGCGATCCGCCATCACCTGCTGGAGCACTGGCACACTCTGCGCGACGACGATGACGGGGAGATGCGCCACACCCTGGCAATGATGCGGGACAACGGCTGCGCGCCCGACGCGGCGGAATTACTGGTTCCTCTCATCCGAAGAAATCCGCACCAGGCCGACTGGCTGCTGATGCGGTCGCGCTGCCTGTTCCTGACCGGGCGCTACGACGAGGCCTACGAGATTGCCGAGGAACACGATCGGAAGTTCGGCCCTTCTATTGAATCGATGACTTTGAAAAAGTTTGTTCACTGGTACAGAGGCGACCTGCAGGCGGCCTGCGATGCGGGTAGGCTGTCCGTCGAACTCGGACGGGATCCGGATCTGGAAGCGGTGTTTCTAGCGAGAACGGCATTGTGGGAGAGGGACTTTAAAAGAGCCGAGACTGTACTTGGATCTATTACGGATTCATCTCCAGCCGCCATGCCTAGAGAAAACCTCATCGGTGAGATGTTGTTGTGGAAGTTCCGGTTGGAAGATTCCTTCAAAGCATTGATAGAAGTCGAGTTGCAGCAGACGGGAAACATCCAATCCGCCGTGGTCAGAGCCCTGATCAGGCTCAGGCAAGGCCGCCTGGACGAGGCGGAAGGAATTATCCGGCAGTCGAATGCCATCGGACAACGGCATGTAGTCTTTGATCTTCTCAACGGGGTAATACTCCTCGAGCAGGGGCGAATCGAGAATGGGCGCGAGCTGCTCCGCTCGGCTCTGTGGCGAGAGCCCTGGAACCTCTATGCGCCGTTGGCCGCTCTGCGCTACGGAAAGAGTTTTCAAGACACACCTCCCAACCCGGCTGACGATGTGTTCGTCGGGGCCTTCGAGGAGCGTTATGCGGCTCTCCCTTCACCAGGGATTCTCAAGGCCATGAGTAGTGCCGTAGACGCCCCGGGCGCGGCCGCCGATTCGCTTCCCGAAGCGCGCCGCGGCCCAGCGTGGAACTACGTTTTCTGCGCTTTGGCGAGAGGCGAACTCTATCTGCTCGCGCAAAGGTATGCCGATGCGGTTGAGGCGCTCGAACCTGTACGGGGTTATCTCGGGCTGGAGGATACCGACCTGGCGTACGCCGAGGCGGCTCTGGGGGCCGGAGACCGCGGCGAGGCCGTCGCTGCAATCGAAACGCTACGCGATCAGATCAGCGGGAACGACCGTTTGATCAATATAAACCGGGAGCTGGCGGGGACCTGATCGCATGTGAAACGGGGGTGATGCTGGGAACAGTACTCGAGACTTTGTGCTGGGCCTTCCTGAGCATTCGTCTCCAGGATCCTAAACCAAGAAGGTGTTGATTTTCGGTGTGCGGATTCTCCTGCGGCTTGGAATCGAAAGAGGAAAAAATGAGAGTGGGAATTGTCACGTTCTGGCATAACCGCGGCCAGGGGACAGTCGGACGTTATCTTAGAGGGATCTTTGATAGCTTGGGTCACCAGACGTTCATTCTGGCCCGCCCGACACCGGACCAGTTTGAACGCCCCGCTCACATCGACAGGTCTGACATCTGGATACAACCCGATGTGACCGAGGGTTCCACGTATGACATGGCCAGAGAAGAATACGTTTCCTGGTCAGAGGACAACGACATCGAGGCGGCCTTCTTTTTTCAGAACTACCAGTTCGACGTGATCGCCGAATTGCGAGCTATGGGTGTCAAGACAATCGGCACGTTTATGTGGGAAAGGTTTGCCCAAAAGGACGTGGAAGATGCCAAGAGGGCTTATGACGTCATCTACTCGTTTAACAATTGCGAGTTGCCTAGATACAAAAGCCTGGGGATGGAAACCGTTAAGGTCTCGTGGGGGTGCCATTCGGAACTGCTAAAGGTCAAGGCGGAGAAGAAGAAGGATGGGATATACTTCTTCTACCCGGCAGGTTACTTCGACAGGCGCAAGCCATACATGGCTGTGATTGAGGCCTTCAGCAAGGCCGCCCGCCCCCACATCCGGCTGATCGTTAAGTCCCAGACAGATAAAAACATCAGCGAGGTTCTCGGAGATTTAAGTGAATTGGACCCGAGGATTACCGTCATCAACGGTGACGCGCCGACAGAGGAATATTTCAATTTATTTGCCTCCTGCCACGCCTGCGTCGCGCCGAGCCGTTGGGAGGGGATGGGACTGCACCTGTACGAGTCGATCGCCCTCGGCATGCCGTTGATCACCAACGACAATCCCCCCATGAATGAGCACGTTAGGGACCACGTCAACGGGCTGCTGGTGCAATCGCATATGATGGTTCCGGATCACCCGAATCGAACGTTGTCCGGAATCCCCGCGTATGAGCCTGACGTGGCCGCACTAAGCAGCGCCATCGAGCAAATGGCTAACCCAGAATTGCTCGCTGAGCTGGCCAACAATACTATCGAACTGCAAAGCGAGTACTCATGGGATAGGACAATCGAACAGTTCAGCGAACTGCTGTACTTCTGACTGAAGAATCGAAAGGTTATACATGAATGTTTTTATGCAGGGGATGCGCCGTTCCGGCACGACCATCGTCTTTGATGTACTCATGGAGGATGAGGATTTTGACTGCTATTACGAACCGCTCGGACCTAGCGATAAAAAGATTTACGGAGGCGGCAGCGGGGTCCACAAGCTAGATTTCTACGAGAAGATCAGAAAACTCCAAGCCGCATTTTTGGGCAGTTACCCCTCCCTGGATAATGCCGTACTTCTTAATTACGGCGCGCCTCGAAAGGCGGAACTGGAGTTCGAGAGAGAGTTACCGGACTACTGCCGGGCCTACATCAAGTACATCGTTGAGCAGTCCGATAGCACTCTGATCAAGTTCACGCGCATGTACTGCAAGGTAGGTGAACTCCGTAAGATCGATCCCACCGCCAAATTCATCCATATTGTTCGCGATCCGCGGTCTGTGGTCACCTCGTACCTTTTCGGAGAGAGGCAAAACAGGAAAAATCAGTTCCCAAACTCGGAAACCTACTTTGAGAGGGTATCGCAAGCCTCGCATTGGTCCAGCTACGCTTTCTCCGAACGTCTGCTCGAGACGCCGGCATATCAACATCTGACAGGATGCGCGGATTTCCTCCGCATTCTGCTGCTTTGGAAGTATACGTTCCAACAAACCTATAGGTCAGGAACTGCGTCGTTTGGCGAAGATTATTTTCTCTTGCGTCATGAGGACTTGATTTCTGAACCGGAGCATACGCTTCGTTCGATATACGAATTCCTTGGGAGGCGCCTGCCACCGCACTTGGTCGGTTGGGCTAAGTCCGGCATCCGGCAGCCCGGCGGTTGCTATCTCCCGGACGATCCGCGCTGGCGTGGTGCCGTTACTCAGCTTGACATGCTATCCGAGTTGCAAACCGCCGGATATTTTATTGATAACTGATGTGGCCTTAGCCGCTTGTCTTTTGCAGGTCTTTTATCAGGCCGCGGACGCGACCACCGTGAACAGTGCCCGGTCTTCTCCGCGTAATTTCTGGTGGTGATAACTCACTTGCGCCCTTGGAAATCCGAGGACGCGCAAGAATCTAACTACAATCTCCGGTGAGAGTTCCCACCAGAAATTACCCTTGCACCCGATATTCGGATGGAACTGCATTATCGGACGATCGGTAAATTCCTGCATGCTGGAGTACAGTACATCGGTCACAATGATAGTACCCCGGGTGACCTCGGAACCCTTCCAGAGCGCCAGAAACGGATCGCGCAGATGCAGCAGAACAGATCCGAAAAGAGAGATATCGAATTCACCGATGCCGTGGGGGATATCATACACACTTCCATATACTAGCTTAGCCTTGGAATTGAGAACCCGGTGCGCCAGCCAGAAGGAGTTGTTGAATTTTCTCACCCTTTCCTTGAACTCTCTGACCTCCTCGTCCATGAACCTGCCGGGGGCGATGTCGTAGCCGAATTCTTCATTCAGATCGAAGGCCACCATCTCCGCGCCCCTGCTCTCCATGTAGAAGGTAAGGAAGCCGCTGGCCTTGCCGATGTCCAAGACTTTTTTGTTCCCGACATCTACACCTCCCAGGTACTCCTCGGGAGCTTGACGTAGATCCCAAGTCCCCTCGACGGTGCCGAATCCCGGCAAATCCATCGTGTGATAGAAGGTGCAGTCTTCCAAATCGGTCACGACCTTCGGGGTGGCGTAGATGTCACCCGACGCCTGGTCTTCCATGCATCGTCTCCCTTACGTTTCCGCCGGCGACATCAAAGGAACATCCTCCAGCAATATTGGAATCCTTTATCAATCCTCGATCAGCGGCCAGTCCAGCGGCGTGCCGCGGGCGATGTCGGTGGCCGCCTTGCGGCCGAGGATTTCTCTGTAGTGCTTGGGCGGCAAGCCGTAGCCGGGGCGGATCGACCTGACGTTGCGCTCGCTGAGCAGCTCGCCCTTCTTGATGTCCTCAACTGCGAATAGCGAGCGCCTGAAGACCAGGCTCGCCTTCTCGTGCTCGTCGGCGCCGAGGCGAACCTTCCCTCTCGCCTTTTCGACGTTCCGGATGTTATCGATCATCTCCCGCAACTCGCCCGGCTCCAGCGAGAAGGCGCTGTCGGGGCTCGGCCTCGAGCGCGAGAGCGTGAAGTGCTTCTCGACCAGGCAGGCCCCGAGCGCGACGGCGGCCACCGGCACCGAGGTGCCCAGCGTGTGGTCCGACAGGCCGACCGGGAGCGAAAAGGTTTCGGCCAGGCGAGGGATCGTGAGCAGGTTCATCTCCTCCGGCGGCGCGGGGTAGGCGCTGGTGCACTTGAGCAGGACTATCTGCTCCGCTCCGGCACTCCTTGCCGCCTCGACGGCCTCGCCGATCTCCTCCAGCGAGGCCATCCCGGTGGAGAGAATCATCGGCTTGCCGGTTCCGGCGATCTTCTCGATCAGGGGTATGTCGACGATCTCGAAGGAGGCCACCTTGTGGACCGGGACCCCCATCTTCTCCAGGAAGTCGACGGACGTGGCGTCGAACGCCGTCGAGAACAGATCGATGCCGACGTCCTCTGCTACTTTTTTAAGTTTCGGTTGCCACTCCCACGGCATCTGCGCCTCTTCGTAGAGATCGTAGAGAGTTCGGCCCTCCCAGATGGTCCCTTTGCCGATCCGGAAGTAGTCGTTGTCGCAGGGTATGGTTATCGTGTCGGGAGTGTAAGTTTGCAGCTTTACAGCATCCGCTCCGGCCTCACTGGCCGCTTCGATGATCCTGACCGCGAGATCGAAATCGTGGCTGTGGTTGGCCGAGAGCTCGGCGACGACGTAAACCGGGTGGCCGGGGCCGACAGCGCGATTGCCGATGGTTACCTCGGGACCGTTCACCGTCTCCTCCCATCGCCCGGCTCGCCGTTTGGCGCTTAGCCGGGGCGGTTTCACTCTTCCTCCTCGTATTCCAGTTGCAAGCGGAGGTAGACCTTCCTGCCCCCCTCTTCGAAGTAGGCTCCCTTGTAAGGGGGGTAAGTGCGCGCCCTGAGGATGTTGATCAGGTCGCGGGCGCGGTAGCTCTTCTCCAACTTGATCTCGTCAATCTTCCCGATGTCCTTGAGGCGATGGCTGGTGCCGGAGTCCGGACTCTGGGGCCTCGCCGTCGTCTCGCCAGCTTTGATCAGAGGCCAGGTGTCGCGGAACAGCTCGAGGGACGCTCGCTCGAGTTTCCCGTAGAGGGTCTCGCCCGTATCCACCGGCTCGACGGCCACTTCTCGCTGGGCGACGATGTCTCCGGTGTCGATGCCCGCGTCGATGAAGTGGATGGTGCTGCCGGCCGGGGTTCCCTCCACTATGCTCCAGACGTTGGGATACGATCCCCTGTTGTAGGGAAGCAGCGCCGGGTGCAGATTGATGCAGCCGTGGGGGAAGATTTCGAGGAACGGTTTCCTCAGAATATATCCGAAAAGAACGCTGACTCCCAGATCGGCACCGAGCGCTGAGATTTCTTCCATGATTTCGGGTTCATGGAGCCGATCGGCGGGAAATACCGGAGCGCCGGGGGGCAAGCAGCCGGTGATCTCCTCCCCGTACTTGCGCCGTTGAGGCGGGTGCAAGGCGGCGCCGACAATCGGTTCCCCCGACTCCACCAGCCACCGGCACACTTCCCAGCCCAGCCGGTTGTTTCCCATGTAGAAGATTCTTTTCATATTCTCTTACCGTGTCAGTCCAGCTCACTTGAAGACAGCCAGGTGATCATTCATTAAGCACAATTCGGGCTGCCGCTCAAGCAGCGCGACGATCTCCGACGTCGTGAACAGTCTATCCTCCCGGTAGAGCTGTTCGTAGATACGAGATACCAGGCGGTAATCCTCCTCGTGGTCCACGGTCCAGCGGTAGCGGCTTAAGGGTGGGTCCCGCTCGACATTTCCCAGCCTGAACAACTCGGGGTGGTTGCGGATGTAGAGGGTCACGTGCTCCCGCTCCTGCGGCAGCTTCGCCTCGCTCCAGGCCCGCTCCAGGGCTTCGAAGCTCATCGCTTCGGTGTCCAGCCCGTGTGGAAAGGTTCGGACCCCGATGTTGCTGACGTAGTCGTGACCGCCTTTTAGGAACTTCTCCAGCACCGAGTCCACCACCTGGGGATCGATCAGCGGGCAATCTCCGGTGCAGCGGACGACGACTTCAGCGTCGCTGCCGCCGGCAGCCCTATAGTATCTGTCGAGCACATCGCTTTCGTCGCCCCGGAAGACCTCGTAGCCGGCGTCCGCGCATGTCCGCTCGACCGCGTCGTCGCCGGGCAGGTCGGAAGTGGCGCAGATGGTCTTTCCGCACAGGCGACTGTATCGCAGGCGCTCCAGCATGCGCAGTATCATCGGCTCGCCCGCCAGCGGTAAGAGCACCTTTCCTGGAAGGCGCGTCGATCCGGTGCGCGCCTGGACTATTGTAACGATCTTCGTCATGCGTCAACCGGTACTGGATATGCCCCTGCCTGAATAAACCGACGGTCACAGTGCGGCGTAAAGCTCCGCTGCAACCCTATCCGCTCCAAGCCCGTCGACCAGCTCGAGGGCCAGGGCGGACATTTCACCCCTTCTCTGCTTATCGGCATCCAGCCTCAAAAAAGAAGCCGTGTACGCGCTTTCGTCGAGGTCGTCGCGGCGCCCCAGGCAAATCGCTGAGCGGTAGCGGTGCAGCGATTCAGCTATCGCCTGCTGATTTTCCGCGAGAACGGTGATAATAGATGGCAGGCCGAGGCACTGGATCTCCCAGCAGGTGGTTCCCCCGGCGCAGAACGCCAGATCGGCCTCGAGCATGAGGCGATCGATGTAGTCGATGTCCCTGTGCAGCATAACGTCGCAGGCCATCGTCGGGATCAGCTCCTCCAGCTCGCCGTGATGCTCGAAGGCGGCGCCGACGACGGCGTCGATTCGAAGCCCCCTGCCAACCTTGTCCAGGCCTCTGAGGCAGAGCGCCGTGGCGTTTTCCGGATCGCCGCCACCGAAGCTGATCAGGACCCTTTCTATCTTTTCGTGGATCTCTGGTGTCTCCCGGTGCGCGCGGGCAAACTCCAGCCGCAGCAGGGCGTAGCGGGGACCGAGGAGCAGCTTAGCAGCACTCGACACCTTTCCCTCGTACGACTCCGCGTCAGCGTGCAGGTTTTGATTGATCACGATATCGGCCGCGCTCGAGGCGAGGAAGTTGTCGTCGATGCACGCCAGGCAGCCGGTGGCTTCCCTGAGCGCCCGGTGATACGTAGGGTCGAGGGAGTAATGATCGACGACGCCGATTTTCGCCCCCAGCCTCCGGGCGATCTCGACAACCCTTTCCGTTTCGCCAGCTGGTGAATCTGCGTCGTCCAGGATGGTGAAGTTCTGCCCTTGCTTCTCGAGGTGCTCTTCCGCCGCAGCGGACGGTCGCAGAGCAAAATGCACACTGGCTCCTCGCCGGCTCAAGGCTGCCGCCAGCGAGGAACAGCGCACGATGTGGCCCATACCGATAGCCTCGGAACCGTCGGCGCGGATTATTACTTCGGCTCTCACGACCACATTACCGGAATCGTCCCCTGTCCACCGGCCTGTCCCGGCACTCTTTGCATCACAGTCGTTGAAAGAGAGGATTCCGCATGATAACCACCGTCGAATCCACTCTGCCGCCGGCGCCGGCTGGAAAACTCGGATACTTACCTTATAGATAACGGTAAATTCATTGCAAGCGAAAAGCGGATGGGTACTCCCGGCGGAGCTGTCGCGAGGCGCAGCGCGTCAGCCGATCCGTCCTTAAGTCGGGGACCGAAGGCGGCCGGGTATAATTGACTGTCTCGTTCTACCGGGGTAACTTGAATCCGCCGCAGGGAAAAAGTCAGCGCCGCAGAATCACGAATCGATTTTTCATTTTGCGGCGGGAACAATGGCGGACTCGGGAGTGCGGACATGCCGGGACAGGCTATCGAGGTACAAAGCGTCGGCATCAGATCCATCTCCTGTTTTTACTTCGATATAACTTACAGGTGCCCCGGCTGCGGCGGCAGCTTCGCCGAGGAAGAACGGTTCTCCGTGGAGTGGGATCGCGAGGTCACGTGTCCGCAATGCGGCACTTCGTATCGCCGGCGCCAGGAGGACCTGCTGGAGGCTTATCGGCGCGACCGCTTTATCCCTTCTCACGAAGAAATGATAGCAATCGACCGACTCGCTTACAGCGCGGTGTCGGCGCAGGACTCCGACGAGGAAGCATCGCTGGTCGTGGAGGATGTGAATATCCTGCCGCTGCTGGGTAAGTCGTTGGCGGCGATCCTGATGGACGATCTTCTGGAACAGATCGAGCGTCGGGACGATCATGAATGAAACTGTCCTGGTAGTAAACCTGTTCCCGCGCGTTCACGGCGGCCTCGTCGATACCCTACGCGCTCACGGCGTGCGCGTTCTCACGCTGGACCGGCAGCGACTTGCCGGGATAGAGCCACCGGTGCCGTCGGTTCTCTCCGATGACATATCCTCGGCCGCAAACGATGCCCTCGCCTCCGCTGCGGACGAGGTCGAGCGAGTAGTCCGCAGATTCTCCGACGAGATAGTACGGAAAGCTACAGCAGCAGGATTCAGCGACCTAGACGAGGACAGGCTGCGCTCCCGCCTAGGCAGATTTCTGCCTTCAGCCGCCAGCTTCGCGCACGCCTGCGCCGCAGCCATAGCGAGATTCGAGCCGAAACTGATCATCAGCGGCAACGAGTTCACTCCGGAGTCGCGCATGGCGTTCGCGCTGGCGAGTCGATCCGGCATCACCTCGCTGCACGTCGAACACGGCATCCGTGCAGCCTACACTTTCCTCGACCATCACTCCGCCGACGTGAACGCCGTGATTTGTCGTGAATCCCTGAAGCGTCTCCAGGGCCGCGGAGGCAGCAGGCAGGCACTGGTCGGCAATCCGGCCTGGGACGGACTGTACCGCCACCGCGCTGCGGAGAATCCCTTCCCAAAGCTGCTGCCGCGCGGCCTCAAGCCCGTCCTGCTGGCATGGACCTGGTTTGATCCCGGCAGCTCCGGCAACTACTGGCGTAGCCTGAGCGAGCCGCTGCGGGTGCTGGAGAACTGTTTCGAAATGCTTCGAGCCCGGCCCGAATACGGCCTCGTCGTCAAGCTGCACCCTCTCCACAGGCACTACGGATTCGGTACCAGCGGCTGGTTCGGAAGAAAGATCGCCGAGAGCGGCCTGGGCGATCGGATCGCGGTAGTCGACACGGATGCGGAAACCCTGCTCAGGCACTGCTTTTGCGCCCTCGTCTACGGCTCCGGCCTCGGAGTAGAGGCGATGATCTGCGGCGCCCCGGTGATCGACATCCACCCGCGCTGGCACGACAGGCTGTTCCTGGACCGCCACCCGGTGCTCAAGGCGACGGAATTCGAGGAGTTGATGCGGCTGCTGGGATTGCTGGAGGACGAAGGCTACCGCGGCGTGTATGTCGAGACGATGCGGCGTCTGGCGAGGGACTTCAACTACGACGGCGACGGAAAGGCGGGAGAACGGCTGGAAAAACTGGTTCTCTACCTTCTCGGGAAAGCTCCGGATTTCAAGTTCGTCGATGGACAATAAAGCCCGAGAGCGGATGCCGTCGGGCCGGTAAGCTACCATGAACACAAAACTACGGGAGGTTTTTGGTAAGCTGAGCTGGAACAAAATAAAGGATCTCGTCGGGCGGCCGATACGATTAGGGAGGGCGGTTTATACTTGGTGATCAATCTGTACGGAAGCCTTCGATACTAGGAACGTTTTCGGAGCCTAGCGGAGCGAATGAGCAGGATTCTTTTCTACGTCGAGCCGGTAACATTCAGGGATAACCCCCTGGAGATGCTGACCTGGACCGATTGGATAGAGGGCATTGTCAGGGCTTCAAAGCTGGCCGCGACGGGCGACCATTTCGGCCTCGTCTCGAGCGATGCACTCTGTGGTTCGCTCAAATCCAGGCTCGGCGACTACCTGGATTGGTATCTGGTCGCCGAACAGAAAGATCTGCTCCAGGCATTCGAGTTCGATAAGAAGCGATACCTCAAAGACCTATTCCTTCCCGAATCCGCCGATGCGGCAAACCCGCCGCTCGAGGCGCTGCTTCGTCGTGCCGGCGAGGAGTTCCAGCCGCAAGTGACCTTCTCATTCACGCAGAATCGCTACCTGAGGGCGGCCCTGGAGCCCTCGGCGATTCTCTTCACCGAGATGAGTCCTCTCTTGCGAAAGTTCACCAAACATTCTCTCTTCTTCGATCCCCTCGGCCACCAGAGAGAGAGCATGCTGGTGACAAAGCTGGACGAGATAAACGCAGCCCCGATGGCAGGCGAGACGCTGGCGCAACTAAAGGACCTCTTCCAGACGTACTTTGACGATCCGGTTCGCTTTCACACCTACACCAGGCACCTTTCCAACTTCATCCGCAGCAAGAGCGGCGGGCGGAAGGTGGTTCTGTTTGCGCTCCAACCTGGAGACTGGCCCACAATCGAGGGGGCATTCAAGCCGGCGACCCTCACAGAGACGATAATGAGCTGGCTCTCGGAGCTGCCCGAAGGCTGGGCCGCCTGCATAACCTGCCGCGTGGGGATGTACTTCCCGCCGAGTCTGGAGAAGCAGCTCGAATCCGAATGGCCCAACCTGATCTTTCTGCCGCGAAACATGGCCCACATGTCGTCGGAGTTCCTGATGCCGGAGCTGGATGCCGTGGCGACCATCAGCTCGACCGTCGGCATCCATGCCTACCTTTGGGGCAAGACGCTGGCGGCATTCGGCGACAGCAACCTGGCAGCTCTAGGCAACAATAGACTAAGCGATTTGGACAAAGTCCAGCCCGCGCCGGTCGAGAGCAGGATGGCGCTGCTGCGCTTCCTCACTTTTCGCTACATTCATACGCTGGAATCGCTGACCGCCGATGGCAGCTACCTCAGCGGCTGGCTCAAGAGATGGAAGGACGCCGACTACTCGCCGGACTTCTTCCTCGAACTGGATAACTGGGAGATTTCGCACGCGGTTGAATTATTGAATCCCGTGCAGGCGGAAGACGTTCTCAAACAACATTACGGCGAGTTCAGATTTCTGCACACTGAGATAACCAGACTCAAGGCGGAATCAGAATCCCTCTTGGACGACATTACCGGCGACTACGATTCGATCCTGATCCCGCGCTGTATCCCCTGGGGATCGTTTCAGGCGGTGCTGAAGGCCGTGCGAAAGATCTTTCGCCTGAAGAAGCTGTCGGTCCTGGAAGCCAACAAGGACAACCTGGACCGGTATGAGAAGGGGAGTGCGGTGATTCCATACCGAGGGGACAGATTCACGCCTCGCCGGATGCGGGATCAGCTTGAATCGTTTGTCGACTGCGGCAAAACGGCGGTTATCATTCCGATCAACAATGAAGACGGAAGAGGATTTGAGCACCTGATCGACTTCGCACTCCTCGGTGGTTTCCGGTCGGCGTTCATCGCCACCCGAGACGGGAAGCTGACTTCACTACATAACTTCGTGAAAGCAAATCCCGGCTTGTTCCCGGTCACGCACGGGAAGATCACCCACGGCGAAGGCGACGAGACTTCGGATTCCGGCGGCCGAGCCTATCTCGATCGGGTCTTCAAGACCGCAATAGCCCATCTGAAATTGAATGGAATGGCGTTGAACATCGGTGGCGGCTACGGCGCCAGCTTGCTCGCGGACAGGGCATCTCATGTCTACGCAGTAGAAGATGATCCAAATTCACTGAGCCTCGCTCGCTTCCATTACGCGAACGAAAAGATCAGTTTCACATTCGGTAGTGCCGAGCGTCTGCTATTCCGCGACGACGTTTTCGACCTGGTAACCCAGATCGACGACCTCGAGAAGCTGGAATTCCCGGAGCTCTCGGTGGGCGAAGTCCATCGGGTGCTGAAGCCTGGCGGGTACTACGTTGCAACAGTGCCGGTGGAATCTAATCCCGATTGCAGTGCCATAAGTCCCGGCCGGTTTTCCGAAGAGCGTTTCCGCCTGCTACTGGAATCGTATTTCGAGATAAAACTCCTGGAGGAGATTAATCCCCATAGACTTATCGCCGTTGCGGTTAAGCGTATTTATACAAACCGAGAGATGGAGAACGACCGGTCGCTCGAGCAACCAGAGGTGGGTCAGGAGGGACAGGCCGGCCACAACCCGACTTCCTCTTTTGGCGGACTTCTTCTTAACTTGGACTTCTACGCATCAGCCGCCGAAAGGCTCCCTGGAATGAGAGTGCTCGATGCCGCCTGCGGCACCGGCTTTGGTGCGCGGCTGATGCGCTTGAGGGGCGCGGCGGAGGTGCTGGGCCTGGATGGCGACCCGAACAACATTGATTACGCCAACCGAAACCACAAGATCGACAGCGTACACTTTCAGGTAGCTGAAGCCGGCAAACCTCCTGAAAGCCTGGGGAAATTTGACGCCGCAGTTCGCTTTCAGGCACCGGGGAAAGCGAAGGGCTTGAGAGAGCTGTTGACGGGACTCAACAGGGTGGTCAGGCCCGGCGGCTTGATTATCCTATCGTCTCGTGCCGACCGGCCGCCCGGTGCGCATGAGACCGGTAATAACCTCCGTTCGCGCTTCATTTCGTCGGTAGAAGAGTTCTTCGATATCGAATCTGTCTATAGTTTGGAATCCGTTTCGGCGTCGACTCCGAATGGGAATCCTGAAGCCAAGGCGGTACATAACGAAACCGCCGACCGACGCGCTGAAGGGAGCCTGGTAGTGGCCAGGATCAGGAAACCAAGCCGTTCAGAGTCGAATGCCCGTAAAGCGACATCGTGGAAGCGGTCGCAGGGGAAATCCCCGGCTGTAGGCTCACGCGGAAACCGGATATCGGTTCTTCCGTTGCAGATCGAGAGGCGACTGAAGGCGTTCCTGCGACACCGGGGATCTTACCTGGGTAAAACCCAGCGGCGCAGAGTGCTCGCTCTGGCGGCGGGAAAAAGCGAAACGGCCTTCGTGGAACCCGATCTCGACATCGGCCGCCCCGCAGGTCCGCGGCTGGTGTGCGTGGCCGATCCGCTCGACCCGTATCGCGCGGAATTACTGCGGTCGCAAATGGGACCGGACGACACGCTGGTAGTAATCGGTTCGGAACAAACCGAATTCGACGTGCTGAAAGACGGCTTATTCGACCACGGGAGCATGGGCGGCTGTTCCGTCACGTCCTCTTCCCACCTCTGGTGGGGCGGCACCCGGCAGCAGCCCTCGTGTCCCGAACTCGAAGAGGGAAGATCTCTGCCGGTGGTGCTGAGCTTCTACACCATCGGCACCCCATACGAGGACGAGGCGAAGAACCTCGAGTCCAGCTTGCTGTCCCTGGGGCTGGAGCACCGGATCGTCGGCATTGCGCCCCGCGAATCGTGGGAGGAGAACTGTGCGCTGAAGGCCGACTTCGTTCTCGAGAGCTGGAATAAGCTGGGCAAACCGGTGCTCTGGGTCGACGCCGACGCGATCTTCCATCGGCTGCCGACGCTGCTGTCGGATGCCACAAGCGACTTCGCGATCCACAAGGTTTACGGCTGGCAGTTCTCCAGCGGTACTTTGTTCTTCAACTCGACCGAGAATGCGGAGAAGCTCCTGCGGAAGTGGGCGGAGCGGTCTGCCGCCGATCCTCTCACCTGGGATCAGATCCACCTCGATCTTGCCTGGGAGGATACCGTCCGCGAGTTCCCGCTGGAGACCTTGTGGTTGCCCCAGGCCTACACCCGTATCTACGACTGGGAAATCGATCCCGGCGAGGATCACCTACCGGTGATCGAGCACCATCAAGCCTCGCGCAGGTTCAAAGCCGATGTTTCGGGCGGCCAGGTGCGGCCGCAGACTCATCTGAAGCCGGAGCACAAGGCCGCCAGGAAGTACTGCCGTCCTCGGTGAGAATACGGAGTCGATGGGGAGCCGCTGTTCCCCGCGACGTGCGAAGCGATACGCGAATTGGTAGGCGTTGATTGAAGGAAGTCGATGGTCGTCAGCGAGAAGCTTAGCTACACATTCGTCAGCACGATGAAGTGCGCCACCAACACCATGTACGAGTTGCTGACGAAGCACTATTGTGGGAAGCGGGTTGGAGACTACCATTGTCGCGATCCCAGATTCATAGATCCAGACAGGTTCACCTTTACGATCTGCAGGAATCTGTTCGTTCGCGCCGTATCCATCTGGTGGAGTACGTGCATGCGCGGCAAGGACAGGTACGGTTTCCGAAAACAATGTGGCAACGGCGACGACTTCGAGGTGTTTATTAAATGGGTCGTACGGCAGAAGGAACGACCGGGCTTGATCCAAAACCAAACAGAGTGGCAAAGCCCGATAGAGTTCGATCGCGTCCTGCATCTCGAGAAATTTCGGCACGAGTTCGCGCAGCTACCTTTCGTTGAAGATCCGCCGGCGGATCTACCCGCGTTGAACATAACCTTCTTTGATCGAAAACCCGCGCAGCGTTACCTGACCCCCGCAGCGGTCGAAGCGATTCTGGAGTGGGGGGACCCGGATTTCGACAGGTTCGGCTATGCCAGAGAAGTGCCGGCATTGACTAAAGATATCGGCGTGGGAGAAGCCTGACGGGTGCTCATGGTAGCGGGAGCTGCAGAGATACAACATAGATCCCTGGGGCGACTTAGAGTCGGCGATCTCTCTGCCCCGAAGCTCCCGTGCCACGATGTTGTAACCACTCGCACAGAGGATGCGGGAGACGACAGGTGACTCCAGCTTTGCTGTCTATGGATGTATTCATTGCCGGCGTGGCGCGCTCGGGCAGCACTCTGGTGGCCAACCTGATGACGACGCCGCCAGATCGCTGGCTGATCGTGGAGCCGGGTATAACCCGCGGCGACATGTCGGAGCAGGTGCGTATTCAGGCGGAGAGATTCGGCATACGGATCAGCGGCGAGCGATGGCGAGCCGAAAGCAACGCAGAAGAGCGTTTTGAGAAGCTGTTAATCCCTCACCTCTCCCGGCTCAAAAGCTGGGGCGTGAAGGAAGTGAATCCCGCCGGCTACGATAGGCTGCTTGCTCTTTTCAATCCCCGCAAAGTCGTCCTGGTAGTGCGCGACATCGGGGACGCGGCAATCAGCATGTTGGAGAAACAGGAACTCACACCTCGGGCCGGCCAGGACGAGGAATGGCTTGCAAAGCGTCTGTGCGACTCAGCCAGGGCCGTGATGAAGCTGGCCGAAAGCTGGCCGGGCGAACGGACATGTGTTGTCCATTACGAGAGGTTTGTTGCCGACCCGAT
Source organism: uncultured Acidobacteriota bacterium (assembly GCA_964408025.1). Taxonomy (GTDB): domain Bacteria; phylum Acidobacteriota; class DATKUA01; order DATKUA01; family DATKUA01; genus CAYOXX01. The sequence continues at coordinate 7,789 of CAYOXX010000003.1, read as the reverse complement.
GAGGAAGAGTTTGCTGGAGGAATGGTTGTCGTGGCCCCTGACAGGGGATCCCAACCGATGTATGGACATCTTCGCGCGGGATTACGAGGTAGACAGGCACGATCGGGAGATTACGGACCGGAGTGTTGACCGCAGGCACCGCGAAACCTCGACACATCGCCTGGCATTCGCAAAACGTGTAACCAAGTCGATGAGGAACTTCCAGGAGACGTTCGGCTACTCCGATTGACGTGCAGTCGCGTCTACCGTAAGCAGAAGTGGGGGCTCCCCACACAAATCCGGGCGCAGGCTTCGCTCCCTGAAAGCCATCCAGGCACTAATATAGCGATGTGACGTGGGAATCCACCGAGAGGAATCGTGGCATCGCCGGATCATTACAATAGCCTTGTTGCTTATCCCCTTCAGCCCGCATATTGTACAAGTTTTGGCCGTCCGGCGATCCCTTTTTACGAACCTCTTTGTTGCGGCCGATTTTGAACCCTCGACGTGGCGCTAACCACGCCTGCGGGTCCAAAACCGACCCCGCCGCGACCTTCGAGAAAATTGGCTCGCCGGTGACAACATGTAACCTCGCAGTCCCGTTTAGAGAGCGCTGGAAAGATCAACACATCAATCACTTAACACCAGAGCCGGCCAAAACTTGTACAATATGCGGGCTAGCGCGGCATGCTGATTCGAAAACGGATGGCCGGTGATATGGTCGCCGCAGTTCAAACGGAATCGCCGAATCTCTCCTTCACTGAGAAATGCGAAGCCGTTCGAGGAACCGGACAGCAGCGCAGAACCTCCCGGGTATTTTGGGATCAAAACAGGTGCGCACTACCTCGCTCTCGGCCTCCAGGGTTACAGACGAGGAGAAACCTTCTTTGCCTAAAGTCAGTACTCTGAACAAAGCACCGTCAGATATGGGAACTGATAGGTGAACAAGTTGTGCGGGAGAAAGCATACGGCCTGTGGCCAGGTAGGCTCCACCGGCGCTGATGTTTAAGATGCGAGACTGCTCACTGATCGTCCCGCCGTTGTGACGATATTCGACCGACGCTGGGCAATCAACTTCCATGCGCGGGAATTCGCGCCTGTCCACAGCTCCTATCGTCATTTTACCTTAACCAAGAGAGAAACGAATATTGCCCAAGCAACTCCAATCCCTATCCTAATTATCGGCCGATATCGGGGAAGGCTTAATAGGCATTTGTACCCAATTCCTGTGGAGATTGCCCCAGATATAGTTGGAAATAGAATGGCGGTTCATCCTGCACGGCAGTCGCCGGAGAGAAGCACCAGGGGCGCAAGGTGGCCGCGCCGGCCTGCGAGGCTCCGGTCGCCGAGTAGGAGGCTAAGCAGCAATCTGCCCGGAGGTCTAATATCAAGACCTATAGAGGCACCCGCACCGCCGATCAAGCACCCCCACCCCTTCAGACGCTAGTGCAGCGGAAGAGCGCGCACTTCGATCTCCGGCTCGTCGGCCAGGAGCTCGGCCAGCCGGTTCGGGTCGGTGTCGCCCTGGTGGTAGGGGTAGAAGATACGCGGCCGGATGCGGCGCGCGCACTCGGCGGCCTCCTCGGCGGGCATCGTGTATGGCAGGTTGCAGGGCAGGAAGGCGATGTCGACGGGGCCGAGCTGATCCATCTCGGGGATGCACTCGGTGTCGCCGGCGACGTAGACCCTCAGGCCGCCGAAGTCGATGACGTAGCCGTTGCCCTCGCCACGCGGGTGGTACTTGAGGCCGGGGCTGCGCTCGCGCACGATATTGTAGGCCGGCACAGCCTCGACCGCGACGCCGGCAAAGGTGCCGCTCTCGCCGTTGCCGATCACCTGGATGCCGGGCAGCTGCCGGGCGCAGATTTCGGTGCCGACGACAATCGTACCGGGCTTGCTGAGCCGCTCGATGAGCGGGATGTCGAGGTGGTCGCGGTGGTGGTGGGTGAGCAGGATCAGATCAGCCAGCGGCAGCCCCTCGTAGTCGCCGCGGGAATATGGGTCGACGTGAACCACGAGGCCGCCGAACTCGAACATCAGGCTTCCGTGGTAGATCGGCGTTACATAGAGCGGCCCGGCTGCGGTCTCCTCGACGGCCGTGAACGGCCCGCGGTAGGGCTCCTGCGCCGCCGCAGTCAGCGGCCAAAGCGCCGCCAGCGCAACGGCAAGCAGAACTCTCATCAGCTTCCTCCTCAAGGCGCTTTACGAGAGTATAGCGCCGGCGACGGCCCGCAGCAGCAGGTAATTCAACTCCGCGAACGACGCGGCGCGAACAGGGTTTCCTGAAATCGCTTGATAGGCCGACAGCGCTCGTAATCAGAGCTATTGACAGCCAATCCCGAGAAGCCCGTCGCCCGGCTCAGGAGGAATTGCCGAAGGGGTCTGGAGACTTTTCTTGATCTCTGAATGAGATTGCGTCAGAATAAGACCAAGCGGATTAGCATGGGCGTCTGGGGTGGAGAATGAAGGTCTGTTTGTTCCTTGAGGGGGGAGACCTGGTTGCCAAGTCCGGCTTCAGGACCGCCTTCGAGAACCACGTGGCGGCCCTGCGGGGGGCCGGCATCGATGTGACCGACGACCCGCGCAATCCCCACGACCTGCTGCACACTCACTTCTTCGGCCCCAAATCGATTTACTACGTGATGCGGGCGCGCAAGCGCGGCGTGCCGGTGGTCTGCCACGCCCACAGCATGGGCGCGCACGACTTTCGCGACAGCTTCACCTTCTCCAACCTGCTGGCGCCGATGTTCGAGGGCTACCTGCGCTACTACTACAACCAGGCCGACGCCGTATTCACCTGCTCGCGATTCGCCAAGCGGACGCTGGGCGGCCTGGGGGTGCGGGTGCCGATCCACGTGGTCTCCAACGCCTCGGACAGCGGCGGGATGCGCTTCGACGAGGAGAAACGTAAGATCTTTCGCGAGAAGCTGGGCCTGGAGAAGTTCACATTCTTCTCGGCGGGGCACCTGATCCAGCGCAAAGGGGTCATCGACTTCTTCAAGATTGCCGCCACGCTGCCGCAATACGACTTCGCCTGGTACGGCAAGATGTGGGGGAAGATGCTGACGCAGAACATCGTCGTGCAGAGAACGCTGGACAACCCGCCGCCCAACCTGCACCTACCCGGCTTCGTGAGCGATATCGAGGGGGCCTACTCGGCCGGAGACGCCCTCTTTTTCCCCTCCTACACCGAGAACCAGCCGATGGTGATCCTCGAGTGCGCAGCGCTGGGCCTGCCACTCGTCGTCAGGGACATACCGGAATACGAGGGATTCCTGACCGACGGACTCAACTGCCTCAAGGCCAAATCAGTAGAGGGATTCGCGCAGAGGCTGGTGGCGGTGGCCGAGGACGACGTGCTGCGCAAGAAGCTCCGCACCGGCTCCCGAGCCCTGGCCGAGGCGCACGACCTCAACAGTGTCGGCAACCACCTGCGTGACCTTTACACGCGGCTGATCAATAGATCTACAGAGCACGCCGCCAAGGGATCGAGCTCCAAGGCAGTGTAATCCCTTATCATCGCTCTCCCCCGACCCGCACAGATGGTTACAAGACCAGCTTACGCAGAGCGTCCTGTCGGGTTTGTCTCACTTGATTTCATAACAAATAAAAAATGCCTGTCCTGCCTGATTAATGAGAGGCGAGGATCTCTACGGCCCGCAGGGCGACCCTCAGGGCGCGCTCCTGGGCCTCCGGCATCTGGTCGTTGGAGATGAACTCGCCGGTGGCGCGGTTGGCGAACACGGCACAGAGGCCGCCGGCGCGCAGGCCGAGCGTGCTGATGTCGGCGAGCGTGAAGAGGGTGCTCATCTCCATCTCGAAGTTGAGTACGCCGGCCTCGCGCAGCTCCTCAACCAGGCTGGGATAACGAATCGGGAAGCCGTCGATCCGCCGCCCCTGGCCGGCATAGAAGCTGGAGGTGGAGCAGGTGGTGCCGACGTGGCGACGGTAACCGAGGTCGTCTGCGGCTTCGACCAGCGCGGCGAGCACGCCGGGGTCGGAGCGGGGCCGGTGGTCGTCGGCAGCGTAGTTGAGGCTGGTGTTCTCGCGGCGGATGGCGCGGTCGCTGATCACCAGGTCGCCCACGGCGCATTCGGGCTGGATGGCGCCGCAGGAGCCGACGCGGATAAAGACGGGGCGCTCGACGCACTGGGCCGCCTCGACCACGACGATCTCTGTGTTGTCGCAGCCTATGCCGGAGGATACGGCCGATACCGGAACGCCGCGGTAGAGGCCAGTTACGGTGGCGAATTCGCGGTGGCGGCGCCGCAGCCTCACGTCGTCCAGGAGCCCAGCAGCCACCTCGGCGCGCTCGGGGTCGCCGCAGACCAGGATGTATGGCGCCAGGTCGCCCGGCGCGCAGTCGATGTGGTACTGACGACCGCCGGCGTCGGCGACCCGCTCGCTCCCGGCGATATCGTCTCCCGCGCTCATTTTCCTCCCCCCCCGAGCGATTTCGCTGCTTTATAATGCCACAGTTTTGGAGTGGGAGGTTTAGAGCGCATGGACGATAGCCAACTGATCGCGATGGCCACGCAGGCGCGCGAGCGGGCCTACGCGCCCTACAGCGGCTTCCGCGTCGGCGCCGCAGTGCTGACCGCCGACGGCTCGGTCTTCTGCGGCTGCAACATCGAGAACGCCAGCTACGGCCTAACGATCTGCGCCGAGCGGGTGGCGATCTTCGCCGCCGTATCCTCAGGCCGCACCGACATCTTGGCGCTGGCCGTGGTCGCCGACGCCGAGCCGCCTGTGGCGCCCTGCGGCGCCTGTCGCCAGGTCCTGGCCGAGTTCGCCGCCGAGGCCCGCGTCGTCGCCGCCAACCCCGGCGGTGCCGTCCGCTCTTGGGCGCTCCGGGAACTCCTGCCCGAGGCCCCCTTCGCCGGGGGCGAGCGGCCTTCCTAACCCGCATATTGCACAAGATTCAGCCGTCCGGCGGCCCCTTTTCCCGGATCTCTTTGTTGCGGCCGATTTTGGACCCTCGACGTGGTTCTAACCACGCCTTCAGGTCCAAAACCGCCCTCGCCGCGACCTTCGGGAAAATCAGCTCGCCGGTGACAATATGTAACATCACAGTCCCGTGGAGAGAGCGCCGGCAAGATCAACATATCAATCATATAACACCAGGGTCGGCCAAACCTTGTGCAATATGTGGGCTAAATCCCTCGCGGCTGTGCTAAACTCTGCCTTCGCAACTATTGGAAGCCTGCGATGACAACTCTCTACGCCATCCGCCACGGCGAGACCGACTACAACAAGGAGGACCGCGTCCAGGGCAGCCACGACAGCGAGCTGACCCCCTTCGGCGTCTTCCAGGCCGAGGCGCTGGCGCAGCGCTTCTCGGGCTCCGGGATCGAGGTGATCCACTCGAGCCCGCTGAAGCGGGCCCAGGTGACGGCGGAGACGATCGCCGAAACGATCGGCGCCAAGGTGCGGATCCACGACGGGCTACAGGAGCTGAACTGCGGCGAGTTCGAGGGTCTACTTTTCGAGGAGATCAAGCGCACACGCTGGGAGGAGTTCCTCGCCTGGCTGCGCGAGCCCGAGGTGGCGGCGCCCGGCGGCGAGTCGATGAACCAGCTCCTCGACCGCGTCTCAGCGGCCCTCGAGGAGATCCTGGGCGGCAGTGCGGACGGCTGCGAGATCGCCGTGGTCAGCCACGCCGGCGTGGTGCGGATGACGCTGGCAGCGCTGGTAGGGGTCCCGGTCGGCGTATCGACCGCCTTCAGCCTCACCAACGGATCGGTTTCCTCCTTCTACCACCGCCGCGACCGCTGGACCTGCCACGCCTGGAACGACACCGGCCACCTCGGCACGTTCGAGGGCAAAGCGAAGTCAGTGCTATGAAGCTATTCGACCAGGACGAGCTGCGCAAATACTTCCGCGCGGCGGCGCGCGAGGCGACTGGCGCCGACCCGGGTGAGTTCCAGTTCGAGTACCCGCCGCGCATCGAGCTGGGCGACCTGGCGATGAACTTCCCCTTCGCCCTGGCCAAGGAACTGCGACGTGCCCCGCGGCAGATCGCCGCGGAAGTGGTGGAGCGGGTTCCGCCGCCGCCCGGCGTGGTGCGCCTGGAGGCCGCCGGAGCCGGCTACATCAACCTCTTCTTCGACCGCGAGGCGGCGGTGCGGGCCCTCTACGCGACGCGGGACGAGGAGCCGCGCACCGACGAGTCGCTCCCGGCGGTGACGGTCGAGCACACCTCGGTGAACCCGAACAAGGCTGCGCATATCGGCCACATCCGTAACTCCTGCCTCGGCGACACTATGGTGCGCCTGCTGCGCTACCTCGGCCGGCCGGTTCGGGTGCAGAACTACATCGACGACACAGGCGTGCAGGTGGCCGACGTGGTCGTCGGTTTCCTCCAAATAGACAAGATAGGTCTTGAGCAAGTAAAGGCCCTGCCGGAGCCGTTCGATCACTATTGCTGGGACCTCTACGCCCGCGTGGGCGAGTTCTACAGGGAGGATGAATCACGTCTAAGTATGCGGCGCTCCACCCTTCACGGATTGGAAACCGGCGAAGGGATAGAAGCACAGACAGGAAAAGTCGTCGCCGACAGGGTCGTGCGCTGCCACCTGCGCACGATGGAAAGGCTCGGCATCCGTTACGAGCTCCTGGTCTGGGAGGGCGACATCATGCGCGGCCGCTTCTGGGATACCGCCTTCGAGCTACTCAGCAGTTCCGGATCGCTTTACCTGGCCGAGGAGGGCAAGAACGCCGGCTGTTGGGTGATGGACCTCAGCGACAGCGCCGAGTTCGCCGACATGGACGACCCCGACAAGATCGTGGTGCGCAGCGACGGCACGGTAACCTACGTCGGAAAGGATATCGCCTACCACCTCTGGAAGTTCGGCCTCCTGGGGCGCGATTTCCCCTACCGCCACTTCCACACCTACGAAAACGGGCAGCGGCTCCTCTCTACCACCTCCGGGACCGGGACTGCGGAGGAGTACGACTCGACTCCGGCGGCGGCGATCTACAACGTCATTGACGTCGGGCAGGAGTACACCCAGAGCGTGGTCGCCGAGAGCGTGCGGGCGGTTGCGGGCGACGAGCTGGCCGCCGGCTACCACCACTTCAGCTACGAGAAGGTGGCCCTGACGCCGGAGAGCTGCCGGGAGCTGGGCGTCGAGCTTGAGCCGGGCGAGGAGGATAAGCCGTTCATCGCCATGAGCGGCCGGCGGGGCCTGGGCATCAAGGCGGACGACCTGTTCGAGACGCTCGAGGCCAAGGCCCGCGGCGAGGTGGCCGGGCGCAATCCCGATTTCGGCGAAGCGGAGATCGGGGCCGCCGCGCATTCGATAGCCGTGGGGGCGCTGCGCTACTTCATGATCAAGTACGGCCGCAACCGCGTGCTGGCCTTCGACTTCGCCGAAGCGCTGGCCTTCGAGGGCGAGAGCGGTCCCTACATCTCCTACGCCATGGTGCGGGCCAACAACATCTTCGGCAAGCTGGCCGAGGTCGACGGTCTGACCGAGGCGGATGTGGACGGTATGCCCGACCGCGTCGACTGGTCGGCGTTAGAGGGGGATGAGGGGGGCGGCGACGAGACCTGGGAGCTGGTTTCGATGCTGGCCCGGCTGCCGGCAATAGCCGCCGAGGCGGTACGCGGCATGGAGCTCTCGCTCTTCGCCAAGTTCGTCTACTCCGTGGCCCAGAAGTTCAACGCTTGGTACCACAAGTACTCGATCCTGCACGAAGAGAATCCCAACCTCAAGGCGCTGCGCACGGTGGTGCTGCAGCTCTTCCGCGGACACTTCCGCCGCGCGCTTGCCTGCATGGGGATCGAGGCCCCGGCCCGCATGTAAAC
>CAYOXX010000002.1:79191-173917 GCA_964408025.1 uncultured Acidobacteriota bacterium | reverse complement strand
CTCGGCGAGGTCGGCGGCGAGCGATTCGAGGACGAATACCTTGGTGCGGCTGAGCAGGGGTGTGATGACCTCGAAGCTGGGATTTTCGGTGGTCGCCCCGATCAGCACGATGGTGCCGTCCTCGACTGCGGGCAGGAAGGCGTCCTGCTGCGCCTTGTTGAAGCGGTGCACCTCGTCGATGAAGAGTATCGAGCGCCGCCCGTCGTGTCGGCGCATGAGCGCCGCCTCCTTGATGATGCGGCGCACGTCCCTGACGCCGGAGGTTACGGCGCTGAAGGCTACAAACTCGGCGGAAGTGCCGGCGGCGATGATGCGCGCCAGCGTGGTCTTGCCGCTGCCCGGCGGCCCCCAGAAGATGGCGGAGCTCAGCTTATCCTCGGCGATCAGGCTCCGCAGCAGGCCGCCCTCACCGAGGATACTCTCCTGGCCGACGAACTCGTCGAGCGAACGCGGGCGCATGCGCTCGGCAAGCGGCACACCGGGCGCCGACTGTTCTGGATCGTCAAAAAGCTCTTTGGCCAATTAGCTCGCTTCTCCGCGCTGACGCGCCGCCTCGAAGAGCGCGATCGAGACCGCGACGGCGGCGTTAAGGCTCTCCACTGCGCCCGCGATCGGGATGCTTACCAGGGCGTCGGCGGCGCCCAGCAGCTCCGGCGAGAGCCCGGAGCCCTCGCTGCCGACGATGATAGCACACGGTTTTCTGAAGTCGTAATCGGTCAGGGGCGTGCAGCCGCGGCGATCCAGACCAACCAACGCGATCTCCTGCGCGCGCAGCCATGGCGGCAGCTCCTCTACTTCGGCCACGGCGATCGGCAGGCGGAAGCAGGCGCCGGCGGAACCGCGGATGGCCTTGGCGCCGAAGGGATTGGCGGAGCCGGGCAGGGCGATCAGGGCCTCGGCGCCGAAGGCGGCCGCGCTCCTGACGATCGCTCCCAGGTTGCCGGGGTCCTGGACAGCGTCGGCGGCGACGAGCAGCGGCTCGGCGGAAAGGGGTAGCTCGCTCAGTTCTAGTTTCTTCAGCGCCGCCAGGGCGACTATTCCCCGATGCGTCACCGCGTCGCCGACCGATGCGAGCAGCCGCTCGGGCGCCGACGCGACGTCCGCCCCGATCTCGGTGCAGCTCCTCAGCAGCTCTTCGAACTCCTCCAGCGCCGCGTCGGCGACCAGAGCAGCGCGGATCTCCACGCCCGCCGCGAGCGCCTCCCCAAGCAATTTCGGCCCTTCGACCAAGGCCAGGTCGTCGCCGCGGCCAGCCCTGCGGAAATCCTTGAGCAGGGCGTTGCTCTTGCCGCTGATCCGTCGCACGCGCGTACCTCTTTGCCGGTCATGATATCCTATTAAGTGGCAAACCGATTGGCAACGGACGAAGTATGCGGCGCATTCGCATCGGCGGGCCGGGCGACAACACGGCGCTGGCGGAGATCGGCGAGATATTGAAAGGCGGCGGGGTCGTCGCCTACCCGACCGACACGATCTATGGGCTGGGTTGCGATCCGCTTTCGCAGCCGTCGCTGGAGCGGATATACAGCCTTAAGGGGCGAGGGCGGGATCACGGCTGGCCGCTGCTTGTTCTGCTGGACAGCTCGACGCGGCTTGGCGGCTGGAGCGACGAGATACCGGATGCAGCGCGCGGTCTGCTCAGACACTGGCCGGCGCCGCTGACGCTGGTGATGAGGGTCCGGCGCGACCTGCCGGGCACGTTGCTGCGGGGCGGTGCCACCCTAGGCTTCAGGGTACCGGCATCGCGGCTCTGCCGTGCTATCTGTATGGCCGCCGGCGGTGCCCTGACTTCGACGAGCGCCAACCGCAGCGGCAGCCCTCCGCTGGAGGACCCGGAGGAGATCGCGAGCGAATTCGCCGCCGATCTGGACGCGCTAGTCGACGCGGGAGCTCTGCCGCCCTCGCTGCCGTCGACGGTAGTCCGCTGCGAGGGCGACGCAGCCGAGCTGATTCGCCCGGGGGCCTTTCCGTTTCCGCATTGACGACTATCAGCGCGCGACTTTAACGCTTGATATCTTCGGGCACGTTCTTCTAGACTGCGTTAGTATAACTACAAATTAATCGATGAGATCTCAGTAGAAGGGATTATTTCTGTTGCTGCAAAGTTCTGCCGGGACGGCTTGATGCTAATGGCTGGCATCCGGTCGAGCAATGACGTCCAGGCGTATCCCGAGCGTTCAAGTAGGAGTAGGTGAGTGATAATCTCGCGCAGAGCGGGCGGATGGGCGGCTATCCTGGCCGCATTGAACGTCGTCGTCTGCCTCGTTTTCACATTCGCCATCTTTCCGTCACTGCAGGACCAGTTCGGCCTCGTGGTCAGCCCCGACGAGTACGACGATCTGGCCTGGAACCTGGCCCAGGGCCGCGGCTTTCGAGCGACCCATGGCGAGGAGAGCGTCATCCGCGGTCCCGGCTACCCGGCTCTGCTGGCCCTCATCTACCTGCTTGTGGGCGGGCACAATGTCGTCGCCGCCCAGATCGCGCAGTGCTTCCTTTCGGGCGGCGTTGTGTTCCTGACTTACATGCTTGCGCGCCGGCTGCACAACGAGGGCACTGGATTGCTGGCCGCCGGCCTGATCGCTTTCCACCCCCTGGCCATCTGGTACGCACCGCGGCTGCTGATGGAGATCCCGTTTACATTCGTCTGCCTGATCGCCTTCATCCTCGCCGACAGGCTGGTCGAGAAACCCGGTGTTGCCAGGGCCGTTGCCTTCGGGCTTTCGATTGCTGCCGCTTCCTACATCAAGTCGTTCGCCATCCTATTTATTGTCGTTGCCTTCCTGCTGCTGCTGATCAGGAGGGCGGGGCTTGCCAGATCCTTCGGCCTGTGCGCCGTGGCCGCAGCCGTGGCCGTTTTACTCATCGCCCCCTGGACGGCCCGCAATATGGCGGTAACGGGACGCCTGATCCCCGTGCATTCCTCCCTGGCGATGCCGTTGGTGTGCGGCGACTATTACGTTCGAACCGCTTTCCAAAGCCCACTTTCAACCGGTAAGTCGATTCAGGAGGCGCTCGATGCGTTCCCGCGCATCACCGAGGAGCAGGGCTATCCTCCGATCAATTATTACGGGGGAACCAGGGGATCCCTGCGGGAAGAACTGATAATCGAGAAGGCTGTGCTCGCGCATTACGTTGAGTTATATTCTCGCAATCCACTTTATTTTTTTGGCAGTTATCCGATACGCTTCGTTCAGTTCTGGTATTTATCCACCTCGCCGCTCTTTTCGCTGGCCATGCTGGCTATTAACGGGCTGGCCATCGTACTGGCCATCACCGGCTGGAGGGCGTTGAAGGGTAATACTAGGCGTCGGCTGCCGGTCGCGTTCATTATCTTTTTCCCGATCTTCCATGCCGCGATCATCGGCCAGGTGCGCTTCACGTTGCCGATTCAACCACTGCTATTAACTCTCGCGGCGGCCGGTGTACTGGTCCTCGTCGATAGGTTGAAGCCTGCGAAAACAGGGGCTGATAGCGCACCTCGAACCTGAGGGAATCTCCTCACAAATTCCACAAAGGACAAAACTACGCATGGAAATCAGAAACTACATCGCCATCGCCCGGCCCGATCACTGGATTAAGAATCTCTTTGTGCTTCCCGGAATCGTCCTCGCGCTGCTTTTCGTCCCCCTTCCCTTCGAGCGGTTCGCGCTGCGGATGGTCTTGGCGCTGATCTCCGTCTGCCTTGTCTCCTCGGCCAACTACGCTCTTAACGAGTGGCTGGACGCGGAGTTCGACCGTTACCACCCGGTCAAGAAGAACAGACCGTCGGTTGTCGGCAATATGAGAGCCCCACTCGTCTACTTTGAGTACATTCTGCTCGCCGCCACCGGTCTCGCCCTCGCCTACGCCGCCTCGCCTTATATCTTCGTGCCCGCTCTCGCCCTTTTCATCCAGGGATTCCTTTACAACGTGAAGCCTTTCCGCACCAAAGACAGGATCTACATCGACGTGATTTCCGAGTCAGTCAACAATCCGATCCGCCTGCTGATCGGCTGGGCTGTAGTCACCAGCGAAGTCTTTCCGCCTTTCAGTGTGCTGTTTGGCTACTGGATGTTCGGCGCCTTCCTGATGGATATAAAACGCTACGCGGAATTACGCTTCATTGGAAACCGGGAAACAGCGGCCCTCTACCGTCACTCATTTAAACGCTACACGGAGAAGAGTCTATTAATCATTGCGATATTCTATGCCCTCTGCTCCGGCTTCTTCTTTGCTATCTTCATGATCAAGCACCGGATCGAGCTCATGGTAGCCCTCCCATTCATCGCGGCCCTTTATACCTGGTATCTCTCGATCGGAATGAAGGAGGCCTCGCCGGCCCGCAACCCGGAGAGCCTTCCCTGGTTCGAAAAAGGGTTCACAACCTACTTTACGTTTGCCGTCATCCTTGTTCTGGTGCTGCTGATGGTCGACATCCCTGCCCTGGAGTACTTCCAGGAACCACCCGATAGATTCGACCTCAAACTGTGGCTAGGACTGGAATAGGCCTGGAGATAACGACTGGTGGTTCCGGTAGCAAATTTGGAGTGGCGATGCCTTATTTTTGCTTGTGACTCAGAAAGAAGGGGAGGCTCAGGAGAAGGGCCATGAAGCGGCGCAACCCGGAAAGCGAAAGGAAGCTGAGGAAGTATCGCCACATTATTCGTGGCCGAATGTAGAAGCGCCGGTAGAACTCCCTTTGCTTTTTCAGCAGCAGTTCCTGCGAAAGACCTTCCGGCACGAAGACCGGGCACCAGGTGTTGTACTTGGCCCAGTCGGTCTCCTCGATGCTGCCGAATTTTTGCGCATCCCGGTATTGCTCGGTGCCGGGAAAAGGCGTGTTGAGCTGGATCACAGCGTCACTCATTGGTATATCCAGGGCCACCTGAATCGACTTCTCTATCGTTTCCGGCGTCTCCCCCGGATGCCCGATGATGAAAAATCCCTTTGTCAGAATGCCCAGCTTGTGGCACCAGCCGATCACGTCTCGTGCTTTTTCTAAGGAGATCTGCTTCTTGATCTTCCTTAGGATTTCCTCGCTGCCCGACTCGATGCCGAACGAAATATGCCAGCAGCCCTTGTCGCGCATGAATTTCAGCGTCTCGAAGTCAACCGTGTCGACGCGGCTCTGGCAGGTCCATGGGAAACGGATTCCCTTACGATCGAGTATTTCGAAGAGCTCGGAGATGCGTGCCGGGTTGAAGGTAAAGGTATCGTCCCCGAAGGCGATCTCGCGCACGCGGTAGCGTCGATAGAGTATCTCGATCTCCTTGGCGATGTTGGCGGCGCTGCGCTGCCGCAGCTTGCGGCCGAAGACCGAGCGGTCGCAGAAGGTGCACGCGTTCGGGCAGCCTCGGCTGGTTATAATGTTCGCTACCGGGATCTTCTTGTAGTTGCAGGTTGGCGGATTGTAGAGCGAGAAGTCGGTGATCAGGTCGTGCGCGGGAAACGGAAGGCTGTCGAGATCGGGTATGAGAGGCCGCGGCGGATTGACCCTGAGGGAGTCGTTCTCACGATATACAAGACCTTCAACTGAAGCGAAGTCGCCATGATTTTGCAGCGCGTCGACGAGAGCATTGAGCGTCACCTCGCCCTCGCTCAGGACGCCGAAGTCGAACTCGGGGTGCCGCATGGCGTCCTCGACCGTAGCCGAAATGTGTGTGCCGCCGAGAACCGTCGGCACGTCGGGCATCAGCGCTTTGACCTCCCTGGCCATCTCGAGGGCCCGATGGAAAGCTACTGTCGACGAGCTGATACCGATCAGTTCCGGCTTGTACTCTAAAGCGTCCTCAGCAATTCTACTGGCGCTAAGACATTCCCCCTCACCCTCGACCACGCGCACCTCGTGGCCGTGCTCGCGCAGGTAGGAGGCAAGGTAGAAAATACCGAGCGGAATTTGCTTGCCACCGGCGTTACCGATGGCGGAAGAGTACCGTTCCAGCATCGAGATCGGAGGGTATATTAGCAAAACACGCATCCGTTTTCGGCTTCCTATCCGGTCGACAGGTTGTCCTGGCTCCTCTGGTGTAGCTATCTAAGAGCGTTGTGGCGCGCGATTATAACAAAAAAAATATGTAGTTAACACGACCCATCAGACAGGACCTAATCCTCGTCGAAGTGATGTATCAACGGGCTGCTCTCGACTGCCCACGTTCCCTTGTCGGCGTTATTACCGTCGCTGAATGAGAGGTAGCTGTACCTGCCGTAGTGCAGCAGCCGGCTCCCCAGGTTGCTGACTCCGGCGGCGTCGGTGCCCATCAGAACGGCCGCGCCGAGCCGGCTGTTGAGCGGGTTGCGCAGGCAGGCGACGACGGCTTGGCCGCCGCCCTCGTAGTCCCTGCCGGCGAGTGTGAAGCCGCCCGCGTGCAGCTCCGTGCCGCCGGGAATGTTGCCGGTCCAGCGGCCGACCAGGGGATTATCCTGCGGCCCGCCGAGGATGATCAGCGTCGAGCCCGCCAGCTCCTCGTCGCTTAACTCGTCGGCCCTCGCGACCGCCGCGAAGCCGTTGCGGTTCAGCGCCGCGGCTATAGCCTCGTAGGCCGCCAGCAGCTCCTCGTCACCGCTCGCGGGCAGCACGATCAGCTGATCCGGGCTCCCGAAGATCTGGCTGAGGACGGGTGGGATCTCTTCACGGTGGAGGCGCCTGAAAATGTGGCAGTCCGGGTCGACGCTGAGAGCCGACGGCTCCCACGGCAGGTCGATGGTGTAGTTCTCGGAAGGCCGCTCGAGATGGACGATTCTGTCGAGCCTCTCCTCGCCGGCGGAAACGATAACCGGCACCTCGAGCGCGTAAAGTGGCTCGCTCTGCCGGAGCGTAAAGACTACCTGCCAACCCGACTCCGTGCTCCGCCGCTGCGCTCCCTCCAGCTCGATGAAGGGCGCACCCGCGTGGTCGAGCCACTGCCCGGCGACTCGCTCGAGGCCGGTGCCTCCTACCTCTTCGAAGACCTCGATCAGGTCGTCCCAGGAGGCGTGGCGCCACTGGTAGCGTTCCACGATTCTGCGCAGGGCGCCGAAGAAGTTCTCGTCGCCGAGGCTGCGGCGGAGCATGTGGAAGACCATCATCGACTTGCCGTAGCCGATGGCGCGCGTGGCGGAGTTGTGCCTCTCGCGGAAGTCGCGCAGCGGGAGGTCGTTCTCCCCCCTTACGTAATTGGTATAGGCGCGGTTGATGTCGCGACGGTACTCGGCGGCCGCCTCGGCGCTCTCCAGCTCCTTGTAGTGGTAGTCGGCGCAGTAGGTGGTCAGCCCCTCGCACCAGTTGCCGCGCTCGGAGTCGACGTAGACGGAGTTGCCCCACCAGTTGTGGCATATCTCGTGCCCCAGGCTGGTACCGACGATGAACGGCAGCCGGATCACCTGGCTGCCGAGCAGCGTGAACGACGGCATGCCGTAGCCGCTGGGGAAGAAGTTCTCGACCACGGCGAACTTGCTGAACGGGTAGGGGCCCAGCATCGCCTCGTACATCTCCAGGTAGCGCCTGCTGGCCTCGAGGTAGCGGGGGGCAAGATCCTCGCTGCCGGGGAAGAAATATGTCTGCACCGCCATCGCGTCGAACTCCAGCGTCCGGACCTCGAAGGCGCCGGCGACGAGGTGAATGCCCTCGTGGGGGAACGGCGAGGCGAATCCGGTCACAACCGCGCCCTCCGCCCCTTCTCCCCCCTCCGTTTCGGTGCGGCTGGTAATATCGCCTTCAGAGACGACCTCGAAGCCGGCCGGGCTGGTGACCTCCATTCGGTACCTCGCCAGGCAACCCGGCTGCTGCGGATACCAGGCGCTCGCCGGCGACAAATAGACTCCCTCCTCCGAAATTATTCCGCTCGTCTGGTCGGCTATCTGCTCGCGACTGAAGGTGGCGGCGCTCGGCGCGTCGAAGACCTCGCCGCCGTAGCGCAGGGTAACTACCGCCTGAGTTCCAATCTCTCCGGGCAGGTCTATGACCAGGAGCCCGGCGGTCCCGGGCAGGGCCGCACCGGGAGCGACCAGCTCCGCCAGCAGCTCGGCGTGCTCGTCTGCTTCGGCCCACCGGAACCGTAATTGGCGGCCGGAAACGCCGGCCCATTGCACGGCGAACTCGGCGTTGAGCGCGCAGACCAGGTGGCCGCCGTTTCCAGGGCACACCGTCATGCGGTCGGTAACCCTGATTGCGTGAGTAGACGGGATCAGCTCCACGCTGAGGTCGTGTTCAGTGATGACAGCGGAGTCGGCCTGCAGCATCGCTGCGGCGATCAGAACAACCAGGATGGTCATTTCGTTACCCTCCCTAAGGAGAGGGGATTCTAACACAGCGGAGTCGCCGGAGCAGTCCGCTTCCTTGCCACTCCCTGCGGGATTGCCTATATTGATGTCGATGCGGAGTAGGGGAAGCCGGGTGGGAAAACCAAAGGATATAACGTTCGAGATCAGCGCGCCGGCGACGGGGCGCTTCGCTAGCCTGATAGCGATCGCCGTCGCCGGGGCGCTGCGCGACGTCTGCAGGGCCGAGGTGGACGTCAAAGCGGCCGCTGGGGAGCTGATGGGGCTCTGCGGCGACGTCCTCGAGGCGTGCGAGGGCGGCGGCGAGGGCTCGACGCACTGTGCGATATCGATCGACGGGAACCGCTGCCTCGTGCGGCTGTGGAGCGACTGCAGATGCGATTTCGGGGAGATTCCCGCAGCCCTGGAGCGCAGCAAGGAGTGGGAACCGATCCTGGCCGCGGCCGAGTCCGGCGGCGAGCCGCCGGCGCTGACGCTGACGATCGATCTGCCGCGCTCGTCCGGATAGGAAGATGCTGAGTGTATACAACACGCTGACCCGCAGGGTCGAGCCGTTCGAACCCCTGGAGCCGGGGAGGGTGAAGGTCTACGCCTGCGGCCCCACCGTCTACGACCACGCCCACATCGGCAACTTCCGCTCCTTCGTCTTCTTCGACCTGCTGTACCGCTACCTCGATTTCAGCGGCTATGACGTTACCTACGTCAGCAACATCACCGACGTGGACGACCGGATAATCGAGAAGGCCCGCGAGTCGGGCCTCGAGATCGGCGAGGTCACCGCGCCCTACATCGACTCCTTCTTCGAGGCGCTCGAGACGCTGAACATACGGAGTGCCGACCTCCACCCGCGGGCCACCGAGTACATCGACGAGATGGTCGCCCTGGTCCAGAAGCTCTTGCAGAAGGGCCACGCCTACGAGAAGGACGGCTCCTACTACTTCGACATCTCGTCGTTCCCGCGCTACGGCCGCCTGGCGCGCCTCGAGGATGTTGAGCTGAAGGCCGGCGCCCGCGGCGACTCCGACCGCTACGACAAGGAGGACGTGCGCGACTTCGCCCTCTGGAAGGCGCCCAAGCCGGGCGAGCACTATTGGGAAACACCGCTGGGCCCGGGCCGGCCGGGCTGGCACATCGAGTGCTCGGCGATGGCTGCGCGCCACCTGGGCGACACCCTCGACATCCACCTCGGCGGCGAGGACCTGGTATTTCCCCACCACGAGAACGAGATCGCCCAGAGCGAGGCGGCCACCGGCGAGCAGTTCGTCCGCTACTGGTTGCATTGCCGCTTCCTGATCCTGGACGACAGGAAGATGAGCAAGAGCGCAGGTAATTTCTATACGCTCGGAGACCTGCTTGAGCGCGGTCAGGATCCGCGGACCATCCGCTACCTGCTGCTCTCGACACACTACCGCCGGCTGCTGAAGTTCAGCTTCGAGGCCTTGGCCGCGGCCGCCGCGACACTCTCCCGCCTCGACGAGTTCGCACTGCGCCTGCAGGAAGAACGGTTCCCCGAGGGTAGCGGCGAGGGGCTTGCGGAGGCCGTCGAGAGCTGCCGCGGCGGCTTCGTCGAGGCGATGGACGACGACATCAACATCTCCGAGGCGCTGGCGGCGATATTCAACCTGGTGAGGGAGTTCAACACCGCCGCCGACGCGGGCCGGCTGCGCGCCGCCGACGCGGCCGCGGCACTGGCCCTGCTGCGCGAGCTTGACGGAGTCCTCGGCGTTTTGTGTTTCGAGCCCGAGCGGCTCGGCGACGAAGAGATCGAACGGCTGATCGAAGAGAGGAACGATGCTCGCGCACGGCGCGACTTCGCAACGGCTGACGAAATCCGCGACAGCCTCGCAGAGCGCGGCATCGTCCTCCGCGATACCCCTGACGGCACCCGCTGGCGCAAGGCAAAGCCCTCCTCGTAGTTACATATTACTTTCTACTGTTATCGACCGGTCTGATCTGTTTGAGTAAGTATTGACGGGAACGGTTGGAAGCCGCCGCTGCAGACTCAGGCTTCGGCTGCGCTCCTCTTGGCGCCGGAGCTGGCGGTTTCTTCCGCCGGCGTCGGTTTGGCGAATTCCCTCAGCATTTCCCGGGCTCGCGAGTCCTCGATCTGCTCGGGCGGCGACTTGAACAGGTAGGCGCTGGCCTCCGGTATCGGCCCGGCGAGCTTGCGGTCCAGCGCCACCTTGGCGGCTCGGATGGCGTCGACGATTACGCCGGCCGAGTTAGGTGAGTCCTCGACGCTCAGGCGAGCCTCGAGGTGCATCGGCACGCCGCCGAACTGTTCCGCCTCGATGCGTAGGAAGCAGAGCTTGTTGTCGCGCAGCCAGGGGACGTAGTCGCTGGGGCCGATGTGGATGTTCTCCGGCTCGATGCCGCGCGGTCCCATTTGGCTGATCACCGACTCGGTCTTGCTGATCCGCTTGCTCTCCAGACGCGTCCTGTCGAGCATGCTCATGAAGTCGGTGTTGCCGCCCATGTTGAACTGGTAGGTTCGCTTGACCGGCTGGCCGCGGTCCTCGAACAGTTTCACCAGAGCCCGGTGGATGATGGTCGCCCCGACCTGCGACTTGACGTCGTCGCCCAACAGTGGCAGGCCGGCCTCCCGGAAGCGGTGGCCGTAGATCCTGGAGACGAAGACCGGCACCGCGTTGACGAAGGCGCAGCCGGCCTCCAGGGCGCAGTCGGCGTAGAAGAGCGTGTTCTTTTCGCTGCCCACCGGCAGGTAGTTGACGACCACCTCGACGGCGGCGTCGCGAAGCTGCCTGGCTATCGCCGCCTTTGCCTCCACGGCGTCGGCGTAGATGTTGCTCCTCGGCTTGCAGCGGGCCGCTTCGGGGAACTCGCCGTTGAGGCCGGCCAGGCTGTCGATGGCGTAGCCCATCTCGACCGAGATGCCGGTTTTGGGGACCTCCGGGAAGAAGGCGGTTGTGCAGTTGGGGGGGGCGAAGATCGACCGCGCCAGGTCCAGCCCCACCTTGCGCTCGTCGACGTCGAAGGCGGCCGCGAAGCGTATGTCGCGGGCGCGGTAGCCGCCGAAGTTGCGGGTGATGAGGCCGGGTATCTCGTCGTCCGGGTTGTCGTAGTAGTAGCGGCCCTGCACAAGAGAGCTCGCGCAGTTGCCCACGCCGATGATAGCTGTCCTGATTTCCTTCATCTATCTCCTCCCGACAAACCCGATACGTGACGCGCCGCTGCGGAGGAGTCAGGCGTTCGGGCCGGGAACTCAAGCGGTTGGTCGGTAGTCAGCAAGCCTCCTTCAGGTCATCCGGCTCGCGCTGGCCGAACGGACATTATTAGCACAATCCGCCCTCACAAGACAATTCCGCAAGACAGGATGGGACGAGTTCGGGGTGGCAGTGCCGCCCGGCTGGAGACCTCGCCCGCTGTTGTTGCCTTAATATCTAGATGCTAGAATTCACGTTCGACGCGTTCGCAGAACGGGTTTATATTCTTGGCCGAAAACGAAAAACAGTTCACGTGCAGTTGGATCTTCGACACGCTGGTCGTCCTCTGCGACGGCAATGTGGTTTGCGGCTGCGCGGATCCCTACGGCGAGCGCCCCCTCGGGCACCTCAAAGAGAACACACTCTATGAAATCTGGAACTCCGAAAAAGTTCAAGTAATACGTGAGGATCTCAACAACGGTTTTTCTCCCTTCTGCCTCGATTGCGGGCTCAAGCAGTTTGTCGGCGACACCCGCGAGATCCCGCAGAGGCCGGTGGAGGTGGAAACGCTTTCGAGTTTGTTCCTGGAGAACTGCGTGGGCTGCAACATCTCGTGCTTCAAGTCCGTCTGCAACCAGGAGTCCGGCATCATCGGCACCAGGTCCAAAAAGATGATGTCGCTCGACGAGTTCAAGAGCGCCATGGACCAAGTGGGCGAGAAACTCAGCAGGCTCCAATTCTTCAACTACGGCGAGCCGTTTGTCCACCCGCGGGCCGTAGAGATGCTCGAGCACGCCAAGTTGGAGTATCCCCATGTGTACATCTACGTCAGCACCAACGGACTCCTCATCACTGAGGACAAAATGCGCAGGCTCATCGATGCTGGTGTCGACGAGATCACCTTCTCCGTCGACGGCCCCGACCAGGAGACCTACGTCAAGTACCGCCAGAAAGGTGATTTCGATAAAGTTTTCGATATCATGAGAATCTTCGTGAAGAAACGAAACCGCCTCGGCAAGGAGTACCCCCTCATCAACTGGCGCTATATCCTCTTCAAGTGGAACGACTCCGAAACCCAGATGAACAAGGCGAGGCGCCTGGCCAGGAAGATCGGTGTCGACAAGCTCGTTTGGGAGATCACCGACCACCCGGAGGAGGCCAAGTCCGAGAAGTACCAGATCGGCACGCCCGCCTGGGAAAAGATCTATCACGAGATATGGGATACCAGCCACTTCGCCAGCGCGATAAAGAGCAGGAGATACCGCGCCAAAATCAAAGTGCTGACAAAGAGGATAGACGTCGAGGCAGGCAAACCACTCAAGATTAAAGTACGGGCCAAGAATGTCGGCTCTTCACAGTGGCAGCGCGCGGCCCTCGGCTGGTTACGCACTGTCCGCCTGGGGGGGCAGCTTTGCGACCGGAACAAGAACGTCATCGACCGCGACTTCGCACGCGAATTCATCCCCCGCGACACACCTTCGGGCAGGTCGTTCGAGATGGGAATCGAGATCCCGCCTATAGAGCAGCCGGGTGAATACCTGATCGAATTCGACATGGTATCCGAGGGCATGGACTGGTTTAAAAACCTCGGCTCGAAAGTCGCCTGGAAGAAAATTAAAGTCGTCCAGCGCGACTGAAACTCTATTCGTTATAAAACTATATTCGACTGTTATTGAACTCGATGTAGCGTCGGGCTGAATTTATCCGCTGAAGTCCGCCGCGGCGGACGAAGGCGGAGCCCGACTGATCGCGCATCAGCGCGACAGACGCCCGCCGTGGTGTACTGAAGTACCCATGCTTGGATGTACAAACGCGCGCCCTGAATGGACGCGCTTACGAAAGCAACGGTAGGGGCGGCCTGAACATGTTTGCCGGAGCCTGCTTGTCCGATGAAGCTTCAGCGTAGTTGGAGAGTAGGCGGATGCCGCCCGCGATGCATCCAAGCAACAGTAGGGGCAGGCTGAACTCGTCCGCCTTTGGAGGATCCGGCCCAATGTATGGGCTCCGCCGTCCGCCTTGGCGGATCAACGTATGCCGGCCTTGAGTATATCGTGGATATGTATGACGCCCCTGGGTGAGCCGTCGAGTTTAACAGTAAGCAGCGAAGTGATGGCGCTGAGTTCCATCACCCGCAGGGCTTCAGTGGCCAGGGCATCTTCGGCGATCGTCTTCGGGCTGGCCGACATGACGTCGCGCACAAGGTCGCCGAGTGGCTCAACGTCGCGCTCGAGGATGCGGCGCAGGTCGCCGTCGGTGATGATGCCGGTAAGCCGGCCGTTGCCGTCGACGACAGCGGTCATGCCGAGGCGCTTGCGGCTCATCTCGACTATCGCCTCGCGCAGCGTGCGCTCCTCGCCGACTACGGGGAGCTCGTCGCCGGAGTGCTGCAGATCGGCCACGCGCAGGAGTAGCTGGCGCCCGAGGCTGCCGCGGGGATGGCGTAGTGCGAAGTCGTCGCGGTCGAAGCCGCGCCGGCGCAGGAGCGCCATCGCCAGGGCGTCGCCCATCGCCATGGTCGCCGCCGAGCTGGAGGTTGGCGTGATCCCCAGCGGGCAGGCTTCCCTCTCCACGTGTACGTTGAGAAAGAAGTCTGCGGCGCGGCCGAGCGTCGAGTCCCTGACGCCGCAGACGGCGATGATCTTGACGCCGAAGCGCTTGAAGAAGGGCAGAATCGCCAACAGCTCCTCGGTCTCGCCACTATAACTGATGGCGATGGCGAGGTCCTTGTCGGTGGTCACTCCCAGGTCGCCGTGGAGCCCCTCGGCGGGGTGTAGGAAGACGGCTGGCGTGCCGGTGGAGGCGAGAGTGGACGAGATCTTCTTGCCTACCAATCCCGACTTGCCCATGCCGCAGACGATTACGCGGCCGGGGCAGTTGAAGATCGCTTCCACGGCGCCGGCGAAGTCGGCGTCGAGACCCTCGGCGAGCTGGCGCACGGAATCCGCCTCCTCGCCGAGCACGCGGCGGGCCTCGGCCAGCGCGTCGAATTTGCCTTTGTTATCTTTCTTCGTCATGGCGAACCGATTCTACTGTTAAATCTGAGGGATGCAAGCCCTCTCAAGGCGCCCCAAGCAATTCTACCAGCGGTTTCGCTACGAGCTCGGCCAGCGCGCGGTCTTCTTCGTCGAAGCGCTCAAATACCCGCCGCCTCTCGAGGCCGAGCAGGTCACGGTGGGGATGCTCGAGCGGCGGGATGGTGCTTGCGGCCTCTTTCGCCCTCTCGATCCACGAGGGCAGCATTCGTTCGAAAGCGTCGGCGAAGGCCTCGAATTCCGAGGAAGGGGAGACTTCACCCTCGGGCGCCGAGATATCCGGCGGCGCGATGACCGCGATTGGAGGCATGTACTCTTCCGCGTCGAATAAGAGCCAGGAATCGTAGTCGGGCACGACCACGGCTGCGGAGCGGCGGGCGAGCGCCGGCGCTAACGGGAGCTTCCGCGCGAGCGCCCCGGGCGGAATCCCGGCCTCGGCGAGGCGGGCGAGGGCGTCTGCCCGTTCGGGACAGGCGGCGCCCACTATCCAGCGGTAGCCCCAGCCGTCCAGGGCGCTGTGGCTGGTGGCGCGGGCGTAGCGGTGCATGTAGATGTCGCCGAGGAAGAGGACGCCGGGTCGGCGCACGACGTATGGGAAGCTCGAAGCGAACTCGGGCGCGTCGTCGAGGTTGTGAACGACCAGGTCGAACGGGTCCGCGCCATCTAATTCGGCGAAGCGTAGGTAATGCAGCTCTCTCGCCCCCTGCTGCGGAAGGTCGCTGAAGATAGTAAAGCCGTCCATCCGATCTGGAAGCTGCTGCAGCGCTTGCCGGTATTTCGAGGCGGCGTCGCGGCCCCAGAGCATGACGGCGGCGCGCACGGCTACACCCACTGCAGGAGGCGGTCGAGCACTGCGTCCCAGGTGATGCCGACGGCGTCGCGGGCGCCGCGCTCGCCAAGGCTGCGGCATAGGTCGGCGTCGGCCCAGAGCCGGTCGAGGGCCTCGGCGTGCACCTCCGGGTCGGGCGGTAATACGTAACCGTTCTCGCCGTCGCGCACGTGCTCGAGCGGGCCGCCGGAATCGGTCGCCGTGACGACTGGTTTGGCCGAGAGCATCGCCTCGATGGCGATGAGGCCGAAGTCCTCGTCGGCCGGCGCGAAGTGGACGGCGCGGCAGCCGGCGTAGAGGCTGATCAGCTTGTCCTCGTCTACCCAGCCGAGTAGTTCGACCCGCTCCGCGACCCCCAGCTCTTCGGCCAGTGAGAGCAGGTTCTCCTGTTGCGAGCCCGTGCCGGCGATCTTGATCCTGACCTTGGGCGAGGCCTTTGCGGCGGCCCTGAGCAGGAGGTCGAAGCGCTTGTCCACCTCGAGCCGGCCGACGGCGAGGACGAAGTCGCCGTAGCCGTCGCAGCGCAGCCTCTCGGCGTGGGGCGGGGGAGGGTAGAGCGGCTCGCCGTCGAGGCCGTTGTATTTGCGCAGCCGCGCTGCCGTGTTGCGGCTGTTGGTGTAGATGGCCAGGCTCTCACGCAGGCAGCGGGTGTCCAGCTCGACGATCCGCTCGCGCAGCTCGTGGTCGGGAGGCGTGTTGGCGAAGCCGGACAGCGGCGTGCCGTGGAACTCGTATAGCTGGCGGAACTGGTGACAGAGCCAGGTGACCTTGCGCGGGTGGCGAACCAGGTATGCGGGGAACTTCAGCGGCACGACGAGATCGGCCTCCAGGTCGAGCAGCCGCCAGGCGAGCGCTTCCCTGACAACCGTCTCCTTCGGCTCCCAGTGGAAGGGCACAGTCACCACATCGGCTCGTATGCCACGTTCCAGCAGCTTCCCGCATAGAGCCTCCGCCTGGCGCTCGGCGCCACCGCGCACCAGCGGCACCTGCGGCAGAAGTATCAAAACAGTGGGCGAGCGGCTCATTTCGTGGCCATGACCGCATATTCGAGGTGACCGTAGAGGAAATCGTTCAGCCGCTCGATATCCCGGTTCAGCCGCCGGAAGGCCGACTCGATCGCCGCCGGAGCGGCCGCTTCCAGTTCGACCGGCTGCAGGCGCTCCGCCTCCGGCACCTCGGAGAGCATCTTGACCTCCACTTCGGCGAACCCCGCTAGCTCGGCGTAGAAGCGCAGCAGCTCGGGCGGCAGGGGAGCGTGGTGGGTGTAATCCTGGTAGAAGTAACGGGTCATCGCGTAGATCGATTCCGGATTCAGCGTCTCCGCGATGAGCACACCGCCATCCCTCAGCACACGATGGGACTGTGTGAGGAAGGAGCGCAACTGCGGCTCGTCCAGGTGCTCAACCACCTGTGCCGCGAGAATGCCGCCCAGGGATCCTTCCTTCGCTTTCCTGAGGTGCTCGAGCAGGTCCGCCCTGATCACCTTGAGGCCGCGTTCTTTGTTGGCCTTGACGATCTCTGAGTTGACGTCGATTCCGTAGGCCTCGATTCCATCGGCGGCCAGCAACTCGAGGAATTCGCCGCGGCCGCAGCCGACATCGAGGACGGGAGCGCTCTCGCGGAAGTAATCGATGTAAAGCCGTTGTCGGCGGGCGATCTCATCCGGGCTGCCGCGGAAGCGGTCCAGGTGCGCCGCGTACTCGGCGTCGGTAGGCGGCGTGCCCGCCTCGCCCTCGGCCGGCTTCCCGAAGGAGGGGGCGGGGGGGGGCAGCTCGAGTGTCAGCATGCGGACCCGTTCGCGCACCGAGACCAGCCGATCCCGCATCTCGTCGACATCGGTGCGGCAGCCGTCAAGCCTCTCGCCGGCGAAGCTTACGTGCCGCTCGAGGTCGTGGCTCAGCGCCGCCACCTCTTGCTCGAGGTGGCCGGTCAGCAGGTCGGTGCGGCTGACCAGGTCGGCGGCGAGGCGGCGCATCTCGAGGGTCACCTCGCGGTGGCGCTTTTCGCTTTCTTCGCGGGCCTCGCGCAGGGCCCGGCCGCTCACCTCTTCGGCGAGGCCGCCGATGCGCTCCTCGACGCCGCCCAGGATATCCGCTCGCAGGGCGGATAGTGATTCGCCGACCTTGACGTAGAGCTGCAGCAGCCGGTCCTCGGCGGAATCGAGTCGCTCGGATGCCTGCGACCAGAGCTCGCGCAGCAGGCGCAGCTGCCCGGCCCGGATCTCACGCTGGTGTTCGAGCAGGGGGGTGGGGATCAGGGCGGACCTCAGGAAGCGGAACAGGACCCTTTTCAGGCGGCCGCCGCCGACGATCTCCTCGTCGCTGCGCTCCAGGAGCTGCTCGAGGCGGGCGAAGCGCTCGTCGAGCGCGCGGCGGCGCCGACTATCGGCCTCCAGCTCCGCGACAAACTGTTCGTCAACGATACGCTCGCTCAATACGCCCTCCCGGGTTTGTTCAAACAGGGCGGCCGACGCATGCGTAGTTGAAACCCATCTCCATCATCCTGGCCGGCTCATAGATATTCCTCAGGTCGATGACGTTGGGCGACTTGAGGCGCTTCTTGAGTTCCTCGAGGTTGAGGTTGCGGAACTGCGGCCACTCGGTGAGGATCACCACCGCGTCGCTGCCGTCGGCAACCTCGTACGGGTCCTCGCAGTACTCGACCTCCTCGAGCATCTTGGCCGCCTCCTCCATGGCAGCCGGATCGTAGGCCCTGATCCTGGCGCCGAGGCGCTGCAGGGCGGGGACGATGGTCAGCGTGGGCGCGTGCCGCATGTCGTCGGTGTTGGGCTTGAAGGCGAGGCCGAGGATGCCGATGGTCAGCCCCTCGACCTTGCCGTCGAGGAAGGCGACGATCTTGTCGGCCATCTGTTGCTTGCGCTTGTCGTTGACCCGTATGGTGGCCTCGACGATCTCCAGCTCGTGCTCGTGCTTGCGGGCGATGCTGGTGATGGCCAGGGTGTCCTTGGGGAAGCAGCTGCCGCCGTAGCCGGGGCCGGGGTGGAGGAATTTCGGGCCGATGCGGCCGTCCAGGCCCATGCCGCGGGCGACCTGATGCACGTCGGCGCCGGTCAGCTCGCAGAGGTCGGCGATCTCGTTGATGAAGCTGATCTTGGTGGCCAGGAAGGCGTTGGAGGCGTACTTGATCATCTCGGAGGTCTCGACGTTGGTGATCACGAACGGGGTCTCGAGCAGGTAGAGCGGCTGGTAGAGGTCCTTCATGATGGCGATCGCCTGATCGGAGTTGGCGCCGATGACGACGCGGTCGGGGCGCATGAAGTCGTTGACCGCCGAGCCCTCGCGCAGGAACTCCGGGTTGGAGACGACGTCGAAGTTCACCTTCGCCTTCTGCTCAGCGCGGATGATGGAGCGGATGTGCTCGCCGGTGCCCACGGGCACGGTGCTCTTGGTGACGATGACCTTGTAGCCGTTCATGTTGTGGGCGATCTCACGCGCCACCTCGTCGACGTAGCTGAGGTCGGCCGTGCCGTCCTCGCGCGACGGCGTGCCCACGGCGATGAAGATCGCCAGCGCGCCCCGAACCGCCTCGGCGATGTCGGAGGTGAAGATCAGGCGCCCCTCGCGCATGTTCTTCTTCACCAGCTCCTCGAGCCCCGGCTCGTAGATCGGCAGCTCGCCCTTCTGGAGCATCCTGATCTTGCCCTTGACCTTGTCGGCACAGGTCACCGTGAGCCCGAACTCGGCGAAGCAGGTCCCGGTGACCAGACCCACGTATCCGCTGCCGACAACGCTGATATTCACACGATTCCCCCTTCCGAAAAGAAAACCCAGAACACGAAATGCCCGCCCCGGTCGCCGGCGCGAGGCTGCTTGCCAAGCCAGATTCTAAGGAATCGGTCCGTTACTATCAAGCTCCGCGCAACAGGGCAACCCCCGAACGGTTTTTTCCGTCTATATGGTTAACAGGGAGAGTATACGACAAGGAGGATTCAGATGAGGCTTAAGCATGCGTCAATAGCGATCCTATTGCTAGCGTTCCTCACAGCGGCGGCCGTCGCCGACGAGCACGCGACGCGAACGATTACGCGATCCTTTTCCCTCGGCGCGGCCGATGAGTTCGCGCTGGTACTCCTTGCTGGCGCGATCACCATAGAGCCGAACGGGGGCAGCGAGTTCACACTCGAGGCGACGATCCACAGCATCGGTGAGACGGCCGAGGAGGCGGCGCGGATCGGCGAGATGATGGGCTTCGAGACGCGAACCCGCGGTGGCCGCCTGATCGTGATCGCCAGCCTGCCGCTGGACCGGCACCGCACTTATTTCTACCCGGGTACGGGAGACAGGCCCTATAGTGGTGACAGCAACACCGAGTTCGATGGCACGCGGGTGCGGATCACCAGCCGCAGAGGCCGGGGCCTCGCGCTCTGGGCCGATGTCAGGCTGGGCGTGCCGGCGGGCTCCTCGCTGCTGGCCGATTCGTGCGTCGGCCCGGTTGATTTCTCCGGACTCGAGGCCGACTTGAGTGTCGACACCGGCTCCGGCGATGTAACCGGATCCGAGCATGTCGGCTCCCTGTCCGTCGATACCGGCTCCGGCGATGTGGAGCTAGCCGACGTCAGGGGAGATGTATCGGTCGACACCGGTAGCGGCGATGTGACGTTTCGCGGCCTGGAGGGCTCCATCAGTGCCGATACGGGCAGCGGCGACGTGCAACTATTCGGTATTAACGCGAGCCGTGTATTGGTGGACACAGGAAGCGGCGATGTTCATGTCGACCTGGACAACGCCGATTGCGACCGGATAATCGTCGACACAGGTAGCGGCGACGTGACTCTGGAGGTGCCGATGGGCGCTTCTCTCGATGTCGAATTCGACGCCGGAAGCGGTAGGCTGAACCATCACCTGCGCGAAGATCCGGTGCGGCAGCACTACGACGACGGCGAGTTGATCGGATTTCGCCTCGGCGACGGGCGTACTCGCGTTCGCGTTGACACCGGCTCCGGCGACCTCGACATCAGGCAGCGCTGATAACGATCTAAAAGGACAGAAAGCGATTCCACTGCGCGCTGGCGGCGAGTCCAAAGGCGCGCAGCAGTCTATGGGGGCGGGAGAAAGTCGGGGATAGCTTTCCAGTTTTCTGCCACCGTTTGCTTGCCGTCCGGTTTGGCGACCCGTATAATCGTCACCTGGCTAAGACGAGATTCAGGAGTCCGGGAAGTATAACGGGTCTTCATTTTTTTATGAGGTTAAACTGATGATTAACGTCGCTATCAACGGCTTCGGCCGCATCGGTCGCTCGGCCTTCCGGGTGTCCTACAACGATCCCGACATCAACTTCGTCGCCGTCAACGATCTTCTCGAGATTGAGCAGCTTGCCTACCTACTGCGCTACGACACTGTTTGCGGAGTGCTGGGGGCCGACCTGGAGATCAGGGGCGACTCGCTGGTAGTCGACGGCAAGGCGGTCAAGGTCCTGGGCGAGCCCGACCCGGCCGCGCTCCCCTGGCGTGATCTTGGCGTCGACGTCGTGCTCGATAGCACGGGTATATTCCTCGCTCCCGACACCGCCGGGCTCCACCTGCAAGCCGGCGCCAGGAAGGTGGCGCTCTCGGCCCCGCCGAAGGGCGACGTCAAGATGGTGGTGATCGGCGTAAACGATGAGACGCTGACGGCGGACGACACCATCGTCTCCAACGCCTCCTGCACCACCAACTGCCTGGCGCCGCTGGTAAAGGTGCTCGACGACAACCTCGGCCTCGAGCACGGCTTCATGACCACGGTGCACGCATACACCGGCGGGCAGACTCTGATCGACGGGCCGAGCAAGAAGTGGCGCGCCAGGCGCGGCCGCGCAGCGGCGGCCAACATTGTCCCCACCACTACCGGCGCCGCCAAGGCCGTCTGCAAGGTGCTTCCCCACCTGGACGGCAGGCTGGACGGCATGGCGATGCGGGTGCCGGTGCTCAACGGCTCGATTACCGACCTGGTCTGTGTCGTCGGGCGCGAGACGTCCGTCGAGGAGGTCAACGGCTTCATGAGCGCCGCTGCGCAGGGGCCGATGAGCGGCATCCTCGAATACGCGGTCGATCCGATAGTCAGCGCCGACATAATCGGCAACTCCCACTCGTCCGTGTTCGACAGCCTCTCCACCAAGGTCAACGGCAACCTGGTGAAGGCGGTCTCCTGGTACGACAACGAGTGGGGATACTCCTGCCGCTTGGTCGACCTTATGAAGAAGATGGCGGGCTAGCCGGCCCGCCGGCAGTACGGCGAGGGTAGCGAGCCGAGATCGCTGCTGCCGGATCGGCGGAGGGCGTGGGCCTGCTCGCCCGCTCGGGGAAGCGAGAATCGGTTGCGAGATTCCACCAGCGGCGGCTGGTTATGAGTGAAGAATCGCCAACAATCCTGGTAGTCGACGACGAGGAGGGCATCAGGGAAGCCATCTCGCAGTTTCTCGGTTCTCAGGGCTACGCCACCGAGGACTGCGAGAGCGCCGAGGAGGCACTCGAGAAGCTGCAACGGAGCAGCTACGCTCTGATCGTCACCGACATGAAGCTGCCCGGGATCGACGGCATCGAATTCTCGAAGCGTGTCAAGAAGACTGCGGCGGACTCCAGCATCGTCGTCATCACGGCCTACGGCAACATCCCCAGCGCGCTGGAGGCGATTCGTTTCGGCGCCGACGATTACCTGTTAAAGCCCTTCACCCTGCAGTCGCTGGACCATTCAGTCCGCAAGATATTGGAAAAGAGGCGCCTCGAGACCGAGAACATTGCTTACAGGGCGGAGCTCAGGCGGAAGGTCAAGCAGAGGGCGGAAGGGATTCGGCTGGCCGACTACCGGCTCGGGGAGACCTTCTACAAGACCGTACACATCTTCGGCAACGCTCTTGAGAGCCGCGAAACTTACCTCTACGGGCGCACGGAGCGGATAACGATCATGGCGCTCGACACTGCGACTGCTCTCGGCTGGGGAAGCAAGCGCCTCTCCCAGATCCTGCTCGGGGCGCCGATTTCCGATATCGGCAAGCTGGCGCTGCCGGAAGCGGTACTGTATAAAACCGGACCGCTTACTGCCGAGGAGAGGGCGCTGCTGCGCAGCCACGCGCAGGAGGGGGCGCGGATAGTGGGCAACCTGGCAGATTTCAGCCCCGTGATTCCGGTCATCAGGCTGCACCACGAGAGGCTGGATGGGAGCGGCTACCCCGATGGCCTGAGGGGCGACGAGATACCCGCCTGCGCCCGTCTGGTGGCCATCTGCGACAGCTTTGACGCCATGATCCACGCTCGCCCCTGGCGCCCCGCCTTGGACACCGCCGAGGCAATCGGCGAGCTTCGGCGCCTGGCGGGGACCGCCTACGACAAGGAGATGGTGGAGGCTTTCCTGGAGTCGCTGCGGGACAACGATTTTCTGCAACACTGCGGGAAGAAACCGACACGGCTCTTCTACGACTTGACGCTGCCGCGACTTGCCCGCGATGACGTCTGGCCCGACTAGCCCGCACTTTCCACAAGATTAGCCGTCCGGCAGACCCTTTTCTCGAATCTCTTTGCTGCGCCCGATTTTAATCCCTCGCCCCTCGACACGGCGCTGCCGCGCCCGTGGGAGCGGCAGCCGTGCGACTTCGCTACGGACGATCTTTTTTGCCGATCGCGCGCAATTTACTGACAGGGCGGCATTTATGGTTGACTACGCCGGCAATCTAGTGTACGATTATGCGATCAGTCATTTAGCTCATTTCGCAAACCACAGAGTGAGGCGAGACCATGAGGCAAGCCCTGACGCTGGCGATGCTTGCGGCGCTGGTCCTGGCGGCGGCCGCCGCGGCGCAGGAGGAGGAGCGCGAGCAGCCTACACGGCTGGTCACGGACCACTGGTCGCGCTACACCTATCCGACTACGTTCCCTGCGGGCGCCAGGGTCTATATCATCGTGCGCGGCGACACCCTCTGGGACATCGCCGAGCGCCATTACGACAACCCGCTGGTGTGGCCCAACATCCACAGCGCCAATCCCTACATTGCCGATCCGCACTGGATCTACCCCGGCGACCCCCTAGTGCTACCCGGCCTGGCGATCGCCGAGCCCGGCAGGGTGGTTGCCGAGGCGGGCGCTGTGGGCGAGGAGGGCAAGCCGGAAGAACAGCCTCGGGAGCGGCCCGCGGCGGCGGAGCCCGAACCGGAAGCTCTCGAGGAGGAGTTTGTCCCGGAAGCGAGGACGGTCTTCGCCACCGAGCCGAGGCAGAGCCCCGAATACAGGCTGGCCTTGAGCGAGTTGGATCTCTACTGCAGTTGCGTCGTCTATCCCGTCCTGCCGGACACCGACCTCTGGGTGATCGGCAAGGAGGAGGCGGGGCAGATAGAGGCCAGCACCTACGACATCGTCTACATGAATCACGGTAGGGACAGGGTCGCCGTGGGCGACATGTTCGTGACTGCGAACCTGGTGGGGCCGGTTTCCGATCCGCTTAGCGACTCCCAGGTCGGCACCGCGTTCCAAGAGGTCGGGCTCGTCAGGGTGATCCTGGCGGGCGAGGATCACGTGGTCGCGGAGGTCGTCATGGGCTGCGACGGTCTCACGGAGGGGGCGATCCTGACGCCTTACGAGCCCCGCCCCAACCCGGTGGTGTGGACAAGGCGTGTCTTCGACACCGAGGCGCAGTACATCGAACTGGGGCACGGACCGGTCGGGGCCATCGTCTACACCAATTACGAGAGCCTCGGTGTGGGCACGGGGGACGTCGTCGCTATCAATCTGGGTTCGGAACACGGCCTGAGGATCGGCGACCGCGTGCAGGCGTTCCGCAGTCGGTCTCTCTCGACGCGCAACATGCAGCTGCGCCGAGGGGATAGGGTCCAGGCGGAAATCCACCGCGTCGTCGCCGAGCTCATCGTTTTCCGCGTCTTCTCTACAACCGCCACTGGGCGGATAACCTACGCGGTTGATTCGCTCAGGGTCGGCGACCTGGTTACACCGGCACCGCGGCGGGCCGCCGATTGAACCGTTCTCGAAGCGTTCCGGAAGAGAGCCAATACAGGATAGTGGTCAGCGGCGCCCCCTGCCTATGGCGCCGTCCGCGGCTTCGGTAAGTAAGAAGGTTACGGATCCCATCGTCTGCTCGCCGCGCAGGACCGAGAGGGTCAGTGCACTGCCCGGTCCGCCCCGGCCGGCGACGAAACTGCTTTCCCGCAGCTGCAGTTCCCGCCCGTCGGCATTGCAGAGGCGGTAGCTCAACGAGCGCTCGTCGGGGGCGCTGGTGGCCGCGCCGAGGACGGTCAGGCGGTCGCCGACGTGCAGGTGCCAGCGCTCCCCAGCTTGCAGGACCACTGGCCGATCTTGGTTGCGTCGGACGACGACGTAGTCGAGCTGCGGCTCCAGGAGGCGCACGGTCATCCTGGTTAGCTCGCGACTGCCAAGCTTGACTGCGATGGCATAGCGCTCGCCGCGCCCGTCCACCGACCAGTTGACCAGCAGATCGTCAGCTGTGTAGATCAGGGAGCCGCGGTCCTCGCCCCTGTTGTTCTGGGGGTTGCTGACGTAGCCCAGAAAGTTCACGTTGATGCCCGCGGGGAGGCCAGGAGCTAGGTAGTCGAGAACCCGCAGCAGGTCGCCGCGGATCACCTCGAGCTCGCCACCCCCCGGCACCAGCTCCCTGTGGCCGTTGACCTCGATGATGAAATTGGCCGACGAGGGCGTGCCGGCCACCCGCGCCGGGGCCTCGGTTTCGGGACGAGGTACTATCTGAAAGCCGCCGCAGATATCCGCGTCCTTGCGTACACGCACCCGCAGCGGCCGCGTCACGGGAACCTGGCGACCATTGTCGTTGCGCCCGCCGATTCCCTGGAAGTCGGCATACATGTGGCGCTCGTAGTTGCCGACGATGTGGTCGATCCTGACTGTGTCGCTCTCGCGCACCCGAAGCGTGCCGCCGTCGCGCACGACCAGGTCCTCACGGTCGTTTACCGAGACGACGGCGTAATCGAAGCGCGGCGGGTCCACCCGGAGGCCCGGCACGTCTACCTCGATGCCGAACTCGTCGAGGATGGCGTTGATGGCCAGGAGCTGGTGGGCGACCTTCATCTCCGTGCTCGGGAGCAGCTTCGAGGTCTCGATGCCGAACGCCGGGATGCCGAAGCGGGTAAGGGCGAAGTAGGTGGCCGTCCTGCGCATCTCCGGGTAGCGCGTGTCGGCGGCGAGGGAATCGTGGTTGCTGAAGTGGAAGTGGTAGCTCGCGTTCTCGATCTGTTCGTTGACTCTGGACACGACACTGCGGGCGATCTCGCCGAGGGGAAGCACCTCGCCGCTGCGCTCGGAGCGGTAGCTCTCGCAGTCGACGATGATCGACTGGCCGAAGCGGTAGGGATTGTGCAGCCGGTCGATGTAGGTGTCGCGGTAGAAGCCGCTGCCGTCGTGCAGGTTGAGCAGAACGTCGCTTTCCTCGATCAGCTGCTGCAGCACCATGATTACCTGGTCGTCGTTGCTGTCCGCGCTCAGGGGGCTGTCGAAGCGGCGATTGTAGTCGCCGCCCACTCCGCGGTCGTTGCTGAGAATCGACAGCAGGTTTGCCCTGGGAACCACGATTAGGTTACCGCGGCGCAGGTTGAGGTCGACGTACTTGTCCGCCGCCAGGTAGCCGCCGGGTTCGTTGCCGTGGATGCCGCCGATGATGATTACCGTGTTCCCTGGCTCCCTGCCAAAGATGCGGTAGACGTGCAGCTCGTGATCGGTATGAGGGAGATATACTATGTGTTCGGTGTTGGGAGCGGTGCTGGTGTTGGGGGTGGGAGAACCGTCCTGGGCGACCGCGCCGGCGGCGAGCAGGAGCACGATGGAGATCGCCGCAAGCCTCGGCCGGCGTCGGCCCCTCGGGCGGGGCGTTATCTCGCGGACAACTCTACAATAGTTCTGCACAGTAACCGTCGGGTCTCTGCGTCGAATAGGAAGATGGCCAGCGCGGCGTGCTGCTCGGCGTCGCCGGCAGCAAAGCTGAAGGAGATATCCCTGCTGTAGGCGATTCTGAACAGCTCACCGTCTTCGGGGTTGACGATGCGGCTGCCTTCCGCCCTGACCATGCCCTCGGCGGGGAAAACCGGTTCGAGGAGGCCGTCGCTGGTGACCAGGGCGGCGACGTAGCGGCCGCTGCCGACCCTACCGCGGTCGACCTCTTTGGAGATGCGAGTGTCGAGGCTGACTTCGCCGGCCTCGAAATCCGGCCCACCTATCACCTGCACGCTGAACATGCTGTCGTCGGCGATCCACGGTTCGAGGTTGTTTTCGACAGCCGGCAGCTCCAACGCGCCCTCCTCGGGCTCCGCGACGCCCTCGCGAGTTTCGGCCGGGGCGGCGTCGGGTTCCGCGGTGCCGCTTACCTCGGCTCCCTCAGCGACGGCGGCCTCATCCCGACCTGTTCGGTCCGCAGAGGCAGCGGACCGGTCGCTACCGGCCGCCGTGTCCTCGGAGAGAAGCAGGACGTTGCTGATCACGGAGAAGGTCAGCAGCGAGGTTATGGCAACCAGCGAGAACGAGAGTGCGATCATGAGCGCTGGGGAGAGAATGAGGGTGTAAGGCTTGTCGGTATCGCGGAAGATAATTACCTTTAGCGATCTCATATAGCCTCCTTATGACACTCCGGTTGCAAGGACGGAGTCGACGAGCAGCTCTCCCTCGGCGGAGAAGACGAGGCAGCGGATCTCCTGCAGCGTGGCGTCGTGAGCAGGTCGCTCGATGGTGCCCTCGACTATCTTGAACCACCGGATGCCGTATCTGTCGCCCGCAGCATAGGCGACCGGGCGGCCGTCCCGCAGAGGTGCGTCGGGGAAGACTGTGTAGCCGTGCTGCCCACCCCAGCGCGCCACCAGGAACATCCAGCCTCGCCGGATCGAGGCATCCCGGCTCACCTTGCTCAGGCGCATGCTGAAAGCGATGCGGTCGCCCTGCGCGCCGGTGATCTGAAACGCTTCCGCGGCCACCACCGGTGCTGCGGTCCGCGCTGCGCCCCTGCGCCTACCGCCCGCATCCGACAGCGGCAGCCGCATCTGTGGGCTCGCCAGGGCGAGCCTCCCGGCAGCGTCTAATTCGACCTCCGCCAGGTCGCTGACGACGGCGCTGAGACGGGGCGGGCCTTGGTGCCAGCTGCTGCCGGAGCGCGCGTAGCCGACGGGGTGCCACTCTTCGCCCACGATCCCTGGACAGTCGGCTTCCTCGACGACGTAGATGCTTTTAATACCGGTGTCGTCCATCAGGTTAGAGCGGTAGCGCTGGTAGAAGCTGATGGCGTAGTAGTTGCCGCAGCGCATGATTTTGATGTCGGCGACGTCGATTCCGGCCCAGGTGGTCGCTTGGAATACAGCACGCTTACGTCGCATCCAGGCACGCAGTCTCTCGCCGCCGCCGCGGAAGCCGTCGCTGTAGCAGCGGCTGTAGCGTTCGAAGTCCTGAGACGCCCAGGAATCGAGCCAGCTCCGGACGAACAGCTGTATCCTCTCACGGGCGGCGCCCAGCTCCGCCGGG
Organism: uncultured Acidobacteriota bacterium; assembly: GCA_964408025.1. Lineage (GTDB taxonomy): Bacteria > Acidobacteriota > DATKUA01 > DATKUA01 > DATKUA01 > CAYOXX01. The sequence continues at coordinate 146,188 of CAYOXX010000002.1, read as the reverse complement.
CTATTGTAAGACGATCGGTCGGTGATCACGATGGGGGTGCGGTAGAGGGTGATGTAGCGGGAGATCTCGCGGATGTCATCGTTGCTCACCACCACGCAGCCGCGGCTGGAGCGGGGTTCCAGCAGCCGCTCCGGCTCGTCGGTGGCGTGCAGCCAGATGCCGCTTCCCTCTTTGCCCAGGATGCGGTCCAGCTCGTTGGGGTAGTTGAGGTCGAAGGCGCGGATTCCGTACTCGCTCAGCAGCTCATCGTCTTCCCGAATGCGAATGAAGTAGTAGATGCCCTCGGGGGTTCGCTGGTCGCCCTCGTGCCGCTTGTCGCCGCCGTTGAGACCCGTCGAGGCCTGAAAACTGCGCACCCTGACCACGGCCCCGTCATCGAGCTTGTGGTAGATATCGAGAGAGGACTGACTCTTGTCGACGACGATGGCGTAGGAGCTGCCGCCGGTGCCCAGCTCAATCAGCGAGTCGGGTAACCCGGCTGGCGGCATGTCGTCGCTGTCGGCTGGTCCCGCCGCGCCGGCAGCGAAGGTAGCTAACAGCGTTGCTGCCAGTACATATCGACATCTGCGGAAGCCCATGGGGCGAGCCTGAATGTTGTTACGTACAGCACTTCCCTCCACTACAACTTGTATTATAAGGGATTTGAATGCACTTTGTCAACGACCTGCTGATTTATCAATGGTTTATCCAAAATCAATCAATTTATGTTCATTTTGATATTGCAACTGGGTAGTGTAATTGCGATATTTAGTTTTATAGTTTTACCTTAAAATATTCTCTACTATTTCAAGCAACATCGTTGTGGCAAGGGTAGACGACAGCGAATGGAATTTAATAATTATTGTAGGTGCGGAAATGTGTCGGAATCGCCAGCAGTGGCGGCGCGGCCCTTCTGGCGAGTCCTCCGGTGAAGATATTGAGCGATCGGAATGGCCAGCAGTATCAGGAACGTAGCGCCGAGCAACGCCGGTTGGAAGCGCACAGCCTCTCCCAGGACCGCGGTCAGATAGTAGCGCGGCGCCCTGCCGATGAAGATTGCGGCAACATACTTATACTTGTCGTAGCGGGCCGTCGCGGCCAGCAGCTTGAACGGGTCGAAGGGGATAAAGACGAGGAAGCCGCTGGCGACGATGCTGAGGAAGGCAACCTTCCGGAAGTAGTGCTCGGCGATCCGGTAGCGGCGATGCTCGAGCAACCGCTCGATACTCTTGAGGCGCCGGAACTGGGTAACCACCCAGTAATCAATGAGGCCGGCGACGCAGGTGCCTAGGCCGCCGACCAGCGCGATCAGCCAGGCTGGGTGGGCCCCCGAGCCGGCCAGGTTGAGGATCACCGGGAAATCGGGAATCGGGACGAACGAAGTCGCGATCGACATGAAGATGAAGAAGGTGGGCATGCTGTCTACGAGGCCGAGGATCGATTCCACAGTTCCCTCCGGCGCTCATCTTAACCGAGCCCGCGTGGCTGGACAACGAGCCGTAGCGCGCGGCCGCGGGCTCGGGTCGGAGAGTGGAAACCTGGCGGGGCGATTGCGACGGGCGGGCCTGCGGTGTAGAATTCGTTCCCCTCGCGGAGAGGTGTCCGAGAGGCCTAAGGAGCACGCTTGGAAAGCGTGTGTGGGTTAACGCCCACCGTGGGTTCGAATCCCACCCTCTCCGCCAGCACAGTGCCTGTGCTCTCATGGTCGCGAAGCAACACTCGCGCGATTCCTATAGGCTTGACGGCCCTTATCGGCCGCCGTGGCGGCCTCAGCGGGCCTAACGCGCGTGACAAACATTCACTAGATACTTCCGAATTTTATGGGATGAGAACCCACGCCCAGGTGAGCTAGTCCGCCGTAGTACGCCGAAGCATAGCGAGTGCGGACGGAGGCGGAAATCCCACCCTCTCCGCCACTTACTTTACAAGTAAGCAACAATCCGCGTAGCGGCCGACCGGTGCACTCATCTACCTCCACCCGTCACTCGCGAGAAAGGCCGTCATTGATCCCAACCTTTCCGCCAGAAGGTTTAAAATCTTCACAACATTCCACTCTAGCCATTTGTGCGAACAGGTTAGGACAGCAATTCACATACGATCTCTCTGATTCAGGAGTGAAAATTAGGTATCCACCTCATAGACAGGTAATTGCTCATAAATCAGGATTTTAGCGGATTAGTGATCGGTATCCTCTCCAGGTGTCAGTACTCATCGTCATCATCGTTGTAATTGTCGTCATCGTCGTCATCGTCGTCGTCAACGAACTCAAAACACTTGCTGAGGAGAGTGCCGTCTGCAGCCACCCTGATTTCGACTTCCTGTTCATTTTCGATCCATTCTGCTTCGAATATCTCGCGATCTCCCCTGGTAACTCTTTCAACCTCCGTAATCACGTTCTCGCCAGCCTCACTAAGCATCGTCTCTCTGACTGCCGTTGGAACCTGGTCCAGAGTCACCTCAGTCTCTTGATATTCAGCTACATCTTCAGTGCCTACAGCATCTTCCTGAGTACATGCCGTGTTAAGGGACACTAGGAGAACGAATATCCCCAAAGCACAAGCGAGCATCACAGACGTTAGAATCTTCATTTTCATCTCTCCCAAACGCATTGGCAATCAGCCGCCCCGGACAATCCGAGATCTGTAGCTCTAGCCGATCCTTAATGAACAGGCCGATTGTACATGGCCGAACATGCTTAGCCAAGTAGAGTATTTTCTCGGGTTATTTCCTGATCCACTCCGAGAAAGAAACCCACCCTCTACGCCACCGCAAGGCTGGCGGTCCCATTACGCGTAGCCGCCCTTCGGTGCGGTAGTCCAGCTCCACATGTCACTCGCAGGAAAGGCTGGTTTGGGTTCCATACCGACGGCACAGCGCCTGTGCTCCCATGTCACGTCGGCCGCTGTGGCGGCCTTGCATAAGGATCGAACACTCGGTTTTACAGACCGAAGGTAACCTACACCCCTTCATTCTTAAGCCGCGATAAGGACATCACCTACGCCGTCCGAGGAACAGAAGACCGGGGCATGATATTTGCAATAATGATCTCATGTGGTAACTGCAGAACCGCAGGGAATCCGAGGAGCAGAGCCGTCTGAAGACACTCCCAGTTACGTAACCTAACCTTTAGCGCGGAGGCCGTTATGAAGCGAAGCATATATGCGATGTTATCGTCATTCTTTCTACTTGCCGCCCCGCTCGCGGCTCAGGAATCGCTGGAGTTCCCGGAAATCGAGTCCCTGGAAGAACTTCAGAACCGGATCGAGGTCGTGGCGAGCGGCATCGAGGGCGATGTTGGCGTATACGTCCTGCACGTGGAATCGGGGGAATCGGTAGGCATAAACGAGGACGAGCAGTACCAGATCGCCAGCGTCTTCAAGATCCCCGTGCTGGTGACCCTGTTCAGGCTCATCGACGAGGGTTACTACTCCCTCGAAGACCGCATCGTCCTGACCGAGGCGATGAAGACCTACGGCAGCGGATTGCTACCGGCCATGAGGCCCGGCCTGAATCTCTCGCTCAACGACCTGCAATTGCTGATGATGGCCGTCAGCGACAACACCGCCACAGACATACTCTTCGACGTTGTCGGCGCCGAGAGGATCGACGCCTACATGCGGGAGCTGGGCCTGGAGCGGACGGTGATCGACCTCAACACAAACCAGCTTATCCTCGGCTACCTCGGGCTGGACATGAACGAGCGGCTGACCATCCCGCAACTCTGGAGGATTCCCGCCGAATACTGGGCGAGCGAGGAGCGCCGGGAGCGCATGGCGCGGTGGGACGCCGAGGTACACAACATGTCCACTCCACGCGAGATCGGCATCCTGCTGGAGAAGCTGGTGAAGGGCGAAATCGTGGACCGGGAAACCAGCGACTCGATCATCAACACTTTGCGTCACCACACCGGCGCGCGGCTGATAACCCGTTACCTTCCCTTCGGCACCACCGTCGCCCGCAAGGGGGGCAGCCTCGGCAGGGACTGGAGGCAGACGGTACTCTGCGACTCCGGGATCATCTTCCTACCTAACGGCGCGGGCCACGTGGTCGTCTGCGTATTCGCCAACGACCTGAGATCTGAATGGTATGAATTCGAGATCGCTGTGGGACGGATATCCCGCATGGCCTACGATTACTTCGCGGACACTTATCGGCAGGATGAATAGAACATATTCTCCGCGTGAGCTGACGAGTGGTTAGTTGTCAGTTTCTTCTGTGTGATCCGCAGTGATTGGAAAAAAAGGAGTTGGGGTTTTCCCCCAACTCCTTTTCCGCGATAGCGGCTGGTAGTTGCCGTCAGAAGTCGAAGCGGAAGCCCAGTTGCCACGTCCTGGCATCGGCAGCCCAGGTCGGTTCGCCGAAGTTTTCGTCGTAGATGTTGTTTCTGTAGCTGCTGAAGTTCACGGTGTTGAAGAGATTGAAGACTTCGGCAAAGAACTCCACGCGGTAGCGGTCGAGTGAGAAGAACTTGGTGAATCGCAAGTCGAGTGTGGACCAGTCGTCGCCGCGTTCCGAGTTCTTGGGCACCCCGGGCGGGCGGTCGTTGGTGAAATCATCTCCGTTGATGTCCCATCCCTCTCGCTGGCTGTAGGGAGACGCCGTGCGGTAATTCAAGACGCCGGAGACGTTGAACCCAAACGGCAGCCCCACGAAGCCGCTGATGACCAGGCGGTGGCGGATGTCGTTCGGAGACGGACCCCAGTCGACGTCGAGGTCGAACTGGTCGGTTACGCCGGCGGAATTCGGGTCGCCGCGATTGTTGTCGTAGGCGTAGGCATAAGTGTAGGAGACGTTGAGAACGCCGCGCGGGAAACGATGCTCCAGGCGTGTGAGCAAACCCTTGTATTCGGAGCTGAGAATGGCCGACTGGGTGGCGAGACACCTCCAGTTAGGATCCGGCCGCAGACCTGTAACAGGATCGCGCGCGTTGCGGTTGACCATTCCCCAGAGTTGGGAGCCCCTGTTGTAAGTGAAGTCGGCGTGGACGGCGGTGCTGCGCGTGAGTTGGTGCGAGATGCCGATGGTAAACTGGTCCAGCTTGGGAAGCTCGGCTTCCGAGTCCATGACGTCCTTGCCCCAGAACACGGAGGGATCAAGAACGTCGATGACCGGCGGGTTGGGATAAGACATGATGCCGTTGTCCTCCCATATGGTTATCCACCCCAGGGTGTTGACGGTGTTGATCATGATGAACACGGCCTGGTTGCCCGGCACCTGGTTGTAGAACCTGCCGTAGCCGCCGCGGATGACCGTGTTTCCGTCCTCCCATGGCCGCCAGGTGAAGCCGATACGAGGCATGAAGTTGTTCAGGTCGGGCGAGACTTCCCCGTCAAAAAGCACCGCCTTCGACGGGATCCTGGTGAAGAAGTCCTCGTATTCCCAACGGAGACCGTAGTTGATGGTGAAGTTGTCGCTGATGTCCCACTGGTCCTGGACGAAGAAGGAGATCAGGTTGTCGGGAACCTCGTAGTCGTCAGGCCCGAGCCGCCTCTGGTACCACTTGGGGTACGATGCGGGGACGCCCGGATCGAACTCCAGATTGTTGCCCCAGAATTCCCAGGCCCCGTCGCCCCAGTTGCGGTTAGCTCCCCAGTTGCCCACGCGGATGTAGTCGGCGCCGAACTTGAACGTGTGGGTGTCGGTCATGATGGTGAAGTTATCTAGGAGCTGGAGGTTGGAGTCGTTGACGTTGTAGGGCAGCGTGAGCCACTTGCCCCAGTTGCCGTTCCAGTGCCAGTGGAAGGGCCCGGATTCGGTGTAGGGATCGCCCTTGTAGTTCTGCCTGGTGTAGGCGAAACGCAGCTCGTTGACCATGTCCGTACCAAACCAGCGGACATAGTTGGCCTGGAATGTGTAGGAATAGCGTACTTCGTCCCAACCGGTGGTTTCGTCGTCCCATTCGCCGACGAAGAGATTTACCCACGTGTTGTTGGTCCCGTTGAAGCGGAAGTTGAACATGTCCCGCTCATTGGGCCGGTAGTCGATCCTGACCATGGTGAGGTGCTCGACCCAGCCCGCGGGGTGCTGGCCGGGATTGCGCGGCTGCGTGACGAAGGTGTAGTAGTCGTTGTCGTCGCCCTCGTAGCTGAAGAAGAAGTGGGCCTTGTCGCGGATTATCGGTCCGCCCAGAGTGAAGCCGCCCATTATCCGGCTGGTTTCCGGCTTCTCCGTGGCGTAGTAGTGCAGCGTGTTCAACCTGCCGTCCTGGAAGAAGCCGAACGCCGAACCGTGGAATTCATTGCCGCCGCTGCGGGTGGCGATGTTGATGATCCCGCCGATGGCCTGGCCGTACTCCGCCGGCGCCATCTGGGTGATGACATCGAACTCCTGTATGGCGTCCTGCGAGATGGAGTTGATGTTAAAGCCGAGGCGGGCGTTGTCGTTACTCACTCCGTCGATCAGGAAGGTGTTGCTGTAGCCGCGCTGGGCGTTGACGGAGACGTTGGTGCCGAGGCCGGCACCCGAGAAGTTGGGAACGACGCCGGGGGAGAGGTGGGCGAGGCTCTCGAAGGTCCTGTTGACGATCGGGATCGACTGGATGAATTCCTGGGCGATAACCATCCCCACGTCCGACTTCTTCAGCTCCACCAGCGGCGCTTCGCCGGTGATCACAATAGTCTCCTCGAAAACGCCGGCCACCATTTCGAAGTCGTAGTTGATCTCCTGGCCGATGAAAAGCCTGATGCCTTCGACTAGCTGTTCCTGGTAGTCGGGCTTGGAGAGCCTGATGTCGTAGCTGCCAGCCGGCAGCGTGTAGAAGACGTAGCGGCCGCGGTCATCGGAAGTGACCGTCCATGTGATGCCGGTCTCGGGATTGCTGGCGGTCACCGTGACTCCGGTCACAACCAGGCCGTCGGTGTCCCTGATCGTGCCCTCCAGCTTTGCCGTTGCGCGCTGACCGTACAGCAGTTGGGCACTGAACAGGAACATCAGGATCAGTGCCGCTGCTATGATATTTTTCTTCATATCATACTCCTTGGGAAGATTTGCAGTTCTTGATACTGGTGAAAAGCTATGTTCCTTTTCATGTCAAATGGCACCTCCTCCCTACTCCCGCAAGGCGGGGCTTGTTTCATCAAAGGGTTTGTATCTCCAGCCTTTCATCTTACGCTGAAAATTTCAAGCGGGGCGATGGAATCGTACTCGTGATTCCCGACTCGAGATAGAAAAGCTGCCGCAAAATACTATTCACCTTCGCTCCAGCCCGATAATTAGCAAAATATATGCCGCCCTGGTGGGATGGGAAAACGTTTTCAACGCGACTCGCCTGTAGCCTGTGCGCGACTGTTTTCAGCCGCTTCCGCGACTTTGTCGAGACTAGAAGCAACCATTCGAATGCGCCCGTCTCGCCCAAGGGCTCGAGAGGAGACAAGGGTCTCTGTCCGGCGGACGCGCCGGGAAGCGAAGTACCTTATCATCCGGGAAGGATCGCTTTCACATCGGCGATAGGATTACGCCTTTCTATCACTCCCGAAAATGCCACCGAGCCTTCTGAAAGACAAATCTGTTAACAGTCTATCGGGCGGATCGGGCTCGGACCGGTGGCATAACATGCATCTTTGTCAACAGGGTCGGATCTCGTCGGCGAAGATGAGAGGCTTGCCATACCGATTGCGCATACTCAGTGGGATCTCTTTTGATCGGCTTGCGGGGAGAGTATTCGTGCTAACGTATTTCAATTTGAAATCGTTGTTTTCATTTTGCATTCATCCGCCGCCACAACGTGGTTTTCGAAATCCCCAGGATACGCGCTACCTCGTCCTCGCTTTTGCTACCTTCGAATAGCTGCTGGATGATCTGTCGCTGGATGTCCTTGAAGGATCCGGTTAAATCCAGGTCGAACCGTTGGTTCTGGACGTTGCCCTCATCTCCTGTATGTTCGAGGATTCCGTCAATCACATTGACATTGATAATCGGCTCGACGGCGAGGAGGACGGCGCGCTGGATCACATTATAGAGCTCTCTGATGTTACCAGGCCAGTGGTGGTTGCTGAGCCTCTCCCCGCACTCCTTCGAGAAAGATATCGGAGGTCTCTTGTACGTCCGGCAGACCTGAATGGCGAAGTGCTGAACGAGAAGGGGAATATCCTCGCGGCGTCTGCGCAGCGGCGGTATTTCGAGCCTCAGGATATTGAGGCGGTAATAAAGGTCTTCGCGAAACTGCTCCTTATCGACCAGCGCCCGGAGATCCTTGTTGGTTGCCGTGATTATTCTGACGTCCACAGGTATCAGCTTGTCGTCGCCGATGCGCATCACCTCCTTGTGCTGCAGAACGCGTAGAAGGCTGGACTGGAGCCGGAAGGGCATCTCGGCGATCTCGTCGAGGAAGATCGTGCCGCGGTGGGCTTGCTCGAAGAGCCCCACCTTACCGCTCCGCTTGGCGCCGGTGAAGGCGCCGCCCACATAGCCGAACAACTCGCTCTCGAGCAGGCTTTCGGGCAGGGCGGCGCAATTGACCGCCACAAACGGACCGTTGCGCCGGGGGCTCATGTTGTGCAAGCTTTGTGCGAATAGCTCCTTTCCCGTTCCCGTCTCCGCCGTGATCAGTACCGTCGCGTCGACCACGCTGTATTTGCGCGCTATCTCGACGGTCTTAAGGAATTCCGGATGGTTGCCAACGAGGTCGTCGAACGTGGCCTCGGCCACGTGCGTTTTGGTTGCCATCCGGCGGCGGATATCATGCTCTTTGCGTTGAATCGTGGTTATGAGCTGAATTTCGACCAAGGCGCCAACGCCTTCCAGTGGTTTGACGCTGACTGAGTAGGTCTCGTTATCTCGGCTGACTAACTTGTCTATCTGGTCGGTAACCGGCCAGGAAATCTCGGGCAAGAAGTACTCCATCAAAAGACCGTAGTTGAGCTCCTCGAGTAGGTATTGTTTCGCTATGGTGTTAAAGAACTGGACCTTCCCATTCTCGTCAACGTAGACGATTCCCTGGTCTATCTTGTTGATTAGGGTTTCGAGTTGCTGCTTGAGCAGAGATACTTGCCTCGCCTTTTCCTTGGACTCGATCTTGTTAACCAGCAGGTTCGCTATCTTGCTAAGGAACTCAATGTAATCGTTCCGGTGCTCCAGCAGGAGTTTCCGCTGCTCCTTGGTGAAGGCGACGAGAACCATATTCCCGATGGGGGTGCCGTTGAGCACCACCGGATAACTTATTTCGGCCAGCTCCTTGCAGTGGCCCATGTAGCTACATTTCTTACATCTGGGATCTTCCCTTGGATGTTCAAGGACATACACTTGGCCGGTCTTCAATATCTGGTCGGAAATGGAATGCGCCGGTAAGATGAAATCCACCTCGTCGATGTAGTTGCCTGAGCCCGAAACCCGTACGAGATTCTCGTCGATGATACTGAAATCGATTCGCGTGACGGCGGCGGTCGCCAGGGCTACTTCCTGCGTAAAACGGCGTATGTCTGCGAGCTTTGACGGCTTATCCAACGGGTAGGAATCGCCCGTACTTTCACGTTCCTCCGGCACCTTTACCGACTGTGGCTTAACTGATTTCATCCCAATTCACATCTCCTTGATACGTGGTCAGCAGCGCAGTACGGGGTGCGCAAGTCGCAATGCTTGAGATCTCCAGATTCGTATACAACAGATGGTTTTGTAACTTCTATTGTACACAAATCGAGGCGCTACACAATGCGCGCACCTCGAATCCGCGCTAATAGTTCCCGGGGACGGAGAGCCCGGCGCAACGAAGTCCAGATGATGGTATAGGTTTTGCAGTCAACTAGGTCGGATAAGCCGCTTTATCGGGCGCTCGTTTCTCAAAGCCTGATCTTGACGTGCAGGGCCACCGATATGTCGAGTATCGTCTTAGGCAGCGCTGCCAAAACCGTCGTGAACCTGGACGGCAAAGCGGCCACCTATTTTGGGGGGACTAATTACTTCGGGATGAGCTACAACCAGGAAGTGATTCTCGCCGCCCAGGAAGGGCTGATCAAATGGGGCATGAACTCCGCCGGCTCGCGCCAGACTACCGGCAGTGCCGCCGCACACCTCGAGCTGGAACAAAAACTAGCCGAGGCCTTGCAGCGTCCAAACGTCGTCACCTGCTGCAGCGGCTACATGATCAATCTCATCCTCTTGCAGGCCCTACAAGGCATGTTTGATATCTGCCTGCTGGACGAGGGAGCCCACTGCAGCGTAAGGGACGCGGTAAACGGGTCAGCGATGCCGATGGCGACGTTCCGTAGCTGCGATGTCGATGACCTCGGATCGAAACTTCAGGAACATCATTCTCTCGGACAGAAGGCTTTGATCTGCACCGACGGCGTCTTCGCCTCTGGCGCCTTGGCTCCTATCTGCGCGTACCAGGAGCTGGCGCGAAAGTGGGAGGCGGCGATCCTGATGGACGACGCCCACGGCGTCGGAGTGCTCGGCAAGCACGGAAGGGGAACCTTGGAGCACCTGGGATTGCCGCCCGACTGCGTATACCAGACCGGCACTCTGAGCAAGGCTTTTGGCTGTTTTGGTGGCTTTGTCGCCGGCGACAAGCCGCTGACTGAATTAGTGCGCGAGCACAGCGATGCCTACATCGGGTCTACGCCGCTTCCCCCCGCGATTGCCTGTGCCGCTATGGTTTCAATAGATATCGTGTCCAGCGACACCACCTTGCGGGCCAGCCTGCGAAGGAATACCGAATTGTTGAAATCCGGACTCAGATCGTTGGGGATAGAATTCGAGGATGGCCCCACACCGATTTCAGTGTTTGTGCTGGGCGATAAGGAATACAACCTTAAAATCCATAAGGAGTTGCTGGATAGTGACCAATTGGTTCCTTACAACTTCTACCCCGGCGGCCCAGAGCACGGATTCTTCCGCATGGTCGTCACCGCAATGCATACGCAGGAACAGATAAGCCGTGTGATTAAGACGCTAGGTCGCTTGACTTCCCGATCCTAATCGCGTTGGTTCTTCTTTGAAGCGAAGAGAATGATTCTGCCGCTGAATGCGGCCGAAAACCTTTTTTCGGGAATCCAGCAGTTCTGCCGCAGCTCTGGATAGCGTCCGGACGGGTTGTTTACCAACAGCGCTTCGAGTAGGCCGTCGAGGCGCGAGTAGCCGTGCACGACGACCATATGACCGGTGTTGCGGGTAACCGGTCCCCACTCGCCCAATTCATGAGAGACCGAGGCAATGACCACCTGCCGGCGATCCAGGCAGCGGGCTATTTCTTCGGTATCCACCGGCGCCCGGCACTCACCCACCAGGCCATTCTGTCTGCCGAGCTCCGCCAGAGAGCGGTGTATCCACCCCGACGGCTTACCCTTTTGGGCCCGGCGCTCTTGTATAAAACCATCGATCGCCAGCGCGGCCTCGATCCAATACATCATCGGGCGCATGGGCCCGCCAAGAGCCTCGATTGCCATCTTCAAGCATGCGATGCCGCAAGCCCGCCAGGCCCAGTAGGCGTATTGACGCTTCGTTCGCGCACCGAACTCGGCCCAGCGGGGATCATCCTCCGCCCGTACGCGCCCGCTGATGATGTCGAGCACCAATTCGGGGCTGCAGAATTGACAGTAGTATGGCACCAGAAAGGGAAGTTCAAACCGCTCTCCGATGGGCATGATGTCATCTTCAGGTGCCGGCATCGGCTGGGCTCCTCTGGAAATCAGATTGCAGTTTAATTATGTATCTTGTTAAGCGCGCTGGCGCGTCTCCTTACTTCTTTTTCAGCTTCGGGAGGCGGAGCAGGCCGGAGCCGAAGCTGTTGTCCTTACCCTCCTCCCCGGCGTCCACGGCGCTGGCCTCAAGAGTCCTGCGAAGGCGGGAGGAACGCAACTTCGGATTGCTGGACTTGAGTACGGCCATGTGCCCGACTGCCATCGGCGTGGCGCACGAGGTGCCGAAGAACTCGCCGCCCCAGGTGTACGACCAGATGCAAGCGGCGCCCATGCTGTCGTGCTTGATTCTGCCGTCCGTTGACGAGCCGAAGCCGCGCCCTGAATTCCGCCCGCATCTATTCCGCTTCGAGCGCGATAATCTCGATGCATTCTATAGTAATATCGATACCGATTTTCCGGTCGTGGCCCGAGGCGCGTCGCGCCTCGCAACGCGTACAGCCGCGGGCGGCCTTCGAGCGATAGGTTGACTTAAACGGGCGACGCGCGGTACCGTACTTGCAATGTTAGATTTCTGGTCGCCGATCCGATACCGGATGGAGCGGCTTCTTTAAGGGGAGCCTCACCGGATAACACTACAGGCAAGGAGGGTAACATGTTCCCTGGAGTGATTCGGAAGCTGGTTCTGGTTCTGGGAGCGTTGGCGGGTCTGGCTGCGTTCGTCGGCTGTCCTCCTACCCAAGAAGCTACGATCTATTCGAGCGCCATCGAGCAGCTCGAGCAGTTTATCAACGAGGAGTTGGAGCGCGGCCTGATCCCGGGCCTGTCAATCGCCCTGGTGGACGACCAGGAAATCGTCTGGGCGCAAGGGTTTGGCCTGGCGGACCGCGAAGACTGGGTCGCGGCCGACGCGCAGACTATCTACAGGGTCGGCTCGATATCGAAACTGTTCACCGACATGGGCGTGATGCAGCTGGTGGAGGCTGGCAGTATCGATCTCGACGCCGACATCACCACTTACTATCCGGACTTCTCCATCGGGAGGCCTTTCGAGACGGAGACGCCAACGACGCTGCGGCAGCTTATGAGCCACACTTCCGGCTTCCCCAGGGAGCCGCCGGTCGGCAGCTACTTCGACGACACCGAGCCCACGGTCCGGGAAACGGTCGAGAGCATCTTTGACACCGAGCTGGTATACCCTCCGGAAACTCGAACCAAGTACTCGAACATCGCGGTGACCGTCGTCGGTTACATACTGGAACTGGTATCCGGTGAGCCTTTCGTCCAGTACCAGCGAGAGCACCTGCTGGAGCCGATGGGCTTGACCAGCAGCGACTTCCTGGCGACTCCCGAGATCAGGGAGCACCTGGCCACGGGCTACATGTGGGTCGCCGACGGGCGAAACATCGCGGCACCCCTCTTCGAGCTGGGTACGCTGCCAGCGGGCAATCTTTACTCGACCGTGGAAGACATGGGGTGCTTCCTGTCGTTCATTTTTGCCGAGGGCAGGGCCGGCGATAATCAGATCCTGGAATCCGAGACGCTGGAGCGGATGTTCCAGGCACAATTCTCGACCGAAGAGCATCCGAGGCGCTTCGGTCTCGGCTACGTCCTAGGCGAGTTCCGCGGCCACAGGGCGGTAGGCCACACCGGCGCGGTTTTCGGATTCACATCCGCCGTCACCGCCCTGCCGGACGCGAAGATCGGCGTTGTCGTACTTGTGAACGAGGACATCGCCACAGGCCCACTCTACAGGATCAGGAACCGAGCCCTGGAGCTGATGCTGGAGGCAAAGCTGGGCGAGGCGCCTCCGGAGCCGCCGCAATTTGTCGAGGTTGACAGCAGTATCTGGGAGGACTACGCGGGGGAATACGAGTCGCACATGTACTGGGCGGAGATCAATTCGGAGGATGGAAGGCTCATACTGAACCTCTCCGGCCAGCCGATGGAACTGCTTCCCCTGAGCGAGACAGAGTACTTCGCCCGCGGTAAGCTGGTGGAGGGCGCTCAAGTTACGTTCGTTCGCGGTGAGGATGGAATAGCAACCGAGTTCCGATACAACGACATGGGGTTTGCGAGGGTCGATCCGGACCAGATCCCGACGCCACCGAGCCATTGGCAGGGGTACGTCGGCAGCTACGGACAGGAGTTCATACCGGCAGTCGTCTCGATCCGGCACGGACATCTCTATGTTTTCGTGGAGAACGAGTTCGACTACAGGCTGACACCGGTCAGCGAAACGCTATTCGACATGCCCTCTTCGGGGATGTACCAAGACCAGCAGTTCGAGTTCCGCCTCGACGAGGAGGGCAACGTCGAGAGCATAGTGATGGCCTATGTCGAGTTCGAACCGATTGATAATTGACCGACAGCCAAGGTATGCAGCTCGAGGGCGGTTGCCGGTGGACGATTCGGAAACCTATGCCGCTAGATACTCCTTCAGCTTCGCCGCGCTGGCGATAAACCTCTAAGAGACCGGCCGGTTGGCGTGCGTGGGTAACTTCATCACTATGCCGCGGGCGAGGAGCTGGATACGGCCTCAAAGACCTGGCTTGCCGGTATCGTCCGCTTCGGACCGTTACAGAATTGGACGGAAAGAGGAGGAAACAACCTGATGGACTCCCTGATTCATCCAGACGATGCGTGGTTGCTGTGGGGAATTATGCTCGCCTGCGTCGCGGTGAGCATTTACCTGGAGCAGCATTTCCGCTGGGCCGCGAAGATCACCGGCCCCGTTATTGTGCTGATCGCGGCCATAGCCCTGTCCAACCTGAAGATCTTCCCCATCCAGTCGCCGAGCTACGACCTCATCTGGAGCTATATAGTTCCTGTTTCCATTCCCCTCCTGCTGTTCAGGGCCAACATCTTCAACATCGTGCGCACGAGCGGCTCGATGTTCGGCGCCTTCCACGTCAGCGCCCTGGGGACGCTGATCGGAGCGATTGTGGCGGCATTCATCTTCAACGGCATAGTGCCGTTCGTGGCCGAGCTATCCGGGATCATGACCGGGAGCTACACCGGCGGCGGCGTGAACTTCTTCTCCCTGGCGGCCACTTTCAGGCCCCCGGAGGAGCTCACCAATTCGCTCCTGGTTGCCGACAACGTCATCATGGCGGGGATGTTCCTGATTCTCATATCGCTGACCAATTTCAAGTTCTTTCGCAAGAACTACCCCATGCCGCACCAGCTCGAGGTGGAAACCGAGGGGGGTGATAGTTCCCTGCAGGCCGCCAGCTTCTGGAAGAAGAAAGAGATCTCGCTGCTGGACATCGCCAAGGCGCTCGGCATTGCGGTGTGCATCGCCGCTGTGTCCAGCAAGCTCTCGGAGCTGATCTCCGCCTCGGCGCTGCCCGGAATAGTCAGGGATATCCTTGGGAACCAATTCCTGCTGATCACCACCTTCTGCGTCATCATCGCGACACTGTTCCATAAGCAGCTTGCAAAGATAAGCGGCGCCGACGAGCTGGGCACCTACCTGATCTACATATTCTTCTTCACCATAGGCATTCCAGCCGACATTTGGCTGATCGTCCAGCGCGCACCCGTTCTTTTCCTTTTCTGCGTAGTGATTGCGGCGGTGAACTTTTTCGTAACCTTTACGATCGGCAAGCTTACCAAGATGAAACTCGAGGACCTGTCGCTATCCGTCAGTGCCAATTTGGGCGGCCCGATGAACGCTGCGGCGATGGCCATCGCCAAGGGCTGGAAGGACCTGGTGCTGCCCGCGCTCCTGGTAGGCATCTGGGGATACGTTATCGGCACGTATCTCGGTGTTATAATAGGTAACCTGCTGAGGGCTATCATTTGACTCGAAACTAACCGCCCGGCAAACGCTCCGGGGAATGGGCGACACTGTTGCCTGGCAATTGCCTCCAGGTCTTGAACGACAAGGGCCGATGCAGATGAATCGCAACATGATCTCGAATCCTCCGGGTTTACCCGGATGCACCAATTGTTCTTCGATGCTGCGTGCGGCCATCCTGAGGAAGCTGGTCCTAAGGGCGTCGGTTGCCGCGATGCTGGTTACCTCATACTGCTCGCTTGCCATCACGGCTTCCGCCTCCGTGCAGGATCGGGAACGGCTCGCCTCGAGGTGGGAACGATGGCTCAACCAGGAGGTAGTGCACATCATCTCCGACCGTGAGCGGGAAGTCTTCATACAACTGGAGACCGAGGAGCAGCGCGAGCGCTTCGCCGCAATGTTCTGGGAGATGCGCGACCCTACCCCCGGCACTGAGAGGAACGAGTATCGCGAGGAGCACCAGCGCCGCTTGGAGTACGCCGACAGGATATTTAGTCGGGGCGCCACCAGACGCGGTTCGCTGACCGACCGGGGACGCATCTACATTACCCTGGGTCCTCCCAGAGCCAGGCACACGTACCCCAGCGGTGGAAGCACCTACCCGATGGAATTGTGGTTCTACGAGGTGGATCCTGTGCTGGGCGTACCGCCCTTCTTCTATCTGATCTTCTTCCAGCGCTTCGGTGCCGGCGAGTTCGTGCTTTACAACCCCGTCATGGACGGCCCAGGGGCTCTAGTGGTGACGGTCAATCCGCAAATGACTACCGACGAGGCGCTCAGGCGTTTGGATACCGAGCTGGCTCGAGCCGCATACAACTATTTGCCCTCGGGGGGAGGCTACAGACCCGACAGACCCAGCTTGGCGTCGCTGACTCTGCTGAGCAGGATAGAGCAGATACGGAACGTGGGAATAGATGCCGGCTACGCCGATAGCATTCTTGTCGGGGAAGAACAGGTCACCACCGAATACAGCTTCAGCTCGGCCAACATGTACAACGTAGTGCTTCCCCACCTGGTCGAGCGCGGCGACACATACATAAGCTACGCCATCGAATTTGGACTGGATCAAATTGTCCTGGGCCGATACGAGGATTCTATATATGGCGCATTCGATGTCGACGTCCGGCTGGCCGACTTTGATGGCCGCACAGTCCACTCCGTGACCGAAGATCTCGAATTCAGCTTCACTCCCCGGCAGCTCGAGGAGGCCCGCTTGCAGCCTCTCCTCTTCGAGGGCCAGACGGTCTGTGTGCCCGGGCGCTTCCGTTTAAACATCCTGCTTAAAAACAAGGTTTCGCGCGAGATTTATCTGCTTTCCGAAGACATAGTCGTGCCGGCCTCTCCGCCGGACGTTGCAGGCGTCGGGCAGATCATACCGGTGCGGGAATTCGAGGACTTGGAGCAGCGCGATATAATTTCCGCCCGACCCTTCCAGTGCGCCGATTTGAAGCTGTTGCCTAACCCCAGACGCCGATTCGCCCGCGGCGCGCCGATGCTCTTCTATTGCCAACTCTACCTGCCGCCGGAAAGGCGCTCGGAATCGCCGGGGGCGATATCGATCCGCCACAGCGTCGTGGACGCCTCGGGGGAGGAGAGGATTGCGGGACAGAACTCGATCGCCAAGAGCCGGTTCAACGACACCGGGCTCTTCCACCTCTTCATGCGGTTGCCGACGGCAGAGCTCGAGCCGGGCAGCCATACCCTGGAGTTGAACGTCGACTTCGGCGGCGAGGGCGAGAGCTTAACCGCTACAGCCGCGTTCGAGCTGAGCGCGACTCAACTGCCGGCCCCGACTCCACACGGCGGGCGGAGGCTCGTACGCGGCTCCGCCGAAGTGCTAATGGCCCAGAGCCGCATGTGGAGGCTCCAGGGCGATGAGGTGCGAGCCGAGGCCGCCTGCCTATCCGCCCTCCAAGTCGATCCCAGTTGCGACGAATGCAGTCTCGAGCTGGCCGGACTGTACATGGAAGCAGAGAGGTTCGAAGAGGCGCTGCGCTTGCTCGAGCCGTTGGCGGCCGACGACCCCCTAAACCCGGAACTGTTGCGCCCCATCGGCGTCAGCTACTTCAACCTCGGGCGCTACGACAGGGCAGCCAGGTTTCTCCAGAGGCTGGTAACACAGGAGCCCGGCAGCACCGAGGCTTTCAACCTCCTCGGAGAGACTTTCCGGCTCCTGGGGCAGCATGACCGCGCCGAGGAGGCCTGGCGTTGCTCGCTGGATCTGAATCCCAACCAACCTGAGATCCAGGAAGCTTTACAGAATCTCGAGCGATAGACTGAGGAATTACATTGAACTCCGAATTCCATGCATGATCCACGAGACTCCGCGTTGGCACAATACCGCATCTCGCGGGGCTGGTTTTGGAATGGCTACCCGGAGGTCGTTACTGTATCTGCCCGCTCAATAACTGGTCGCGCGACGGGTTTGTCGAGGTTTGTTTCCATTGTATCTGGGGCGTGGAGTAGTGTTCCCGTTGGCCAGGGCCGCGCTGAAGGAGGGAGTTAACAAGCCAAGACGAAAGTTGACACTCCTAAATCGAAACATTTAAAGACTTAATCGTTCTCTAAATCCCGATGATCATCGAGCACATCGACATGCTGAACACAAGGAATCTTCGAGCTGCTTCAACTCGGGACAGAAACGGCTTGCCAGAAAGCGACACCTCTCTCGGTCTCTCTTTACCGCATTTCGCCGCCATTGATAAACGGTATCCAAAAAGGTATCCTCTGGTCAGTTTCCCAACAGCTATATAGATCATGCGATCTCTCATGATGGTCGCAACACAAACCTATAACTTAGGAGGGCGGTCATGCCAACCTACATAAGCTTGGTAGATTTCACCTCACAAGGCATTACGAACATTAGGGACACAGTCCAGCGAGCCAAAGCCTTTAAGAAGGTGGCAGAGGGAATGGGAGTTACAATCAAGGCTTTATACTACACCGTTGGGTGCCACGACATGGTGGTCATCGGGGATGCGCCGGATCTGGAGACCTATTCGGCCCTTGCCCTGAGCACCGGCTCCCTGGGCAATGTCAGGACCGAAACTCTGCAGGCCGTTTCGCCAGAGGAGATGTATAGAATCATTGCCAAGATGCCGTAACGGAGTCGGCCGGCACAGCAACAACGAAAATTAATCGCTATTCTAACAACCTGCGGAGTCTGCCGACCTCTTGGTGTCACTTGAACTTTGTTGCATTAGGACTATTTAATCACTAAGAACGCTCCGTTCTGGCCCCACCGCAAAGCGATAGCTGCGTCGCATTACGTGACCATTTGCTGTACTTTTCATCTCATGATAATGTCTGCGAAGGAATTAATTATTAACCGAGCTCAGGGTAAACTAAGAAACAGGTTGTAATAACTGAGCATCCGAACGAGGGATAATCATGCGTAAATTGCTGTTAAGCTTAGCGTTATTGATGTTCGCTTCGCCAATCTCAGCCTATGCGAACGAAGATAAGGCACCAGCCGTTACACTCGATGGCACACAGTATCTCGGCTTCTATTCCGTTGATGTGGTGGAGCTCGAACCTGATCCGGAGGGTGATTTCAATCTCCCGATCTATATGCATTTCGTCGAGCAGGGCGGCGTCGTCTACGGATGCGCGGTTGTGCCCGGGTATGTCGAGGACCAGTTTGCGCCGCCGCAGTCGGTCTTGGGCTTCAGGACTTGGCCCCTCTACGACGGCAGCTGGGCCGGCAACAAGCTGATCATTCAGAGCGAAGAGGAGCAGAACGAGCCGATTAAACGGCTTCCGCGGTTTGCGAAGGGAGGAAAGCTGCTGAAAATACCGTTCAATACGGATTCCGGCAAGATGATTTTCAAGTTGACCCGCTGCAACGCAGACGGCAGTTATGTCAGCGGGATGTACCTCGGGTCTGTCGAGCAGGGGGGGGGCTTAACCTGATGTTACCGAAAACCTGCTTGTCGCTGTTCTGGTCGATGGCATCCGCATCACAGTCAACGTCGTTTATATTAATCCGCAAACCTTAGAGGCAGGTACCAGCCTTCTGACGGGAGTATACAACCCGGCTACGGGCGCTTTCAGCGTCGAGGGTGAGGGTGAAGAAGAACCTGATATGCAGGGGATTGTCGGCGACGGCAGGATGCGGTTCACAGCGATTTTCAATGGAAACAGCCCGTTTCCGGCAGATCAGATCAGCACCAAGCTATACCTTTTCGGAACGGCGAGGCCGAAAACTCCCAAGCCGAAGCAGATCATGCCAATGATAGTAAGCGCCGGCGGCGAAACCACCGTCAGTGTGTCTCACAGGTTTGCTCTCCCCGGCTGCGTAGCGCGGCTGGTCAGCGTCGGCACCTCCCCCTCCACTGCGGGCACGGTGTCGATCAGGAAATTCTACTTCAACGAGAAATACCTGGAGGTCGTAGTGAACGCCCCTGTGGGCGCCTCGGGGCAGTACAGGGTAGAAATCACGAATCCCGATGGCCGCAAAGCGAACAGCAAGAGGTTCTTCACGGTGCAGTAGCGAGGTCAGGCTCAGCTTTCCTCTGTGATCAGATAGGGCAATAGTCTCTTGTTAATGCAGCTTTCAGCTCTTGGAGCGGAGATGCTCATGTCACAAGGCAGCGGAGCGGGGGAGGAATGGTTACCACTCCAGAACCGCGGCATTGCATATTCTAAGGTTCCTGAGATACCAATGAAAATCGAGGAGAACAAGTGTCGTAGACGACAATTTACTAGCATTAAAACTGGACTCGTTTTCTGGGGTCGGGATCAGGCTCGGAGATAAAGTTTATTTAATTTGACCTTTGGTGTTCTTATGTTATTATGCAAACACTCTAAGGGAGGAGGTTGGTGCCATGAGTATATGCTTCTGCCGGTTTATTTTGGCTGCTGTTATCGCCGTGTTGGCCATATTCTGGTGGCCTGCAACCTGGGTTCAATGGGTTGTTATCGTGGCCGCCATAATTTTGGCCATCATGAGCCTCTTCTACAAATCGTGCTGCTGTGCGAGCATGCTGAAGAGAGGCGAAGTATAGGCTCTTCTGATTCGGCTTATCAGAGGCCATTAATTTATTGATCATTTGAGTGGGCATTTCGAGCTCTCCAGGATCGTTTTAGCTCCTCGTTTCAACCGATTGCCCCTTCCGGTTTTTTCCGCTCTGCAGGCGGATTTTACAGGTTTCCCGCTCCTACACGGGGCTTTTGTCTCCCTGCATCTGACGCTAGCCGCGTGTTGATGAACTCACTCCCGCCGTGAGGCTCAACCACCTCTTAAGGTTGGCCGATTTGGAAGTAGGAAGCATCTGGATACTCACCTGCTCCAGACCTCATTAAATGGCTTTGCCCCCACCGCAAATCTCACCCCTTTAACTCTTTCCGCTTTTAAAGGCGCTTTTACAGCTATTGATCTTAGAGCGAAGTTGCTCTTGTCCCGGGGCAGTGGAGCCTTGAAGCTCCAGGGCAAGCCGGTAAACACAAGCAATCTCTGTGGAGTGTAGATGGTAGCTACATTTTAGGGTCCGAAGCGGCTGGGTGAACGTCTTCGGGCAATGCTGTCATTAGCCTGATAGTCCTCTTCTTACGGTGCTTCACGGCCCGCAGCTGGGCGCTGACTATTAGGCGGTCTTTCTTTTTCAATCCGATGTCTCTGGAAAGATAGAATCGCACGGTAGACGGCGTCGCCGGACGAGATGCCAGCGTTTTGCTCTGGCGGCTGCTCGTGGGACACTTTTTCAACCGCTCTTCCTTAAATGGTACTATCCTTCTCCCCATTCCAGGACGAACGCAGCGTAGAAGTTCATAGCTGCTAACAGATCGTCCGTGCGGACCTGGTCATCGGGCGTGTGGGCATGTTCCTCTTTCCCCGGACCGAATCCGATGGTCGGGATATCATAAACGCCCTTCGTCACCACGCCGTTAGTAGAGAACCCCCAAACACCAATGTCTGCTTCTTCGCCGAACATTTTTTTATGCGCCTCTGCTGCCGTGTGAATTAGGGGGTCCGATTCGTCCATCAACCACATAGGGTAGTAAGCTCTGGCTGGGTAAGCGAGACCGGTGTAGCTCTTGATTTCATATTCAGGCACCGAAATTTTTGCTTTGGCTGTCTTAACTGAAATAAGGTCTTGCACTTCCTTGACGGCGGTCTCCAGCTTCTCTCCGGCGGACAGACGCCTGTCCAGGTGAATGGTGGCACTGTCGGGAACGGCACAAAGAGAAGGCGCGGTGGAGCGGATATCGGTTACCGTAACGGTACCCTTTCCCAGCACGGATTTGCTTTCCAGGCGTTCGTTAAGGCGCTCGATTTCCTGGATTACTGGAGCGATTAAGTAGATCGCATTTTTCCCGCGCTCGGGAGCGGAGCCGTGGCAGGATATTCCCTCAGTCTTCACCTCAATTTCCATCCGTCCGCGCTGACCGATCTTGATCTCCAGGCCTGTCGGCTCGGTGATCAGGACCGCCTCGGGCACGATCCTGCCTTCATTAATGATGTATTGCCAGCAGAGGCCTTCGAAGTCCTCTTCGAGCACCGTGGCAACGACGAAAACCGAAATGCAATCGGGCATGCCGACCTCTTTCAGGATTTTGCCGGCGTAAATTGCCGATGCCAGGCCGCTTTTCTGGTCGCATGCACCCCGTCCGTAGATGACTCCATCGCGATAATCGCCCTTAAAGGGATCGACTTTCCAGGTTTCCGGATTGCCGACACCGACGGTATCGCAGTGGCCGTCAATAGCGATCACTTTGTTTCCCGAACCGATCCGTCCCAAGAGATTCCCCAGTGGGTCGACCCAAACCTGGTCGTAACCGAGGTTCTGCATCTCTTGCTTCATTCGCTCGATAACGGCTCCTTCCTTACCGCTGTAGGAGGGGATGGCGATCATGTCGCGGAGTAAGTTTATGAGATCGTCGTGAATTGACGTTGCGATAGAAGTTATCTTTTCTCTCATAGCGAGCTATCTCCCATGAATGTTGCGCTCACGATCCCGCACTTCGAGAAAAAACCGATAGTTTCAACCGCCCACAGGAGGGATTTTGTATTCAGTGTTGTACCTACGGATATTGCTGGTTGAGACTCCATATTTAACCAGGCCGGACGCGATTATCAGGGCGCAAGCGACTCCATCCAGAACAGGAACGCCGAGTTTCTTCTGAAGTTGCTTATCCAGTCCCGCCATCCCGGCGCAGCCCAGCACAATCACTTCCGCCATATCCTCCTCGATGGCCGATTGCGCGGCCCGCATGATCTTTTCTTCTTCGTCGCATTCAGACATTTCATCCGCGGGAGCTCTGACCGAAGCAAGCATGTCCTGAAGATCGTATTTGCTTGCCAGGGCCTCTTTATTGGGAATGGAATGCTTGCTGCTTGAAACAACTGAAAAGCGGTGCCCCAGCATGGAGGCAATCTTCATCGATGCCTCGCCAATACCGACCACAGGCCTCTTGGTGATCTCCTTGATTGCATCGAGATTAGGGTCGCAGTGGCAGGCGACCACGAAGGCATTAAACTTCTTTTCGTTTTCCCTCACTAGCCGAATCATTTCGGGCGCGGCCTTGATTTGATCCTCGTAGGTTTCAATGAATGCGGGCGCTCCCGGTGTAGGTTTGCATACGGCTTCGAAATCCCCGCCGGCGAAATTGTCGGCGGCTTTTTGAATTGCCTTAGTCATCTCTTCGTCGCTGTTGGGATTGATGATCAATATCCTCATAACCAAACTCCTAATCGTCAGTAAGCATGTAGGGGGATGACGGGGTCTCCTTGGAGAGCTTTTCTTCTGTTTTGTCCTCGGGATAGCTTAAAAGCCTCATGAAAGCCCTGGCCATCTCTCTTCCGGCCTCCCTATTGTACCGGCCCGACCGTTCAAGCTGCCGCTTTTTCTCCTTTAAGACCAGATATTCCTCAAGGATCTCCTCACTTTCGTAGTAGAGGATGGACCACTTATCTGCAGTGAATTCTTCAGGCTGAAGATCAGTTATCAGCAGGGATCTTTCCAAATAGGACTGTATGCCGAACCCTTTTACTATGTTATTGGATAGCTTTCCAATTACTTCATAATCCTCGGGAGAGATCGGCGGACTTATAGCAAGTTTCTTCACGCCACAGGCCACCATCTCTGCAAAGCAATTGATCATGCCGAGTTGAAATGAGATCCTGTCGATTTTTTTGCTCATTCTATTGTTATCCATAGACTAACAAATCCTTTCCATGTCTTCCAATGGGAAACATTATTTACTGTGCTATTTGCACATATTCCTTCGAAGAATCGACAATCCTTGTCGCGTATTTGTTCGTGTCGTTCAAATAGTCCTTCATTAACTTAAAGAATACCCCGCTCAGGGCCAGAACAGCAACTAGGTTCGGAATGGCGCAGACGCCTACAGCGATGTTTGCGAAAACCCATAGCCTGTCGACGTCGGCAAATCCCGCAAATAGTATTCCGGGAATCAGGTAAAGCCATTTCAGATATCTCACAGCTTTTTTACCGAATACATTAACCAATGCCGTTTCATAGTAAATAAAAAAACCTATTTGGGTCGTCAGGCAGAAAGTCAGGATGCAGGAGGAGAGCATCGTGCCCGCAACTTCCTCAGGGAACACAGATGAGAAAGCAAGTATAACCAACTCTATACCGGATTCCCCGCTGGATAATACTCCGGTCGAGAGGACGACGAAGGAAGTTATGGTGCAGATAACGATCGTATCTACAAAGACTTCAAATGTTCCCCACATGCCCTGCTGAAAGGGGTGCTTCGTATCTGCTGTCGCGTGAACCATCGGGGCGGTTCCGCAGCCGGCTTCGTTGGACAGCATCCCCTTTGCCATACCTTCTCGGATGGCCGTAGCAACCGCCACTCCCGCCACCCCGCCGGCAGCCGGGGCCGGCGCAAAAGCGTACATGAATATTGAACCGAACACCTCTGGCATTTTTGCGTAATTTACGACAAATATCGTTACCGCGCCCAAAATATACAGAAGGGACATGAGGGGCACGAGCTTCTCGCAGAATTGGCCGATTCTTTTGACTCCACCGAAAACTACGATCGCAGTGATGACAGCCATCAGGCCGGTGACTATGTAGGGATCGAAATTATAGCTGGACAGGAGAGCCCTGCCGACTGTGTGCGGTTGGAGCAGGGAAGCACTCAACAACGAATTTATGAGTACTCCGGAGCTGAATACGATGGCCAGTGGCTTCCAGCCCAAACCTTTCTTGATGTAATACATGGGTCCGCCACGGAAACGCCCTTCCTTGTCGACATCCCTGTAGTGGACGGCGAGTGTAATCTCCGCGGTTTTTGACATCATCCCGAGTAGAGCCAGGAGCCACATCCAGAATATGGATCCCGGCCCTCCGATGGAGATGGCTGTGGCGACCCCGGCGATGTTTCCCATTCCAACGGTGCTGGCCAGAGCTGTTGACGTCGCCTGGAACGGTGACATTCTTCCCTTGTTAGCGGATTCCCCCCGCTCAAAGATTTTCCCTAGAGTTTCTCTCAAGATTAGTCCGGGTTTTCTTATCTGGAAGAAGCCGGATCTTGCCGTCAGGAAAACGGAAACGGCAGCGATAAAAATCAGCGTCCAGGGCCCCCAGAGGGCCCCGCTTACGTATGAAGCGCCGTCCAGGACACTTTCCAGCAAGCGCCAAGTACCTCCCGCGCTCTATCTATTGAGTATGAGAAGCGAGAGTCGTGGTCACAAGGTTTGTACTTTACTCAATAGGAAGCTATATATACACGTGCCAGAGCCCGCACTTCAGAAACGGTTTCCAGCAAGTCCCGGCTTGTCACAAATGGTGAGATCGCCAGCAGCCTCAATACAGTCTTGCCATCAAATTCAGCTACTGATATAGACCGCTTCCCCTCAGCCATGATCGTATCATAGAGATATCGTTGCAACTGATCCAACCTGTCCTCTTCCACGCCTCCGGGGATTACACGAAAACAGAAGATTCCCGTATCGGGCCGGTGCATGAGTTCGATGTCGGGCTCCTTTTCAAGATGTTCAACCGTCGCTTTAATCGCGGCAAGCGGGGCACGCAGCCTCTCAATCACCTTGGCCATGCCCTGATAACGCAAAGAGGTCACTAGAGGCAGGGCAGCAAGTGGGCGGGTGGAAGGGGGCGATTTCAATCCCGGGTTTGGCTCGATGGTTTCCGCTATATTGAAATAGTTACTGTGCAAGGCCATCCTGCCGAAGTCTTCCCTGCGGCGGACGAAGAGCAGGGAATTTGGTATGGGGATGCCTAGTTGCTTGTGCGGATCCCAGGAGACCGAATCGGCAAGCTCGATTCCGGCGAACAACGGCTTCCATTCGGGAACCAGGCTGTAAGCCAGGCCGTAAGCCCCGTCCACGTGAAGCCAGATGTTGTGCTGGTCGCAGATTTTTGCAATCGGGAGGATCGGATCCACGGAGCCGGCACAAGTGGTGCCTGCCGTGGCGACCAGGCAAAAGAGGTCACCGAGTTCTCGAGTTTTCTTAATGTATTCCTCGATCAGCTCGACATCTATGCGCCGATTTCCATCCACGGCCAGCGTTACCAGGTTCCGTTCGCCCAGCCCCAACATGCGAACGGCATGTTTGACGGAAAAGTGCGCATCGCAAGAGGTCAGAACCTTCAAGCGGGGAGGGTCGGGGAACCCCCACAGGCCCTTCTCGGCCAAGTCGAAGCCCTCACCCTCCGCTTTCCGATGGAGCGCCAGGTACAAGGCTAGCTGATTCGCATAGGTGCCGCAGTACATGAAGGTGGCATCGGAATCAGGTCCGAATCCGAAGAGCCTGCAGATAGCCCTGCAGCATAGCTCTTCCAGCATCGCTCCCCCCGGCGATACCTGCCAGTTGGTTACGCCCTGATTGTAGGCGAGGGCAATCTTAGCCCCGAATTCCGCTCCCTCTTCCGGGAACGAGTTAAACATCGACTGGAATCCGGGCTGGTCATAGCGCATCAGATGAGGAAGAAGCCGTTCGTCTATCAATTTGGACAGTTCTTCAAGCGGGAGCCCCTGATCCGGAAAATCAACAAGTGTTTCTAGATCCTCAGCCACCTGCTCTGGAGAGGCGCCTGAAAATATAGGGAATTCTTTCTTTCCTTCGCCGTTCATTTAAGTCTCCTGGATGAACTTAGCCCGCTCGCGAGGTTTATTACGCGCCCGCAGACAGGTCGAGTTTGCGGTGCAGATAACGGCCCCTCCCCCTTTCCGCCAGGCAGCGGTCTTCGTCGATAATCAGCTCCCCCCGAGAAAACACCTTCTTAATTTTACCCGTGACTTCGATGTCGTCATAGGCGGACCAGTCACTGGCCATGTGCAGCGTTTCCCGGCTCATGACCCATTGCGCGTCGGGATCGAAGAGTACGATATCGGCATCGGCTCCGGGATTGAGGCTGCCTTTTTGCGGCGTCAGGCCAAATAGTGTAGCCGGCGCTGTAGAAATCAACTCAATAAACCGCGGCAAGGAGATCCGTCCTCCGGCCACTCCTTCGGAGTAGAGAATGCTTAGACGGGGTTCGATGCCCGGGATGCCGTTTGGGCATTTGTCAAAGCGGTCGGCGCCATGAAGTTTGGCCTCCCAGGAGTAGGCGGCGTCGTCGGAGGTCACCATCGAAATGTTGCTGTTCTTTATGCTTTCCCAGAGCCGATCTTGTATTGCTTGGCTTCGAAGGGGAGGAGAGCAGATCCACTTGATTCCGTCATCGCGCTCCAACATTTTATCGGTGAAGACTAGATAGTGAGTACACGTCTCAGCAAAGAGATCAAGGCCTTCGAGCCGGGCCTCACGTACAATGTCAACACCTTCGTCGGTAGCCATGTGGACGATGAACAGTCTGCCTCCTGTTTCTCTTACCATCTTGAGGCAACGGCGGATTGCCTTGACCTCTGTCTCGGGCGGTCTGCTTCTGGCGTGATAGATTGGTTTGGTGAGGCCCTCCTTGATCATCCTGTGTACGTTTATTCCTATTGTGTCGTCATCCTCCGCGTGCAGCATCAGCATTCCGCCGGCCTCTTTTAGCACAAATAGAATGCGCTTCAGATCCTCGTCTTCGATCATGAGGCCCTCGTCGCGATAGGTCATGTAGCACTTTATGGTTGGCGCCCCCGCTTCGACCAC
Source organism: uncultured Acidobacteriota bacterium (assembly GCA_964408025.1). GTDB lineage: Bacteria > Acidobacteriota > DATKUA01 > DATKUA01 > DATKUA01 > CAYOXX01. Next base: position 118,761 of record CAYOXX010000002.1, on the reverse strand, counting down.
CGAGGGAATTTCTGCCAGTGTTTGGGGCGTCGGCTCCGTAATAACCGGATGCACACCCCAATCGACGAGGGCGTTGCCTGCGGCCTCTTTGTTCTTCTGCTTGACAGTACTTAAAAGAGGCTCGCCGGGAGCCTGGTTGGAGAAGTCAACTATGCTGGTGACGCCTCCGTAAGCGGCAGCCAGGGTGCCGGTGTAGTAGTCGTGCACGCTGACCGTGTTCATGAATTCGTCGTTGAAGTGGACGTGGGTGTCGACGGCCCCCGGCAGCACTAGCAGGCCGGTGGCGTCTACCTCGACATCGGCCATGCGGTCAGACATGTCACCTAAAGCTGAAATCCTTTCCCCTTGAATTAGAAGATCTTGTTGAGAAACAGTCTGCCCGATAACTATTGTTCCGCCCCTGATAAGGGTTGTCTTCGGTTTCAACATCACCTACTCACAACAAATACATTATTGGTCTAAAACGATTTCTCAGCCTCCCTAAGCGAATCCGCTATTATCTCGACCCCCTTCTTTGCCAGGTTTTCAGTGATGACTAGGGGCGGGAGGAAGCGCGCAACGTTGAAATAGTGTCCACCGACCTCGATCAGCAGGCCGCGGCGGTGACAGATAGTTCTTACCTTCTTTGCCAGTTCGGGGGCCGGCTCTTTTGTTTCCTTGTCCTTCACCAGTTCAAGGCCAAGCATAAGCCCTTTTCCGCGAGCTTCCCCTACGATTCTGGAATCCTTTTCTATCTCCTTTAGCCAGGAGAGCATCGATTCGCCCATTTCGGCAGCGTACTCTGCCAGGCTGTTCTTAATCATGAAATCGATAGCCGCGCTTCCGGCTGCGTAGGCCACAACGTTGCCGCGGAAGGTGCCGATGTGCTTGCCGGCCGGCCATTTGTCCAGCTTCTCTCTGTATGCAATGCAGGATATCGGAAAGCCGGCGCCTCCCAATGCTTTGCTCATGGTGACGATATCGGGCACGATCCCGTAGTGTTCAAAGGCAAAGGTCCTGCCCGTGCGGCAGAATCCGGCCTGGATTTCGTCTACTATCAAAAGGAGATCGTGTCGATCGCATATCTCCCTGAGTTCCCGTGCGAACTGATCCGGCGGGATAATGGAACCACCCTCCCCTTGAATCGCTTCGAAAATAACCGCTGCCGGCCTCGCCACGCCGGAATGAGGGTCTTCCAGAATGTGGTCGATGTGTTTGGCGCAGTGCAGGTCGCACGTTTCAGGTTCCATCCCGAATGCGCAGCGGTAGCAGTAGGGGTAGGGAACGAAGTGAACCTCTGGAAGGCCTGGAAGAAAATCTTCCCTAAAGCAGTCACCACTGGTTAGAGAGAGCGCGCCGGCAGTCATGCCGTGATAGGCGCCCTCGAAGGAGATCATCGGGATGCGCCGCGTGTAATATTTCGCCAGCTTCATCGCCGCTTCCACGGCGTCAGATCCGGTCGGCCCTCCGAAAAAGACTTTGTTCAGAGGGGCCGGCAGAAGTGATAGGAGCTTCTCCACCAGCGATTTCCTGGCAGGGGTGGGGAAGTCAAGGGCGTGGGTGATTTCATCGATCTGTCGGTGAGCCGCCTCTATCACATCCGGATTCGAGTGGCCCACGTTTATGACCCCGGCACCACTAAAGAAATCGATGAAGAGATTTCCGTCGACATCCTCAACGGTTGCACCTTTCGCTCTGCGGAGCGCCATCGGCATCCCTCGCGGATACGAGACAGCCGAACCTTCATGGGTGGACTGGGAATCAAGATATTCCCTGGATACAGGCCCGGGGGGCTGTGTCTTGATCATGGGAGCATCAACGAAAGAGAGGTCGCGGAAATTCATTTCTTTTCCCCTCGTGTTAGGAATTTGACATGGGATTGATTTCTTTACCGTTCCCAGACTAGCTAACCCGGCTTTTGAAAGCAATTGAAACCATAGCTGAAGACTCCATCCAACCCTGACGGAAGAGGCTCACACAACCAAAGCACAGGACCAAACAAACATTCTGCCCCCCACCGCAAATCTCACCCCTCCGCGGTTATCCGCCCTTACAAACTCTACTGCAGCTATCAGCCTGTGGGCGTAGCTGCTGGTGTCGTGGGGCAGCTAATTGTAAAAGGACGGATGGTCACAATGTTCCCTTTACCGAGAAAGCGGTTCTCAGAGGATGCGCTAGTTATTGTAGAGATGAGAGTTTGGTAAGAAAGACATGTTCCTTTGGTCAATATCATCAGGAAGTTAAAACGAGGCCGCCGTTTTTCAGGCGGCCTCAATATATTTTCGCACTGAAGGGATGTACTAGCTCACGCCAGGTCCTTCGTCTCCAGAGGTTGTAGTGTTGCCGCTGTCTGTCTCATCCAGCATCTGGTCGTAGTTTCCGAGATCAATTGAGCTCTTTCCTGTCTGGACCGTCCCGTTGTTATCAGTTATTACGTTGTTGATGAGCGTGATCCCTTCCGGCCAGCCTGTCCCGGTAGTTCGCTCGCGGAGAACTCCATAGCGGCCTCCAGTAGTACCTGATCTTGTGCCATTGGCTGTGATCGTGTTACCGGTCAGAGTGATCTCGTGTTGCCGGGCGACTTTCAATCCATTCCAACCATTTGCTTCGATGACGTTGTTTGTAATGAAGTGCGGCCCACCTGCGGCATCGATAAATACTATCCCGTTGCGGCCATTGTGATGGATGTGGTTACCAATGATTGTTGTGTTGGGATTGCCCCGCGCCGCTTTGATGCCGCTGTAGCTGTTGCCAGCTCCGTGGATATCGCAGTTAGTGATGGTGACGTCGCTATTATCGTTATTGCCGCCCATCAGCGTGACGCCGTTAGCACCTGAGCCCTCTGCATCAATTGTGAAGCCGTCAATTGTGATGTTGTTGCATTTTTGGAGCATAAAGCCTTTTACTTCAGCAGCGCATGATGTTCTGATAGCGAGGTTTACTTTCCCACGGATCAGGACGTATTCATCATACTCGCCAGATCCAACGGTAATCTCCCAGCCTTCACCGTCGACTAAATCGACAGCCTCTTGAATTGATGAACAATAGTTACTGTTGCCGTCCGGATCCGTGGCGGTTATTTCGTTTTCTATACAAACAGGGCCGTATTCCCATGTGTCATCTAAAAAAACCAATGGGTCATATACTCCTCCAAAAAGAACCATCACACTATTTTCGCTATCATAGGCCATCGCATGATATAGGCGGGCATCTGGTCCTGGTGTGCTGATATCAGTCCATGTTCTCGTATTACCGTCCCATTCCCAAGTGTCGTCTTTGAACTCTTTTGGATCATAATGCAGTCCCCCAAAGAGGATCACTCTGTTGCTCGTGCTGTCATAAGCCATTGCAGGCGACTCACGCCTAGAAGGTGATGGTCCTATTTCAGGAGTGACTTCTTGCCAATTAGTACCATCCCATATCCAAGTATCACCACGTACCACCCGGTCATTTCCACCAAAGAGGACAATTCCATTAACACCATCATAGGCCATATCATGGCTATATCTCCCAGATGGAGAATCGCCAGAAGGAGTTACATCTATCCATATTCTATTGTCATCATCCCATTCCCATGTATCACCAAAATAGTTATATCCATCCCATCCTCCAAAAAGTACTACTCTATCTCTAGCACTATCATAAGCTAATTTAGTTAAACCACGTTTAGCAGGCCATGTGCCATTTGCTACTCTATCATCAACGTCCTCTGGAGTAACATCATTCCATGTTCTAGTACTACTATCCCATATCCAAGTATCATAGTGAATGACGGTAGTTCCACCAGTGCCGGTAATTCCACCAAAAAGAATCGCTTTTCCATTACTATAGTAAGCCATTCCAGCTACTCTACGTTTGGAAGGTGATGATTCTGGATCTGTTGGTGTAACCTCAGTCCATGTTCTAGTACTACTATCCCATATCCAAGTATCACCATAATCATTATGAATCCCACCTATGTTAGCCCCCCCACCAAAAAGTACTCCTACATTATTTTCTTCGTCATAGACCATTGCGGGTGTTGCACGAACTGAAGGGCCTAGTGTGCTAACATCAACCCATTCCGCCTCCTGAGCTATTGAAATCGGGATTACGAAACAACAGGCTAATAGTGATAGTGAGAAACTGACAAATAGTAGCTTTTTCATTTGCATCTCCTTTCTCCAGCACACCAATTGGATCTTAGATTCCATAAGAGTTACTTTAAGCCTCCGTTCCTTGACCTCCTTTCATAGTTTTGGCATGGCTTAGTTAACGCTAGCCACTGTATAGGATGATAGAACTTGTGCTGTTAGCTCAATTGCCATGTCAATGATCCCTAGGTTTCCGGCAGGCTCAGAAGGATTGCTGATACTGAATCCCCACCCATAAATGCGACACACCTAACTAAACTCTGCTAGTATCGAAAGCGGACAAGAATCTTTTAAGAAATTGCCCACCCCACTCAGATGCTCTACAGAGAAGAGGTATTCTCCTCTCGCAACCTGCCCATAAAGCGATCCCTTATGGCATTATCAATCTAGGAGCGAAGCTGCCCCTGTCACGGGGCAGCGGAACGGGGTGGGATGGCAGGGTACCATTCCTGAATCGAGACACTTTATATTACATCGGCCACCACAGAGATGAAGAGATGTCCTTTTTCTGCTCTCGAAGAATTTAGTGGAGTATTCTCCCTATCTGCCCTGATCCTTTGAGGGCGATGTAAGTGCCTAAGGGCTCTATACGCTGCAGAACCCTCGCTTATCCACTTTTCTGCACTTCGAACTGGGCTATGTACACAAGAACCGCCGATCCCTACGGCGGTTCTGAGCCAGCCTCCTCTGACGTCTATTGGAGGTTGTAGATTCTGAAGTTTGACAGCCGGGCGCCTTTGGGCGCGTGGTAGTCGACGTTGAACTCGGAGCCGCCGAAGTAGATGACCGGGTTCGGATTGTAGTAGGGAGCGCTCTTGTCCAGATCGAAAACGAATTCACCGTCCACCCAGCACTTGACCCAGCAGACTCCGTTGATGGTTTCAACCGTGAGCCTCACGTGATGTCTCAGCATCCAGTTCCAGGTCTCGCTGGTTTTGTATTCTACGCCTTCGCCCGGATACTGCTTTACATTATCTCGATTTTTATCTACCACTAGGTAAAAGGTAATCTTGCTGGCGTGCTTAGTGCTGGTGCCTGGTTTGACGTTAGTACCGCGAATGACGAACTCTAGCCGTGCGCCGTTATCCCGAGGGCGCCCACCCGGAGGTAGCGGGCCGTTCTGGTTCATCATCGAGAACACCACTCCCTTGTCGTACCACTGGGGATCGGCGTTCTCGATGTCGAATTCGATGGCGAAGCCGTTGGTATTCAGGCCACGGCCGGCGATATTCACTACCAGCGCGGATTGCATGTTGCCCGGATAGACCAGCCCGCCGAGCGTGTAGAGCCCTTCGAGGTCGGAAACCTGCACATCGCCTTCCCGGAGTTCGTTCTTCTTGGGGTTATATGCGTAGGATTTCAAGTCAGTCGGATAGAATTCAAACCCTTGCTCAAAGTCCTCTCCCTTAGGATTGTTGATGTTTATGTCGTACCTGCCCGGCGCTAGGTCGGAGAAGACGAAGATCCGTGAGCGCGAGTTGAAGTAGCCGTTGGAAACGTCGCCGCTCCCGGCTGCGCGGGCAGCGTCGGACCTGGAACCGTTACCGCCTTTTGCTTTTTTCTTGAGGGTCAGAGTTACGTCTCCCTCGCCGATATTCTTATACCCCTTGACCTTGTCGTATTTGACCATGACGATGACATCGGTCGGCAGGTTGATCATTCCGATCTTGCGCCATATGTTTCCGCCCTCGAGGAAGCTGACAATAGAGAGGAAAACAGGGTCGGTCGTGCTCTGTACGTAGGCTAGTGAGTCGCGTTGCCTGGTCTTGCTGAGAGGATGTTGAGAGTGCGTGTAGTTACCCCATTGCTGGCCGTCGAAGATGCGGAAGCGGTGGAAAGTATGGGTCCTACCTTTCTCCATGAAGGCGTTGAGGGTTCCGAACAACGGCGGGACGAACTCGTCGTCGCCGGCGACCAGGGTGATGGCGTCAATCTCGTCTCGATATAGGTTCTCTATACGTAGAGCGACATCCATGTCGTAAATCCACTGGCTGCCGAGTTCAAGGGTACGCATGATTTCCTGCCAGTCGGTGTAGGGGCCGTAGTCTGTGTCCTCAACGATCTGCCGCAGCGTCTCCTCATCGTCGGTGACCACGCCGTAGAACGGCACCTGGATGTAGACCACCTTGTCTACGTTGTCGCCGTAGCCGCCCTTTTTCGAGGAGTAATCCTCGCCGTAATCCAGCAGGTACGCCTGGACGATGAGGCCGCCGTAGCTGTGGGCGACGATGTGGAGCCTGTCGGTGTTGTACTGCTTCAGTACGCTCCTTATTCTGATCCCGAGGATAGCTGCGAGGGTTCCCAGGTTGCCGGCGTCGCGGTGTCTGGCGATGGAGTTGCCGGCATAACTGTTGAAGTCCATCACTTCGACGTCGAAATAGTAGGATTCGAGCAACTCTTGGAGGCTGCCGAAGGCCTCTTCGCCGGGGCCTTCGCCGAGGCCGTGAACCAGGAGCACCGGATAATCCAATGGATCGCCCGTCGGGCGATCTTCCCTTTCTTGAGACATCGCTTGGCAGACACACATCATCGTCAACGCTGCGATCGCTATGAAGGCTGTAAACATCGAACGATGGGTTGAACTCATTGCTGACCTCCAGAGATGCTCGCCTCTTCTTGCTCAGGGGTTATGCACCTGTCTATTGTTGAATGCAAGTATTATAACTAATCTGGTATCATTATGCAATGTAGATGAAAAGCCTAGTTTTGCCTTCCTCGACATTTTAAGGCTGGCCGCAAAGAATAAGCCCTGCCCCAGAATCTGCTGGCCAAAGGACCCGAAGTGTCAACCAGGATTCAACTGCTACAGTCACACTCCCTGGTCTCCCCCCTGGTGTCCGTCATCTTTGTATCGGTTTGCCTTTTTGTGTAAAAACTATTTATAAATTAGCAATGTTATGAACTTGTTGACCTGATGATATTTCTACCGTAGGTCAGGGCGCTTTTACTGCGTATAGATTCGCGTTGCGCAAGCGAAGCCGCAGTGCCCATGCGCCCGGCTCCGGTGATGGGTGAGGAGTGCTTTGCCAGCGGAGTCGCGCCGCGAGCGAGTTCATATCCTGTATCGGGATGGAGTCGTGTAGCGAGCAGCCCGGCAACGGCGCTCCGCTCTCTACGTCGATTATTTCGCCGGCGCAGCAACCGCTGGAGGCGTCGATGTTGAGTCGCAGCGTCTGCGGTGGGAAAGGAAGGGGAGTGGTGGTCAGCTCGCCCCATTCGTCCCCCGCCGCCAGCGCGCACCAGCCGTCCCGCCGCAGCGATGCGAGGCCGATGGCCGCAGAGCGCGTGCGCGAGTCGTGGGGCCCGTCGAAGCCGCCGTAGAGAATGTGTATCCGGCCGTCGAGTTCGACCGGCGACGAGGCGGTGAAGATGAGGCCGCAGTCGAATTGCCTCGGGTCGCCGAGGGGTATCAGCGGTCGGCGCTCCCGGGGCCGCTGCCAGCGGCGGCCGTCGCGGCTCCAGGCGAGCTGGACGTCGCTGGTCTGGCTGCCGGCGCGGTAGGTCCAGAGCAGGCCGATCCACAGGTCGCCTTCCCTGTGGACCGCCATGCCGTAGAACTGCGCGTCCGCGGGGTCGGAGTCGTCGGGACTGAGGATAGGCTTCGACTCGCTCCAGTTGACGAAGTCGCCGCTGGTGCGCAGGCCGATGATCCTGCGCCGGCCCCGCAGGTTGTCCCGCGGGTGGTCCTGGCTCGTGTCTTCGACGAGGAGCGTCTGGTAGCACAGGTAGCCGCCGTCGGGATCGAGTGAGGTCACTAGGACATCGTTGGGATTGCAGAAAACCGGGTTCGAAGCGTGGCGCCGCCAGCGGAGGCCATTGGGCGAAAAGGCGACACAACCGCCGCGCCGCTCGTTCGGGCGCCCGCTGTCCCAGAAGAGCATCTTGAAGCGCTTGGCGGGATCGGTCTCCCGCTCATCGAAGATGATGGACGGCGAGTAGAGGGGCGCGGGGCCGGAGCACTTGAGGACTATATTAGTCTTCTTCTGGTCGCGGAACGGGAGGAAACCGTTTATTTGTTTCCGCCACGAGACCAGGTCGTGGGAGTCGGCGACGCAGACCAAGGCCTTGTCCGGGCCCCGCAGGCGATCCGAGCAGGTCTGGTACCACATCCGGTAGCCGCTGTTGCCGGCGGGCAGGACGGAGCCGAAGAGGTAAATCCGATTCTCCTCCCACTGCTCGGTCGGCCTGACCACTGGGTTGGCGGGGGACTTGAAGGCCTGGCTGTAGGCGCGACGCAGACCGCGTCGGCACTCCAGCCAGTGGTCGTCGAGAAAGTCGATTTTCGCGACGGTCCGAACGGAAGGCAGAGGGGTATCGAGGGCTGGGAGGCGACCATGCGCGTGCGGCCGCATTTTCATCACTGAAGCCCGGCAAGACATTCTCTTCTCACTGTTTATCGGGGGTGTGCGGGCTTGACTTTAGTCTGCTATTGTGCCGCTCGACGGGTGAGGCGGGCCGTCACGCGACGGATGTTGTCCCTTTGTTTGGACAGTGTATCGATTGGGCCGGGTGGCGGGAGCGGACGACATCGGAGTCAGCCTCAGGTGGCGCATGCTAAATGTTTGAGAAAGCGTAAGTTATCGGCGGCCGGTCGCGTTGGAGTTGTATACGTTCCTTGACACATTCGCTTGCCGGGTTGGTATGATCCTTGCTCAAGACAGGTAGTATGGTTCTAGGTGATGGTAGAAGAGGCTAGCGTGGAGCGAGACCGCGATCTGCGCGCTGACGCCTTGGCCGCCTACAGTTCGGCGCTGGAAGAGATCGATCCCCGCCGGTTGCTCGCGGAGCGGCTGCGCTTGGAAGGCTCGAGGCTGAGAGTAATGGGCGGGGTCGCCGAGGTGGGATCGTTCGAGCGGATCCGCGTCATCGCCTTCGGCAAGGCGGCCGCGGGCATGGTCGAGGGGCTCGAGGGCGTTATGGGCGGGCTGATCGAGAGCGGCGTGGTGCTGTCGAACTCTTTCCCGAGGCCGCTCCCCGACAAGTACGCGGCGTTGGAGTGCACCCATCCGCTGCCGACCCCCCGGAACGTCGAGGCCGCCATGGTGGCCCTGGAGACGGCGAAGGCGGCGGGAGAGAACGAGCTTGTCATTTGCCTGGTCAGCGGCGGCGGCTCGGCGATCTTCTCCCTCCCTGCGAAGGGCATAACGCTGGAAGACAAGCGGGAGACGGTGCGGCTGCTGCTGCTGGCCGGCGCGCCGATCTCAGAACTCAATACGGTGCGCAAGCACATCAGCGCGCTCAAGGGCGGGCAGCTGCTGCGGGCGATCTTCCCTGCGGCCGCCCTCGGCCTCTACCTCTCCGACGTGCCGGGCGACGACCCGGCCGTCATCGCCAGTGGGCCGACCGTACCCGATCCCGGCACCTTCGGCGACGCCTGGTCGGTTATCGGCAAGCACGGCTTGGAGGGGGAGATTCCACAGAGCGTCGCCAAGCACCTGAGGCTGGGACTGCAGGGCCGGATGGCTGAGACGCCTAAGCTCGGCGATGCGGCGCTGGCCGCATACGATAATTATGTCGTCGGCTGCAACCGCGACGCGCTGGCTGCGTTGGAGTCGGAGCTCAGGGCACGCGGCTACTGGACGATGACGGAGCTGGACCCGTTCGAGGGCGAGGCCAGAGAGCTGGGCCGCGACCTGGCTCGGCGGGCAAGCGATCTGTCGAGCAGCCTGACGGCGAACGCGCGCCCCTACGCGCACATCGCCGGCGGCGAGACCACGGTGACGGTGCGCGGCGAAGGCCTCGGCGGCCGCAACTGCGAGCTGGCGCTGGCGGCGGCCATCGAGCTGGCCGGATTGCCCGACTGCCTCGTCCTGGCCGGCTCGACCGACGGCATCGACGGTCCCACAGACGCGGCGGGTGCCCTGGCCGACGGCGACACGGTCGCCCGGGCCCGCGATCTGGGGCTCGTAGCGCGCGAGGCGCTCGACCGGAACGACTCATATCGCTTCTTTGAACAGCTGGACGATTTGATCCTAACCGGACCAACGGGGACGAACCTGATGGACGTCACGCTCGCCCTCGTGAGGTGACCTAAACGCAGGAGAATCGAAAATGAGAACTGCGCAAATCATGCTGGCCGCACTGGCACTGGCGGTTCTGGCGGCGGCCCCGGCCGCGGCCGACATCTACATCGAGCAGTCGAGCCGCCACTCCGGTGAATCCAGCCAGGACGGAGAGGAGAACGGCGTCACCAGGATGTGGATCGCCGAGCAGGCGATCCGGATCGAGGAGCCGGGCCAACAGATGGTGCACATCACCGACCTCGTCAACTCCCGCCTGATCACCATCGACAGGGAGGAGCGCCAGTACTACGTCATCCCGCTGAGCCAAGTGCGCAGCGACTTCCAGCGCGCCGCGGCGATGATGCGACAGCGGATGCAGGTGAGCTGGCGCGTCGAGCGGAGCGCCGAAGAGGCGGCGATCTCGGGTTACTCCTGCCGCCTGCTGCGCTTCCACGGGCGCGGCAGCATGACCCGCGGCGACGACTTCGTGCAGCTGCAGATAACCATCGACTACTGGATGAGCCCCGAGGCGGAGCTCGATCTGGACGTCTTTATGCGGCTGATGTCGACCGTCGGCCTCGAGCAGAACCCGTTCCTGGACCAGAGTGTCCTGCGCGAGCTGAGGGCGATGGAGGGATACCCGATCAGGACCTCCACCTCGATCAGCATGGGCAGCATCAGTGACGAGATCGAGCAGACCGTCGAGCTGATCCGCGTCGTCGAGGTCGAGCCCGGCTTCTACGAGGTTCCCGCGGACTTCGAGGAGGTCACGACGCCCCTGCGGCGCTAGCTCGAGATTAGGGGAAGATGTTGAGGCGTATCGGCACCTCGATCTCCCTGACGACGCGGAAGCCGAGGAAGTGGATGCGCAGCCCCGGCATGTAGCCGTTGCGGGCCGGTGAGCGAGCGACCCAGCGGTCGTAGTACCACGAGCCGCCGCGCGCGACGCGGAACCTGGCGCGGTAGGGACCCTGGGGATCGGTCGACTCCGAGACCAGGTAGTAGCGCTGGCTGGCCCAGTCGGAGCAGTGCTCCCAGACGTTACCCGACATGTCGTAGAGGCCCCAGGGGTTGGGCAGCTTCTGGCCCACATCGTGGGTCTGCTCGTCGCAGTTGCTCTCGTACCAGGCGTAGTCCCCGTCGAACTCGTCGCCCCAGTAGTAGTCGGTGGTGGTGCCGGCGCGGCAGGCGTACTCCCACTCCGCCTCCGTGGGCAGCCGGTAAGTTTCCCCCTCCATTTCGGAGAGTCTCTCGCAGAACTCGACGGCGTCCTCCCAGGAGACCCTTTCGACCGGCCGCCTGGGGCCGCTGAAGTAGGAGGGGTTGGTTCCCGTCACCCTCTCGTATTCCTCCTGCGTCACCTCGTAGACGCCGATGTAGAACGGTCGCGAGATCGTCACCTCGTGAACCGGCCACTCCACCATGTCAGAGTAGGCGGAAACGGAGCCCATCATGAACGTGCCGGCAGGTATCAGCCTGAGGACCATGCCCACGGAGTTGGTGATCTCCTCCACGGGGCTTTCCGCCTCCTGAGCACCGGCCGGCGGGGGAAATGCCGCTGTCTGCGCGAGTAACAATGCGAGAGTGAGAGGCAGCGTGCTTGCGAAACTGAGCGGTCTATTAAGGATCACGGGACACATCCCTTTTCGTGGTGTGTTCAAAATACTTGGTAAGCGATTGGGCGTGAACGCCGGTTCACGGCATGTGTCAAGCTTCCTGGAGAGTGGGTCCCTCGACATCGCTCGGCCGGCCTCTCAGTCCGCCTTGCCGATGTAGGTTCCGTCGCGGGTGTCGATCTTGATGCGCTGGCCCGAGTCGAGGTAGGGGGGCACCTGCACCACGAGGCCGGTCTTGAGCGTGGCCGGCTTGTAGGAGGCCGAAGCGGTCGCCCCCTTCAACTGCGGCTCGGTCTCGGCGATCTCGAGCTCCACAGTGGTGGGAAGCTCGAGGCCGACCGGCTTGCTCTCGTAGTACTCCATGCTGATTTCTAGCGCGGGGACGAGGTAGTAGCGGTTGTCGCCCATCGCCTCGTCGTCAATGTGGGTCTGCTCGAACGACTCGAGGTCCATGAAAACGTGGTCGCCGTCGCCGGCGTATAGGTACTGCATGCGTCGCTTCTCCAGAAAGGCCTTCTCGAACTTCTCGTCGCTGCGGAAACGGTGCTCGATGTTGGTGCCGGTGTCGAGGTTCTTCATCTTGGCCTGCACCATGCCGTGGCCCTTGCCCGGCGTGACGTGCTGGACGACGGTTACGCGGCAGGCCACGCCGGTGAACTTGATGATCATGCCCGCGCGCAGGCGGGTCGCGGGTAGGAGCATTCTCGGACCTCGAGAAGGATGAGAACTGGTTGCCGACCAAGCATCATCGTAACGAAGCTGCGCCGGGCAGTCAACCGCGGCGCCTTCGATATGAACCCTTGCGCAGCTTGAGCTGTTCTCTTAGATTGTAAGCCCGCGCGGAACCTGCGCGGGCGCGGGAAAGCCGGAAGGGGGCAGATGGGCCGGATCGTAGCGGTGGTCAACCAGAAAGGGGGAGTGGGGAAGACCTCCACCGTGGTCAACCTGTCCGCCGCGTTGGCGGAACTCGGCAAGCGGGTTCTGGTCGTCGATTCCGACGCCCAGGCGCACTCCTGCAAGTCGCTCGGCTTCGACCCGACGCAGGCGAGCGTTTCCCTCTACCACATCCTCACCGGCAAGGTAGAGCTGGCCGATGCGATTGTGCACACGGGGCTGGAGAACCTCTGGCTGGTTCCCAGCGAGACCAGCCTGGCCGCCACGGAGGTCGAGCTGGCCTCGCGCACGGGCAAGGAGTTCATCCTGGCGCGGGCACTGGAGCCGGTGCTGGAACACTTCGACTTCGTCTTCGTCGACTGCCCGCCCTTCCTCGGCATCCTGACCATAAACGCTCTGGTCGCCAGCACCGACGTCCTGATCACCAGCGCGCTGGCCTACCTCTCTCTGGAGGGCGTCAGCGACCTGCTCGATCTGATCGAGGTGATAAACGACAACCTTTACCTGCCGCGCAAGGTAGTGGTGACCGGCGTGCTGGCCTGCATTTACGACCAGCGCACCAGTATAAGCCACCGCGTCTACAAGGAGCTGGAGCGCTACTTCGGCGACAAGGTGTTCGACACGGTGATTCCGATCAACGTGGCTATCAACAACGCGCAGACCGAAGGTCGGCCGGTGATCCACTACGCTCCCACGTCGAAGGGGGCGGCCGCCTACCGGCGGCTGGCGCGGGAAGTTCTGCGCCGCGAACACGAAGCGTGAAAACGCGTCGCCCGCAACGCCCGGCCTAGCCGGCGTCGGCGTAGCCATTGGAAGAACGGACTATGAGAGTTCCATACTCGAAGGAGTGGGCCAGGACACACAACTGCGGAGAGCTGAGGGCGGATCACGCCGGCCAGGAGGTTGTGCTCGCCGGCTGGGTCAACCGGTTACGCGACCTCGGCGGCCTGATCTTCATTGACCTGAGGGACAGGTCGGGCGTAACGCAGGTGGTCTGCGATCCGAAGCGCGGGCCGCAGGCGGCTGCGGCGGTTGGGGAACTCGGGCACGAGTACGTCGTCGGCGTCCGGGGCGTGGTCGAGCCTCGCAGCGAGGAGAACCTAAATCCCGATATGGCGACGGGCGACATCGAGGTGGTCGCGGCCGAGCTGGCGCTGTTCAACGAGGCGGCGACGCCGCCCTTCGAGCCGAGGGACGACACATCGGCCGGCGAGGAGCTGCGCCTCGAGTACCGCTATCTCGATCTGCGCCGCCCCTCGCTGCAGGCGAACATCATCCTGCGCCACGTGGCCACGCTGGCCGCGCGCAACTTCTTCAGTGAGGAGGGATTCGTAGATGTGGAAACGCCGGTGCTGACCAGAAGCACGCCCGAGGGGGCGCGCGACTTCCTGGTGCCCAGCCGCGTCCACCGCGGCCGGTTCTACGCCCTGCCGCAGAGCCCGCAGCTCTACAAGCAGCTTCTGATGGTCTCCGGCTTCGACCGCTACGTGCAGATAGCCAAGTGCTTCCGCGACGAGGACTTGCGGGCCAACCGCCAGCCCGAGTTCACCCAGATCGACGTCGAGATGGCCTTCATCGAGCCCGACGACCTCTTCGAGATAATCGAGCGGCTGATGGCCGGGCTCCACGCAATCATCGGCAGGGGCGAGGAGGTGACGGCTCCCTTCCCCGTCCTCTCCTACCGAGAGGCTATGGAGCGCTTCGGTTCCGACAGACCGGACCTGCGCTTCGGCCTCGAGCTCGTCGAGCTGACCGATTTAGTTAGGGACTGCGATTTCCGCATCTTCGCCGACGCCGTTAGCGACGGGGGCGTAGTCAAAGGCCTGGCCGTGCCCGGCGGAGCCAACCTTTCGCGCAGGCAGCTCGACGAGGCCGAGGCGTTCGCCCGCAAGCACGGCGCCAAGGGGCTTGTGTGGGCCAAGTGGGAGCCGGGTGAGGGTGAGGGCGGCTTCTCCGGTCCCGGGGCAAAGCTTCTGGGCGGGAGCCTCTGCGAGCGGCTCTTCGAGGCCGGCGGATGCGATCAGGGCGCCGCGCTGCTGATGGTGGCGGACCGCTGGCAGATTGCCTGCGCCGCCCTCGGCGCACTGCGGCTGCACATTGCTGCGGAGATGGCGATTGGCGACGAGGGACTTCTGAAGTTTGTCTGGGTTGTCGATTTCCCCCTCTTCGAGGAGGACGCAGAAGGCCGCCCGGTGCCGACGCACCACCCGTTCACCGCTCCGCATCCAGACGATCTCGAGCTGCTGGAGAGCGAACCGCTGAGGGTCCGCTCGCGGGCCTACGACCTGGTGCTCAACGGCGAGGAGATCGGGGGCGGCAGCATCCGCATCCACGACGCCGAGGTGCAGCGCCGCGTCTTCGCCGTCCTCGGTATATCCGAGGCGGAGGCGAGGGAGAAGTTCGGCTTCCTGCTCGACGCTCTCAGCTTCGGCGCGCCGCCCCACGGGGGCATTGCGCTCGGCTGGGACCGCATCGTGGCCTTCCTGGCGGGGGAGAACGCGATCCGCAGCGTGATTGCTTTCCCCAAGACCACGTCGGCCTTCTGCCCGATGACCAAGTCGCCCGCGAAAGTGGACCCCGAGCAGCTGAGCGAACTGGGTCTCGAAGTCAACGGGGGAGGGGAACGGCAGGACTGATTCGGGCGCCGCCTGCTCTGCCCGCCCTGCCGAGTGTCGAGCCCGCAGCGTTGACACCTCATTCTCTCGTCAATAGAATGCTGGTCGCCGTGAACCTGCGGGAATCTAATTCGTTTTAACAATTGGGAACAAGAGGTTTCTCTGCAGAGAGACCGAAGAGAGGACGGATTATGAAGCTGCTACGTACGCTCACGCTGGCCGCCGCGGTCTTGGCCGCTACCGCCGTCGGGCTGCCAGCGCAGGAATCGCCCCTGCAGTTGTTCCCCGACGACACCTTGATCATAGTCAGCGTCGACCTGGCGAGAATAATGGAATTGCTCCCTGCCGAGATGGCCCAGGAGATACGCGAGGGCAACATCGAGAATGTAGGCTTCGATTTCACTGCCAGGGTCGACACGATGCTGATCGGTATCGGAGATCTGCGCAATCCTCGGAACGCCTACGCAGTTCTCAGCGGGGATTTCAGCATCGCCGAGGTCACCTCGATACTGGCTGCCGAGGGGAAGCTGTTCGAGGAGGTGCAGATCGGCTCGTTGTCCGCCGTTCGGATCTACGATCCGGAGGATGAGGAGGGCGAGGACGATGCGGAGGGCGAGGACGATCCGGAGAGCGAGGACGGCTATCTGGCCGCAATCGGTTCCGGAACCTTCGTTGCCGGGAGCCGCGATGGTCTCGAGACGTACGAACAGGTCAGGACCGGCCAGTTGGCGAACGCGACGGCTAACCAGATGCTCGTCGGGGCGATGGTCGACGTCGATCCCGGAGGATTCTTCTTCCTCGCGGGAGTCGTCCCCGAGCAGGCCAGGTCGATGCTGGTCAGCCAGGCTCCCGAGATGGCCGAGCTGCAGTACTTCTCGCTGAGCGCCTCCCACGAAGCGGAATCCCTCGACTACCGGGTGGTGTTAGGTGCGGGCGATCCTGAGGCGCTGCCGGTTATCCAAGAGAAGGTAGCGGAGCAGTTCGCAATGCTGAGGATGATGGATGCTTCCGGCGCCTTAGGAGAGGTCATCGACGGCATGGAGTATAGCACCGCCGGCAACAAGCTGATGATAACCGGCAGCATAGCCGACTCCACTCTTGTGACGCTGTTCGAGCAGTTCAGCAACATGATCGGTATGAGGGGCGGAGTCGAGCGGTAGCGGCGACGGCAGATGTCGAAGACGTGGTGGAGGCGAGCCACGCGGAACTGGATGCCAATTCGGCCCGCGTGGCCATTAGTCGATGCGGAGCGATAGCAGGATGCGCCGTAGGAGAAATGGCGGCAGCCGCGTTGCGGCCCTGGTGGGCGCGGCGCTGGTTCTGGCGGTTGTCGTGTCCTGCGACCAGGCCGGCCAGAGCGATGCCGGTCCCGGCAAGCAGTCGCAGTCCCTGCTGGTCTGGATCCCTGACGGGGAGTACCGTTTTCTGGGTTTCGCCGATCTCGAGGGTATCGCCCGCAGCGGCTTCGGCCGCCGTGTCGCCAGCTTCAACCGCCACATCAAACTCTGGGATAGCAAGCTCGGAATCGGTATCGAGAGGTTCCACACGCTGGCATGGGCGGTTGCCTTCCCCGAAGACCTTGATGGCGAGTTCGAGACCCTGGCGATCCTGGACGGCGAGGTCACCGAGGAGGAGGTTCTGCGGCTGATCGGCGAGAAGCGGCGCTACTTCGAGCTCGAGGAGGTCGGGGACGCAAACCTCTACTTCTCCGGCAGCGATTTCGGTTTCGCCTTCATCGACGAGAACATCGTGGCTCTCGGCACCACGGAGATGGTTCGGAACAGCCTCGCTTTCCACTCCGGCGGCGGCACCTCGGTTCTCGACGGAGAGGGTATACGTCCCTTCCGCCCCTTCCTGGTGGCCACCGACGATTTCTGGCTCGGCATCGACGGCATAGAAAGCATGATTGGCCCCTTGGTCGATGAGTACCCGCTCCTGCAGACCTTTCTCACCTTGCGCGTAGGCTACATCGGCGTGGACGCGGCCGACGATGTCACGCTGCGGGTGAAGGCCCTGTGCAGCTCTGCCGAGGACGCGCTCAACATCGCGCGTGGCCTGCGGGCCATCGTCGGGCTGCTGAACATGCTGATTCAGAGCGAAGATATCAGCCGCTCGGTGGACTCTACGGGGGACGTGGAAACGCTTAAGCGGCACCTGATCCAGATGCTCGATTCGGTGCAGGTCGAGCAGGACGAGATGGAGATCTCGATTGTCCTGATCATCCCAGGCGATATTGCCGACTACTTTGTCGACATCACCCGCGAAATCGTCTCCCGCGGCGATTACGGCCCCGACGGTGAGGGAGGCGAACATACCGACATAGAAAGCCCGCGAAGCGAGGGGCCCGCCGGCGATGGGCTACCGATTCCGTAACCGGGGAATCACTGCCTCGGTTCCCGATGCGATTCCGTTAGAGTAGTTTTCGAAAATCTTGTTTTAACTGTCATTGCGAAAGCGCGTCAGCGATTGAAGCAATCTGCGCAAGTAAGGGATTGCTTTCCCCTCGTTTTCACTCGTGGTTGCAATGACAGCCATGATGAAGATGCTGTAGAGTTTGGAATGATCATGACTATCGAAAGTTGCTATAAGCGCCGCTTAAGTTAGCGCCATCCAGGCCGCGCCGAGCAGGCCGGCGAGGTAGAAGTTGCCGTCGACGACCGCCTCGGTTGCCAGGCCGATCCCGATCAGCTCGAAGTGAAAGAGCAGCTGCGCGATCCCGATGTAGATAAGCAGCGGCACCACCATCAGGCTCGCCGGCGAGGGCAGGCCTGAGAGGCTGGCGGCCAGGTAGAGCAAGGCGGCCGCGGCGACGACGGAAGCCAGCCAGAGCTGCGTCCTGCCGACACCCAGGATGGTTGGTAGCGTCTCCTTACCGACCAGCCGGTCTCCCCGGATCTCGCGCATGTCGAACAGAACGGAGCGGGCGTAGACCAGGACGAAGACGCCGATGAGGGGGCTGAGGACCGCGGCGGAGAGCGTATGTGGGCCGCGGTGCAAGGCCGGCACGAGCACCGTTACCGCGCTCCAGGCGATCGCGACGAAGAGGTCTTTGGAGCTGGGGATGTCTTTGAGGCGGCGGAAGCGCAGCGTCAGGGCCCAGCGGCGCGGCACCACCCGCACACTGTAGAGTAGTCCCGTCGCGGTGGCCACCAGCAGCAGCATCCCGGCCAGCGGATCGAGTGAGAAGGCTACGCCAATGGCGACGGCGGCCGAGATAGACCCCGCCGCGGCCATCGGAAGCTTGTATCTCCTGTATAGGCGAAACCGCAGCGGCTCGTTGTGACCGACGGCGTTGGGGTCGGCGAAGTGGCTGAGCAGGTGCATGGCGAATATGTAGCAGCCGGCGATGAGGCCATATTGCAGCCGCGGCTCGATGCCCAGCAGGGCGGCCGTCAGCAGGCAGAGCAGGCCGGCGCCAACTGCTACGAAGATGTTGCTGGCCACCAGGAATCGGCAGGCCGCAGCGAGCCAACGCTTCTTGCGGCTCTTGCCGATCGCCTCGATCCGCTCGACTACCCGCTGGATCATCCAATGCGGTGTCGAGGCTCCGGCGGTGACGCCGACCGTGCGGGCGCCGTCGAACATTTGCGGCTGCAGCTCGTCGTCGCTCTCGACGAGGCGCGTGAGGGCCCCAAGCGAGCCGGCCAGCTCGGCCAGGCGCCGCGTGTTGGCGGAGCCCCGGCCGCCGATGACGATTATCACGTCGCAGTCCCCGGCCAGCTCGCGGACCTCGCGTTGCCGGTTGTGCGTCGAGTCGCAGATTGTGTCGAACACTTCGGCGCTGGGGAAGCGCTTGCGCACGGCGGCGACGATTTCCGCGAATTCGGCCTCCCCAAAGGTGGTCTGCGCCACCAGCGCTACGCGGTCCAGCTCCGGCAGGGTCTCGACGTCCTCGGCGCTCGAGACCACGTGGCCCGCTTCGCCGGCGCAGCCCATCAGTCCCACCACCTCGGCGTGGCCAGCGTCGCCGGCGATGACCACCTGCTTGCCGACGCGTCCGCAGCGCCTGATGAGCGACTGGATGTGGGCCACCCGCGGGCATGTGCCGTCGCAGATACTTAGGTTTCGATGTTGCAGCTCGCTGCGCACGGCGGGCGAGATGCCGTGCGTGCGGATGACCACCATGCCGCCGCTCAGGTCATCGAGGCTTTCGGCGATGTCGATCCCTTTCTGCTCGAGCATCTCCAGCGCCTGCGGATTGTGGATCAGGGGGCCGAGGGTTTGTATCTTGTCAGAGGTTTTGTCGCGCAGCTCGAGGACGCGGTCGATGGCCCGCCTCACGCCCCAGCAGAAGCCCGCCGTCTTGGCGACCTTGATTTTCACTGCTGCGCTCCGGCTACGGGGATGCGGAAATAGGGCGCCTCGCCAATCTCACCCCCGGCTTCCTGCCAGAGGTAGAGCCAGAGGCGGGCGGTGTCGAGCACCAGGTCGTTGTAGCAGAGGAGCCCGGCGCCGTAGGCGGCCGAGCGCTGATCGCGCCAGGTTTCAGGATCCGACTCCTCGCACAGGATGCCGGCGATCAGCTCTCGCCTGAGGCTGTTGCGCCTGGCGACGTATTGCAAATATGCGCTCAGGGAGCCCTCGCTCAGGTGCTCCTCTCCGTCGTGCGTAATGACCAGAGGGAACGTATCGAGCGCCCCTACCGCGAAGTCGCGAAACGCTGTTGTGTCGCTGCCAGGGGGCAGATCCCTCAAGGGGGAGGCGAATTCCCCGGCCAGGGCGCTAAGGCGCCCGAGACCATAGCAGATCTCTTCAAACTGCGGCCTCGAGCGGAGCTCGACGAGTACGGCGTCGTAGGCCGTAGTCACGTCGGCGCCCTGCGGATCGGGCTGGAGGTTCTCACTCAGGACGTCGAGGCAGCCGCGCAGGATCTCGCGCCGGTGATGCAGAATCTGGTGCTGCAGGGACGGGGGCATCAGAGTTGAGGCCTTGACCACAACTATCTGGTGAATCGTCGGGCCCCAGGTGACAGCGCTGTCGGGGCCGGGCGGCGCGACGAATAAGGCGGCTGCTGCGAGTATAAAGGATATCATGCGTTCACCATACAGCACAGATTAGCCCTCGCCGAGGGTGCGGTCAAGACGGCCGCTGCGGCTGCCGAGGCGCGGGCTTGTTTATGCCTGCACTGTCCCCTCGATAGGTCATTCGTCACCTTTTATTTAGCCGTTCTTTAAAAGAAACGAGAATAATCTACTTGTTTTCAAACATTTGCGGCGTTCGAGTCGATTCAAAATATTGGCACGCATTTTGTTCTGTTATCGGGATGCGGAACAAAATCCGAAAGGAGGTGGTTTCCGTGAAGAGAGTAATCAAGTTGCTGGCGGTCTTCAGTGTCTTGCTGATGCTGGTTGGAACCGCCACGTTTGCTGACGACCAGGAGAGGTCGCGGCAATCGCGCAACAGGAACAGTTCTTCGCGGTCCGGCAACTCGAACCGATCCCGACAGGCGCAGTCTTCGCAGCGCCAGTCCTCCAGTTCCACAGCTTCCTCCCGTAGCCGCGCCTCGCAACCCTCGAACTCCTCCTCGCGCTCCAGTGCGCAGCGCCCGACAACCAACTCCCGCACTCAGCCGCGTCCGAGCGTCCAGCCACCGACGACGCCTTCTCGCACACAGCCTCGTACGAGCGTCCAGCGCCCGACGACGCCTTCTCGCACACAGCCTCGTACGAGCGTTCAGCGCCCGACAACCAGCTCCCGCACTCAGCCGCGCCCGAGCGTTCAGCGCCCGACGTACCGTTCTCGTACCCAGCCTCTTCCGAGCGTCCAGCGTCCGACATACCGTTCTCGCACGCAGCCGCAACCAAGCGCTCGGCCTCAGGCGGTTAGGACGCGTCCTCAGTCGCAGCAGGGCGCACAGAGTCCGACGTCCAGGTCGAGGATTCAGCCGCAGCGCGGCGCCCAGCAGTCCTCGGCGGTCGTGCGCTCACGCTCCTCAGACAACTCTAGCGGACTCGGCGATCAGGCTCGCAGCCGCGTATCGATCCAGGGACGCAGCGACGCCGTGAGAACGGGACGGCGCGCCGCAGAGCGGGCCTCGGACCTCTACGACGGCAGGGCGGTGATTCGCTCACGCAGCGGCAGCTTCGATGCCTCGCGCAACCGGGAGGCTGTGCGCGACAGGGAAGCCATCGGCCGCGTGCGGATGCGCACCACCGAGAGAAGTGTCGATCGGACCGCTGTCCGGGTTGATGGCCGCTCCGGCGCCTCGAGCGGTCGCACGGCCGTGCGGCGAGGTAACCTCGAACCTTACGATGCCGGGAGGTTCGATTACGCCACTCGGGATCTCATAGAGAACAATTACAGCTTCGTAACGATCAACCACTACGGCGACAACTTCATCCACCGCGAGTATCTGATCGACTACGGCGGCCGCTGGGGCCACGCTCCGGCCTACTACAACGGGCACAACTACCACTTCTACCTGAGCTTGGTGAACTTCAACTTCTTCGGCATCAACATCAGCATCTGGAACCGCCGCTACTACGGCGACGGCTGGGATCTCCACTTCGGGTGGAGCCCGTATTCGTACATTCTCTCCGGCTGGAGGAGCCACGGCGTCCACTACTTTGAGCCCTGCTACGCGTTCAGCTTCACCTTCAACCACGGCTACGAGCGCGGCTACATCGAAGGCTTCCGCCAGGGCACCCAGGACTGGAACTACTCGATGCCCTACCGCAGCTTCCTCGGCACCTACAGCGGTTACTATAGCTACTGGGGCCCGCTCGACCAGTACCGCGACGGCTACGAACAGGGCTTCCGACAGGGCTACTACGCAGGCTACGCTGGCCAACCGTTCGGCTACCAAAACTACGGCTTCGGAGACTTCGGGCAATACCCGGTCGTCTACGACTACGACTACAACTACTACAGCCGCGAGGGCGTAGACCCTTACGACGACGACTACTACGACGAGAGCGGCTACGACTACTCCGACTACGGGGAAGAGAGTTGGTAACAGAATTGATCTGACCCGCTTACTCTACCCTTACCTCCTTGGCGCGGGGACTTCCGGGTCCCCGCGTTTTTTTCTCCTCGGGTAAAACAAAGATAGGCACCGCTCATTTCGTCGCGTTTATTTCATTACGAAGGACTTAAGGAATAAAAATAGTGCCTGTCTCGATTATTCTCACTCCAGGTGCTGTGCGATTCTTCTGGCCATGACGGTGGAGAATCTTCTGGCGGCGCTGTCCTGGAGATGGCTGCCGTCGTATGACAAAAAGCTCCCGTGCCGGAATCTCAACCAGGTGCCGCCGGCCGCCCTGAAGCGCTCGGCGAATTCGTTTTCGTCGAGACCGCTTATCCGCTCCTCCAGTTCGAACATTGCGACGGTTGTGGGGGGGCGGAAAGCGAAGACGGATATTCCGTTTTCAGTCCACTGCCGCACAGCGCTTAGCAGTTCATCGATGATCTCGTCTGACACCTGGTTGTCGACGTAGAACTCCTCGTAATATGGGATGTTGCGCGTGGGTTGCGGCGGGTCGTCCCGTACCGAAACCCAGCCGTCAGCGTGGTAGATCTTGACCTTGTTGCCGGTGCGGGTGCGCAGCGGCGCGTCGCTCCTTTCCCATTCGATAGGGCTGAAGAATCTCAGGACCGAATCGAGATTCACCCTCTGGTAGATCTCGGCGGGGTGTCTCCTGTGCATCTCCAGGAACATGTTGTTTCGTGCGTTCCGGGGCGTCAGGGAGATGGGCGAGATCCCCAGCACCAGTATCCTCCTGCCGTCCGGGTCGAGGCGCCGCTCGATAGCTTCGAGGTATTCCTGCGTGAAGGCCGTGCTCTGGAAGGAGAAATTGATGATGCGTAGGTCGGGAAGTTCCCGCGTCATGGCAGCCGGCGAAACGCCCCTGTTGGTGCGGGAGTCGCCCGCAAGCACCAGGTCGTATTCCGGCTCCCACATCATCTTCCTGGCCCAGTAGACCTCGGGCGTCGTCATCTGCGGCAGCGGCCGCGTGCACCCGATCAGCAGAGCCAGGATGGTGGCTATCGCCAGAGTCAGGGCGGTTTGATGTTTCCACATATCCGTTCCCTAGAACTGGAAGTAGATGAACGCGCTGCCGGGGCCTCGCAGGTAGATGCAGGCGACCAGCATGGCGGCGATAACTGACGGCTCCGCGAAGCGCATTGATATTTTACTCGCTTTGTAAAGGCGGTCCAAGTCGAAGCGGTGAATCAGCTCGTTGGCTGCCCCCAGAGCCAGGAAGACCATCGCCACGGTGAAGATCGGCGGCAGCGCAGTGATTCCCAGCAGTGCGGGATTGAACATGACGGTCAGGATCTCCATCGCCTGGCCCATCGATTCGGCGCGGAAGAAGACCCACCCGATCCAGACCAGCACTAATACCATCAGCCAGGCGACGAACCTGCCCCCCGGGATGCGCCGCAGGCGCTCCGGCCAGGATGTCAGGCGCTCCAGCGAGACGTAAACGGCGT
Source organism: uncultured Acidobacteriota bacterium (assembly GCA_964408025.1). Lineage (GTDB taxonomy): Bacteria > Acidobacteriota > DATKUA01 > DATKUA01 > DATKUA01 > CAYOXX01. Next base: position 95,089 of record CAYOXX010000002.1, on the reverse strand, counting down.
GCAGCGAGCCCCAGATGACGAAGTTCCATGCGGCGCCGTGCCACAGTCCCGAGAGGAGCATCGCTATCCAGAGATTTATGTAAGCGAACAGTTTACCCCGGCGCGATCCACCCAGGGGGATGTAAACGTAATCCCTGAACCAGGTGGACAACGAGATGTGCCAGCGGTTCCAGAACTCGCGCAGGCTTGCGGCTCTGTAGGGGTGGTTGAAGTTTAGCGGGAAGTCGTATCCCATCCACCTGCCCAAGCCGCGGGCGATGTCGCTGTAGCCGCTGAAGTCGAAGTAAATCTGCATGGCAAACATCGAGACCGCCAGCCACCAGTAGACTGCGGACTGCTCCACCGTCGAGGAGCCGAAGGCCAGGTTTACCGCCGGTGCGAGGTTATCGGCCAAAACCACTTTTTTGAAGTAGCCGAAGGTTACCAGCTTGAGCCCTTCCCACCTGTCCGTCTCCGTGATTTCTTTACGCTCTTCCAACTGGGGCAGCAGGTGCGAGGCCCGAATGATCGGGCCGGCCACCAGTTGGGGAAACATCGACAGGTAGGCGAAGAAGTGCAGAACGTTTCGCGTTGGCCGCATCTTGCCGCGGTAGACGTCTATCGTGTAGCTCATCGACTGGAAAGTGTAGAAGCTGATCCCGATCGGCAGCGCCACCTGAATTACCGGTAGCTGCCAGCCCGCGCCCGCCGCATGGAGTGCGGAATTGATGTTTGTCGTCAGGAAAATGAAGTATTTGAATATCGCCAGCGAGCCTACGTTTCCGATTATCGATGCTATCAGAAGCGGCCTTTTGAGTCGCGGCCAGCGCTGCATCCCGAGGGCGGCGAAGAAGTCGAGAAGTCCGCTGGCCATGATGAGGAATATGAAACGCCAGTCCCACCATCCGTAGAAGACGAACGAGGCCACGGTGACGAAGCCCCAGCGCCAATGCCTTCGCTGGCGTGCCAGCGGCCAGAGAAGGAAGAAGAGGCAGCCGAAGATAAGAAATGTCAGCGAGTTGAAGAGCATGCGACCGACCCACAGGTGTTATTAGGCCATGGGGTCAACGCGGATGACGTTGTGACCGGGTGCAACAGTAGTGATCATCTTTCCCCGTGTCGACCGGTTGACGGCTATCCCAAGCACCGTTTTCGCAGCGCACGTGCTTAAAAACACAACGGATATCTCAGCTCAGCAGTTCCATGGCGATGGCAGCGTAGCCCCCTGCGGCGGCCTCCAGCTGCTCGATCTCGATATACTCGTCGATGCTGTGGGCGAAGTGAGGATCGGCGGGGCCGAAGCCGATGGTGGGCAGGCCGGCGTGGACGCAGGCCCAGCTTCCGTTGGTGCAAAATCGGTAGTAGGTGGGCGGCTCGCCCCCGAGGCCGGCGCCCTCCAGGGCGCTGGCCGCCGCCCGCACCAGCTCGTGGTCCGCGGGCATCTCCCAGGCTGGTATGAACTTGCGGAAGGTGAAGGAGTGGCCGGTGTAGGCCCGGCACTCGGCGCTGACGATCTCCGCAGTCGCCTGCAAAGCCGGGTCGGCATGTTTAGCCGTCTCGATCAGGTCATGCAGCTCGGCGGCGATGCTCGACTCGTCCTCGCCGACCACAAGGCGGCGGTCGAAGGTGGCGCGGCAGCGCGAGGGCACGGTCGACTGAGTGGGGTAGGGATCCGAGATGATATCGGTGAGCGCCTGGACGCCGGTGCCCAGGAAGGGGTGAGTGGGCAGCTTCGCCTCGCTCATCATGCGCAGCAGCGCCGTCATCTTCTCGACCGCGTCGACACCGAGCTGCGGCGTAGACGAGTGGGCGGGGACGCCATATGTGGTCAGTGCGATCTCGGCGCGGCCGCGCTGTCCCCGCACGAGCCGCAGGTTCGACGGCTCGCCGATGACAATATAGTCGGGCCTGTAGTCCTCGATGATCCGCCCCAGTGCCGCTCCCTCGCAAAGCTCTTCGAGCGTCGAGAGGCTAACGATTACGGTGCCCTTGAGGTTCTCTTTTTCCTGCAGCAGTGCGGCCGCTCCGTAGACGACGGCGGCGGCCGGGCCCTTCATGTCGGCGGCGCCGCGCCCGTAGAGCCTGCCCTCTTCGAGCCAGGCGCCGAAGGGGTCGTGGGTCCACTTGCTGATCGGCTCGACGCCGACGGTGTCGAGGTGCGCGTCGAGCAGCACTTTCGGTCCGGATCCGCCGCGGACTATACCGACGACGGAGCCGAAGTCGTCGCAGCGGCAGTCGTCGAATCCCAGTCGCAGCAGCTCCTCCTGGGCGCGACGGACCACCTCTTTCTCCCGCCCGGTCTGGCTCGGGATCCTGATCAGGTCTCGGCAGAACTCAACCAGGTTCTCCTTGTCGACGTTCACGGCAAGCCCCTCGTTGGGTAGAATCTACCACAGCCTCGCTGCCGCGCCAAGGCGGGCTTCGCTTGCTTAGAGATGGATGGGGAACGAGCTGTAGGCGAACTGAAGGCCGACCGACAGCCGCCTATTCCCTTTCGGAGATCCGCCAGCAGTATTCGACGTTGGCGGCCAGGGGTTGATCGTAGCCGTCGTATTCGCGGTACTGCTCGAGCGCTATCTCGGTTTGCGCCTGCTCGAGCGTCAGGCCGCGCTCGCGCGCCGAGGCGACGGCATCCCAGAGGTCCTGGAGGTAGTCGCGCTGGTCGATGAGCACCTGAATTGAGCCTACTTCGCCGTGGCCGGGTACGACGACGGCATCGTCTCCGCCGATCCGTATCAGCTCGTCGAGAATATCGATCCAGTTTAAGATATCTGCGCCGGCGTCAACATCGATATACGGAATTATGTGGTGGAACACGAGGTCGCCCGTGACGATCAGGTTTTCTTCCGGTACGTGAATCACCAGGTCGCCGTCGGTGTGGCCGGGCCCGAAGTGTAGGAGGCGGATATCCTTACCGCCGAGTCTCAGCGTCGCGCTGCGCTCGAGAGCCAGCTCTGCGGGCGTGAGCACTAGTTCGTCGAGAATCTCTCTGATCCGGCGGGCCCTTGCGAGTTCGCCTTCGATGCGCTGCGCGTCTTCCGGGGCCAGTCCGGCAGCCCCGAGCTGGCGCTCTAGATCCGGGATATTCTCAACTGCCTCGGAAAACATCTCCAACCACTCCGGATTTCGGGTACGAATCGACTCGTCGCAGTTGGCGTGGGCTACGATGATCGCGTCGGCGAACTCCTGGTTCCCGAAGGTGTGGTCGTAGTGGTAGTGAGTGTTGATCGCGTAGCGGACAGGTGCATCGCTAAATCCGGCAATGACCTCACGCCCGCGGCGGGCGATAGCCGGTGATATGAAGGTATCGATAATCACGAGGCCCACGGCGGTGTCGATGACGGTTACGTTACCGCCGCCCCCCTGGAGGACGATGACGCTTTCGCTTAGTGTGACGGTGTCGATCTCCTGCTCGGCGACCGGGGCCGCGACAACGTAGATAGCGAGAACTGCTAACCCAACGGCTTTCATGGTGAACCTCCGCAGGTAGGACGGGATGAATCTATCACACAGGCAGCGCGGCTCCAAGGGCGGCGACGGACGGTTTCGACAGCGTCGAGCCGTGGTTGTTAGTAGGTTGGGAGTTGAGAGTGGGGACGCACGGTCCCGCGTTTTTATACTGCTCAGGAGAAGCCGGTCGAAGGTGCGCAAGCTCCCCTTCCGGTTCCGCCGCTATCGGTACCCCTGGTGGCGAATGTGGAGAGCTTGCGCTCGGTTCTGTCCGAGCCGCACTGCGGGCATTCGATCCCGTCTCTGCGGTCGCCCCGGACGAGCTTCTCGAACCGCGAGCCGCAATCCTCGCACTCGTATTCGAACAGCGGCATCTTCGCTCACCTCGACAGCTTGCGGCGCCCAAGAGCGCCCACCGCCAAGTATTACGAAGGAGCGGCGGGGATCATTCCGATCGTCTGAATGCGACCGGCGTCCAGACCCAGGCGCTTCCCTCGAAGTCGATGCCAGTGGCACCGACGCGCAGATTATCCGAACCTTACTCGAATTGGCAATGGTTAAATTCTTCCCCTTTGACGAGGGGCAGGCGGAGGGAACGAGCGAACGATAAGCGCTGTGCATCGTTTACCGGTAGGGTGGCGTTTGCTCTGTGCTAAAATGGTACCTGTTTCCCGAGCACGCCGGCTGATGAAACCAGGGAGGCCGGGCGGCGGGGAGTATAGAAGATGACGGAAGAGGGCGACAAGAAGGATCAGGCGGCGACGAAGCGCCGCGTGCTCAACGTGATCGTCATATCGGTTGGCGTGCTCATCCTGCTGAGTATCTGGAGCGGGCTCTTCAATATCGGCGGGCAGGCGACCGAGATCCCCTACAGCGAGTTCAGGCGCCAGGTCGAGGCCGACAACGTGGCCGAGGTCCATTTCGAGGGCCGCGCGCTGACGGGAAGTCTGCGCAGCCCTGTGGGCACTGGCGACGCCGAGATAACCAACTTCCGCTCCATGCTTCCGCCCTACGAAGATCCTGAGCTGGCCGGGATGCTCGAGGCCAACGGGGTGACGGTTGAAAGCGCTCCGGCGAGTGACGACGGCTGGTTCGGCGCCTTCTTCATGAACATCCTCTTCATCGCCATCCTGATCGGCCTCTGGCTGTTCATGATGCGCCGCTTCAGCGGCCAGGCGCAGTCGCAGCTCGGCGCCTTCACCAAGGGCCACCACAAGCTCTTTCGCAAGGAGATGAGCAAGGTGACCTTCTCCGACGTGGCCGGGATGCCGGGGGCGAAGGAGGAGCTCGAGGAGGTGGTCGAGTTCCTGCGCGACCCGAAGAAGTTCACGCGCCTGGGGGGTAAGATCCCCAAGGGGGTACTGCTGGTAGGCCCGCCGGGCACCGGCAAGACACTGCTTGCCCGCGCAGTGGCCGGCGAGGCGGAGGTGCCGTTCTTCAGCCTCAGCGGCTCGGAGTTCATCGAGATGCTGGTCGGCGTCGGCGCCGCTCGCGTGCGCAGCCTCTTCAAGGACGCCAAGCGCAACGAGCCGGGCATCGTCTTCATCGACGAGATCGACTCGATCGGCCGCGTGCGCGGCACCGGCCTGGGCGGTGGCCACGACGAGCGCGAGCAGACGCTCAACCAGCTCCTCTCGGAGATGGATGGCTTCGAGCCCCACGACGAGGTGGTGGTGCTGGCGGCCACTAACCGCCCTGACGTGCTGGACCCGGCGCTGCTGCGCCCCGGACGCTTCGACCGCAAGGTGGTCATCGACATTCCGCAGCTCGACGAGCGCCTCGGCATCCTCAAGATCCACGCGCGCGACAAGCCGCTGGCTGACGACATCGAGCTGGAAGACGTGGCGCGCTCGACCGCCGGCCTGACGGGCGCCGACCTGGAGAATATCCTCAACGAGGCAGCGCTGCTTGCCGCGCGCGGCGGCCGCGAGGAGATCACGAGCGAGGACATCCGCGAGTCTACCGACAAGACTCTGCTCGGCAGCGAGCGCCACATCCTGCTGCAGGAGGACGAGAAGCGGCTGATCGCCTTCCACGAGGCCGGCCACACGCTGCTGGCCTGGGTCCTGCCGACGGCCGACCCGCTGCACAAGGTATCGATCACCCCGCGCGGCATGGCGCTCGGCCACACCTTCCAGTTGCCGGAGCGCGACAGGCACGTGCGGTTTCGCGACGAACTCCTCGACCGCCTGCGGATCATGATGGCCGGGCGGGCCAGCGAGCAGTTGTTCCTGTCCGACATCTCGTCGGGCGGGCAGAACGACCTCAAGGTCGCCTCCGACCTGGCGCGCAAGATGGTCTGCATCATGGGGATGAGCGAGGAGGTCGGCCCGCAGTACGTCGAGACGGCCGAGGAGCACCCGTTCCTGGGTCGCGTCGTGGCGGCGCAGCGGACGGTCAGCGAGCGGACCGCCGAGGCTGTCGACGCCGAGGTGAAGCGGCTGCTCGAGGAGGCCCAGGCCGACGCCGTCAAGCTGCTCAAGAAGCACGAGAGCGCCGTCCGCGATCTAGTCGAGGCCCTGCTGGAAAAAGAGACCCTGGAGGCGGACGAGATCAAAGCGATCATGAAAGAACACGGCGTGAAAAAATAGGTAAGAACTAATCTCTATTTACATGATGAAGAATCTGCTGGCGATGTAGAGCAGCGAGAATCCCGTCAGGAACACGATCCCCAGTATGCTGAGCAGCCACAGCCAACGCGGTGGTTTTGCCTCGGCCGGCATGAAGTCCGCGTGCACGACGCGGTGGTTGATTATGGCGAGGATCGGCGCGGTGAGAAAGGCGACGATGGTGGCGAAGTCGAGCAGGCCGCCCATCGTGCGCATCAGGCAGCCGGTGATGACGAGCGTGAAGGCGAAGAACGAGATCATGAGCGCCCAGTAGAACTTGTCTTCGCGATGGGCATTGGTGCGCCGGAAGACGGCGCAGAACGAGCTGTGCACGGCGCGCGTGTAGCCGTCGAAGACGGTCAGGGCGGTGCTGAACATGCAACTGAAGGCCGCAGCGGTAATGAAATAGTGACTCCAGTTGCCGAGGGTATTGGTGTAGAGCGCGACGAATTGCCGAGCGAAGGTGGCGCCCTCCGGTGCGGGGACTTCGCCGGTGCCGAACATCACCAGCGTTCCCAGGCCGAGGAAAACCAGGGCGAGCACTGCGCTGAAGATGTACCCGAAGTTGAAGTCGAAGCTGGCCTCCGCCATGGTGGGGGTGTGCCCCGTCTGCTTCTTGCGCTCGACCGCCCAGAGCGACGGCCAGGCGGCCGCGTCTATCGGGGTCGGCATCCAACCCATGAGTACTATGATGAAGGCGATGCCGGCCCGGTCCCACATCGGCGGCGGCTGGAATCCCGGCGGGGCATTGCTTCCGTGAATCACGGCGGCGACGAAGGCGATCAACGTGGAAAAGGCCAGAATAGCCACGATCCATTTGCTGACGGTGTCCAGGGCGGGGTAGTGCCCTATCGCCAGTATTGCGACGCATACCAGCGCGATGATGGCGCTCCCCCAGAACATCGAGAGGCCGGGGAAGAACAGTTGGCTCGCCAGGGCGGCGGTGACGGCCGTGACGGCGGCGATGTTGATGTAGCCGGTTACGGTCGAGATCGCCAGGTAGCAGATCGCCGAGGGCTTGCCGAGGCGGCGGTAGCCTTCGATGGCGGTCTCTCCCGTGGCGGCCGTATACCGGCGGCAGAACTCGAAGAACGGGTATTTGAACAGGTTGACCAGGACAATAGCCCAGATGAGACCAAAGCCGTATAGCGCGCCCGCTTTTGTCGACTGGACGATGTGCGAGGCGCCGATAGCGGCGCCGGCCAGGAGGATACCCGGGCCAAGTGTCTTTCGGATTCCGGATCGGCTATCACCTGCTGTTATTATCGATTCCGCGTCCATTAATGAGAATCTCCACCTGCACGGCCTGAATTGTCAAGAGGGGTTTGCACTAAGTGGGTTCTATTTTGATACTTTTGTATCTATAGTTCCTTGTCAAGCTCAACAGATTTTGAAAATCTAAGGCTGATCACTTTTTCTGTGGTACATGCTGCGTCAAGTATTCCGGCGTTCGCTTTTCTTTTTCCAGTAGTTATGTATAATGCGAGTAGCGTATATTATGTTGGTTACTCTTGAGTCAAGGAGGATGGTGTTATGAGTATCAAGTCTAGTGCGGCATTATTTTGTCTGGCGCTTATTCTGAGCGGATCGCTATTAAGCGCAGCCAGCGAGGATTCGCTTGTAAACATTGACCTGCATATGGGAGAGAAATCTATATTCCCACGAATTGCGGTTGATCCAGCTACAGGCACAACTGCTATAGTCTGGACAAACTACAATACAAACAACCCCCTTAGCCAAAGAGTTTATATGAGATTTATCTTAAATATCAATAACAATACTGATTGGAGAATTAGTAATAGGCAAATAGTATCTTCTGGCGGTGAACACGCATCTGTTGCATTTAATACAAATGACAATTTATTTTATGTGGTATGGGATACAAGAAGAGGTGGCCATCTAACTGAAACCAGAGAAATAATTTTTGCTTCAGAGGCAGGTGCGTCCCGTTACGGTGATATTCAGGGAAGATTCTATAATCTTAAAGGCAAAAAGGCATCTGCAATAATGACATATGATAACCAGGGTTCAGTTGGCCAGAATCCTTTAGCAATATATAATAATATAGATAATGTTTTTTTACTTGTATGGCAATGGAAAGGCAGTCCAAGTATTTTCAGTAGTGCTCCACGAGGATTATATGTAGCGACGATAGATAATAATGGTGAACAAGTAGGTTCCGCAAAAAAAATCAGAGATCGTATCCATAATGATAGGGGTACTTTAAGTATTTATCCAATTGAGGGCTGTATTAATTCAAGATCAAAACGCGCTTTAGTTCTTGTCGGAGAAGACGTTCCGGCTGGTTCTGGAGTGGCAGGATTGAAATATTTCGTTTATAGCCTTGATCTGAGAGGTAACATATTTAGTAGATCTAGTCTAATTGGATATCCGATAAGGCAGGCAAGTTGGTATGCTTCTATAACAGTTAACAACAATACCAAAAAAGCATATCACTTTTCCTCATTTGCTGAGAACGGAACGCTAAGAATTAGAAAGATAAACAAAAAGGGGTCAGCTAAAGGACCCGCGAGTAAAGTGAAAAGAGCAAAAGGAGTGTGGTCAGTCGCGCTCTCCTATAGTCCTGAAAACAGTGTGTACTTATTAGTTCATGATGTGTCAAATGGATTGGTGGCGAGATATGTTGATGCATCAGGAAGTGTATTGAAAAAAGGCGTGAAAATATCGAGTGATAATAGCGCTGGCCGCCCAGCAGTGGCTTGGAACCCAATAATGGGGAAATTCATTGTGGTATGGGTTGAACGCAATGCTACTCATGATAGGGTTATGTTAACCACAATAGAACCACCAGCAAACGAATAACATGCCACCATTTTGACTTTAGCAACCACTTAGGCGGTTCATATCGCATCTCCGCTTTCCGGGTGGAAGAAGTGACCATCAGTCGGGTTGAAGTAAAGTGTTGCTTCGGAACCCTCTCGCAAATCATCTTTTAGCGTCGCACTAAGGCGGGCGACGATTGTTGCTTCGCGACTTTGTAGGTAAAGGTGATGCTCGCCGCCGAGCATCTCGAGTCGCTTGACTTCACCGGAAACCTCCGCCGAGCCGCCATCGGGGGTTGTGGAGAGCGCTTCGGGGCGGATGCCGAAGTCGATCTCGACGCTCTCGCCACCGGGTACGGGCAGAGGAGTGGACTCGGGCCAGGGAAAGCGGAGCGCGGGGCAGGCGAAGGAGCCGTCATCGGGGTGGTATTGGCCGTGCAGGATGTTGATTGGCGGCGTGCCGATGAACTCGGCGACGAAGCGGTTGGCGGGGCGACTGTAGAGATCGCCGGGCGAGTCGAGCTGCTGCAGGCGGCCGTCGCGCAGGACCGCTATGCGGTCGCCCATGGTCATCGCCTCGAACTGGTCGTGGGTGACGTAGATGGCGGTCGTTCCGGTGCGCCGCTGCAGGGCGATGATCTCGTGGCGCATCTGCACGCGCAGGCGGGCGTCGAGGTTGGAGAGCGGCTCGTCGAAGAGGAAAACCTCCGGCTTGCGCACCAGCGCCCTGCCTAGAGCCACCCGCTGGCGTTCGCCGCCCGAGAGCGCCTTGGGCCTGCGACCGAGCAGGCCGGAGATGCCGAGCATCCCCGCGGCCCAGTTAACCCGCTCCTCGATATCCTCCTTAGGAAGTTTGCGCAGGCGCAGGCCGAAGGCGATGTTTTCGAAGGCGGTCATGTGGGGGTAGAGCGCGTAGTTCTGGAAGACGAAGGCGATGTCCCGCTCGCGCGGCGGCACGCCGGTCACCCGACGCCCGCCGATGAGGATCTCGCCTTCCGTGGCCGTCTCGAGACCGGCGATAAGGCGCAGAATCGTGGTCTTGCCGCAGCCGGAGGGGCCGAGCAGGACCAGGAACTCGCCGTCCTCCGCGGTCAAACTCAGATCGTGGACCGCCGTCACATCCCCGGAGAACAGCTTGAACACCCCTTCCAGGCTTACCCTCGCCATGGCGCTAGCTTCTCATCCCCTCGGCTTCTTCCGCAAGCGTAGTTGGAGGGTGCTGTAGCGCTGCGGCTCGTCCGGGAAGCGGAGAGGTACGAACTTCCGCTCTCCGTCGCGAGCGGAAAACGGTTCGTCGTCCAGGACGTCACCGGGATCGATGACGGCAAGCGTTGCCTCCGATCCACTCCGTCCTGCCAGCTCGATTTCAAGGCAGTCGGTGCCATTGGACCAATCGATGATGCGGAAGCCGACAGAGACCTCGCCGGGCCGCGGAGGCACGAGCGCGGGCAGGGGGCTGACGTATCCGTCCAGCTCGACTCGCAGCTCCGCATCTCCCTCGAAGCTGTTGAGCGGCAGAGCGAGTTGCGGTCGGCCGAGCGAATCGATTGCGTCCGGCGAAATCGCCGATCCGTTCAGGCGCGCTGCGGCGATGCGGGAGCCGGACGGGAAGAGCGGGGCCAGCGTCAGGCGGGCGCCGCTATCGAGGCCGCTTACGGTGAAGGTCGCCTCGCTGCCGGAGCGCCGGTAGGCGAGCGATACCGAGCCGTCGACCCAGCGGATGTTTTCAACATCGGCACGGTTCCAGTGGGGCGGCATCTGGGGCGCGATACGCAGGCGTCCGTCGGGGTCGGGGCGGAGGCCGAGGAGGCCGCCGGTGAGCAGCAGCAGGATGAGAGCCGCCGACCAGGCCTGCTGGGGGCAGACGCCCGCTTGGGCGTAGCGGTCGCCGCGCAGGACTTCGTCGAAGCAGCCGGCGCTGAAGTGCTTGTGGTTGGCGGCGCCCGCGAGCAGGAGCTCGAATCCCTGCAGCGGCCTGCCGGCGGCGTACTGGGCCAGGCCGAGCCAGCCGGTGTAGAGTGGCCAGACGCTGCCGTAGTGGTAGCCGACGGGATTGTAGCGCTCGTCGAGTTCGGAGATCATGCGCGCACCCCAGTCGGCTATGAAGTCGGGGCCGGATATGCTCCGCAAAAAAGCGCGGTCGCGCTCCGGGTCGGTGTCGCCGAAGAGGGTGACGGCGGCCGGCATGATCGATTCTGACCGGCTCATCGTGCCGTCCGGCAGGAGGCCGTAATGGTAGGTCCGCCGCCCGGTGTCCCAAAAGCGCGTCCGCAGCGCCTCGCGCACAGTGGAGGAGGTCCTGCCAATACGAACTAGAAGCTGATCGTCGTCATCGGCGAACAGGATCTTCGCGCTCTCCAGGGCCCGCAGCCAGAGGCCGGCCAGGTAGAAGGTGACGTGGGCGCCGAAGAGGGCGCCGCCCTCGATCCAGCCGTGGCCGACGCCGGTGTTCTCGGTCAGGCCGTCGCCGTCGCGGTCCCAGCGGAAGCAGAACTCGAGCGCCTGGCGCAATTCTGGCGTCAGTTCGCGGATAAGTTCCCGGTCGCCGGTCCAGGCCAGGTAGCGCTCGGCGACGATGAGGAAGAGTGGGTTGGCGTCGGCGCTGTCGTAGTGGCAGTAATCGGAAGGGGAAAGCTCGTGCAGGATCTTGCCGTCCGGCGCCTGGTGACGGGCGAGGAAGCGCAGCGTATCGGCTACGGCCTCACGGCGGCCGAGCGAGAGCAGTGCCAGGGAGGTCCAGAGGCCGTCGCGTCCGAAGTACCAGCCGTAGCCGGGGCGGTTGATCGTCCAATCGTCACCAGTGGCGGCGAAGCCGGCCACCAGCGATCTGCCCAGCGTCGGCGTCTCGACCAGGAACGAATCCATTTTGCGCTGGCCCCAGGCGGCGCCCTCGTCGAGGTCGGCGTCCGGTGTCGACACTCTCAGCATCCTGTCTTCGAGATTCAGGTAGTGGGCCGCAGAGCGCTCCGCCTCGCGCGCCGCGTCGAACTCGATCTCCCGTTCGAAGCCCTCGGCGAGGCGCCCTCCGGCGAAAATCAGCGAGAGCGAGTGATCCCCCGCCGCGCGCCGCGTCAGCCGCAGGCGGCAGGCCAACTGCGAATACTGATACTTCTCCGTTTCCGAGAAGCGCACCTCCCGCGGGCTCTCGTCGGCGAAGGCCACTTCGTGGGGCTGCTCGCTGAAGCCCAGCGCCAGCCAGCAACCCTTGTTGCGAGAGGCAACGTGGATGGTTCTCGACGCTTGGTTGTAGCGGTAGCGGAGGGCGCCGACCGATTCGATCGGCATCGGCCACATCAGCATCAGGTCGGTGGCGAAGTTGAGCTCGAGCTGAAAATCCCGTTCCGAGGAAATTTGCAGTTGCAGCGAGACGGCCGGCTTGTCGATCGATGCGAATATCCGCTCGCCGACGCGCAAGCCGCGGCCGCTGTAGCGCTGGAGGACGGAGTCGGGGGTCACCGTCGCCTCGTCGAACAGCTCTGACTGGGGCACGAACTCGCCGTCTCCGGTTCGCACGGCCCAGCGCAGGTTCTTGATGATGCGGATCGGGTAGGACCAGACCTCGCGGACCTCGACCCCCTCGAAGCCGCTCAGAAGCGCGCGCCGGCCGGCGCAACTGAAGTAGTTATGGTCTCCAGTTGCCGCGATGGCCGGAAGGCCGCCAGCGCCGAAGTCGGGTGTCGAGAAATCGGAGCTGAGACGAGGCAGTGCGGCGGCTAACTCTTCGCCCGCCTCCTCGCAGCCGACCTCGTCCTCCGGCCAGTAGGGGCCCTCTACCGAACGCAGCGCGGGATCGGAGAGATAACTGAGAAAATTCTCGAGCAGCGGCGAAAGGTAGTTTTCTTTGTGGTTGTCGAGGGCGTTAAAGAATAGGAACGAGCCGACGCAGAGGATGACACCGCGGCCGATGCGGCACTCCCAGATGTCGGTGCTGCCGTCGAGCCAAGAGATGTAACGGCAGCCGAGAGCGATGGCCCGCTCGGGTCTGCGGCCTCTGTAGAAAGCGCGCCAGAAAGGCTCGCCCGCCGCGGGAGTCCAGGTCTGAACTACGCTGCCGAAACGATTAGGCGAGTTCAGAAGCGGATGGCGGTCGAAGGCGAGAAATCCGCGCTGCACGTAATCTCCGGTGCTTTCCTCCCAGGTCGATTCGACGCTCTCAGGAATTTCGCCTCCGAGTCCGAGGGCGGCGGGCAGGGAAGCGGCACCCAGGGTGAGCAGGATACCGGCGCCCCCGTCGGCGAGGCGGGAGAGTGCCCGCGCCGTCGCTTCGGACACGGCTGCGGCTGGCAGCTCCACCGCGGGCCAGTGCCACCAGAAAACGTCGCCGTCGCCGGCTGCAATCCGTCTCAAGCCGTCCAGCGGAAGCAGCTCGACGCGGACGCCACGCAACCTCCGCAGTGCCTCGAGGGCGGCGCGGACCTCGTAGCGGCCGGCCTCAGTGGGCGGGGCTTCGTCGATGAAATATACCCTCATCGCTCCAGCCTGGAATGCAGCGGCGGCTTTCCCTCGGCGATCCGTTTTCCGTCGCGCCCGACGGTGACGAGGCCACCGCGCAGGCGGATGTCGTAGAGGCGGCCGCGCAGCGGCACGCCCTTCAGGTTCAGTCTCTCGATGCCGAGTGGGAAGGGATCAACGAGCAGTTCGTCCTCGCCGGGGCGGAAGCCGACCACGTAGCGGACGATCAGATCTATCAGCCAGCAGTGGAGGTAGTCGTCGATGCCGCGGTAGCGGCAGGGATCGCCGTTGTCGGGATGGTAATGCTCGTAGCTGGAGAGGGCGCGCGGGTCGCCGTCGGCTGAGAAGAGGCTCGCGAACTTGCGCAGCAGCTCCGCGCACGGCTCGCGGAAACCGGCATCGGTCTCCGCCGCTGCGGCCAGAACCTCGACCATATGGCTGTTCGTCATCGGCCAGGTGCGGCCGTTCCAGGGGCAGGAGCGTACTTTACCTCGCCAGACCCCCTCGGCGCTGAATTGCGGATCGGTCTTGCTCAGAGTGGCGGCGGGATACTCGGTCCAGAACTCGTCGGGATTGAGCAGGTTGCGCCGCAGCTCGCTAATCTGGTCTCGCGAAGCGAGGCCAGCCAGGTAGGGGTAGAAGCACGTAAGGGCGCGGACGCCCGTCGGCTCCAGGCCCCGCTCGGGAAGCAGGTCGCTGAAGATGCGAGGCTCGGGTCGCCACATCAGCTCGCGCACTGCCTGCTCCGTCCTGGCTGCTCCGCGTCTCCAGGTAGCCGATTCCTCTCCCTTGCCCAGCAGCTCGGCGGCGCGCGCCAGCGCGCGCAGCAGGAACAGGTAGTAGACGGTGGCGTCGACGCCCTTGAGCCGCTCGGTCGCGATCCAGTCGTCGGTGTCGAACTCCTCGCCGGCGGGGATGTAGCGGCTGCTGAACTCCTGGCCGGTTTCCATCATATTGACGACGTCGATCATGCCGCTGCCCTCGACGTCGCGCTCACGCTCGAGCCAGTCGGCGTAACGGCTGAGTGCCGGGTAAACGTCCTCGACGAATTTCCGGTCGGGATGGACGCTCTGCAGGCGCTCGAGGGCGCGGCCCCAGTCGGCGTGGTAGAAATATTCGGGGCGGGGGAGGTCGTGGAAGAGGGCACCCGGCAGTTGGCCGCTCTCCTCCTGCAGCCGGCAGAAGTTGAGGATCTGGCGCCGCGCAGGTGACGGATCGCGGTGCCAGCGCAGATCGAATACGATCGGCGGCGTGCTGTAGGAGATCGGCAGGTGGAAGAAGTCGGTTCCCTCGCAGACGCCGTCTAACGGCATCCGGCCGCCGCCCCTCTCGAGGTTCTGGCGCAGCAGATACCAGCGGTAGCGGTAGAGGTGCTCCCAGAGGGGATCGGAGCAGCGGAATTCCGGCACGCCGTCGAAGAATCGCTCCCAGGAGCGGCTGGTAGCCTTGCGCAGCGCCGTGCCGGATGCGGCAGCCGCTGGCGGAGAGGCGGGCGGTGCGATGCGCGCCGAGAGCGCGATCTCGTCCTCGCCGCCGGGGGCGATACGCAGGCGGTAGTGGAGGGCGGCGAAGAGCGCTCCGCCGCCGGCCTTCGCGCCGAGGCTGACGCCAGAGGGCAGGCTACCCGACCAGCCTCCGGCAAAGGGGGTCAGCTCCCAGGCGGGATTGGGGGCCAGGCATTCGGCGTCGGCGACGGCGAAGGAGTCGGCGAGCCTGTCCGCCCCGAGCTCCCATCGGGTGGAGAAGTCGGCCCGGCGGCCCCGGTTCGTGCACTCGAGGACGATCTTCTTATCGTCCGCTTCACCCTCCGTAAGCGAAGGCCGGTCGCCCTGGTGGGTGCGGCGCGTCCAGAGTAAAAGGTCGAGGACGGCCGGTCTCTCGCCCCGATTCGCGATTCTGACGAGACTCACAACACGGTCGTCGGGGGTGATAAATCGCTCCTCCTGGATGGCAAGGCCGTGGGCGCTGCGGTAACGCGTGGTGCTGCGCCCGGGCTGCCAGCGGCGCCTGCGGAAGCGCAACGGGATCTCGCCGCCGTCGTCGAGCAGCGACCAGGTGAAAACCGGCGCCAGCGTCTCGTCGTGGTAACAGATTTCGTCCCAGTAGCCGGGAGCTTCGAGCCAGGCGGGGTAGCGGGGCGCGAAGATCAGGTTGCCGCCGGAGAGCTGGAACTTATCGCGCCGCCTCATGGCGGCGATCAGTCGCGCGCCCGCCATCTCAACCCTTCAGGCCGGTCATCGTGATGCCGCGGATGAAGTACTTCTGGGTGAAGAAGAAGACGAGGATCAGCGGCAGCACCGCCACCACCGCCGCCGCCATCTGGTAGGGCCAGTTGGTCATGTAGAGGTTGTGGAACGAGGCGATGCCGACCTCCAGCGGCCGCATCTCGAGCGAGCGGGTGGCGATCATCGGCCAGAGAAAATTCTTCCAGCTATCGACGAACGAGATGACGGCCAGCGTCGCCAGCGCCGGCTTGCTCAGCGGCAGCACGATGCGCCAGAAGATCGTGAACTCCGAGGCGCCGTCGATGCGCGCGGCGTCCTCGAGGTCCCTGGGGATGGTGAGGAAGAACTGGCGCAGCAGGAAGATGCCCCAGATGCTTACGATCTCGGTGGAGACTACTCC
>CAYOXX010000002.1:0-79181 GCA_964408025.1 uncultured Acidobacteriota bacterium | reverse complement strand
GTATGAGGATGATGACCACGGGGATCATCATCGCCGAGAGGAAGACGACGAAGAGCTTGTCGCGGCCCGGGAAGCGCAGGCGCGAGAAGGCGTAGGCGGCCATCGAGCAGAAGAACAGGTGGCCGGCGACGGTGGCCGAGGTGATGACCAGCGAGTTGAGGAAGAAGCGGCCGAACGGCAGCGCGGTGAGCGCCTCGGGATAGTTGCCCCAGCGCGGCTCGTCGGGGAACAGCTTCGGCGGGAAGCTGAAGACCTCCAGCTCCTCCATAAGGCTCGTCGAGAGCATCCAGAAGAACGGGATGAGCATCGTGAAGGCCAGCGCCAGCAGCAGCGTATAGAGCAGCCCGCCCGCCAGCCTCTTGCGCCAATCGCTCATCGAGTGAATCCCCCGATCACTCTAGCGAAAGCGCCACTGCGGCGCAAGGAATCACCGCGGTAGCGCACAAGAATAAAGCGAGGGCTTACTTCTACCAGTTCTCGGGGCCGACCACACACTGCGTCTTGGAAGCCACGTTGCCGCTCCCGCGGCGCCTCAGCTTCGGTATCGAGTACCGGCGTTCGCAGCTCCGCGGCGACCTGGTCGACTACACCCGCAACAAGCTGGCCGTCAGCTTTGGCCGCTCGCAGCTCTTCAACGTCACCGGCGTCTGGGAGAGTTCGGACCTGCCCGGCGAGGTATACTTCGCCGGCAAGGAGAACTTTTACTTCGCCCAGCTGGACGTGCAGCTCTTCAAAGCCCACCTGGTGCGGCTCTTCTACGGCGGGACGCGCGGCGGCATCAAGTACTACGGCGGCGTCTACAAATACGTCCCCGCCTTCCGCAGCACACACCGATAGGTAGTCATACGCTTCTAAGGGCTGTTCAGGCCGTTACCGCCTCGATCCGCTTCCTGAAGTAAGCGAACTGGGCGATGGTGACTACCAGTATCAGCAGGAACAGCACCCAGCTCAGCGCCGAGGCGTAGCCCATCCTGAAGTACTCCCAGGCGTTCTTGTAGATGTGGTAGACCAGGACCTCGGTGCTGTGCAGCGGTCCGCCCTGGGTCATGACGTATACGTAGGTGAAGACCTGGAAGGAGTTGATGACCGAGGTGACGAGTATGAAGAATATTGTCGGGCGCAGCAGCGGCAGGGTGATGCGCCGAAAGCGTTGCCAGGGGCCGGCGCCGTCGATGGCGGCCGCCTCGTAGAGGTGCTGCGGGATGCCCTGCAAACCGGCGATGAAGATAATCATCTGGTAGCCGAGCTGCAGCCAGACGCTCATGATCATCACCGAGGGCAGCGCGGTCAACGGGTCGCTGAGCCAGTTGACCGGTCCCAGGCCGACGAGCGAGAGCAGGTAGTTCAGGAGGCCGAATTCTGTGTTGTAGAGCCACTGCCAGACGGTCGAGATGGCGACGAAGCTGGTGATGTAGGGAAGAAAGAAAAGCGTGCGCAGAATGGTTACGCCGCGGACCTTGCGCTGCAGCGCCAGTGCCAGGGCGAGGGAGATGGCCATGGTGAACGGCACGTGCAGCGAGTAGACCAGCGTGTTGAACAGCGATCCCCAGAAGAGCGGATCGCCGAAGAGCTCGGCGAAGTTGTCGAGCCCGACGAAGGTTTTGACCGGGTTAAGGATCTCCCAGCGGTGGAAACTTATGAAGAGCGCGAAGAGGACAGGTCCGACTACGAAGACGGCCAGGTAGGCGGTGGCGGGTGCCAGGAAGCCGGCCGCCGCGACCGCCTGGCGGATGGTCGCCAGGTGCCGGAAGTGGCGCACCGCTGCTAGGAAAAGGAGGGAGGTCGCCAGAACAGCCGCCTCGAGCGCCAGGACGCCGAGAAGATCCAGTGAGCCGAAGAACGAGGCGCTCGAGATCCACTCGGCCTCGCCTCCCCGCGCCAGCGCGTTGAAGGCCCCGGCCGATTCCGCCGCCAGTTCATCGCTGAGCCGGCCGCCGAGCAGCAGCAGCGCCGCCGCCGAGGCCGCTGCACCGGCGACGACCGCGGCGAGACCGGCGACTGGGTGCCAACGCCGCGGCCCGCGCTCTGGCAAGCGGCCGAGCCCAGCGAGTGCGAAGGGGACTGCGGCCAGCAGGACGCTGAAGAGGGCGAGGGCTGTGGCGGAAAAGTCCTCATGGGCTGGCGGTGCGGTCCTGATGAGGATGGCGGAGCCGATCACGTTCCAGCGGTCGAAGTCCTTGAGGGGAGCGACGACGCAGAGACGGTTGCCGAGAACCCCGAGGCGGACGAGACGAGAGGTTTCGTCGGCGGCGACACTTTGCAGCATGTCGAGAAACTGGGGATCGGCCGGTGAGGTACCGGTCCGCAGCGAGTCGTCGGAGGAGTAGGCGACGTTTCCAGCGCGGACGACTGCCAGCTTCCAGTCCGTTACCTGCACCAGCTCGAAATCGCGAGACAGCGAGGGGCCGATCCTGAGCGCGGCCCGGCCATCGCCTTCTCCGGGCAGGAGAGCGATCAGGTGCGGGGAGCCGTCAAGATAAAGCTGGTCGCCGACGGCGCGCTGCGGCAAGCTCCCCTCGATGAGGTAGTCGTCGATCTCGAAGCCCCGCATACCGCCGTCGGCCCAGGCGCCGGCTAGCGGCCGCGGCTCCGCTTCCGCAAGGATTGACAATTGGAAGGTCCGCCCCGAGCTACGCGATCTCACGCTCGACAAACGTACGAAATCCCCCTCGTCTTCGCGGGCCGCCTGCGCGAAAAGCTGGGCGCGGTCGGCGATCCGCTCGCCCCACGACTCCAGCAGCAGCTTCGCCTTGCGCTCGAACAGCTCGGCGGCGAATCGCTGCGGCAGCAGCGCGGCCAGGCCGGCGAGGACGAGGATCGTCAGCGTCGCGCCGACGAACAGGCGGCGAAGGTAGGAATCGATCGGTTCGCGTTCAGCGTTCATTCTGGGGAGCGGAGTGCGTCTTCGATTTCCTTGGCCACGGCACTGGCTGCTTCGGCCGCCGGTTCGCCGTTGATCAGCATGCGGTCGAAGACCTCCGAGACGATGTCCTCGACCTCGGTGAAGTGCGCGATCCTCGTCCCCCAGGGAGCGCGGCAGTGGGGGATCTGATCGAGGAATATACTCTCCATGCCGGTGGTATCCGCAGCCGCCAGCTCTGCGGCGACGCCGGGCATGGCGGGGATCGCCAGGCCGGCCTCGCAGCGGATCCACTGGCACTCCTCGCCGGACATGAAGGCGGCGAGGATCACGGCCCACTTGCGGTGCCTCGAGGCCGCCGGCACGGCCCAACCGCTCTCGTACATCACCGTTACCGGGCGGCTCCCGGGATCGAAGCGGGGCATCGGGGCGATGCCGACAGACAGCAGCTCTTCCTCCATGTAGTGGCGCAGCCTCGGTATCCACCAGTGGCCGCTGGCCATGAGTCCAAGGCGGCCGCTGTAGAACATACGCTGCGCCTGGTTGTAGTCGCGCGACATGGTGATGTTGGCCTCGTAGCGCGGCGTCACGCGCCAGCGGCGGACCAGGTCGGCGAGGAATTCGTAGGTCCGTACCGACTCCTCGGAGTCGAAGTAACCGACGGCGCGAGTGCCGTCGGGGCTGAGAATGTCGCCACCGGCCGACCAGAGCCAGGGCTGCCATCGGAACAGCTCGCGGTTTAGATCGGTGCCGAAGCGGTCGGGACGGCCGTCGCCGTCGTCGTCACCGGTTAGCTGCTGGCACATGCGGAGGAAATCGTCCCAGGTCCAGTCGGGCTCGGGGTAGGGCGTGCCGGTTACGTCGAAAAGCCGCCTATTGTAGAAGTAGACAAGCGGCGTGAAGTCCTTGGGGAAGGCGTAGAGCTTGCCGTCGCGCTCGGCTGTGGCCAAGACGACGGGATAGTAGAGGCTGCGGTCGAAGCCGACACGCTCGGCGTAGGGAGCGAGGTCGATGAGGGCGCCGCTCTCGATGAAGGTGGGGATGTGGACGGAGTCGAGGAGGATGACGTCGGGGGGCGTGCCGGCCGCGATAGAGGTCAGGATCCTGTCGAGGTAGCGCGACGGGTAGCTCTCGTGGATCACCCTAACGTTCGGGTAGCGCTGCTCGAAGAGGCGGATGCAGCGCTCCATAATCTCCATCTCGGTCGGGCTCGACCAGGTCGAGAGGCGGAGCGTCAGGCGGGTGTCGCCGCCGCACGTCGCCAGCGCGAAGCAACCGAGCGCCACGGCAAGCGCGAGAACCACTGCCGAGCGCAGGCGGCGAGCGGTGCCGGTCTTTCCCAACTCCAGAACCCCCGTTGCAGCCTTCGGAAGCCGAGATTAACATGAGCCCGGTTATCTTTGAAGATTGCGCTTCCGTAAACCGATGTATTGAGTGCTGTTGATATAAGAAACAGGCGGGAATGCCTGTCCCATTTATGCTATCAAGGAGTTAATCATGAGATGCCGATTCGGCGCGGTGGTGCTGCTGCTGGTGCTCTTTGCGTCGTTGAGCGGAGCGGTGGAGAAATTCCCGCTTCCCGAGAGCCCGATCCAGTTAGAGGGCGAGCCGTCGCCGGGCCGCTACTTCGACGTCGTCGGCCGCCGGGCGCTGCTGATGGGCAACGAGGGCGGCGCCATGGAGGCCTGGATCTACCCGTTCAAGATCGCCCACGGTCTGCGAATTCACTTCCGGCGCGATGATTTCCCCGAGCCGCTGCCCGCCGAGGAGCTGGCACGCTGGATCACGGTGCGGCCGGAGTCGACGACCGTAGTCTTCTCGCACGATGAATTCACTGTGGCCGTCACCTTCTTCGTGCCGCTGGAGGAGCCGGCCATCGTTTTGCTGCTCGACGTCGACGCGGACGAGCCGCTGACCGTTTCCGTCTCCTTCGTCCCGGACCTGGAGCCGATGTGGCCCGCTTCGCTGGGTGGCCAGTACAGCTTCTGGCACGACGAAGCTGCTGCTTTTGTCCTTTCGGAGAGCCGCCGACGCTACAATGCCCTCGTAGGCAGCCCGGCGGCCTCGCGTCACTTTGCCACGCCTGCCCACCGGCTGGCGGAGTCCCCGAACCGCTTCGACATCGAAATAACAACGCGGCTCGCCGCAAGCGACTACATCCCCGTTGTTATCGCCGGAGGCTCGATGGGAAGGGAGGAAGCGCTCGAAACTTACCGGCGTGTCCTCGGCAATCTCGGGTCGCTCTACTCGGGACGGGTAGAGCACGCGTGCGGTTTGCGCGGGGAGCTGCTCGCCATCGACTCGCCCGACGACGACCTAGACCTCGCTTTCGAGTGGGCCAAGGTAGCGTTGGACGACGGTCTGAGCTGCAATCCCGATCTCGGCTGCGGGCTGGTGGCGGGATTCGGATCTTCAGGCCGCAGCGAGCGCCCCGGCTTCGCCTGGTTTTTCGGAGGCGACGCGTTCTTCAACTCTTTTGCCCTCAACGGCTACGGCGACTTCGCGGCGGTTAGGACCGCTCTCGAGCTGATCCGCCGCAACCAGCGCGAAGACGGCAAGATAATGCACGAGCTCAGCCAGGGCGCCGCCTTCATCGATTGGTTCGGCGATTACCCTTACGGTTACTACCACCTCGAAACCTCGCCTTACTACATAATCAGCGTCTGGAACTACGTCCTTGCCAGCGGCGACCTGGAGTTCCTACGCCAGAGCTGGCCGTCGATGCTCGCCGCTTTCCGCTATGCAGCCACGACGGAGACCGACGGCGACGGCCTCGTCGAGAACAGCCTCGGAGGACTGGGTGCGCTCGAGGTCGGCGTTCTGCTGCAGGACCTGAAGACCGACATCTACGTGGCCGGCCTCTGGGTCGAGTCGATACGCTCACTGCTCAGGGCCGCTGAGCTACTCGCTGAAGAGGGGATCGTCGACGAAGTGACGCCCCTGCTCGAAAGAGCCGAGGAGTCTCTGCGAAACCTGTTCTTCGACCCCCAGCGCGGCTATCACGCGTTCGCAATCGCCCTGGACGGCACCGCGGTGAGCGAGCTGACGGCATGGCCCGCGGTGCCCATGATCTTCGGGCTCCTCCCAGCCGAGCAGGCACTGGCGACGCTGCACAGACTCGCGGGTCCCGAGATGGCGACGGACTGGGGCGCGCGGATGCTGACCAGCGAGAGCGAGGTTTACGATCCGGTCGCCTATAACAACGGCGCCGTCTGGCCCTTCCTCACCGGATACGTGGCGATGGCCCAGTACAGATATCACCGTCCCCAGGCCGGCCTGCAATTGCTGCGCGCTCTCGCCGGCCTCACATTCGAGGGGAGCAGGGGAGATATCGCCGAGCTCTACTCCGGAGACTTTCACAGGCCTTTGGACGCCGCCGTGCCCCATCAGCTTTTCTCGAGCGGCGGCTTCGCCGCACCGGTCGTGCGCGGTCTCCTCGGCCTGGAAACGGACGCCGTCAGCCGCACGCTGACTTTCGCGCCCCAGCTCCCGGCCGAGTGGGATCGGCTTACAATCAACAACGTGCCGCTTGGCTTAGGTAAAAATCTAAGAGTGGAATTCGAGCGAGGCAGGGGAACGCTGCGTTACCGTTTCCGGGGCGCCGAAGAAGGCTGGATACTTCGCTTCCGGCCGGCGCTGCCGCTTGGGACTCTTGTCGGCGGCGTATACGTCAACGGAAACCCGGTCGAGTTCGGCACGGAGAGCCGCAGGTCGGCTGTTGTACTGGAATGCGAGATCCCGCTGCGTCCGGACACAAATATTGAAGTATCACTTGAAGAAATGACGGAGTTGATACTGCCAGTACCGCCGTCGCTGCCGGGTCAGCGGTCCCAAGGACTGCGCTACGTCGACTCCTGGCGCCAAGGGGAAACGATTTACTACTCAGTCGCCGGTCGGACCGGCCGCACCTACGAATGCATCGTTCTTACACTTGCGGGGACAACATCCGTCCAGGTGAGCATACCTGCCGATACAGAGCGGGAGTTCGCGACGGTTACGTTGGCCATCCGCGACGGCAGACTATCGGTCGCCGATGATGATTAGTTCCTCCTGCGGCCTGCCGAAGTATTCGGCGCCGTCCTCGGTGATCAGCACGTTCTCTTCGATGCCGATGTTTATCGTGCCGCCCATCGGCGGGTAGTCGACGTAGAGGACCGGCTCGAGGGCGAAGACCTGGTTCGGCTCGAGGGTGAAGAATACGGGATTGCCGTAGCGCTCGGGCCAGTCGGGGCAGAGGTAGGGGCCAACATCGTGGACGCGCAGGCCGATTGCGTGGCCCGAGCCGTGCGGGAAGTCCGGGAAGCCGGCGCCGGTGATCACCTCGCGGCCGGCAGTATCGACGTCCACACCGCGCGCGCCGGGCCTCATGACGGCGAAGGCCTCGCGGTTGGCCCGCAGCGTGACATCCCAGAAGCGCCGGATCTCCGCGGGCGCGTCTGTTTCGCCCTCGGCGAGCACGTAGGCGGTGCGCTGGATGTCGGCGCAGTAGCCCTGGTAGCGGGCGCCGCAGTCGACGCGGATCAGGTCGCCTGGCTGGATGACGCGGTCCGAGGTCGGCGCGTGACCGCGTGTCGGGCCGACGACGACGCTGCAGAAGGCTGTGTCGCAGCCGAGTTGGCGCAGGCGCTCGGAGAAGTAGCTCTGCACGTCCCTCTCGGTAGTCTCTCCGGGGGCGATTACATCAGCGGTTAGTGCCTCGCCGATAGCAATCTGGGTTGCCTCGGCGGCGTAGCGTAGCGCAGCGATCTCCGCCGGCAGCTTGGTGCCGAATAGCGAGACCACCAGGCGCTCGGCGGAGACGAAGCGCTCCGACACCTCCTCGCCGAGGGTCTCGAGCAGGTAGAGGTACATGCCGTGGGTGAGGCCGTCGGATATCGTCACGTCACGGGCGGTGTCGACGGCGATAGTCTCCGGCGCCAGCTCCTCGACGGCGCGGCGCAGGTGGGGCTTGATGCCCTCCTCGCGGTAGGAGAGCACCTCGTCGAAGATACCGGAGTCGAGAATCGGCGTGACGTCGTAGCTGGCGGCTATGGCTATCTTGCGGAACTCGCCGTTATGAATGCTGAACAGGTAGGCGGAGCGGGCCGTCGTGTTGTGAAGGCCGAAGGTGGGTAGGATCGGCTCGAGGCTGTTTTCGCGTGCGAAGATCAGCCAGAGGTCGATGCCGTGGCGCTCCATCGACCGGGGCAGCAGCTCGTCGACGCGCTGCCGCAGGATCTCCTGCCGGTCGACCACCGGGAGTTGATCGTCGATCGCGGTCGTGTTGAGCGCTACACCGCACAATGCGATTGCTATCAGTATGGTTGACATAATTACCTCGCAGATAACGGGTGCTGTTTACGTGGGTATTCATTGTACAAGCCGGCTTCCTGCGGCGCAAACTCCATTTAGGGTTCAGTAGGCGGCAAAGCACGGCCTGGAGGGGAACTAAAGGGTAGGGGAGAGACTGGAGTTGATTATTGCGGCTCCAGGCTTTCTAACTCCCGCTGGATTTCCGGCTGGTCGGGATTGATCGTCAACGATCTCTGCCAGCGCTCGCGGGCCCTCTCGAGCTGATTGGTGAGGCGGTAGAGCCCTCCGGCCCTGTTGAGGACCTCGACGTCGTTGGCGTTGATGAAGAGCAGTCTCTCCATGTAGCCGATGGCCAGACTAAGCTCCTCGCGGCCGACGCAGGCCTCCGCCAGGAGCAGTACCAGCTGCCGGTTGTTCGGATCGTTGCGCTCCACCTCGCGCAGCGTGGTGAAAGCTTCCTCGAAGAGCCCGGAGTCTATCAATGCCCGGGCAAGTTCCATAGCGGCGCCGACGTGCTGGGGATCCTGCTGAAGAACTTCCCTGAACGTTTCGATTGCCATTTCGGAGTGGCCGGCTGCGAGGAATTCCTGCCCGCGGACGAAACGCATCTCCGAGGAGCCCATGTCCAGGCGCTCGTGCAGGGGCAGCATGGAGGGGCGAGGGATCTCCTCGGGAGCTCTGATGGAGAATAGTGCGGTGCGCGACGTGCTCTGCCCGCCCCGCTCAGCCCTGGCCGTGACCTCCAGGCGGTAGCTACCTCGCTCGAGGTCGTCGATGAGCAGTTGGCGCGACATGTAGACGATCCCCATCGGGTTGACCCGTGCCTGGGGGATGATGTGCGTGAGCCTCTTGAGCAGCTGGTCGTCGCGGTAGATGTCGAAATCGAAAACCAGGTCGCCCAGTGCCGCCTGCGCGCCGGCGCCGGGTGGGTAGTAGAGTTCGCAGAAGACGTGGACGTTGTCGCTGCTGGCAAACTCGTTTGTGGCGCTCGGCGAGTACTGGATGTTGAAAAAGCGGAACGGCGAAGCGAAAGTGGCCGTTGCCGAGTCATTTTCCCCCCGTTCGTAGCCGTTATTTATTAGCAGTTCGGAGAGCTGGAAGGTGTCCGGGCCCGGCTCGGGAACCTGGACCGCGAGCGTGAAGATGAAGTAGGTGCGCGAGAACTTGTTGCGCACGCTCACGGTGAGATTGTAGTCGCCCGGTATTATCGGGACTATGTCCGCGAACATCAGCGGCCTGCTCCGGTGCTCGCTGAACTCTTCGCGGCTCCAGGCGATCTCGGCGTTGATGGAGTCCTGGAAGATGGTTGTTCCGGCAGTGTCGTCCAGGCTCGGGATGATTTCGAAGGCGCCGAAATACTCGTCCTCGTAGAGGCCGATATCGATGTCCTCGGGCATCAGCATGAAGGCGAAGTGCAGTTGCTGGCCGCCCGCGGGCGGGGAGAAAACATGTGCCAGCGCTCTGACCTCGACCGGCCTGAAGGTGTAGGTTACGTCGACCTGCCCGCGCATTTCGACGAACGTGGTGGCCCAGCTGCCGTCGACCGCGTATTCCGGGTAGTTGTCGACGTGCCCGAGCAGCACCTCCGAGGCCAGCGTGCCCGCCGGGTCCATCGGATTAAGCGAGACTGCGGCCTGGGCAAGCTCGAAATGTATGATCGACAATTCCTGGAGTATCTGGTCGCGGCTGTGGCCAATGCTGCCGTACACCGAGAGGGCCTCGGGACCGTCGATCTGGGGATGGTAGACCTCGTAGTCGCTGGCGCCGCCGCGCCTGTAGAAGATGATGTAGAAGAACGAGATGCCGGGCAGGCGGCTGTCGGCGGAGTAAAACCAGAGCTCGCAGGGATAGATGGTGGCGTTGTTGGGGAACTGCTGACGCTCCTTCGGCTCGCCAAGCATGATGTAGATGCGGCCGCGCTCGGTGCGCCAGCCGGTGCTCCGACTCCGCGGGCCGAAGTGCATGTTGGCGTACTCGATGCGGCGGGAGTGCTCCTCGCGGAACTCGTTGCGGAACGTTCCCGGCGTCGGGTCCCGTCTCTCCCAGAACGTCTCGATGAAGCGGTCGCGCAGCTCGTTGCTGTCGAGCTGGCCGAACGCTTCGCGCTCTTCTGCGGTGATGATGTAGATGACCTCTTCGCGCAGCCACCGCCTGTGCCTGGCGGAGAGTTCATCGTCCGCGGCGGCCGGCGCGGCGGCCGCGAGGATTAGCAACGTCGCGAGGACGAGGCCGAGGTTAATCCTGATCGCGTTCATAGCGGCGCTATCCTATCATTACAAGGGCTCAGCTGCCAGCTTCGCGTGCGGATTGCTTGCGATTTCCTACGCGTACATCGAGACGTTGCGGCGCAGCTGATGTCAACGGCTTCGCGCCTACGGTTACGGTCGGCGTCAGCGGATGGTGATCGGCAGCTCCCGCTGCACACCTTGAAGCGTGCGTCGGTCGAGGAAGCGGACGCGGAACCTGTATTCGCCGGGCTCCATGTCGCTGAGCACCAGCCGCGAGATGACGTTTATGCGGCTGGTTCCGGGTATGGGGAACAGTTGCTCTCTGTCGACCGGGACTATGATCTCCTCCCCCGCGGGGTTGATTACGTTGTAGTCGATGAAGAAATCGACCTCGCCGGTCTCCTCGTCCAGCCAGAAGTTGCCGGCGCTGAAGAAAACAACCGGCTGGTCCTGGCGCGAGAAGGTCAAATCGAGAAGTGGGAAGATCGGCCTGCCGACGGTGATGCGCAGGGGGTCGGGCACGTTGCGGCCGGAGAAGCCGGTCTCCTCGCCGCGGTCATTCACCCGCAAGTCGTACTTCTCGGTGCTCGAGCGGTGCTCGTCCTCGTCGAAGAGCGCGATGGAGCTGATGAAGACCGAGTCCGGCTGCGCGCCCCAGGTGATGTACTCGTCGAATACGTAGTACCTCCTGCCGGTGCTGTTGTCGCGGACGGTGACGCGCACACGGTTGAAGCCGCCGCTCAGCAGCATCGGTACCTTGAGGCGGAAGCAGCCGTCGGCCCGGATCTCCTCCAGTTGGTCCCCGTAGTCGATCACCTTGTGGAAGGCGTCCAGGCGTCGCTGGAACTGGTCCTCTGCTGTTCCTATCAGCTCGATGCTCTGGTCGCCCCCCCCGCTTAGCTGGTCGGCAGGTATCTCGATAGCCAGCGAGGCGACGACGGTGTTGGGTTGCAGCGGCAGGAAGAAGATCGAGGAGCTTGCGGTCAGGTCGCTCGCCGGCGCCGCGCGGAACATGCCCTCGACGAGGTGGAGGAGGCGATCCCGCCCGTCCATCCTTTCGAAGCTCCGCGGCTCGAAGTAGCCTCGCCGCGTGCGGACGGAGAAGGCGCTGTTGGCGGGCCGCACCTCGACCCTGCGGAAGCGGCCTTCGGTGCTTTCGTCGGGGGTGAAGTAGCTGATTATGTAGTAGTTGCTGATGTCGTTGTTGATCTCGCCCAGGATGCCGCTCAGGTCGGAGCCGCTGTAGAGCCTGCCGCCGGAGTTATCCGCAATCGAGGCCAGCGAGTTGAGGCGCTGGGTGTTGTAGTCGATCCGCTGCATCGAGCTCTGCTGGTGGAACTGGTCGGCGCGCGCCCGCTCGCCGCCGAAGCTGGAGAGGTCGACGACGTAGAAGGATGTGCTGGCGTCGTTGATCGAACGGACCATGTCGTTGAAGATGGCGATCAGCGGCGTGTCGAGCTGGCGCCCCGAGGGGTCGCTCATCATCGCTTCGCTCGCCGCCTGTGCGTCGTCCAGTGTCGCCAGCAGGTCGTAGTTGCGGTAACGGGAGAGCGTGTTTTCGACGATGAAGCGCTCGTCGTAGCCTTCGCTCATCAGGATTACTGTCTTGCGCCCCGGCATGCTTCTCAGAAATCTAGACAGCAGCTGGAGTTTCTCCAGGAACATGCGGATCTGGTGCTGCATCCAGACGTTCTTGAATGGATCTACCGGGTTCGAAAAGGGATTTTCATTGGAGATCGCTGTGCCCTCCGATAGCGACTCGGCGTCGGCGTCGGACCCGACGCTCATCTGCACCTCGGGGGTGTCGGCCGATAGGCTCATCGTCTGCAGGCCCAAGACCGCCATCTCCAGCAGGCGGTGGTCGGTGGTCAACTCCTGGACGACCCTGAACCTCCGCTCGTAGGTGAGGATCATCCCGCGGTCGCCGGGCTGCAGGTTGTTGCGGATGAACTCGATTATCGCCTCCTTGCCGCGGGCGATGGCGTAGGAGCTGGAGAAGAACTTGTCGAGGATGAAGATGACATTGCGGGGCGGGGAGTCGTAGAGCGTGCGCCCGCCGACCGCCTCGGCTTCTTCGTCTGCCAGGAAGTACTCGTCCACGGCGGCGACGGTGACAGGCCGGCCGTTTTCGAAGACCTCGAAGTCCTCCGTGGTCAGCCCCGGAACGTAGTTTCCGTCGCCGTCGGTGACGATGATGTCCAGCAGCACCAGGTTGACCTGTACTAACCTTTCGAACTCCGGCATCCTCCGCTCGGCGCGCTGCTCTTCCTGGGCGTGCGCGGCTGCGAGGCAGATCAGCAAGGCCCCGAGAGTTATGGCTAGTGTTAGCTTTTTCATGGCGTCCTCCGACTCGGCAGACCAAGACATCATAACTTACTATAACGGTTCTCGACAGAATCGTAGGTTTGTGACGACTGTGTAGAAAGTCATTATCGGGGCTTCGCTCCGTCGACAGACAAGAATGTCTGTCCTACCGGTTATTGATTGGACCATTCAACAAGGCCACAACATTCAAAAGCTTGTATAGCACACCCGCGGCCGGCCCTTCCGTATTCTTCGTTACTATTGTTGTTGTATTTCGGCCAATTCCGGGACGAGAAAAAGGGCGGGGTGCGGTGGCACCCCGCCCTTCTTGCGAACGGTTTCGAATTAGAAGAAGAACTTGAGCCCGATGCGGATCGAGCGCGGAGCCTGGAAGTGGTAATCTTGGCCGTAGCGTGCATCGAGGTCGTTCGCATCGGCGGCGAGCGACTGCCAGTCGAACGGCGTGCCGGAATTGTACAGTCCTTCGAGGTAGGCGTCGGTGGAGCTGGGGTTGTTACGGTTGTAGAAGTTCCAGAAGCGGTACGCGATCTTCTGGTCGAGGAGGTTGATGACGTTGACGTTTATCTGCGCGCGGTAGTCGCCCAGGCGGAAGTTGTACTCAGCATAGAGGTCGGTCTGCCACAAGGTGGGTGAGCGGCCCATGTCGTTGCGGTTATTCGGGTACCAGCCGTCCATCGACATGATTTGGAAGTCGGTCTGGTGCGGCGTTCCGTCCATGACGGTCTGGTAGAGGCCGACCGTCAGGCCCCAGTCGAACGAGTAGGAGCCGAACAGCTTCAGCGCGTAGCGGCGGTCGGTCGGCAGTGGTCCGTTGATGATGTTCCAGTTGGCGTCGTAGCTGAGCAGCCACCAGTCGAAGTAGCGCTCGACGTTGGGGCTCATGCGGCCCTGCTCGTCGGTGCTCCCCAGGCCGGCGTAGTTGCCGGTCAGGCGGCTGAGGGTCAGGTTGCCGCCGGCCTGCCAGTTGTTGGAGAAGCGCTTTGTGAGGCGCATCTCGACTGCCCAGTAGTGGCGGATGGCGGGCGGGCACGGCGCCGCGGTGGGCGAGAGCTTGGAGATCGACCAGCCGAAGCCGGGATTGGTGGTGTAGTAGCTCTCACCGCCCTCTTCCATCACGCCGACGTCCTCGATCGTCCGAATCAGGCGCTTGTGGACGAAGCGGACGTTGACGGCCATGTTCTCGGAGAGCTGGTAGTCGGCGCCGAGGATGAACTCGCGCGAGGCGGTCGGCATCAGTTCTGTGTCGGTGGTGTCGAACGAGGGTATGCGCCAGTCGCGGTGGTCCATCACGGTACCGGGATACTCGGGGCCGCGAGGCCAGGGGCCGGTGGTCTGGTCGCTGCCGATCGTCCACCACTCGAGTGTGTCGAGCGTGAAGTAGCGCGTCTGCCACTTGAAGCCGCCGTAGGAGCCAACGGCCATCTCCAGCTTCATAACGTCGTAATACATGCCGTAGCTGCCGTAGATCTTGAGGCGGCCGTCGCCGAAGAAGTCGTAAGCGATGCCGATGCGCGGTGCGACCTTGTCGGCGAAGCCGAACTCAACCGGATTGTACTGGTATTCCGGCAGGTCGCTGTAGGAGGGGATGTCCTCCTTCTCGGCGCGCACGCCGACGTTGATCGTCAGGCGCGGCGTGATGCTCCAGCTGTCCTGAAGGAAGAGGGCCCAGCGGGCGCTGGAGGTGTCGGCAACCGTGCCGTAGCCGCCGGGGTGACCGGCACGTGATTGATAGTAGCCGTACGTGCCCCGGGTTATATCGGGTGTGAAGTTATGATAGGGGCAGTCCTGGTTCCAATTGAAGTAGATGTAGTCGTACTTGTAAGTCTGGTCGATGTTCTGGGCGATGCGGTAGTACTGCACGCCGCCCTTGAACATGTGGCTGCCGCCCATCTCCGTGAAGTAGGTCAGGTCGCCGCTCCAGTTCTGTTTCTCGTGCAGGTCACTTTTGGTGAGGAAGCCATCTTCGTAGCCGTAGGCGTTCCAGCCGTAGGGCACTCTGTACTGCGCGGGCACGGACGAGACGTCGAAGACGAGCATGCCGTCGCCGTAGTGGCGCCAGCGCGGTGTGCTGGGACCGCCGCTCTGCACATTGTCGCTGCGGTGGTAGCCGCCCTTGAAGTTGGCGAAGAGGCTGTCGCTTAGAAAATAGTCAACATTTGCCGACACGTTCCAGCCGGGGAATGTTTGGCCTTGATCGGCCCAGGTGAAATCTTGGTTGCCGACGCCGCTGCGCGGGGGCAAGGAGCCCGTGCGCTGGTACCAGTCGTTGGTGTAGCTGCTACTGACTCGCAACCTGCTGGTTAATTGGGCGGTGACCTTGCCGGAGAATTGATGTTCTCTATGGCTACGCGTGAAATCCCCGGAGCTGGTGACGACGTTGTTGGCATCGCGCCAGCCGATAGTTCGATCAATATCGCGGAACGTAGGCAGGTAACTGGCGAAGAACCAGATGCGGTCCCTCATGACGTAGCCGCCGATGCCTCCGCCGACCTCATAGCGGGTGTAGGAGTCTTTATCGTAGGTGATATATTCCGCCTGGGTAGGATCTATTGGATTGAGCCGTAGATCGCGGCGTCGCGGTCCATCCAGCCAGTCGGCGTTGTAGTAGAATGTTCCCTCACCGTGGAACTCGTTGCCGCCGGAGCGGGTGATGACGTTGATAACGCCTCCCATCGAGCCGCCGAACTCGGCCTCGTAGCCGCCGCTGCGAACCTGGACTTCCTCGACGAACTCAAATACGGCGTTCTGGTCATTGAAGCCATCACTGATTTGGGTAACGTCAACGCCGTCGATGATCCAGACGTTCTCACACGCGCTGGCGCCGTCGACCATGATTCCTTGGATGCCCAGTTCGTTTTGGTCTTCACTGGCTACGGAGTACTCGGGGGTGCCGAGGTCTGTCTCGTTGTTGGCGCCGGGAGCGATGGCTAGAAGGGTGGTGAAGTTACGTCCCTTGGGCAGGTGCACGAACAGATCGCGGTTGATGTTCATACCGGTGTCCGTACTCCTGACGTCGATCAAGGGGGTCTCGCCGGTGACGGTGATTACCGCCTCGCCGAGTTCGCCGGTTTCCATGGTGGCGTTAACTCGAAGTTGGATTCCGACCAGCACGGTGATGTCGGCCAACTCGGTAGTCCTGTACTGGTCAGCCTCGAAGGTGAGCGTGTAGGTGCCGGGCGGCAGTGCGGGGAAGATGTAGACGCCCCGCTCGTTGGTGGTCGTCACCATGTCCCTGATCAGGGCGGGAGACGAGGCCGTCACCGTGGCGCCGGTGATCACCGCGCCGTCGACGTTGGTGACGACGCCGAGAATCGAGCCGTTCTGATCTTGTGCGATTGCTACCGTGCCGATGAGCAGTAGTGCGCTCACCAGCATTAGCACTTTTGCTTTCATTATGGTTCCTCCATGTTTTCGGTGTCTGGTTTCAAGATACCGAATGGAAAGAAAACGCTTTAAACTCCCTTCTACTACAATGTCGATCTTTGCCGTTTATCACCTCCCTCCTGCGGGCCGATGGAGCTGCGCGCGTGCGCAGCCTCTAAATCGGCTTTGTTTTGTGGAGGTCACAAATAGGCGGGATACAATTTTGTTTCTTTTGCCTAATGCAACCCCTTGCCTAAAATAAAACAGGCCCCTGATCAAGGGGCCGATAACCACATAGATATTGAACATCCTAAGCAGATATCTGTTATATGGATAATATAAATCACCTTATTACCTTGCATTATCTAGGCACGTCTAATATAGACAGATAATATTCTGCGCAAGTGCTGTGCCAATTTGTAAGATCGAGCTGAATCTATAACATCTTTTATATTCAGGCACTTACGGGTGCGGTTTTCACACTTGTCGATTCTAAATATTGGATATCATTCAAAAAAATTGACGGTCTGGCCGTCTATCATTGCGGCGGAGATGAATGGGGCTGGATATGCGGACGCATGATGTCCTGGAGTTTTCGGAAGTACGAAGGGGATTATTTCGGTCTTGGGCGTGGAAACAGGGTGTCGTGATGCGATGCCGGTGGAGGCATACCCTTGGCTGAAAGAAGAAGGGTGGGGTGCCGTGGCACCCCACCCTTTTCGAGAGCGGTTTCGGATTAGAAGAAGAACTTGAGCCCGATGCGGATCGTGCGCGGACCCATGAAGCGATAATCCATGCCGAAGCGCGCGTCGATGTCGCCCGGACCGGCGAGCGCCTGCCAGTTGAACGGCGTGCCGGAGTTGTAGAGCGCTTCTAGGGCGGCTTCGCCGAAGCTGGGGTTGTTCCGGTTGTACCAGTGGAACTGCCGCAAAGAGGTCTTCTGGTCGAGGAGGTTGATGACGTTGACGTTGAGCTGCGCGCGGTAGTCGCCGAGGTGGAAGTTGTACTCGACGTAGAGGTCGGTCTGCCACAAGTTGGGCGAGCGGCCCAGGTCGTTGCGGTTATTCGGGTACCAGCCGTCCATCGACATGATGGTGAAGTCGGTCTGTTGCGGCGTGCCGTCCATGACGGTCTGGTAGAGGCCGACCGTCAGGCCCCAGTCGAACGAGTAGGAGCCGTACAGCTTCAGCACGTAGCGGCGGTCGGTCGGCATGGGCCCGTTGATGATGTTCCAGTTGGCGTCGTAGCTGAGCATCCACCAGTCGAAGTAGCGCTCGACGTTGGGGCTCAGGCGGCCCTGCTCGTCGGTGCTCGCCAGGCCGGCGTAGTTGCCGGTCAGGCGGCTGATGGTCAGGTTGCCGCCGGCCTGCCAGTTGTCGGCGAAGCGCCTCATGAGGCGCATCTCGACGGCCCAGTAGTGGCGGATGGCGGGCGGGCACGGCGCCGCGGTGGGCGAGAGCCTGGAGATCGACCAGCCGAAGCCGGGGTTGGTGGTGTAGTACAACTCGCCTTCGGCGGTCATCACGCCGACGTCCTCGATGGTGCGCATCAGGCGATTGTGAACGAAGCGGACGTTGACGGCCATGTTGTCGGAGAGCTGGTAGTCGGCGCCGATGATGAACTCGCGCGAGGCGGTCGGCATCAGGTTCTCGTCGGTGGAGTCAAACGAGGGTATGCGCCAGTCGCGGTGGTCCATCGCGGTACCGCGATACTGGGGGCCGCGAGGGAAGGGTCCGGTGGTCTGGTCGCCGCCGATCGTCCACCACTCGAGTGTGTCGAGCGTGAAGTAGCGCGTCTGCCACTTGAAGCCACCATAGGAGCCCTCGGCCATCTCCAGCTTCATGACGTCGTAGTAGACGCCGTAGCTGCCGTAGAGCTTGAGGCGGCCGTCGCCGAAGAAGTCGTAGGCGAAGCCGATACGTGGTGAGACCTTGTCGGCGAAGCCGAACTGGACCGGCGGGTACATGTACTCGGGTATGTCGCTGAACGAGGGGATGTCCTCCTTCTCGGCGCGCACGCCGGCGTTGATCGTCAGGCGCGGCGTGATGCTCCAACTGTCCTGGAAGAAGAGGGCCCAGCGGGCGCTGGAGATGTTGGCCACGGTGCCGTAGCCGCCGGGGTGAGCGCAGCGAGCCTCGTAGTAGCCGTACGTGCCCCTCGTGATACCGGGTGTGAAGCGATGATAGGCGCAGTCCTGGTTCCACCGGAAGAGGATGTAGTCGTACTTGGCGGTGTTGTCGACGTCCTGGGAGATGCGGTAGTACTGCGCGCCGCCCTTGAACATGTGGCTGCCGCCCATCTCCGTGAAGAGGGTCAGGTCGCCGCTCCAGTTCTGTTTCTCGTGCAGGTCCTTTTTGGTGATGAATTGGTCATAGTAGCCGTAGGAGTTCCAGCCGTAGGGCACCTGGTACTGCGCGGGCACGGACGAGACGTCGAAGACGAGCATGCCGTCGCCGTAGTGGCGCCAATAAACGCTGTTGGGACCGCCGACCTGCATATTGTTGCTTTGGTGGTAGCCGCCCCTGAAGTTGGCGTAGAGGTTGTCGCTGAACAGGTAGTCAGCGCTGGCGGCCATGTTCCAGCCGGGGTAGGTGTTGCCCTGCTCATCCCAGGTGAAATCCGGATTGCCGAAGCCGTTGCGGTCCGGCATGCCTCCCAATTGGCGGTACCAGTCGTTGGTGTAGCTGCCGGTGGCGCGCAGCCTGCTGGTCAACTGCGCGGTGACCTTGCCGGAGAACTGGTGGCGCCTTATCTCACGCGTAAAGTCCTCGGTGCTGGTGACGACGTTGTTGGTATCGCGCCAGCCTATGGTGCGCGTGATGTCGTGGAACACCGGCAGGTAGCTGCCGAAGAACCAGATGCGGTCCCTCATGACGTAACCGCCGATGCCGCCGCCGAGCTCGTAGCGGGTGAAGGCATCCTGGTCGTAGGTGATGTACTCAGCCTGGCTGGCATCCAGTGGGTTGAGCCGCAGTGTGCGGCGCTCGCCGGCATTGAGCCAGTCGGCTGTGTAGTAGAAAGTACCTTCGCCGTGGAACTCGTTGCCGCCCGAGCGGGTGATGACGTTGACCACGCCGCCCATCGAGCCGCCGAACTCGGCCTCGTAGCCGCCGCTGCGGACCTGGACCTCCTCAACGAACTCGAATACGGCGGTCTGGTCGGCCTGGCCGGTGTAGAGGTCGGAGACATCGACGCCGTCGATTACCCAGATGTTCTCGGCCGAGCTGGCGCCGTCGATCATGATGCCGGCGCCGAGGTCGTTCTCAGCGTTGGCGCCCGGAGCGAGCACGACAACCGATTCGAAGTTGCGCCCCCTGGGAATGTGCTCGAACATCTCCCGGGTGATTGTCATGCCGGTGTCTGTGCTCCTGACGTCGATCATGGGGGCCTCGCCGGTGAGGACGATTATCGCCTCGCCAACTTCGCCGGTCTCCAGGGTGGCGTTGACGCGCAGTTGGATACCGACGACGATCGAGATATCTTCCACCGCGGTGGTCCTATACTGATCGGCCGCGAAGGTGAGCGTGTAGGTGCCGGGCGGCAATGCGTGGAAGATATAGACGCCCCTGTCATTGGTGGTCGATACCATGTCCCTGATCAGGGAAGGTGACGAAGCCGTCACCGAGACGCCGGTGATCACCGCGCCGTCAACGTTGGTGACGATGCCGAGAACCGCGCCGGTCAGCTCCTGTGCGATTGCTCCTGTGCTGATGAGTAGTAGAGCGCTCACCAGCGCCAGCACTTTTGCTTTCATTAATGTTTCCTCCTGTTGTTCGATGTCCGGTTTGGAAATGCCGGACGATCAGAGTAAAAATGCCTTAAATCAATTTGCACTATTAATGTCTGTCTGTGCCGTCGATCACCCCCTTTCTGCGGGCCGGTGGAGTCGCGCGCGTGCGCAGCCGCCACATCGGCTTGGTTGGGGAGGTCACAAATGGGGCAAGATGCTGCTAGTCAATCTCCCCTTCCGTAACCCCCTTGTCTAAAAATAAACTGGCCCCAAGTCAAGGAGCCGTGAATCCCCCAGAAGCTGGATATTCGGGAATAATATTTGCTGCGTTAAGGAAGATCAATTTATAACCATGTGTTTTTTCACGATCAGTAAACAACCCACTTCGATATATGCAAATATTATGCCGCGGAATTTTGCTTTCGCTCGATTTGCAAATTCTTTATTTTCAGTGATTTACTGCTGATGACCCGCGGCCGGCGGTTCAAATATTTGGATTTTATTCAAGAATTTGTATCGGGATCGAATATTTTGGTCCCCCGCGTAGTCTACCGCTGTACCTCGATCCGCCAGAATGATAAGGTGCGAATTACTGCGCGTAGACGGCATCAATGGGCTTGCAGTGGTGCTGGCGCGCTGAGGTTTCGGTTGCCGAACGCTCATTCACGGATCGATATTTTGTACGTTATCCAAAATTTAGTTATGGTATTCAAGTACCTGTACTAGCTGCAACTCAATCGTGGTGGCTCAAGTTGCAGACGGGTAATATGGGAGTAGTCGGCGTCACGTCGCACGTCTCCGCTGCCTGGCGAGATCGTTCCCGAGCGTGAGAGGTTTGCTATTGTTGCCGGATGCGCTCTTGGATTAGTTATTTATGATTATCCCTCTCCGCTGGATTATTTCATCGGCTAGCCGGCGGAATGCGGGGTATCGAACCGAAATCAGGTTGTTCAGTTGCCCGCGGACGGCTGTGGCCCGTTCGGAGTTGCCGATCAGCGTATATCCTCGGGCGAGAGACAGGTGCGTGTGCATGGTTTGGTAAAGGCTGACGGTGCTCAGCTGTGCCCGCTCGAGGTAAGCGATTGCCCGCTGCGGGTCGGCGGCACGCATGCTGTTGGTCCGGAAGTTAGCGAAGTCCTGAAGTAGGTTGTTGCCGAGGGCGTAATTGGCATAGGCGGCGTGTGGAGTCTGGGAATAGTTTTGGGCAACCAGTTCCAGACGCTGCATACCCTCGGTAAGGTGGTCTCCGCCTTCGAAGAGCAGGAAGTATCCGACTTCTTCGCTGTTGATGAACTGCTGAGCTGCGGCTCTTGCCGCGGCGCTGGTAGGCTGGAGCACACTGATCGTAATTGTGTTGGAAACAACACCTCCGGTCCCCAGGTACGCGGCCCTGACATTGTAGGTGCCGGGGTTGGCAAACGTCCAGCCTGCGCCGCCGAAGAAGATTTTGGCCTCTCCCTGTATTTCCTCTCCGGGGGCCAGGAGCTGATATGGTTCTGGATGATCCACGAGAGCAGAGGGGCGAAATTTTAATTCCTCTCCGTCCGGTCCGGTGATCAGGTATTCGGCGTAACCGAATTCGGGTTCGAGAAAGTGCAAAACCTCGACCGCCTGCGATCCGGCATTCCTCAGCGTTACGTACAGAACTACGGGTTCGCCTAAGTCGAATTGTTCTTTATCGACTTGGATCTGCAGAGTCAGAACTTCCTGAGCTGTCAGGGGTGCGGGGAGAGCGAAGCAGGCCATCAAGGCCGCAACGTAAATAGCAAACGTGTTTCTCATCTGATTCTCCTCCTTTAACGGCCGCTGCCGAATCCTTCGCCGCTTTCGGGGCGAATATATTTGAGAGTACGGTTGAACAGATGGAAGAATGTGGGGGCCGACCACGCGAAGCCCCAGTCTGGAGCCAGTGACCAGGTTTGGTTCATGATCGTACGGCCTGTTCCCGAGGCGGGTGCGTAACCTCCGCCGGTAAGTTGCTGCGTACATGAGTCGCCGTCGCGGTGCAGCAGGTTAAGAGCATGGCCTAATTCATGCGCTGTTGTCCTCAATAGAAAATGTTGTCTATTGGGATAGCCGGAGAATTCGTCGACGAGGACGGCAAATCCTCTTCTTTGGCCGGTGTCGAACATCACTCCCAGGTACCCGCCGACCATTCTTGGCAGGAGTGCCATATACATGTGCCATGTGCCGGAATCGGAGGGTGGATTGTTCATGTTTGCGGTGAGGAAGCTATGCATTTCCGCCGTAGTAAAAGGCTGGCCATGGCGGCTGCCGGTGCGAGGATCGCTGATGTTACCTTGGTGGTGGACTGGCGTAACTTCAAATCCGACGGCTGAGTAGATGCTTGATAGTGTGTAATGCTGACCGCCGCGGTAGATGTCGAGGATTGGCCAACTGACGCTGTCGAGTTTGTCCATCTCCAGGTGGATTCGCGGTCCGGGAGTGAAATTGGACACGATTCGGTAGCGGAATTCGTTTTCACCATCGTTCGACCTGTCGTAAGCCATGAGGATCAGATCGGGATCGGAGTCCGCATCCAGGTTGGTGACGGCGATACCTGCTCCCTGGCCGTCATTGCCGACGCCTACGAGAGAAACGAATTCGGTCCAACTAGCCGCGACTCCGCTAGAGTTCAGGTTATTGCCGACCTTGTAACGGAAGCTGTTGTAACCCGCAGGATTATCGTAGGCCATCAGAATCAATTCCGGCAGATCGTTGCCGTCGAGGTTAGTAATCGCTATTCCGGCTCCCTGGCCCTCCCAGCCGACTCCCGGCACGGAGATGAGACTGCTCCAGCTTGCGGCGTCGCCGTTTGAGTCGAGGTTCCAACCGATCTTATAGCGGAAATTGTTCGACTCCTCGGGGTTGTCGTAGGCCATGACGATCATGTCCAAGCCGGAGTTACCGTCCAGGTTGGTGAGGACCAGGTCGGCCCCTTGGCCTTCCCAGCCGACTCCGTCGATGTAGTGAGGTTCGCTCCAGCTCTCGGCGGATCCGCTGTCGCTGATGTTCCAACCGATAATGTAGGCGAATCTGTTGGCATGAGATTCATCCAGATAGGTCAGCAGAATCATTTCCGGTCTGGCGTTGAGGTCGATATTGGCCATCGCCACGCCCGCACCCTGGGCGGAATAGCTGATGC
The DNA here is from genome assembly GCA_964408025.1 of uncultured Acidobacteriota bacterium. GTDB lineage: Bacteria > Acidobacteriota > DATKUA01 > DATKUA01 > DATKUA01 > CAYOXX01. The sequence continues at coordinate 56,238 of CAYOXX010000002.1, read as the reverse complement.
GCCTGGGGTAGATAGAAGTGCTCCAGCCGGTGGCGATTCCTCCGGCATCCAGGTTCCACCCAATTTTGTATGAGAATATGTGGGTGCCAGGTTGCGTTTCGAACGACATCAGGACCATTTCAGGCCGAGGGTTTTCATCGAGATTCGTCATCGCCACTCCAGCGCCCTGGCCGATCCTCGCGAAGCCCGCGACTGGTATGTAAGCATGCAGAAACGTCAGATCCGGGAGCGTTGCACGCACCAATCTATGCTCGTCCGGCAGTACGTGAGCCCGCAGCTCGCGGAAACGTGCGAGCTGCACCCGCGTCTGCTGCGCCTCCTCTTCTGTCTCCTCTTCTTCAGCTTGTTCACTTTCTGTTTCTTCTCGACGCTGGATTTGCACCTCTGTCCGCCTGGCTAAGCGAGGTTGAACTCTCGCGATCTGAGCTCGCTGCCTTATAGCTGGAGCTAATTCGGCCTTGACCTCCGTGACGCGGATGCCGCCCCTGTCGGAAATGAGCGCTGCGGTTATCGAGAGGCCGGTGGTTATTTCTATGTTGAGCTCTAGAGAAACCTCTTGATCTCTTCCCCAGAGTAACGTTGAGGTACTCGCGGTTTGGCCGTTCACCACCCACCTCAGACTCCTCCCACGCAGCCGCGAGGTGTAAACAATGGTGACGTTTTGGAGCGTCCGTCCCGGATACTGGGCGAGATTCAGGGTGCCGGAGACATCGATGACATCGCCGGGTGAGTAGGTTCGCGAATGACTAACTTGCAGCGTCTCCTGGCCCGCCGACAAGCCGAGGAGTAAAACCGCCGAGCAGGTGGCAGCGCATGCCAGGAATGCTTTTTTTAGAGGTGTCATGGTTTGCCCTTTCGATAGGGTGTTTTTTGTTGACGTTTTGCAAATTGTTACAAATTCGGTCCCCGCGTGATGCTCAAGAGGGCTTGTAATCGCGCTGAGATATTGGGAACTATTGTCCGTGATCATGCACGTTTTAAAGTGCAGTGTCAACTGCGGGCGACGGCGGCGAAACCCGTGGCCGCATCGAGCTGTCCAAGTAGAGACGCGCCGCAGAATGGCGGGCGGTCTCGCTGGCCGCCGGCGTTGGACCTGCGGGATTTACAAGTGTATTATTTGGATCTACACGTACCTCATCCAGGAGGCTGCAATGCTCAAAAGAGAGAGTCGTGGTGATGGGGAAGCTATACCGGCAGTCTGGAAGCACTCGCCTGCGGGTTGGTGTCTTCCCGTAGTCCTGGTCGTGGCGGCAGCGGCCTTCGTCATCGGTTCTTGCCCTGGCGATGACGAGGAGCGGGCCCTGGCTTTCGACGGGCCGTCGAGCGAGCTGGCGCGAACCGAGATTGTCGCGGCCTTCGAATCGCCGATCGCGGCGGGGAGGAACGCTGTTTGGTGTTCCACATTCCAGGTGGCCTGGAACCGACTGTGCGACGATCCCTTTGGCGCACCTATTCTGATTGAGGGAGCCGAGGAGGCGGTGGGGCTGCTCAATAGCTCGCGAGCCGGGGAAGAAGACCTCGATCCCGAGTCATACTACGCCGCTTCCGGCTGGGCCAGCGCGGAGCTGATCGGGCGCATCGGCAGCGAGATGGCTGAGAGGTTTCCCGACGTCGAGCTCCCCGACTTCCCGGTGAACGATGCGAATTTCCTTGCCTATGCCTACCTCTCGGTGGTGATGAGATTCGCCCACCCATACTTCGAGCTGGAGAGAGGGCTCGGCTTCACCGATTCGGCCGGTAACCGGACGACCGTAGAGGCTTTCGGCGTCAACCCGGACGATCGCAATGCGCGCGAGGTTCGAGGGCAGATCGAGGTGCTGTTCTACGGCGACGACGAGGCGGGAGACATCGAGTTTGCCGTCGACATCAGCAGCGATTCCTCGCCGTATCAGATCGTGCTGGCGCGCATCGCTCCACGCGCCACGCTCGCGGATGCCTGCGACCACGTAGAGGCTAGAGAGGCGGAGTTTCCCACGGACATTGAGAACCGCGGCTTCCACGCCAATGAGGAGCTCATGGTGCCGTTGATGTCGTGGAAGGTAGTGCACGAGTTCGAGGAGCTGAAGTTCAAGCCGATCCTGAACGAGGGGTTCCTCGGTGCGCTCATCGTTGTCGCTAAGCAGATGATCGAGTTCAGGCTCGACCGCGAGGGCGTCGTTCTGCGGTCCGCGGCCGAGATCTACGGCGTGACGGCCATGCCGCTTGGCGAGCGCGAGTTCATATTCGATGGTCCGTTCCTGGTCTTCGTGAAGCTGCGCGGTGCCGGAAATCCGATCTTCGCCATGTGGGTCGACAACGCGGAGCTGCTGGTCGGAATGGAATAAGCTGTGGCCGGCGCATTGCGTCTCAGGTGGTCCGGATGGCCGCTTGCGTGCCGCCTGCGGCCGCCGCCCTCGAAGTCGCACGCCCTGCGCATCCTGATGTTGCGTTTTGCCCGCGGCGAGGAGGCGGGAGCGGAACGACTCGCTGGTGACGTGGCGGATGATGTGGTCGCGCTGGAGCGTGCGATTGAAGCTATCGATTCCGGCGAGCCGGATATCGCTCTCGACGCGGGCTTGGGAGGCGTGCCACTGCGCTTCATGCTGGCCCTGGCGGCGCTCACTCCGGGGCTGCGCTGCACAGTCGATGCCACCGAGCCGCTGCGCCGGCGCCCGCACGAGCCGTTGCTGGCGGCGCTGAGGGAAGGTCTCGGCGGCCACGGCCTGGTAATATCGGCCGAGCGCTGGCCGCTGGTGGTCGACTCGACGCGCCTCGTTTTACCCCGACAACTTCGCTTTGCCCTGGAGCCGACGAGCAGCCAGTTCCTCAGCGCCCTGGTGCTCGCCTCCGCCTCCGCAGTAGGCGCTGGGCGGTGCCGGGTCGCCGATATCGAGCTGCTCGGCGAGCCGGCCAGCCCGGCGTACGCGGAGCTGACTGCCGGCTTAATACGGGAAGCTGGATTTGCGCTGGAGGTATCGAAGGAGCGCTGGCGCCTGAGCGGCTTCAGAGGCCGGCACTGGAGGCCCGAGATTCCGCCCGACTGGTCGGCGGCAGCATACCTGGCCGTCTGGGCCTGGCGCTGCGGCGGCTCCGTCGAGGTCGGCGACCCGGCCGGGCACCCCGACGGCATCGTGCTCGACATCCTCTCCGCGGCAGGCCTGCAGGTCGAGATCTGCTCAGGGTCGTTGCTTAGTGTAGGCGGTGTCCTTGAACGCAGCCTAAGGGCGAGCGGCCGCGACTGTCCCGACCTGATCCCGACGCTGGGAGCCCTGGCACTAGTCGCACCGGGCGAGTCGCGCTTCGAGAGAGTGGGGGTGTTGCGCGACAAGGAGAGCGACCGCCTCGATTTCCTGATCGATCTGGCCTCGGCGGCCGGGGGCGAAGCGGTGCTCTCGGGGGATCGTCTTATCGTCCGCCCGGCGGAGGAACGCGGAGGCCGCATTGCCATCGAGACCGAGGGCGACCACCGGCGCGCGATGGCCGGCTCGCTTTTGCTTGCGCTCGGCTGGCCCGAGGTCGTCGTCGACGATCCCGACTGCGTTTCGAAGAGCTTTCCGGGATACTGGCGGGAGCTGGAGCGCTGCGGCGTACGTTTGGGATAGCGCTGCGGATTACGCACCACCACCGCTCCCGCCAAATCATTTCTTGCGCGCTGTAAACGATACTCTATATGATGAATCGTTATATAGGTTTGCAGATCCTACGGGGGGAGATTCCATGAAGACATTTCTGAGTCTGATTTGCCTGGCGGTTGCGGTAGCCCTGGCGGTTCCGTGCGCCGCGGTGGCGGACGGTTACAGGGACTTCGAGGCCCTGACGGCGCAGCTGCAGGCCTGGCGAGATGCCCACCCCGAGCTCTTGACACTGACCTCCATCGGCGAGAGCCGCGGGGGACGGGACATCTGGCTCGCCACGGTGGCCGGCTCGGGACCGGTCGAGCCCGGACGGCGCCCGGCCCTCTTCATCGGCGCCAACCTCGAGGGAACCCGCCTGCTGGGCACCGAGGCGGCCCTGGCGGCCGTGGAGTACCTGCTCGGGAGCGCGGACGACGAGGAGATCGCGCGGCTGCTGTCGACGAGGACCTTCTACGTGGCGCCGCTGCTGAATCCCGACGTCGCCGCCTACGCATTCGCGAACCCACTGTGGGAGCGTGCGAAGACTGCGGCGCCGGTCAACGACGACCTCGATCTCGAGGTAGACGAGGACGGCCCGGAGGACATCAACGGCGACGGCTTCATAACGATGATGCGCGTCCGCCGGCCCGACGGCGAGCAGATCCCCGATCCGGACGATCCGCGCCTGATGCGCGAGGCCGACCGGATGGAGGGCGAAGTCGGGATCTACGAGCTGATGACGGAGGGGATCGACAACGACGGCGACGGCCGCTACAACGAGGACCCGGTCGGCGGTGTCCTGCTCAACACCAATTTTCCCCATGACTACCACCACTTCGCCGACGGCTCCGGCCTCTGGACCGTCTGCGAGCCGGAATCGATAGCCCTGGTCGAGTTCTTCATCAACCATCGCAACATCGCGGCCGTCTTCACCTTCTCCGGCCGGAACAACCTTCTCAACCTGCAGCGCGGTAAGGGGCCGGCCAGCCTGGGCGCCGAGCGGGTGAAGATCCCGGAGCGTATGGCGCGCTTCGTCGGCATGGACCCCGAGCGCGAGTACACCGTCCGGGAGATCGTGGAGATCGTGCGCACGCTCCCCTTCGCCCGCGGCATGGACATCACCGAGGAGATGGTCGCTGCCTTCCTCGGCCTGGGGCCGGTGATGAGCATCCCCGACGACGACTATCCCTACTTCGAGGCGATATCGGACCGCTACAAGGAGAAACTCGACGGCGTCGAGGAACTCGACTCCTCTCGCTCGGCCGCCCCGGCCACCGGCGACGGCAGCTTCATAACCTACGCCTATTTCCAGTACGGCGTGCCGGCCTTCACGGTTGACCTCTGGGCTGTGCCTGAGGAGGAGGAAGAAGAAGAGGAGGCCGGCAGCGGCATCACCGTCGATGCCCTCAAAGAGATGACGGCCGAAGAGTTTCTGGAGATCGACGAGGAGCGCATCGCGCTCTTCCTCCAGGAGCAGGAGGCTCCCGCCAACATCACTCCGGAGATGGTAATCAACGCCATCCGGGGCGGGATGCTGACTCCGGAGCGGATGGCCGAGATGATCGAGCAGCGCGGCGGTGCCCAGCCCCCGGGCGACGCCGAGCAGAGTTACATCCTTGAATGGGCGGCCGAGAACGTCGAAGGCGGGGGGTTTATCGAGTGGGCGCCGTTCGAGCACCCGACGCTGGGCGAGGTGGAGATCGGAGGCATGAAGCCGTACGTCACGCTGAACCCTCCCTACGAGCTGGTGCCCGGGATCGTCGGACCTTGCGCAGAGTTCGCCGTGAAGTTGGCGGCAGACCTGCCGGAGATCGAGATCACCGGCATCGAGACGCGCGAGCTCTCCGAAGGCATCTACGAGGTCAGCGCATTCGTCCGCAACAGCGGATTTTTCCCGACGGCGTTGCGGCAGGGCGTCACCTCGCGCGCGGTAAGCCCGATTCTGCTGCGCCTCGAGGTCGACGACTCGGTGCTGCTCGGGGGCCGGAGAATTCACAGGATTCCGGCCGTGGCGGGGCACGGCGTCAGCGATAAGTTCCGTTGGGTTGTCCGTGGCGAGCGCGGCACACGCTTCGAGCTGACGGCCACCAGCGTCAAGAGCGGATCCGATTCCGCGGAAATCGTACTGGACTGAAGGGGGTAGAGATGAAAAAGACAGCTATCGCTGGCGCGGCACTGCTCGTTCTCGTCTCGCTGGCCGCCGGCGCCCAGGCCGACGAAACAATGGTGAACCTGGCGTTCAACCGCTACTACGACCACGCCGAGCTCGGCGACGCGCTCCGGCGGCTGCACGAGGCCTTCCCGGAGCTGACGAGGCTGGAGTCGGTGGGATTCAGCTACCAGGGGCGCGAGCTGTGGCTGATGACGATCAGCAACCCGGCCACCGGCCCGGAGCTGCGCAAGCCGGCGATCTACATCGACGGCAACGTGCACGGCAACGAGGTGCAGGCCTCCGAGGTCTGCCTCTACGCTCTCTGGTACCTGCTCGAGAACTACGGCGATAACGAGCGCGTCGCCGCGCTGGTCGACCGCGCGGTCTTCTACGTGCTGCCCTCGGTCAACCCAGACGGCCGGGATTTCTGGCTGCACGAGCCGAACACACCCAACACATCGCGCTCCGGCCAGCGGCCGGTCGACGACGACCGCGACGGCCTCTTCGACGAGGACGGTCCCGATGACCTCGATGGCGACGGCAGCATCACGATGATGCGCCGGCGCGACCCCGCCGGCCGCTTCAAGCTCGATCCCCGCGACCCGCGCCTGATGGTGATGGCCGAGCCCGGCGAGGAGGGCGGCTGGGAGCTGCTCGGCAACGAGGGGATCGATAACGACGGCGACGGCGTCGTCAACGAGGACCCGACCGGCTACTATGACATGAACCGCAACTGGGGCTTCAACTGGATGCCGAATTACATCCAGACCGGGGCGGGGGAGTACCCCCACAGCAATCCGGAGACCAGGGCGATCAACGAGTTCCTGCTCGCGCACCCGAACATCCTTGCTGTGCAGTCGTTCCACAACTCAGGCGGTATGATCCTGCGCGGCCCCGGAGCCAAGAATCTGGGCGAATATCCGTTTGCCGACGTGCGGGTCTACGACTACCTGGGCGAGCGCGGCGAGCGGATGTTAACCGGCTACGATTATCTGATCTCCTACAAGGACCTATACACCGTCTACGGCGGCTTCCTGGACTGGTGCTACCGCTCGCTGGGCGCCTTCGCCTTCACCAACGAGCTCTACCGCGACGAGCAGGAGGACGTCGACGGCGAGGAGGGCGTCGACGAGCACGAGCGGCTGCGGTTTGACGACTACCTGCGATTTGGCGCCGGCTACAAGGAATGGGAGCCGTATGACCACCCGACCTACGGCGCGATCGAGATCGGCGGCTGGACCAAGATGACTCAGCGTGTGCCGCCCCCCTGGTTGCTCGAGGAGCTCTGCCACCGCAACGCGGCCTTCACCATCTTCCACGCCGAGAGCCTGCCGCTGCTGCGCTTCCGCGACGTCGAGGTAGAGCGGCTCGACAGCGGCCTCTTCCGCGTCGAGGCCGCTGTGGCCAACGAGCAGGCGATCCCGACACGCTCGGCACAGGCGGTGCAGAACCGGCTGGGGCGGCCCGACATGGCGATGATCGTCGGCGACGACGTCGAGATAGTCAGCGCCGGCACGGTGACCGACCGCTACCGCGGCGTCGACGACGCCCAGGAGCTCGACCCCGCGCGGCTGCGCGTGCCGGCGCTGGGCGGGATGTCGGAGGTGCGCCTGCAGTGGATCGTGCGCGGCGGGGGCGACGCCGTCATCGTCTACGATTCCCAGAAAGGGGGCCGCATCGAGCGCGAGATCGAGCTGAGGTGAGTTGAAAAGCAAGAGGACTGATTCGCCGCGCCTGCTCTAATCGAGGGGCAGCTTGGCTGTCGCTTGGATCTTTACGTCTTTTATGATATTTATGATCTATCCTTTCTGGAAACGGAGGCGCCACGATGCTCTATAAGAAGAATCTAACATTCGTAGCCATTGTTCCTTTATTTATAATCTTGTTGGCAGCCTTCCCCCAGACCTCCCTGGCGGCCGACGACGATGTTGCGGATATCTTCAGGCCATCGACATTCGGCACCGTGCCGGCGACGGACGACGCGGTCAGAATCGCTTACCCCGGAACTGTAGAGAGGGTTGCGATCAATTTCGCGTCACTTGCACTCGACTCTCCAGAAAAAGCCAAACTTGTGAGGGTCAGCCTGGAGAGGAACGGCATCAGCTTTCTGGCCCGCTGCACGAGGTTGACGGTTGGCCCCCAGGGAACTCTGACTTGGCACGGGAGGGCTGTTGAGGTCGGTGGCTCGGTCATCATCGCTTTCAACGAGGATGTCGCTTTCGGACAGATTGAAGTCAACGGGCGGACCTTCAAGATAGAACCGGATCCGGCGACACCGGATCACCTGGTATTTGAGCCCAATCCCGAATTCGCCGCTCCTATCTGCGGTGGCGAGATGGTACCGGAGAGCCTTCCGCCTGCCAAGGGAAGCCCCATGCCCGGCCCCGGCGCCGCAATCACGACAGTTGACCTGCTTATCCTCTACACAAACGGATTTGCCGCCAAGTATCCGGGCAACCTGTTGGGCGCCCAGATCAACTTTCTGGTGGCGGTGATGAGCGAGAGCCTCTGGAACAGCAAGGTAAACATGCAGGTTAGGCTGGTAGGGATAAGCCAGGTGCAGTTCAGAGACACCGGCAGTTTGAATGACCCTTTAAACGCGCTGATTGGTCAAGGGAGCGCCCAGGATAATGCCGCGTTTGCAGGGGTCAACAACCTTCGCAACCAATTGGGTGCGGATCAGGTTTCCCTGTTAAGGGTATTTGACAGCAGCAACAATTATTGTGGTCTTGCTTGGACCTGGTTGACCTATAATTCGAATTTTGCGGGGTGGGCTTACTCAGTAGTTCAGGTCGGCAGGTACGATACCGGGGGTGGGGGTTATTCTTACTGCAGTGACCAGACGTTGGCACACGAGATGGGGCATAACTGGGGCTTAAACCACAACCTGGGTGACCAGGCGATCTTCAGTTACTCAGTCGGTTTTCGCTTCGGCAACGGCCAGTACATGACCGTGATGTCCTACCGGTCTCAAGGCGGGAGCGAGCAGACGGTTAGCCACTATTCCAACCCGAGGGTCAGGTACTCCGGTTTCAAGACCGGCTCCAAGAAATGTAATTCTGCCAGATCGACAAACACCGTCAGGCAAACCGTTGCCGGTTGGCGTCCGACAGTGGTCTCGCAGGACAATAAAGCCCCCAAGAACAAGACGAAGGCCAACTTCATCAACACCGGCTCTGCCTCGACGTCCAGCAGTACGGTCACCTTGGCGCTGTTCGGAAAGGATAAGAGGGGAGTTGTGGGCTATTACGCCTCCGAGTCCTCCGCGACGCCCGCCGCCTGGCAGGCCGGCTGGATTGCGGTTGCCACTGCCAAGAAGTTCAAGAGGAATGTCCAGTTCACTTTAAGTTCCGGCAGCGGTGTCAAGAGAGTCTACGTCTGGTTCAGAGACGCTTCAGGGAACGTCTCGAAGGTGAAATCGGACACGATAACACTGCAATAACCCGTTTCTTTCTGCTTGTAGTACGTGTAGATCAGGTGGGAATAGATTAGCCTGGAGCGGCGATCACGCTCCGGGCTGACTTTTTACCTTCGCTTGCCGTTTGCTATTGAACCTCTTGTTCGGTTGCAGCCTCCTCGATCCCGAGAATATAGCGGTCGAACCAGGCCAGCTCGGCCTCCATCTTGTCCCGTTGGTGGGCGATGCGGCGAAGGCCGTGGGGCTCGCCGGGGTAGAGGCGGAACTCGGTTGTGACGCCGCAGCGGCGCAGGCCGATGTACATCTCCCAGCTCTGGGGCGCCGGAACGCGACGGTCGTTTGCGCCGCAGAAGATTATGGTCGGCGTGGAGGCGTCGCGGACGTAGTTGATCGGCGACTTGGCGCGGAAGAGCTCTGCGCGCTCGTAGGGCGTCCCGGTGTGCCAGATCTCACGGATGTAGTGCATATCGGTCTGGGCGTAGAAGCTGTACCAATTGCTCATGCCGGCTCCGGAGGCGGCGGCGGCGAAGCGGTTGGAGTGGGTCACGAGCCAGTTGGTCAGGTGCCCGCCGGCGCTCCAGCCCATGACGCCCAGGCGCTCGGGGTCGGCGATGCCGGCTTCGACCAGGTAGTCGATGCCGCTGAGGATATCGTCGATGTCGTCCTCGAAGTAGCGCCCGATGATGGCCCGCATAACATCGTCGCCGTAACCGGTAGAGCCTCGGTAGTTGGGTTGGAAGAGAACGTATCCGCGGCCGGCCAGGACGTGCGGATAGGTGGACCAGCTGGTGGAGAAGGAATTCTTGTAGGAGCTCTCGGGGCCGCCGTGGAGCTGGGTGATCATCGGGTAGCTTTGCCCCTCGAGGTAGTCCGGCGGCAGTATCAGCAGTCCCTCGACCAGGCGGCCGTCCGGCGCGGTCCAATGGATGGTTCGGTACTGCGCCAGTGCAAAATCGGCGACCTGGGGATTCATGTCGGTGATCCTTGACGGCTCGCCCTCGAACCCTTCGTGGAACCATATGTCGCTCGGGGAGGTCGTGTCGGTGAAGGTGAAGGCGATCCTGTTCCCGACAACGTGGAAGGAGTCGCGTACGCCGTCGGCAGATGTATTCCGGGAAAGGATTCTTCTCTCGTCGAAGTCGTAGGTGAAGAAGTGTACGTTGACACCGGTGTTGGCCGAGAAGCCGATTAGATTCCCGCCGTCCCCGGTTTCCAGCCACTCGTGCGCATAGACTTCCTCCTCGAAACCGGGCAGGAGGTCCTCCGGCCCAGAGCCGTCGAGCCGCAGCAGGAAGATCGAGCGCTGGTAGTAAGTCTCGAGGTTCTCGCTGGAGTCGGAGACGAAGGTCAGGGTCTCGCCGTCCGGGTGCCATCTGAGGTTCCCCTCTTGGATGGCGTTGTCGGTGAGGCAGCGTATCGAGCCGTCCGCGAGGGGCAGAAGGTAGACCTCGATCTGGAGGTTGTCGTCGACCTTGGGCGTCGGCGCGGCGGCGAAGGCGATCCGCGAGGCGTCGGGGGAAAGGACGAACTCGCGGATCGAAAAGTCGCCTTCTGTGAGGCGAGTCTCCTCGCCGATTTCGATATCGAGGGACCACAAGTGCACGTTCTTCAGCTCCCGGTCGACGATAATGACCTCGTTTTCGGCCTCCTCCCTCGCCTCCTCGGCCTCCGTCTCGGGGTCCGGGGCGAGGAATAGGATTCCGGTGCCGGACGGGGCCCACTCGAAGGCGGTCACGCCCGGATCGTGTTCGCTCAGTTGCCAGGCTTCGCCGCCGTTGGCGTGCATCAGCCAGATCTGGTCGTCCCCCGAACGCTCGGTCAGGAAGGCGATCAGCTCGCCGTCGGGGCTCCAGCGTGGGCGGATACAGGATTCGTCGCCGCGTGTGAGCTGGCGCTGATCGCTGCCGCCGGTGGCGGCACGCCAGATGTGTGTGACGCTGCGGTTGAGCTCGAGGTCGGCCCTCGAGGCGGTGTAGAGGACGAAGCGCCCGTCGGGAGACAGGCGCGGCGACCCGACACGGTAGAAGGTGAAGATGTCGTCCACCGTCATCGGCCGAGGACTCTCCTGGGCGACAGAAGGCGGGGGCAGTAGCAGAACACCGAGAAGCAAAGCGGCTATTCCGATGGTTCTTTTCATCCTTCCAGACCTCGCTGTGGTCCGATTAACAAGTCAAGACGGAACCATGTATAACTCAAGCAGAAATTGGGCGCAACGGCGTCGCGATTCGATCCGATTCTTACTCTGCGGGTAAACAAAACGGGCCGCCCGCGGGCGGCCCGTCGGACAATGAATTCGATTCTATTTTCTTCCCAGCAGTGCTCCTATGAAGCTGAGCACGAATGTGACGCCGAAGAAGTATCCGAAGGTGACCGCGAGGCCTAGCCAGGGATCGTAGATGCCGAAGTTAGCTGCCGGGGCGCCCGCTATTAACTTCCAGATCTCGATGTCGAATCTCAGCGCGGCGATCTGGGCGCCGGCGGCGATCAGGACGTAGAAGATGCTGAAGAGGATGGCGGTGCCGAAGCGGTTTCTGCGGCCGATGCTCTGGGTGATGAGGCCGCCCAGCAGGAGCGCCAGCGGCAGGCAGACGATGGCCACTATGTTGGCGACTCCCCACTGCACGTTCATCCAGGCCGTGTGCAGGTGCAACGTCGGGAATAAGGCAATGACATTAAGAAATCCGTCCACCAGGTTTACGGTCGCGAAGTTCACGGCCGCCCAGGCGCCCATGAACGGCCCGCCGTAGCCGAAGATGAAGGCGATGATCAGGCCGAGAATCAGTCCTCCTAACATACTCCCCTTCCTTTCGTAGACCGCGGGCCTGGCCCTGGGCTGCGGGTAGTCTCTTTCCACCATGCTCGAAGGCCGCGGTGGCGGAGGCGCGGCGGCCTGTGCCGGCGGTGCTGCGGCCTGCGCCAGCGGCTGTTGCCGCACCACAGTCTCGGCCGGCGGCGCGAACTCTGGCGCTTCCGCCACAACCGTGCGCGCCACCTCGGCCGGGTTGATGTACTGGAATTCGAATACGTCAAGCCGGATCTTGTCGTCGTTACGCAGGGCCTTTCTGTCGACCTTGACGCCGTTGACGAAGGTGCCGTTGGTCGAGCCCATGTCGGTGATCTCATAGTGGTCGCCGACGCGCTCGATCTTGGCGTGCTGGGCTGAGATGGTGCTCTCGTTCAGAGCGAGATCGCAGTCTCCGGCGCGACCGATGATGTAGACATCCTTGTCCAGGAAATACTCGTTCCCCTTGTAGCCCCCGGAGAGGCCCACAAGCCGGATCTTGCCCTCTTCCTTCTCGTGCGTATCAGTGCTCATTGTTCTTACCCCGTAGGTTTACCGGCGCCGCCGCCGGACCTTGCTTACTCCTACCACCGCCGCCGCGGTCCGCGAGGATCGTAGTGCCTGATCTGGTGGCGATGATCTTGACTAACCCTTGCCGAACCTTGACCTTTTCCCCGCGCCCCCCGCTCCAAAGGAAATGCGCACTCGTATAAGCGGGTGGATTATTTAGGATTCTGAAAAAATAGCAAAGTTACGGCACGGGTGTCAACGAGCGATTTACGGCTAGCTCGCACTCGCGAGCCTGAAATCCACCTGGAACTTCCGTTCGAATGCGGATTACTCGCCGCTGATTGCGTGGAAGGCGTCGTGCACGGCAGAGAGAGCCTCGAGGACGGGGTCCGCGTCGTCTCCGTCCAGGGCCAGCTGCAGCCTGACGACCGAGGCCACCAATTCGCAGGCCAATCGTGCGAATTCCTCAGCGTCAGCGCCCTCGGGAGGCGTTGATATAAGCAGCCGCTCGGCCCGCGCTTTCAGCTCGGGAAGTAGCTCTCCTATGGCCTCGACGTCGCGCGCCGGGTATGCCTCGTGCCACAGGAAGCGGATGACGTCGTGAATCGCCTCGACGGGATCATCCGGGGCTCTGAGGACGAGCATCATCTCCCTGTAGCGGTCGTGCATGTCGGAGAACGCCGCGTGGAGCTCGGGATTCCCCGCTCCCGCCCCGACCAGCTCGGCCAAGTTGTCGATGGCCTGCGAGAAGAGGGCGGCGTTGGCGGAGAACCGGGCGCAGTTGTGCAGGTGCCGCGGCGGCAGGCTGGCGTTCATGACGGCGTCGCGTCCCGCTACCAGCTCGCCGATCCTTTCAGCAAGCTGATCGTAGTCGCCCTCTTTCAGCGGACCGTGCCAGAGAGGACCCATGACGCCGTGAAACTGCCGCGCGGCGGCGGCGAGCGTGTCGTCGTCGGTGATCGGGAAGTCGCATTCCTGCGCCGGCGCTCCAGCCACCAGGAACGCTAGCGAGGCGATTGAGATTATTACTGACCTCGGCATCTTCGTTTCTTCTGAGCAATTTGATCGGTGGGAAGCCACGCTTTCCCGTCGGCCTGGAGTCCGCCTGCGGGCCGGAGGGCACATGATACGCACGCTGCGGCGCGTGTCAATCAGCAGATGCGCGGGAGCTGGTCGCCGGTGAGCATGCCGACCACGCGGTGGCTTCCCAGCAGCGTGCGCGCCGACAGCGGCACGCGGTCGAACGGTTTCGCCTCGCCGATGGCCGCGGCGTACCTGCCTAGCGGGTGGGAGCGGAGCGCGGCCAGCGCTTCGTCGGCGCGCCGGGGCGGGACGGCAGCCAATACTTTCCCCTCGTTGGCGAAGTATAGCGGGTCGAGTCCGAGCAGCTCGCACAGGGCGGCCACCGGCCCGCGCACCGGTATCGCCTCTTCGTCGAGCACAATGCTGACCGCGGAGGCCGCGGCGATCTCGTTCAGGGCGCTGGCGAGGCCGCCGCGCGTCGGGTCCTTGAGGCAGCGGACGTCTGGTACGGCCTCCAGGAGCGCCTCGATCAGGTGGTTGAGCGGTGCCACGTCGGAGCGTATCTCGGCGCGCAGGGCGAAGCGCTCGCGCTCGGCCATAACCGCGGCGCCGTGGTCGGCCACGTGGCCGTTGATCAGCACCACGTCGCCCGGTTCCGCCGTTCCGGGAAGCCAGCGGCGGCCCTCGGGCAGCAGCCCCACGCCGGCGGTGTTGACGAAGAGCCGGTCGCCCTTGCCGTGGGGCAGTACCTTGGTGTCGCCGGTAACGATCTCGACGCCGGCCTCGTCTGCGGCTGAGCGCATCGACTCGACAACCTTCTCCAGGTCCGCCATCGGCAAGCCCTCTTCCAGGATCAGGGCGCAGCTCAGCGCCAGCGGGCGGGCGCCGCAGACAGCCAGGTCGTTTATCGTGCCGCAGACTGCCAGGCGGCCGATGTCGCCGCCGGGGAAGAAGAGCGGATCGACGACGTAGCTGTCGGTTGTGAAGGCCAGCTCGCGGCCGCCCAGCTCGAGGCGGGCGCTGTCGCCCAGCGGCTCCAGCTTCGGGTTGCGGAAGGCGGGCAGGAGCAGCGACTCGATCAGCTCGTGCATCGCCTTGCCTCCCGAGCCGTGCGCCAGCAGGATCTTTTCGCCTCCAGAGCCGATCACCGGTTCGCTCCTTCGTACTTGAAGGCGGCGGCGCAGGCGCCCTCGGAGGAGACCATGCAGGCACCGACCGGGCTCTCGGGCGTGCAGGCGGTTCCGAAGAGCGCGCAGTCGCGCGGCGAGGCGATTCCCTTGAGCACCTCGCCGCAGATGCAGCCCTCGGGGACGCACGTCGGCTCTACCTCGACCGGCCAGCGGCGCTCTGCGTCGAAGTCAAAGAACTCCTTACGGAAGGACAACCCGGAGCCGGGGATAGGGCCGATGCCGCGCCACTCGTCGTCCTTCGCTTCGAACACCTCGTAGAGGATCGCCAGGGCGGCCTGGTTGCCCTCTCGTGAGACGACTCTGCTGTACTGAATGCGCACCTCCGGCTTGCTATCGGCGATCATCTCCAGCAGCCAGAGCACACCCTGGAGCACGTCGAACGGCTCGAAACCGGCGATGACGCACGGCGTGCCGTACTCATCGGCGAGAAAGCGGTAGGCGTCGCCGCCGATGATGGCGCTAACGTGCGGCGGGCAGATGTAGCCGTCGATGCGAATCTCCGGATCGGAGGCAAGTGCCGCCATCGCCGGCGGCATCACCTTATGGCCACAGAGGGCGGCGAAGTTGGGCAATCCGCTGTCGCGGGCTTCCAAGACGGCGGCGGCGATAGTGGGTGCCGTGGTCTCGAAGCCGATGGCCAGGAAGACAACCTCTTTTTCCGGATTCTCCTCGGCTATGCGAAGCGCGTCGATAGTCGAGAGGACGACCCGGACGTCGGCGCCGGCGGCCTGCTCGCTCTCGAGGCTCGAGCTCGAGCCGGGGACGCGCACCATGTCGCCGAAGGTGGTGACGATCGTGTCCGGACGGCGGCAGTATGCAACGGCGGTGTCGATGTAAGCGTGGGGAGAGACGCAGACGGGGCAGCCGGGCCCGCTGGTCAGCATGACGTTTTCCGGGAAGAACGAGCGCAGGCCGAAGCGGGCGATGCTCATCGTGTGCGTCCCGCAGACCTCCATCAACCGCACGACTTCTAATCTTTCGGCGGCGCCTGCCAGGCTCTTGGCCAGGGCTTTAGTGGCTCCGGCCTCGCGGAACTCGCGCATGTACTTCATCCGCTCTCCGTGTCCTCTTTGTCTCCTTCATGTTCGGCCAGCTCGCGGATCAGCTCCAGCGTCCGCTCCGCCTCCTCGACGTCCAGGTGCTGGATGGCGAAGCCGGCGTGTACGATTACGTAATCACCAGGCTTGGCGTCGGGCAGCAGCATGGTGTTTATTGACAACTTGACGCCGCCCGTCTCTGCGACGCCGTTGTGGCCGTCCAGGCTGGTAAGCTTCATCGGCACGGCAACGCACATGACTCGATACCTTTCGTTATCGACGGTTCGCTAGTTTAGGGCATCGGCGCAAGAGTTCCAAGGATATCCGACCGAGATAGGATCATGTCGCGGGGCGGGCGTTATCGCCCGCCGACTCTTCGAGACGGCTGGCGGCGATGAGGGCTTGGCCAAGGCTGACGCCGCCGTCGTTGGTCGGCACCTGTTGGTGAGTCAATACGGCGAAGTCTTCGTCGCGGAGCCTCGAAGCGAGGCGCTCGAATAGTAGTTTGTTCTGGAACACGCCTCCGCTCAGCGCGACACTGTCGATCCCGGTGTCAGTCCTCAGGCCGTGGCATACCTGCGCGAAGAGCTCGACGAGGGCGTTGTGGAAGCGCGCGCTGATCGTCGCCGCCGACGTGGCCCGCAGTGCGTCCTCGGCGGCGGCACGGATCGTGGGCTCGGTGCGCAGCAGCCAGGGCTCCGAGGAGCGGTCGATGGCGAACGGGTAGCTGTCTGCGCAGTCGGGATCGGCAGCGGCCTCGAGCTCGATGGCGGCCTGGGCTTCGTAGCTGATCCTGTTGCGCACACCGGCTATCGCCGCCACGGCGTCGAACAGCCGTCCGGTGCTCGAAGTCGGAAATGTGTTCACTTCGCCCTCGATCATCCGCAACACTGTTTCCAGCGAGTTGCGGTCGACCGCATCAAGGAACGGCAGGTCGGGCAGCTCGTCGAAGGCCAGACTGAGGTGGGCCACGGCGCAGCGCCACGGCTCCTTGGTCGCCGCGTCGCCGCCTGGCAGCGGCGCGTAGGCGATATGGGCGGCTCGGCGCAGGTCGTCGTGGCGGCCGACGAACACCTCGCCGCCCCAGATGGCGCCGTCGTCGCCGTATCCGGTGCCGTCCAGGGCGATGCCGATGCACGGCTCAAGCGAGCCCGCGTCGGCCAAGCAAGCAGCCACGTGAGCACGGTGGTGCTGGACGGCGACGGTTGGCAGCTCGCTCTGCGCTTGCGCCCAGCGCGTGGAGAGGTAGTCGGGGTGCAGGTCGTGGGCTACCAGCTCCGGCTCCAGGTTGAAGATCTTCCGCAGGTGCTCGATTACCTCCTCGAAGAAGCCGAAGGCCTCGAGGTTCTCCATGTCGCCGATGTGCTGGCTGACGAATGCTCGGTCGCCGCGCGTGTAGCAGATGGTGTTCTTCAGCTCGGGGCCGACGGCCAGCACTTGGCGCACGGGCGCGGGCAGGAAGACCGGCTGCGGCGCGAACCCCCGTGAGCGACGCAGGTGGCGCGGGGCGCCGTCCATGCGCCGCATAACCGAGTCGTCGCCGCGCAGCAGTATGTCGCGGTTGTTCAGCAGGAAGATGTCGGCCAGGCTCGCGAGCCTTTCGAGGGCCTCGTCGTTGCCGATGGCGATCGGCTCCTCGGCAACGTTACCCGAGGTCATCACCAGCGCGTGCGCGAACGGCTCGAGCAGCAGGTAGTGCAGCGGCGTGTAGGGGAGCATGACGCCGAAGGTGTTGACGCCCGGTGCCACCGCCTCGGAGATCGGAGAGCCGGGAAGCTTCGGCAGCAGGACAATCGGGCGGCGTGGCGAGGACAGCAGCGCGGCGTCTTCCCCTCCGACTGTTGCGAAGGTCTCGGCACGCTCCAGGTCGAAAGCCATCACGGCGAACGGTTTTCCCACGCGCCCCTTGCGGTCGCGCAGCCGGCGGACGGCCGCGTCGTCTGCGGCGTAGCAGGCGAGGTGGAAGCCGCCGAGGCCCTTGACGGCGACGATGAGGCCGCGGCGCAGGGCCTCGATGGCGCCCTCGAGCGGGTCGCCCTCTAGCGGCGAGCCGTCGCGGTCCGTCAGCTCGAGCACCGGGCCGCAGACGGGGCAGGCGTTCGGCTGGGCGTGGAAACGGCGGTCGGTCGGGTCGTCGTACTCGCGTTGGCAATCCGTACACATCTCGAACGGGGCCATTGTGGTAGACGGGCGGTCGTAGGGCAGCCCGGAGATGATGGTGTAGCGGGGGCCGCAGTTGGTGCAATTGATAAAGGGGTAGCGGTGGCGGCGGTCGGCGGGATCGAACATCTCGCGCAGGCAGTCGCCGCAGACGGCGATATCGGGACTGATGAGCGTGTCGACCGACTCGTCGGTATCGCTGGGCTCGATCCGGAAGCTGTCGAAGCGGTTTGCCTGCGCAGGCTCTACCGTGATCTCGGTGATCACCGCCAGGGGAGGGTAGTCCGATGCGATGGCCCGCTGGAAGCGATCCAGATCTGCGTGCTTGCCCTCTGCCTCGATAGTCACTCCGGAGGAGGTGTTCAGAACCCTCCCGGCAATGCGACAATCGCCGGCCAGTCGGTAGATGAATGGTCGGAAGCCGACACCCTGGACGATGCCGCGGACCCGGATCAGGCGCGCCTCAGGCACTTTTGCCGCGGGCCGCCTCGAGCAGCCAATCGCACCAGGCATCCAGACCCTCGCTTGTCTTACAGGAGAGCCGGAAGGCCCGGATATCCGGGCTCAGCACCCTGGCGTGGGCGATCGCGGTGTCGATGTCGAAGTCAACGTGTGGCAGCAGGTCGATCTTGTTGATTATCATGGCGCCGGAGCGGGCGAACATGGCGGGGTACTTCTGCGGCTTGTCGTCCCCTTCGGTGGTTGAGACCAGCACCACCTTCATATCCTCACCCAAGTCGTAACTTGAGGGGCAGACCAGGTTGCCGACGTTCTCTATGAACAGCAGCTTGAGGTCGCTCAGGTCGAAGCGCTGCTCCAGGGCGCGGTTGATCATGCGGGCATCGAGGTGGCAGGCGCCGCCGGTCTGGATCTGGTGGATCGGGACGTCGAAGCGCGCCAGGCGGCGGGCGTCGTTGTCGGTCTGCACGTCGCCCTCGATGACGCCCAGCGGCAACTTGTCGGCTATCCGCTCGAGGGTCCGCTCCAGCAGCGACGTCTTGCCGCTGCCGGGTGAGCTTACAAGGTTGAGGCAGAGGACTCCCGCGGCGGCGAAGCGGCTGCGCAGCTGCGCGGCGAGCAGGTCGTTCTCGTTTAGGATGCGGCGTTCTATCGTGACCTTTTTCATTTGATACCTCGGTTGCGATTGTAGCGGTGGCCGGAGCGAACGACAAGCGCAGAAAACAGGGACAGCCACCCGCTAATTCGTAAGTGCAATATTATGAGTAAGATGTATTATTCCAAGACGGTTGTCTGTCCCAATTATTTTTCGATGCGGGGGAAGATCGGCCTCGTCTCGCCAACGGCCACTCCGCACGGGAAGCCGCCCCAGCGCAGGTCGCGGAAGCGGGCGTCGGCGACCTTTCCCGGAAGGTTAAGCTGCTTCCAGATCTTGGCGGCTCCTTCGGGGATGAACGGGAAGGCGCAGACCGCGATCCAGCGCAGCGCCTCGGCCAGGTTGTAGAGCACCACCTGCAGGCGCGTCGCCGCCTCGGCGTTCTTGGCCAGGACCCAGGGCTTGACGCGGTCGATGTAGAGGTTGACGCCGTCTACCATCTCGATTGTGGTCGCGGCCATGTCGTGCAGACGCCAGGCCTCGAAGCTCTCGAGGTAGCGCTCCAGGAGCCCTACGTCGAAGACGTTGTTCCGGTCGCCGGCCGGGTGTTCGGGCAGCTTGATGACGCCGCCGGCGTACTTGAGGATCATCGTCAGGCTGCGGCTGACCAGGTTGCCGAGGTTGTTGGCCAGGTCGGCGTTGTAGCGCTCGACGAAACGCTCGTAGGTGAAGTCGCCGTCCCTGCCCCAGGGCACGTCGCGCACCAAAAAGTAGCGGAGCGCGTCGGCCCCGAAGCGGTCGACTATCTCGAGCGGCTCGACTACGTGGCCCGAGGTCTTGCTCAGCTTCTGGCCGCCGTAGGTGACGAAGCCGTGGGCGAAGATCGACTCGGGCAGGGGAAGGCCGGCGCTCATCAGCATCGCCGGCCAGTAGATGCAGTGGAAGCGGGAGATGTCCTTGCCGATGACCTGCAGCTGCGCCGGCCAGAAGTGGTTGTAGGTCGTCCGGTCGTCGCTGTAGCCGATGGCGGAGACGTAGTTGATCAGGGCGTCGAACCAGACGTAGGTGACGGCCTCCTCGTCCCAGGGCAGGCGCACGCCCCAGGTGATCCCGGAGCGGGAGATCGAGACGTCCTCCAGCCCTTCCTTCAGGACGTTGACTATCTCGTTTCGGCGATTGTCGGGCAGGATGAAGCTGGGGTTCGCCTCGATGTGCGCCAGAAGCGCATCCCGGTAGCGGCTGAGGCGGAAGAAATAGTTGTCCTCCTCCAGCCACTCGCACTCGATTTCGTGAACCCGGCAATAGAAGCCGTCGGCTTTGCCGACAAGGTCTTTCTCCTGGTAGAAGCGCTCGCAGCTTTGGCAGTAGTACCCCTTGTACTTGCCCTGGTAGATGTCGCCGTTCTCGTGGACGCGCCGCAGCAGGTCGCGAACCGTGTTGGAGTGTCGCTCGCTGGTGGTGCGGATGAAGACGTCGTAGCTGAGGTTCAGCTTTTCCCACACGGCGAGGAATTTCTCGACCATCTCGTCGCAGAAGGCCAGCGGTTCAATCCCCGCTTCGGCCGCTTTGCGGGCCACGTTTGTGCTGTGCTCGTCGGTGCCCATCTGGAAGATCACGCTGTAGTCGCGCAGACGCATCGCCCGGGCGATGACGTCGGCACAGATCTTCTCGTAGGCGTGGCCTATGTGTGGGGTTGCGTTGACGAAATCGATTGCAGTTGTGATGTAGAATCGCTTGGTCATCGGTGTGCTCGCTCGCCCTTCCCAGGAACGGCTTCGCTTATAGCACCCGGTCTTTTTTGTGTCAACAATTTAAGGGCGTATGATCGTTGGAATATTGATCTGTGATCTGTTGTGGCTGCGGTTTAGATAAATCCGGCAGTTTGAGCGCGAAGCGGTGGTGGGTCCAACGTTGAGCAAGAAACGCGCAAGTGGTAAAATTCGTTTATTAATGTCGTTTCGGTCGCAGGGGGATGTCCGAAATTCACGTGCTGATGGTGGACGACTCGGAGTTCGATTTCGACGTCGTCTCCCGCCAGCTTCGGCGGGAGGACAGCTCGATTTCCATCCAGTGGGTTGCCCGTGCAGACGACTGCCTACGCATCCTAGGCGAGGGCGGAATCGACCTCGTCCTGGCCGACTATGAGCTCTCCGCCGGCCTGGACGGATTAAGGCTGCTGAAGCGGATCAAGGAAGCCGGCTGGCGCGTCCCGGTGATCTTCATGACCGGCTGGGGGAGTGAGGAGGTGGCCGCTGAGGCTTTCCGTATAGGCGTTGTGGATTACTTCGTCAAGGACATCAGCTCGGCCCACATCGCACGGCTGGCCAACGCCATCCGCAACGCCGTAGCCCAGAAGCGCAGCCGGGATGAGCGGGAAGAGCTGCAGCATCAACTGGAGCTTTCGGAGAAGCGCTACCGCGTGCTGACGGAGAGCACCTTCGAGGCGATCATCGGGCTTGACTCGACCGGGAAGATTACCTTCGCCAACTCCGCCATCGAAAGGATATTAGGCATCCCCCGGCAAGATGCGATCGGGCTGGACATGGCGGCTGTGTTGGCGCGCAAGGGCGAGCTTAACGAGGCCCTGGGCAGCGGGCCGGAACTTGATCTGCTGGTTGGCCGCACAATAAATTTTGAGGTGGTCGCGGCCGACGGAAGGCGTGTCCCTCTGGAAATCAGTTTCTCATCGGCTGAGGAGGCTTCCGGCTTCCAGTACGTGGTCGTCATGCGCGACATCAGCGAGCGCAAGCGGATGGAGAGCGAGTTGGAGCAGAAGCAGATGGAGCTGATCCAGGCGGGCAAGCTCGCCACGCTTGGCGAAATGGCCACCGGGATCGCCCACGAACTAAGCCAGCCGCTCAACACTATCAAGATCGTGACCCAACGGCTGAACAAGCGGTTGTTCACTCGCAAGCTGGACAAGAAGTTCTTTCGCGACAAGCTGTTTCTGATCAGGGACCAGCTCAATCGGGCGACGCTGATTATCGACCACCTGCGCGGCTTCGGGCGCAAGAACGGCGTCAGGACCAGCGCCGTCCAGCTTAAAGAGGCCCTGGACGGTGTTCTGACACTGCTGGGCGAGCAGGTCCGCCTGCAAGGTATCGAGCTGGTAGCCGACTTCCCCCCCGACCTGCCGCCAGTGCGGACGGAGCTGACGCGGCTCGAGCAGGTCTTCATCAACCTCATGGCCAATGCTCGAGACGCCCTCGATTTCAAGGAGGAGAGGCTGGGCGAAACCGACGTCTCGTATCGTAAGCGTCTCGAGATTCGCGCCCGCCATCCGGAGGGCGACTTTGTGGTCGTGGAGTTCAGCGACAACGGCTGCGGCATGCCCCCGGAGGTTCTGGAGAGGATCTTCGAGCCGTTCTTCACCACCAAGGAGGTGGGCTCGGGAACCGGGCTGGGGCTCTCGATAAGTTACAGCATCCTGCGCGACATGGGCGGCGGCATCGAGTGCTCCAGCGCGGAGATGGAAGGCACTATTTTCCGCATCAAGCTGCCGGTAGCCGACGAGACGCCGTCGCAGGACGAAAGAGCCTCGAGATGAGCGCTACGTCCATCCTTGTCGTCGACGACGAGCCGGCAACCCTGACCGAGCTCTGCGAGTTCCTGGCGGAGGAGGGATACGAGGTCACACCGGCGGGGAACGGCGCAGAGGCACTGCGCGAGTTCGAGCGCCGGCGCTACAAGATCGTGGTCACCGACGTGCGCATGCCCGAGATGAACGGCCTCGAGCTGCTGCGCCGGATCAAGAAGATCAGCGGAGAGACCAGCGTCGTCATCGTAACCGGCCACGGCAGCGAATCGCTGGCCGTCGAGGCCCTGCGAGCCGGCGCCAGTAACTACCTCAAGAAGCCGATCGACCTGGGCGAGCTGGAGCGCATTCTCATCGGCTTGGTTGCCGTCTCCGCGGCGCGGGAGCTCGATCTGGTGACCGAGGGGATTCTGCGCGAGGAGTCGCGCACGCTGGAGATCCCCAGCGACCCGTCGCTCATCCCGGCCGTTGTCCGCGATCTGGGGCGCTCGCTGTCGCTGCTGTTCGACTTCACCTCCGTCGAGCGGATCGAGACCGCTCTGGCGGAGATGATCGGGAACGCGATCGAGCACGGCAACCTCGAGATCAGCTACGATGAGAAAATGAGGGCGCGCGAACTGGGTCGCCTCGAAAGTCTGATTGCCAGGAGGCGGAGCGATCCCAGGTTTGCCGAACGCAGGGTGAGGATCGCATACGAACTGAGTCCCGAAGGCGTGGAGTTCAGAGTTGCGGACGAGGGCAAGGGCTTCGACTGGCGCGGAGTGCTGGCCTCGGCGGACGCCGGCGACCTGCTGAGCGAATCGGGGCGCGGCATCGTCCTCTCCTTGTTCTTCGTCGACGAGATGAGGTATAACGACGCCGGCAACGAGGTTACCCTGACCAAGAAAGCGGACCGGATCGCCTGAAGCGGTACTACTGCCTGGGGGCCGCCCCCGGAGGCAGCATCGAAAAAAACTCTTCCTCTGTAACTATCCTAATCCCCAACTCTTTTGCTTTGGCCAGCTTGCTGCCGGCGCCGGGCCCGGCCACGACTAGGTCGGTCCTGGCCGAGATGGAACCAGCCGCCCGCCCCCCGAATTTTTCAACGAGTGCCTTGGCTTCGCTCCTGGTCAGGCGCTCGAGCGAGCCGGTGAAGACGATCGTTTTGCCGGCAAGTGGCGAATCGGCAGATTCGGCCCCAGCGTCTGCATCCATCCGCAGCCCAGTGGCCCGCAGGCGCCTCACCAGCCGACGGTTGCGTTCTTCGGAGAAGTAGTCGACCACGCTTTCGGCTACCTGCGGCCCGACCTCGTGCAACGCTTCGAGCTCATCGCGGGTGGCGGCGGCGAGGGCGTCGATGGAGGGGAAGGCGCGGGCCAGAACCATGGCAAGGTGCTCGCCGACGTGGCGGATGCCGAGAGCAAACAGAAGCCTCGAGTAGTCCCTGCCGGCGCTCTCAGCGATCGCCGCGACGAGGTTTGCGGCGCTCTTTTCTGCGAAACCCTCGAGCGGTTCCAACTGCTCGGGAGTGAGATCGTATAGGTCGGCCACGTCGGCGATGAGGCCCTCGTCGAGCAGCTGGTTTGCGATCCTGGCACCCAATCCCTCGATGTCCATGGCGCCGCGGGAGACGAAGTGCCGGATCGACTGGCGCGCCTGCGCCGGGCAGGATCGGTTCGGGCAGCGGGCCACCGCCTCGCCCTCCGGCCTGCGCGCGGCGGCGCCGCAGACCGGGCAGCGGCTTGGGAATTCGAAGACGCGCTGCGAGCCGTCCCGCCGCTCGTCGAGCACCCGCACCACTTCGGGTATCACGTCGCCCGCCCGCTGGACGATCACGGTGTCTCCGATGCGGATGTCCTTGCGCCGGATTTCGCCCTCGTTGTGGAGCGTAGCGCGGCTGACGGTGGCCCCGGCTACCTCGACCGGCTCCAGCTCGGCGACCGGCGTCAGGGCGCCCGTGCGGCCGACCTGCACAGTTATCTCGTTGATGGTCGTCACCGCCTGCCTCGGCGCGAACTTGTAGGCGACGGCCCAACGTGGCGAGCGGCTGACGGCACCCAGTCTCCGCTGTAGCGAGAAATCGTCCACCTTGACGACGGCGCCGTCGATCTCGTAGTCCAGCTTTTCTCGCGCGGCCTCGATTTCGGAGTAGAAGCGGATTGCCTCCTCGGCGCCGTGGCAGGGCCTCCCCAGGTCATTGACCTTCAGTCCCCAGGCGCTAAGTGCCCGCAGGCTGGCGCTGTGACTCTCCAGCGCGATGCTCTCGCCCTCGACACGGCCGATGCCGTAGCAGAAGAAGTTAAGTTCGCGCGATGCCGTAACGCCGCTGTCGAGCTGGCGGATCGAGCCGGCAGCGGCGTTACGCGGGTTGGCAAAAGTCGGCTCGCCAGCCTCCTCGCGGCGGCGGTTGAGGGCGGCGAAGGCCGGGTTGCGCATGATCGCCTCGCCGCGCACCTCCAGCAGCGAAGGTATCGCGTAGTCGGGATTGGCCCTAAGGCGCAGGGGGACGGCTCGAATCGTCCGCAGGTTGCGGGTGACGTTCTCGCCGGTGACGCCGTCGCCGCGCGTGGCGCCGACCTCCAGGACTCCGTCGCGGTAAACCAGCTCGACCGCGAGGCCGTCGAACTTCGGCTCCGCGAAGTATGTGATCTTGTCGTCGGTGTCGAGATTCTTCCGCACCCTGGCATCGAAGGACAGGAGTTCAGCCTCGTCCATGGCGTTGGCCAGCGAGAGCATCGGCAGACAGTGGCGGTAGGGCTCGAACTTGTCGAGCGGGGCGGCGCCGACTCGCTGGGTGGGGGAGTCGGGTGTGCGGAGTTCGGGGTAGCTCTCCTCCAGCAACAGCAGGCGGTGGAAGAGCGCGTCGTACTCCGCGTCGGTGATTGACGGGCTGTCGAGGACGTGGTAGCGGTAGTTGTGCTCCTCGATCTCGCGGCGCAGCCTCTCCGCCTCCGATCTCGCGTCGCTGGTCAGTGTCATGGTGCTATCTTATCGAATTGTCTATTAAGTGAAAAGGGTGGCAAAGGGGCGAGGGGCGGCGATGCGACCACGCCGCAGGCGGAAGTCCAATGATATTCGATTCAAGGGCGTTCCAGGTGAACACGCTCACGGCCAGAGCGAGCGGGTTTACTCGGTGCGATCCGGCGATACCAGGAAGGGCCGCTTTATTGTGTGCGGTTGTTGCAGGGCGCTCGAAAGTGCCAACTCTTGACAATGAAAAAACCCGCGTGCTACCGTGTCGCGCATTTTGGGGCCGGGTTGAAATGGTTATTGAACTCAACAAGTTACTGAACCAGACCGTCCGGCTCGAGCAGGCCGTCGCCATGGGCGGCGAGCGCCATCCGATGGATGGTGTCGGCTATCGCGAACCGGTTGCTATCGATCTGGTTCTGACCGGCAAGGATAGGGATTTCAAGCTCGAAGGCTCCTTTAGGGCGAGCCTGACGCTCACCTGCCATCGCTGCCTGCGCTCCTTCGAACACACGCTGGAACGGAAGATCGACCTGGTATTCATCCCCCGGGATCGGATGCCGGCCGGTGAGGTTGATGTAGAACTCGCCGACAAGGACATGAACGTGGCCTCCTACCTGGACACGCTGGACCTGCGCCAGGTGATCGACGAGCAGGTGGTGCTCGCGCTGCCGATGAAGATACTCTGCTCCGACGACTGCAAAGGCCTCTGCCAGGTCTGCGGCAGGGATCTTAACGAGGGGCCCTGCGACTGCCCGGACGGTAGGGTCGACGATCGGCTGCTGGTTCTCAAGGAGATCAAGAAAAAGCTGTTCGGAGCGTGACGCGGTACAGGCCGATTCCGCGACAGCCCGAGCGCAGAGAGAAGGGCAATGCCAAACCCCAGACGTCGTAACGCGACGGGCCGCCGCGACCGCCGGCGCAGCCACGACCGGCTGCAGGCGCCCGGCCTTTCCTTATGCCCCAACTGCTACGAGTTGAAACTCCCGCATCATGCCTGCCCGAGCTGCGGCTACTACAAGGGCCGTGTCGTGGTGGAGACGGAAGAAGAATGATACGCTGGTCCGCGGGGGGCTGCAGATAATCCGGGGGAGGTAAAAATAGATGATCATAGCCGTTGACGCGATGGGGGGCGACTACGCTCCCGCTAATCCGGTCCTGGGCTCGATAGCCGCGGCTCGCGATGCCGGAGTTCACACCATCCTGGTGGGCGACGAGGATGCGGTTCGCCAAGAGCTCGGGAAGCACGACGCCGACGGCCTGCCGATCGAAGTGGTGCACGCCTCCGAAGTTATTCGCATGGACGAGCCGACTCTGACCGCCCTGCGGTCGAAACGGGACTCCTCGATTCGCGTCTGCACGCGGCTCGTGCGCGAGGGCAAGGCGCACGGCATCGTCACCGCCGGCCACACCGGCGCGGCGATGGCGATCACCAAGATCGTCGTCGGCAGCCTGCCGGGGGTCAAGCGCCCGGCGCTGGCCCTGACCGTGCCGACGCCGCACGGCAAGCCGGCCGTCTTCCTCGACGTCGGCGCCAACGTTACCTGCCGCAGCAGCAACCTCGTGCAGTTCGCGATCATGGGCAACATTTTCGCCGAGGACATCCTGCAGATCAAGCGGCCCAGGGTCGGGGTGCTCAGCAACGGCGAGGAGGCCACCAAGGGCAACGAGCTGGTGCGAAAAACGGTGGCGCTGCTCGAGCGGACCAGCCTCAACTTCATCGGCCCGGTCGAGGGCCGCGACCTCTTCAACGGCCAGTGCGACGTCATCGTCACCGACGGCTTCACCGGCAACGCCGTCCTCAAGGCCGCCGAAAGCATCGCCGAGCTGGCCTTTTTTGTGCTCAGGAAGGAGCTGCTGAGCACCTGGGTGACCAAGGTCGCCGCGCTGATGATGAGGAGGTCTTTCAAGCGCCTGAAGCAGAAGTTCGACTACACGGAGTACGGCGGCGCGCTGCTGCTCGGCGTCAAGGGAGTGAGCATCATCTGCCACGGCCGCTCCAACCCCCAGGCGATCAAGAACGCCATCCTAGTCGCTGCCGACTTCTACGACCACAGGGCCAGCGAACGCATCAGCGATCGCATTTCCGAACTGTATGCACAGCACATCCTCTGAACAATCAGGAGAAGCAGATTGGCCTTCAACGCGGGGATCATCGGGACCGGCGCGGCGCTGCCCGACAACATAGTGACCAATTTCGATCTTGAGAAGATAGTCGATACCAGCGACGAGTGGATCCGCTCGCGAACCGGCATCCGCCAGCGGACGATAGCCCGCCCCGACGAGTGCAACTCGACCTTCGCCATCAGGGCCGGCTGCGAGGCTCTCGAGCGGTCCGGCGTAGGCGCCGACGAGCTCGATATGCTGATCTGCGCCACGGTGACGCCCGACATGCCGTTGCCCGCTACAGCCTGCCTGATCCAGGCCGAACTGGGCGCCTCCAACGCCGCCGCCTTCGACATCTCGGCCGCCTGCAGCGGCTTCATCTACGGCCTCTCGGTCGCTGAAAAGTTCGTCAGGGACGGATCCTCAGAGAAGATCCTGGTGATCGGCAGCGAGCTACTCAGCAAGTGGACCGACTGGACCGACCGCGCCACATGCGTCCTCTTCGCCGACGGCGCCGGCGCCGCCGTGGTCGGCCGCGTGCCCGAGGGCCGCGGTTTCCTGGCCTCCACGATCGGCAGCGACGGCAACTTCGCGGACGTGCTCAACGTGCCGGCCGGCGGTACGCGTGAGCCATTCAGCGAGGCGGTACTGGCCAGCGGCCGACACTACATAAAGATGCGCGGCAACGAGCTGTTCAAGGTTGCCGTGAGGGCGATGGCCGACTCCAGCAAGCAGGTCCTCAAGGAGGCCGGCTACGGCCCCGAGGACCTCGACCTGGTAATTCCGCACCAGGCGAACCAGCGGATCACCGACGGCGTCGCCCAGCGGCTAGGCTTGGGCCCGGATGTTGTCTACTCCAACATCGACCGCATCGGCAACAGCTCCTCGGCGACCATTCCTATTGGGCTGCACGAGAACCTGCTCTCCGGGCGCATCGGTGAGGGCAGCCTCGTGCTGCTGACCGCCTTCGGGGGCGGCGTCACCTGGGGCGCAATGCTGCTGCGCCTTTAGGAAAAGAGCGGGGAGAGGTAATGGAATACTTCTTTACGGAAGAGCAGCAGGAGATCCAGAATCTGGCGCGCAGGATAGCGGAGAGCGAGGTCCGTCCCGTCGCCGCCGCCCTGGACGAGGAGGAGGAGTTCCCGCGGCGGATTCTCGAGCACCTGGCCAAGTCCGGGCTGCTCGGCGTCTACTTGGCGGAGGAGTATGGCGGCTTCGGCGGTGGCATGACCGAACTCTCCATCGTCACCGAGGAGCTGAGCAAGGCCTGCCTCGGTGTCAGCACAAGCTACGCGGCGAACGCCCTGGGGGCCTTCCCGCTACTGTTCAGCGGCACCGAAGAGCAAAAGAAGCGATACCTGCCGCCAATAGCCGCCGGTGAGCACCTGACCGCCTTCTGCCTGACGGAAGCGGAGGCCGGCAGCGACGCCATGGCCATCAGAACCACCGCCGCGCGTGACGGCGACGAATGGGTGCTCAACGGCTGCAAGCAGTGGATCACAAACAGCGGCGAGGCCGACCTCTACACGGTGATCGCCGTGACCGACAAGACTAGGGGTGCCCGCGGCATCAGCGCTCTCCTAGTCGAGGCCGAGAGTCCGGGGCTGAGCTTCGGCGCCAAAGAAAAGAAGCTCGGTATCCGCTGCTCCTCCACGCGCGAGGTGATCTTCGAAGACTGCCGCATCCCGGCAGAGAACATACTCGGCCGCCCCGGAACGGGGCTGCTGACCACCGTCCGCACGCTTGACAGGGCGCGCGTGGGCGTCGGCGCCCAGGCGGTTGGTCTCGCGCAGGGGGCCCTGGACCACGCCGTCGGCTACGCCCGCACACGCCGCCAGTTCGGCCAGCCGATAGCCGCCTTCCAGGCAGTCCAGCACATGCTGGCCGATATGGCAATCGAGACCGAAGCGGCACGGGCGCTGGTCTACATCACCTGCCTCAACATCGACCGCGGCGTGCGCTCGTTCGCCAAGGAGGCGGCGATGAGCAAGTGCTTCGCCTCCGACGTGGCAATGCGGGCGGCCATCAACGCGGTGCAGGTGTTCGGGGGCTACGGATTCATGCGCGAGTACCCGGTGGAGAAGCTGATGCGCGACGCCAAGATCCTGCAGATCTACGAGGGGACCAACGAGATTCAGCGCAACACGATCGCGCTGGCGTTGATCAAGGAGGCAGCCAGGCACGAAGGATAGCAGATGGGCAAACTCGCATTCGTCTTCCCGGGTCAGGGTTCGCAGTACGTCGGCATGGGTAGTGAGCTCTACCGAGCCCACCACCAGGCGCGGGAGACGTTCGAGCAGGCGGAGAAGCGATTAGGCCTGCCGATCGCCCGGCTCTGCTTCAAGGGGCCGGAGAGCGAGCTTTCCCTGACTGCCAACACGCAGCCGGCGATACTCACCGTCAGCCTCGCGGCCTGGCGGATCGTGGACTCGGAGGGGATTAAGCCCGACGTGGTCGCCGGCCACAGCCTCGGCGAGTACTCTGCGCTGGTGGCCGCCGGCTGCCTCGGCCTCGGGGACGCTGCCTACGCAGTGCGGCGCCGCGGTGAGCTGATGCAGGAGGCGGTGCCGGTCGGCCAGGGCGCGATGGCCGCGATCATCGGTATGGGTACCGAGGAGGTGGCCTCGATCTGCTGCGCGGCGGCCGAGGGCGAGGTACTCGAGCTGGCCAACGTCAATTGCCCCGGCCAGATAGTGATCGCCGGGCAGGTTGGCGCCGTCGGCAGGGCGGTTGAGATCGCCAGGAAGCGCGGGGCCAAGCGGGCCCTGCGGCTGCAGGTGAGCGCGCCGTTCCACAGCAGCCTGATGAGGCCGGCCCAGGACGGCATGCGCGGCGTCCTGGCCGCGATACCTTTCGGGCCGCTGGCGGTGCCGCTGGTCAACAACGCCGACGTCGAGCTGCTGCGCGACGGCGAGGCCGCCAGGCGGGGGCTGGTTAAGCAGGTCGTGTCGCCGGTGCGCTGGGAGGAGACGGTACGCCGCGTCGTGGAGATGGGAATCGATACGGTGGTCGAATTCGGGCCGGGCAGGGTTCTCTGCGGGCTCATTAAACGGATAGACCGGTCGGTAGCCTGCCTCAACGTCGAGGATGTCGAGTCGCTCGGGGCAACGCTGTCTGCACTGCGGATGGAGGAGTAGCGGCGATGGGAGAGCTTGAAGGTCGTGTTTCGATTGTCACCGGGGCGGCGCAAGGGATCGGGCGCGCCATTGCCCTGGAGCTGGCGGCAGCCGGCGCCGACGTCGCGCTGGGCGACGTACAGCAAGACGGGGTCGAGCGCGTCGCCGGCGAGGTGCGCTCGCTCGGCCGCCAGGCCCTGCCCCTCGCACTCGATGTCGCCGATGCCGAGAGCACGCGCCGGTCGGTGGAGGCCGTGGTCGAGGAATTCGGTCGCCTCGATCACCTAGTCAACAACGCGGGCATCGCGCGCGACAACCTTCTGGTACGGATGAAGCGGGAACAGTGGGACGACGTGATGGCGGTGAACCTTACCGGCGTTTTCAATTGCACCCAGGCCGCTTCGCGCTTTATGATGAAGCGCCGCTACGGGCGCATAGTAAACATAGCCAGCGTTATCGGCCAGATGGGTAATCCGGGCCAGACCAATTACGGCGCGGCGAAGGCCGGCCTCATCGGCTTCACCAAGAGCGCGGCGCGGGAGCTCGGGTCGCGCGGTATAACCGTCAACGCCGTCGCTCCCGGCTTCATCGAGACCGCCATGACCGAATCGCTGTCCGACGAGATCCGCCAGCGCCTGATGGCCAACGTGCCGCTGGGGAGGCTGGGGCGGCCGGAGGACATCGCCAGGGCGGTTCTCTTCCTGGTCTCGGACGGCGCCGCGTACGTCACCGGCGCCGTCCTGAACGTGAACGGAGGGATGTACATGTGACGGCCGCGGCCGTCGCGTTTTTTAATCTAAGCAATGGCATCCGAGGCAATCGAGACAGCAGAGGAGGTTTGCTAAATGGCCACTATCGAGGAAAGAGTAAAAAAGATCATCGTCGAGCAGCTGGGAGTGGATGACGAGGAAGTAACACCGGAGGCTCACTTCGTCGACGATCTGGGCGCGGACTCGCTCGACACGGTCGAGCTGGTGATGGCGTTCGAGGAGGAGTTCAACATGGAAATTCCCGACGAGGACGCCGAGAAAATCGGCAAGGTGCAGGACGCCATCGATTACCTCAAACAGCACGCGGACTGACGCCGAGCCGCCGGGCCCTCGGGGCACTCGGTTGTTCGCGGCTCGCGTCGTGAGGAAAGCAGAAGTGGAAGCCAGAAGAGTTGTCGTAACCGGACTCGGCGTGGTCACCCCAGTCGGCAACACCACCGGGGAGACTTGGGAAGCCCTGCTGGAAGGGCGCAGCGGTGTCGGCGAGATAACCACCTTCGACACCGAAGGCTGGCCCGTGCGCATCGCGGCCGAAGTGAAGGACTTCGATCCAAAGCTCTACATGAACTTCAAAGAGGTGCGCAGGATGGGCCGCTTCATCCAGTTCGCGATGGCTGCCGCGGCGCAGGTTATGGACGACTCGAAGCTCCAGGTTACACCGCACAACCGGGATCGCATCGGCGTCTACATCGGCTCCGGAATCGGCGGGCTGCCGGTGATCGAGCGCCAGCATCAGGCGATGTACGCCAGCCAGAACGGCAAGTCGTGGAAGAAGTTCTCGCCCTTCTTCATCCCCTCGCTGATTGTCAACATGGCCTCCGGTCAGGTGTCGATCAAGTACAACATGCGCGGCCCCAACTCCGCAACCAGCACCGCCTGCTCCACCGGCTGCCACGCCATCGGAGACAGCTTCAAGATCATCCAGCGCGGCGATGCGGTGGCCATGATCGCCGGGGGATCGGAAAGCGTCATAACGCCGCTGGCAATCGGCGGCTTCGCCGCGGCGCGGGCGCTCTCTACCCGCAACGACGAGCCGCAGAAGGCGAGCAGGCCGTTCGACCTCGAGCGGGACGGCTTCGTCATCGGCGAGGGCGCCGGCCTGGTTCTGCTCGAAGATCTGGAGTTCGCGCTCGGGCGGGGAGCAGACATCTACGCTGAGGTTGTCGGCTACGGCATGAGCTCCGACGCCTTCCACATGACGGCGCCGTGCGAGGACGGCGACGGGGCGCGGCGCGTAATGCTCAACGCCATCAACGACGCCGGCATCCGGCCGCAGGAAGTCGACTACATAAACGCTCACGGCACCGCCACGCCCTCGGGGGACCGCGCGGAGGTGATCTCGCTCAAGGCGACCTTCGGCGCGCACGCCTACAAGCTGGCGATCAGCTCCACGAAATCGGAGATCGACCACCTGCTCGGGGCCGCGGGCGGCGTCGAGACCGCGGTTACCGTGCTGAGCATCCGCGAGCAGAAGGTTCACCCGACGATCAACATCGAGGTTCCCGACCCGGAGTGCGACCTCGATTTCGTCACCGAGGGGGTTCGGGAGATGAAGATCGACTACGCCCTGACAAACTCCTTCGGCTTCGGGGGGACGAACGCCGCGATCCTGTTCAAGCGCTTCACGGGCTAATTGGAAGCTCGCGGGGATGGGGAGCGGCGGGGCCGGAGCAGCCCGGACGCAGCGATATCCCAACAAGAGCCTAAGGGAGGAATACCGGATGAATGTAATCGTGCCTATAAAGCAGGTTCCCGAGACGGAAATCCGGGTGAAGATCGCCGCCGACGGCCGCTCTCTCGACCTGACCGGCGTAAAGATGGAGGTCAACCCGTTCGACGAGATCGCCATCGAAGAGGCGCTCCAGCTCAAGGAGAAGGCCGGGGAGGGCAGCGTCACCGTGATCACGGTAGGCGATGCCGGCTCGACTCAGGCGCTGCGAACCGGCCTGGCGATGGGCGCTGACGCGGCGGTGAGGATCAAGCTCGAGGAGGCGGCCGGCTGCGACAGCTTCGCGCTGGCCTCGCTCTTGGCGGCGGCGATCAAGGACCGGCCCTACGAGCTGATCATCTGCGGCAAGCAGGCGATCGGCACCGACAACGGCCAGGTGCCCCAGATGCTGGCAGTCCTGCTCGGCCTGCCCGTCGTGACGACCGTCAGCAAGCTGGAGATCGCCGGGGGCGGTTTTACCGCCCACCGCCAGATCGAGGGGATGACCGAAGTGGTAGAGGCGGCCCTGCCGGCCGTCGTAAGCGCCGAGAAGGGTCTCAACGAGCCACGCTACCCGTCGCTGAAGGGGATCATGGCCGCCAAGCGGGCGCAGATCGAGGAGATCTCGCCCGCCGACCTGGACGTCAACCACGGCATACTCGCAGAGGAGGGTGCGGCGATGGAGCTGACGGGCATAGAGATGCCGCCACCCCGCGGCGAGGGGATTTTAATCGAGGCGGGAGACGATCCCGCCGGCGCTGCGGCAAAGCTGGTCGACTGGATGAGAAACGAAGCGAAAGTGATCTGAGGGGTTCGAGAGATGCCGGATGGAATCCTAGTATTCATAGAGCAGCGCGGCGGGCAGATAAAGCCGCAGTCGCTGCAGGCCCTCACCCAAGGCCGTGCCCTGGCCGCGGAACTCGGCGGTCAACTGGCCGCCTTGGCCGTTGGTAGCGGTCTGGGAGCGCCGGCGGAAGAGCTGAAGGCCTACGGGCCGGCGAAGATCTATCTCGCCGACAGCCCGGATCTGGCGGACTACAGGAACCGGTCGTACGCGCAGGCCGTCGTCAAGGCGATGGCCGAGCTTGACGCCAGGCTGGTCCTCTTCTCGGCGACCGCCATGGGCAAGGACCTGGCGCCGCTGTGCGCCGCCCTGGCGCACTGCGGGCTCTGCAGCGACGTCACGGCGATCGCGGCCGACGGCAGCGCCCTGCGGGTGCGCAAGCCGATCTACGCCGGCAAGTGCTTCGCCGACTACCGCTCGAGATCGTACCCGCTGATGCTGAGCCTGCGGCCCAACGTCTTCGCAGCAACCCCGGTGGACGAGCCCGGCGATCCCGAGCTGGTTGAGCTGGCGGTCGAAATGAGCGGGGCCGATCCGGGGAGCGTGCAGCTGGTGGCCGCAGAGGAAGGCGAACTCGACGTGGCAGAAGCCACTATAGTTGTCTCCGGCGGCCGCGGCATCAAGGGCCCCGAAAATTACGCACTCATTCGCGAGCTGGCCGACGCGCTGGGCGCGGCGGTTGGCGCCTCGAGGGCCACAGTAGACGCCGGCTGGATCGACCACAAGCACCAGGTGGGACAGACCGGCAAGACCGTGTCGCCCGACCTCTACATAGCCATTGGCATCAGCGGCGCCATCCAGCATCTGGCCGGCATGAGCTCGTCGAAGACGATCGTGGCGGTCAACAAGGATGCAGACGCGCCGCTGTTCCAGCACTGCGACTTCGGCATCGTAGGCGATCTCTTCCAGGTCGTGCCGGAGGTGGCGAGGCTCATCCGCGACTCGCGCTCCTGAGGGGGGCCGAATCGTCGCCGCGGCTAAGCTTGCTCTGGCCGCGGGCGTTGTGCTAGTATTAGCGAGGGAAGACGCCGGTAGGCGGCAGGAAACGAGACGATACTGAAGAGGAAGCGACGTGCCACTGAGCAAAGAAGACAAGGCGGAGGTAATAGAGAAGTTTCGCCTTCACGGTATGGATACCGGCTCCCCGGAAGTGCAGATAGCGCTCCTGAGCGAGCGTATCAATCAGCTATCGGGGCACTTCAAGGCCCACAAGAAGGATCACCATTCCCGCCGCGGGCTGCTAAAGATGGTCGGGCAGCGCCGCCGTATGCTCGACTACATGAAGGCGAATGATGTGAATCGCTACCGCGAAATCCTGAAGCGGTTAAAACTGCGAAAGTAAACCTAACCTATACATGTTGGCCGGCTTACCGAAGTAGCAGGCCGTGGGCTGTAGTACAGGCGCCGAGCAGAAGGCGCTCGCCCGATATCCGGAGGATTCAATGGAAATTCGAGAAGAGATTGAAATAGGGGGAAAGACTCTATCCCTTTCTACAGGCGACATCGCCCGGCAGGCCGACGGGGCGGTAACGGTGCGCTTCGGCGACACGGTGATTCTGGTGACCGCCTGCGCCCAGCGCGAGCCGCGCGAAGGGATGCACTTCCTGCCGCTGACTGTCGACTACCGCGAATACACCTTCTCCGCCGGCAAGATTCCCGGCGGCTTTTTCCGCAGGGAGGGGAGGCCGTCGGAGAGCGAGGTGCTCATTTGCCGGCTGACCGACCGCTCGCTGCGGCCGATGTTCCCTGAGGGCTACTTCCACGAGACGCAGGTGATAGCCTCGGTGCTCTCCTACGACATCGTCAACCCGCCCGACATCCTCGGTATCGTCGGCGGCGCCGCGGCGCTCTACCTGTCGGAGATCCCGTTTGCCACACCGCTCGCGGCCGTGCGCGTCGGCATGGTCGACGGCGACTTCGTCGTCAACCCGACGAACGAGGAGATCGAGCGCTCGACTCTCGACCTGGTGGCTACCTGCAGCGAGGAGGCGGTAATCATGGTCGAGGCCGGGGGACGGGAGGTCGGCGAGGAGCTGATCGTCGAGGCCCTGGACCTGGCCTGGCGCGAGTGCCTGCCGATCATCGAAATGCAGAAGCGGATGGCCGTGGCCCTGGGAATCGAGAAGTGGAAGATCGAACCAGAGCGGATTCCGGCTGAGATCGTCAAGGAAGTTCAGTCCAAGGTGGGCGACGAGCTTGTGGCCGCGCTCTCGACGCCGGTAAAGAAGAAAAAGAGTCTGAGGCTCGACGAACTGAAGAAGTCGCTGCTGGAGCAGTACCCGGAGGATAGCGCTGAGCTGGCCTTCGCAGCCCGGGCCTTCGACGAGATCAAGCTCAAGGTCTTCCGCGACGGGATGTTCCGCGGCAAGCGCAGGTTCGACGGCCGCGCCTTCGACGAGGTCAGGCAGGTGAGCTGCGATGTGCAGTTCCTGCCGCGCACGCACGGCTCGGCACTCTTCACCCGCGGAGAGACGCAGTCGCTGGTCACCACCACGCTCGGCGCCCGCAGCGACGCGCAGATCATGGACGAGCTGGAGGGCGAGTGGAAGCGGCGCTTCCTGCTCCACTACAACTTCCCGCCCTACAGCGTCGGCGAAGTGAAGTTCCTGCGCGGCGCCAGCCGTCGGGAGATCGGACACGGGGCCCTGGCCCACCGGGCCCTCGAGCCGGTGATGCCCAGCGAAGACGAGTTTCCCTACACGCTGCGCCTCGTCAGCGACATACTGGAGAGCAACGGCTCCTCGTCGATGGCCACCGTCTGCGGCGGCTCGCTGGCCCTGTTCGACGGCGGCGTGCCGGTGCGCGCCGCGGTGGCCGGCGTGGCGATGGGGTTGCTGAAGGAGGGCGACGAGGTGGTCGTGCTTACCGACATCGCCGGCGAGGAGGACCACTACGGCGACATGGACTTCAAGGTCGCCGGCACCCGCGAGGGCATAACGGCGCTGCAGATGGACATCAAAATCGCCGGCGTGACCACCGAGATCCTGAGCCGGGCGCTGGAGCAGGCCAAGCGCGGCAGGCTCCACATCCTGGACATCATGGATGAGACGATTTCCGAGCCGCGCGCCGAGCTGAGCCCCTACGCGCCGCGCATCGTCACCATCAAGATAGACGTCGACAAGATCCGCGACATCATCGGCCCCGGCGGTAAGGTGATCAGGGCGATCGTGGAGGAGACCAAGGCCGAGATCGACGTCGAGGACGACGGCACGGTCCTCATCTACTCGCCCAACGCCGAGAGCCTCGAGGCGGCCAGGCGCCGCATCGAGGAGATCGTCGAGGAGCCGGAGCTGAACAAGAAGTACCTGGGCAAGGTGGTGAGCATCGTCGACTTCGGGGCCTTCGTGCAGATCCTGCCCACCGTGCAGGGCTTGCTGCACATCTCCGAGATCGCCCACCATCGCATCAACCAGGTCAGCGATGAGTTGAAGGTCGGCGAAGAGGTGCTCGTCAAAGTGATCGAGATCGACAAGGCCTCGGGAAAGGTAAGGCTCAGCAGGCGCGCCGTCCTCGAAGAAAAAGAAGGTGGCGACAAATCGAGACCTCCGGCCGGCGGCAGGTCTGGCCCTCCGCGCGGCAGCAGATCGGGTCCTCCGCGCGGCGGCAGGTCCGGCCCCCCGCGCGGACAGCGTGGCGGCCCCTCGGGTGCGGGTGGGGGTGGGAGAAGCGATAGCCCCGACGCGACGCGCTACCGCAGCCGCAGGGGACCGCAGCACGGCGGCGATCCCGTGGGCGGTGGCAGGCGCCCGGATGGCGGCAGGGGCGGCAACCACACCGGCAACGACCCGAACACCGGTTTCCGTTACCCGGGCAACCTCGGACCCGATCCGCGCGATCCCGGCGGCAAGGGGGGCGGGAGCGGCCGAAGGCGGTAAGAATTAGCGAGGAGAAACGGCACGGCGGCCAGGTAGTCGTCTCTACCGGGATCAGAGCTCCAGCCTGCGGCTGAACCTGAAGATCGCGAGGCCGAAGATCGCGGCCGCCAGGACGGCCAGCCCCAGCGTTTCCGGTATCAGCTCGGCGAATCCCACCCCCTTTAGGAATACGCCGCGGATAATTATCAGGAAGTAGCGCGCCGGGATGACGAGCGTCAACCACTGCAACACTTCCGGCATGCTCTCTATCGGGAAGATAAAGCCGGAGAGCAGGATCTGCGGGATGATGAAGAACATGGCGAGCATCATCGCCTGCTGCTGCGTGTGGGCCAGCGAGCTGACCAGCATCCCGAGGCCGAGCGCCGAGAGCATGTAGAGGCCGCTGAGGGCCATCAGGACGCCGAGGTTGCCTCGGATCGGCACGCCGAACCAGAGGGTGCCGACGACGGTGATCAGGCATACGATCACGTAGCCGATGAGCATGAAGGGGATGGTCTTGCCCATCACCATCTCGGTGATCCGGATCGGCGTCACCATCAGCTGCTCGAGCGTCCCCTGTTCGCGCTCGCGCACGATGCTGATCGCCGAGAGCAGGATGAGCAGCATGATCAACAGGACGGCGATGATGCCCGGCACCAGGTAGTAGATGCTCTCCATCGTGGGATTGAAGAAAACTCTGGTACGTTCTTCCAGTGGGACGGTTATACCTTCAATACTGTCGGCGACGGCGCGCGCGGCGACGTTAATGGCGAAGCGTGTGGCGATTCCGACGAAGTAGTTGCCGACGGTGATGGCGGTGTTCGAGTCGGAGCCGTCGATGACTCCCAATACCTCGGTCGGCTCGCCGTTGGCGACGCGGACCGCGAAGTCTTCGGGTATCACGATCGCCAGGTCGACTTCTCCGCAGTCGAGGAGTCCGTCGATCTCCCGTTTGCTGTCTATGTAGTGAGTTAGCCTGAAGTAACCGCTGTTCTCGAAGTCGCCCAGCAGGCGGCGGCTCTGGGGACTCTTACTGTAGTCGATAACCGCTGTCGGGATGTTGTCGACATCGAGTATGGCGACGTAACCAAACAGTATGAGCTGAATGATAGGCATGAAGATTACCATCCTCAGTGTGAGCTTGTTGCGGAAGACCTGCCTAAGCTCCTTGTGCATCATCGAGTACAGTCGTCTTAGCATCGCTAATCCAGCCTCTTTTTGAAGCGAGTTGAGGCGAAGCCGAACACCACAACGGCGAAGGCGACCAGGAACAGCACCTCGCCCCAGAGGATCTCGATGCCGATTCCCTTGAGGTATATCCCCCTGATGATACTGAGGAAATAGCGGGCCGGCACCAGGTAAGTGATCAGCTGCAGCAGCAGCGGCATGTTGCGTATCGGGAAGACGAATCCGGAGAAGAAGACCGAAGGCAGGATAGAGAGCAGGACGGCCAACAGCATCGCCGAGGCCATGTCGTCGACGATGGATGAGACGAAGATACCGATACCGAGGACGCCGAATACGTAGACGAGAGCCATCAGTAGGAGTTGCATCAAGTCGCCCTTGAGCTCGAGGCCGAAGACCCAGTAGGCGGCCACCAGGACCAGCAGCAGGGCGATGAGGCAGAGAAAAAGGTAGGGGAGAACCTTGCCCAGGATCACCTGAAAAGGCCTGACGGGAGAGACGATAAGCTGCTCGATGGTGCCGCTCTCCTTCTCCTGCACGAGTGTGAGGGCGGTGACCACCGCGCCGATCATCATCATGATTATGGCGATGCTGCCCGAGACGATGAAGTTAGCGCTCTTGAGCTCCGGGTTATACCAGTAGCGGTTTTTAACCTGGACCGTCGGCATCACGCGCGGAGGCTCCAGGCCGGCCGCCACCATACGCTCGCGCAATTTATCCAACGTGTAACCGTTTGAGACAGCCGCGATGTAGCCGTAGGCGATGGCGGCAGTGTTGCCGTCGCTGCCGTCGAGCAGGAACTGTACGCTCGCCGTTTCGCCCCGCTCGAGATCGCGCTGAAAGCCTCGCGGGATCACCACGCCGGCGCGCGCTGCGCGAAGATCGAGCAGGCGATCCAGCTCGCGAATCGAGTCGTAGTAGGCATCGATATAGAAATAGCCGCTGGCGGTCATCTCCTCGAGGAACTCGCGGCTGGCCGGAGTGCGGTCGTAGTCGACGACGGCGAGGCTGATGTCCTTGAGGTCGAAGTTGACGCCGTAGCCCAAGATGATCAGCATCATGATCGGCAGGAAGATGATGAAGGCCATCGTCCGCGGGTCGCGCCTGATGTGGATGAACTCCTTCATGGCGAGCGTCCAGATCAGCCTCATGGCGCGCCTCCCTCCGCGCTGAGGACGCTGATGAAGACGTCCTCCAGCGACGGGGCGACGGTCTCGACCTTCTCGAGGCCGATGCCGGCCGCTACCAGGACTCCGGCGACCGCTTTCCTGCCCGAGGCCTCGTCGGTGACGTTGAGGTGGATCTTGTTGGCGAAGAGCGCCGTCTCGCCCAGACCTGCCTCCTTAACGGCGCCCAGGGCGGCTGCCGGGTCGTCGCAGGAGATCTCCAGCATCGTGCCCTTCATGACGTCCCGCTTCATCTGCGCCGGGGTGCCGACGGCGCGCAGCCTGCCTTCGTCCATCAGCGTTATCCTGTGGCAGTACTCGGCCTCGTCCATGTAGTGGGTGGTGACGAAGACGGTGATACCCTCGGAGGCGATCCGGTGAATCAGCTCCCAGAATTTCCGCCGGCCGCGCGGGTCGACTCCGGCTGTAGGCTCGTCGAGGAAGACGATGCGCGGGCGGTGCAGCATCGCCGAGGCGAAGGCGAGGCGCTGCTTGGTCCCGAACGGCAGGTAGGCGGTGACCAGGCCGGCGCGGTCGCGCAAGCCCGTCGTCTCGAGAGCCTCATCGATCCTGGCGGCACGGCTGCCCGCGAACGAGTACATGCCGGCGAAGAATTCCAGGTTCTCACGCACCGTGAGGTCGTTGTAGAGGGAGAACTTCTGGCTCATGTAGCCGATATTCTCCTTGATCTGGTGGCGCTGCCGGACGATGTCCATCCCCAGGACGGTGCCGCTCCCTTCGCTGGGAGCGATGATGCCGCAGAGCATCCGTATCGTGGTCGTCTTGCCGGCGCCGTTTGAGCCCAGGAAGCCGAAGATCTCGCCTACCGGAACCTCGAACGAGACGTTGTCGACGGCGGTGAAGTCGCCGAATCGTTTAGTGAGCTTGTCGCTTACGACCGCGTGGTTCATCGGCGCGACTCCTCGACGCGCTGTAGGAAGACACTCTCCAGCGTCGGCTCGATGCGGCGAATGTCGGAGAGGCTGATGCCGTGGGCCTCGAGGAGCGGCGCCAGCTCGGCGGTGCCGGAGTCGTAGTCGCCGAGGGAGATGTGGAGCCTGTCGCCGTAAAGGTGGAGCGCGGAGATCGCCTCGCTGTCGCGCAGGGAAGCGGCCAGCTCGCGCGCTCCGGCGGTGACCACCTCGGCTATCTCGTACGGGTAGTCCGCCTTGATCTCGTCGGGCGTGCCGACCGCGATCAGCCTCCCCTCCTGTATGAAAGCCAGGCGGTTGCAGCGCTCGGCTTCGTCCATGTAGGGAGTCGAGACGAAGATCGTCATGCCCCCGTGCCAGAGGTCGCCCAGGAGGCCCCACAGTTCGCGGCGGGAGATCGGATCGACGCCGGTTGTCGGCTCGTCGAGGAAGAGAACCTTGGGAGTGTGGATCAGGGCGCAGCTCAGCCCCAGCTTCTGCTTCATGCCGCCGCTGAGCTTGCCGGCCCTGCGGCCGCTGAAGGGGCCGAGACGGCTGAACTCCAGCAAGCGACGGCGGCGTTCGGTACGTTCCTGAGGGGGGACACTGTAGAGCTCCTCGAAGAAGCGCATGTTCTCGGCGACGGTCATGTCCTGGTAGAGGCTGAAGCGCTGGCTCATGTAGCCTATGTGGCGCTTCACCCCTTCCGGGTCTCCGCGTACGTCGGAGCCGAGGATGGTTGCGGTACCGTCGCTCGGCGTCAGTATGCCGCACAG
Source organism: uncultured Acidobacteriota bacterium (assembly GCA_964408025.1). Taxonomy (GTDB): domain Bacteria; phylum Acidobacteriota; class DATKUA01; order DATKUA01; family DATKUA01; genus CAYOXX01. The sequence continues at coordinate 14,399 of CAYOXX010000002.1, read as the reverse complement.
CAGGCGGATGAGAGTCGTCTTGCCGGCGCCGTCGGGGCCGACGAGGCCGAAGATCTCGCCCTCCCGCACCTCGAGGTCGATGCCGCGCAGCGCCTCAACGTTGCGGTAGCTCTTTTTAAGCCCGCTGATATCGATGGCCGGCACGGCAGGCTCCTACTGATCGAGGCGGATGACGGCGTCCACCGGCTGGCCCGGCTTGAGTTCCTGGTTCGGGTTGTCGACGTAGACCTTGACGGCGTAGACCAGCTTAATCCGCTCCTCCTGCGTCTGGACGTTCTTCGGCGTAAACTCCGCCTCGGTGGCGATGTGCCGTATGACGCCGCTGTAGGTGCGGTCGGGGAAGGAGTCGGAGAAAACTTCGGCCGTCATGCCCAGCCGAACCCTGCCTAATCTGTTCTCGGGCACGAAGACCCTCACCCAGGGGCGGTCCAGGTCGACGAGCGTGACGATGGTGGCGCCCGTGCGGGCGATCTCGCCTTGCTCCATGTTCTTGATGCTCACTCGACCGGAGATTGGGGCTGTAATCTCTGCGTCGACTATCTGCTGCTGCAGTCGGGCCGCGTTCGCCTCGGCCGTCCGCAGCGTCCACTCGGCCGCAGAAATCCGGTCCTCGCGGCTGCCCAGGCGGGCGATGCGCACCTGTTCCTGGGAGGTCTCGAGGTCCCGCTGCGCCGCGTCCATCACAGTGCGCGCGATGTCGGCTTCGTGCTGGGAGATCGCCTGCTGCTCGGCCAGGCGGTTGCGGCGATCGTACTCCAGCTGCGCCCGCTCGAGGTTGGCCTCCTTGAGCCGGACCACCGTCTCGAGCTGCTCGATCTCCTCCGGCCTAAGGCCGCGGCGCACGTCCTGGAGCAGGGCTCTGGCCTGCTCGGCCGCAGCCAGCGCCCCCTCGAGCTGCAGGTTGAGGTCGACCGTGTCGATGTGGGCGATCACCTGGCCGGCCTCGACTTCGTCCCCCTCCTCGACGAGCAGCTCGGAGATGACGCCGCCGATCTTAGTCCCCACCCTCACCTCGACGGCCTCGATCACGCCGCTGGTCCGGATGACGTTCGGGTCCTCGGGAATGTCGAAATAGGTGTAGTAGACGTAAACGGAGGTCGCTATAGCTGCCGCCAGGAACGCCAGGACAACGATTCTCTTGATGATTGCGGCTTTCTTCACTTCCCTCCCTCCTGTTCGGTGCAGATTCCGTGCAGGAAAATGTCAACCGTCTGCCGAGCGTACTCGCCGGCGTCGATCGGCTCCCAGCGCTTTGCGCCGACGATGTGCTGGGAGATGACGTAGAAGATCATCATGCCGAGGAACGAGCGGGCCGAGGCGGCTGTGTCGATGGAGGCGCGGTAGCGACGCTCCAGTTGGCCTTGGCGCAACCTTTCTTCCAGGATGCCGAGGAACGCCGAGGAGATTTCCCGATAGAACCTCTCGGAGAAAGGGTGGTTTTGCAGCGCGCTGTAAAGCAATAACCTCGGTAAAGTTGTGTCTTTGTTCATCAGGCCTAATAACTCTGTAGCCACAGACGATAGCAGCTCCGGTAGCTGTTCGTGTTTCTCCAGGTCGGTCCGCTTGATGAGCTGCGAGCCGAATTCTATGAATCTTTCGATGATGGCATCATATAATTTTTCTTTCGTCTCGAAGTGCTTATAGATCGTCGCCTCGTTGATGCCGGCGGCGCGTGCGATCTCGCGGATGGTGGTCCTGTCGAAACCGTTGCGGGAGAAGAGCTTGACCGCCGCCTCGAGTATCTGCTCCCTTCGTTGCTCTGCCGGTAACCTTTGGCGCGCCATTTCTAAACCTCCAATTAAGTAAACGCTTACTTACAAGTATATAGTCGACGCTCCGCCCGCGTCAAGGACTTTTTTCGGTCTCCTGCTGCAGCGTGGTGCTTGCGGGTCTGACTCCTTGGCTCTATCATGCTCGCTAATTCCGGGGGAGCGTGTTGTTTGTTGGGGTGCCAAGGCGGGGCAGGGTCAAGCTGATCGGAGCCCTGCTGTTTCTGTTACTAATCCTCTCTGTCGGGACACTCGGTTACCGTCTGCTGGAGCCGCAAGTTAACTGGTTTCAGGCTTTTTACATGACGGTTATAACCATCTCCACGGTCGGCTTCGGCGAGATTCCCGGTCTTGGGCTCCTCGGTAGAGCCTTCACCGTCGCGTTGATAATCTGCGGTATAGGATTGGTTTCCTATGTCTTTTTCGCCATCTCGCAAACGGTGGTTGAAGGCGAGATAATGAGTTATTTCGGGAGGCGCAAATTGGACAAGAGGATAGCGGCGCTCAAGGATCACGTCGTCCTCTGCGGCTTCGGGCGCGTGGGCGAGATCGTCGCGGCCGAGCTCAGGAAGTTCGGGAGGCCGTTTATCGTCGTCGAGCAGGATCCTGAGCAGGAGGAGGTTCTGGAGCGCCGCAAGTTCCTCTACGTAATCGGCGACGCCGCCAAGGACGACGTTCTTAAGCAGGCCGGAATCGAGCGTGCCAGGGCTTTGATTGCGTGTACGCATCCGGATGCCCAGAACATATACATTACGCTCACGGCGCGCGAGTTGAATTCGAAGTTGAAGATTCTAAGCAGGGCCTATGAGGAAGACGCGGAGAAGCGCCTCTTTCGAGCCGGCGCCGACAGGGTGATCTACCCGGACCGCATAGGCGGTATGAGGATCGCCCTCTCGCTGCTCAAGCCGGCCCTGATGAGCTTCATGGAGGTGCTCGCGGAGTCGTACGAGGACGGGGAGATCGAGGTGGACGAGTTCACCATCGGCGAGCGCTGCTCGATCATCGGGCGCAGCCTGATTGAGGCTCAGTTCAGGCAGAGCTTTAACCTGATCGTCATTGCCATCCGCAGGGCCGACGGCGCGATGCAGTTCAACCCGGGCCGCGACGCGGTTATCGAGGTGGGCGATACGCTCATAGCGATCGGGATGCGCGGCGACCTGAAGGAGTTCGCCCATAGGATAGATGCGCAGGAGGTGAAGGCGTGAGCGGGCCGCTGATCTTAGGTGAAGCTCCGCTGACTCTTGAACAGGTCGCCGATGTCGCAAACGAGAACCGCAGTGTTGAGTTATCCTCGGGCGCTCGCGCGAGTGTGAAGTCGGCCAGGGAGAGTGTCGAACGGATCGTCGCATCTGGCTCGCTGGTTTACGGCGTGACCACCGGTTTCGGCGCCCTGGCCAACGTTGCCATCGCGCGCGAAGAAATCGATCGCCTGCAGGAAAATCTAATCATCAGTCACGCAGCCGGCACGGGCCCGTTGCTGCCCGATCCCGTAGTCAGGGCAACGATGCTGCTGCGCGCGGCGAGCCTGGCAGCCGGCTACTCGGGCATCAGGGAGGAGACGCTCGAACTCCTGCTTGCCATGCTCAACGGTGGCATCCATCCCGTCGTCCCTTCGCAGGGCTCGCTCGGCTCGAGCGGCGACCTGGCACCGCTGTCGCACATTGCCTCGGCGATGATTGGCGTCGGCGAGTGCAGAGTGGGCGGAGAGACGGTATCGGCAATACGGGCGCTGGAGGGAGCCGGCCTCAATTCGGTCGTTCTCAAAGCCAAGGAAGGCCTGGCGCTGATCAACGGCACGCAGGTGATGAGCGCCATCCTGACGCTGGCGACGCTTCGCGCCGAGCGCCTGACGCGCCTGGTGGACGTGGCGGGCGCGATGACGCTCGAGGCGTCCAGAGGGGTCCTTGGCGCGTTCGACGAGCGCATACATCGGCTCCGCCCCTACCGCGGACAGCTCGCCTGCGCCGCGAATCTGCGCAAGCTGGTTGAGGGTAGCGAGATCCTCGCATCGGGCAGCGGGCGCACGCAGGACGCGTACAGCATACGCTGCATGCCGCAGGTGCACGGCGCCTCGCGGGAGGCCGTCGATTACATCCGCGGCGTTCTGGATGTCGAGATAAACGCCGTCACCGATAATCCTCTGGTCTTCCCGGATCGCGACGAGGCGCTGTCGGGAGGCAACTTTCACGGTCAGCCCGTGGCGGTGGCGGCGGATGTCCTGGGGATAGCGGTAGCGGAGCTGGGCAGCATTTCGGAGCGGCGCGTTTTTCGCCTGGTTGACGGCAGCTACGAGCACCTGCCGATATTCGTCACCGAATCGGCGGGGCTGAACAGTGGCATGATGATTCCCCACCACGTTTCCGCTTCGCTTGTCTCGGAGAACAAGGGCCTGGCTCATCCCAACAGCGTCGATTCGATTCCGACCTCGGCGAACCAGGAGGATCACAACAGCATGGGCACGATAGCCGCGCGCACGGCCGAGGCGATCGTCACCAACGTCGAGACAGTGCTGGCTATCGAGATGATGGTCGCCGCCCAGGCGTTGGAATTTGCCGGCGAAAGAGGCGGCAGGAAGCCCGGCGTGGGCGTACGCACCGCCTACCGGATGATCCGCGAGGTGGCGCCTCCGCTGGATGGTGACCGCTTTCTGTTTCCCGAGGTGGAAGCGCTACGAGCGCTCGTTGTCTCCGAGCGCTTCTTCCACGAGGTGTCCGAAGCTACGGGCGGACTGGAATAAGTCCGCTCCGATTCAGTCGGACTCGTCTTCGCTTTCCACCCAGGGTAGCCTCTCGGGCATCTGGGCGATCTCGCCGGCGACCAGATAGACCAACCGGATGATCAGCTCCATCTTCTCGCCGTTGATCCTGTTGACCGTGTCCGACGGCATGTGGTAGTCGTCGTGCATGGCGGAGAAGAAGAAGGCGGCTGGCACGTCGCTGCGGTGGAACGGCACGTGATCGCTGCCGCCCGGCGAGTCGCCGGAGCGTGTGCGAACGAAGAGGCCGATATGCTCCCTGTTCTCCTCGAGGATTATCCGGTTTAGTTCCGGCGATTGTGCTGAAAGCTGCACTGAGATAAGTCTGGATGCCAGCTCAGGCGTAATCTCGGTGCCGGCTGTGGCCACGCCGAAGCGCCGGGCCATCTGCTCGATAGCCTCGATCGACCAATCCCGCGCGATCATGTCCATATTCAGACAGGCGACGATGTTTTCCAGCGGCACGGTGGGGTATTGCACGAAGTAGCGGCTGCCGTAGAGCCCTTTTTCCTCGCCGGTCCAGAGTGCGAAGAGGATTGTTCGCTTCGGCCTGAGCGGGTTGAGGGTGAACGCCTGTGCCAGCTCGAGGACGCCCGCCGAGCCTGAGGCGTTGTCGTCGGCGCCGTTGAATACGTAGCCCTCATCGGTAATGCCGAGGTGGTCAAGGTGTGCGCAGACGACGATCACTTCATCCCGAAGCTCCGGATCGGAACCTTCGATCATGCCCAGTACGTTGCCGGTGACGTCGCCGGTCTGGCGGATGTCGATTTGGATTCTCGCGGAGCTGCCGTCGAGGTCAAACGAGCGCGGTTGCAGCGTCTCGTCGATCGAGTTCTTCAGTTCAGCGAGCGTCGTCTCTTGCGCAGCGAGCATAACGTCTGCGACCCGCTGGGAAGCGTGCAGAGTGGGAACGGAGGCGGAGATCGACGAGAGGGCCGGGACGCTCACCCTGCGGCTGGGTGCGCTGATCTCGCTGTCGCGACGGTATCGCACGGTGAGACTTGGCTGGAAGAGCGAGCTTTCGGATTCGTCACCGAAAGGGCTGATACTTATCAGCGCGACGGCGCCCATCTCCGCAAGCTTCATCCCCAGTTCCCTGTAGCGGCGCCAAGGCGAGAAGCGATGTCGGTTTTCGGGCTGCACGAAAGGAGTGCCCTCGCGGTCCCCGCCGGGAAGGCCGACCAGGACGACGACGATCTTTCCGCGCACGTCGATGCCGGCGAAGTCGTCGTAGTTCAAGTCGGGTGCCGATATGCCGTAACCGGCGAAGATGATGGGTGCTTCGATGGTGCCGGCGATGAGTGCCTCGCGACCGAGGGAGATATCGATAGGGTACTGGAATCGCCAGGTTGTGGCGCCGTTGCGTACTTCGAGTTGGCTGTGGGAACCGGGCTCTGAGATCACTACCGGGAATGTCTGGCCGAAGGTTCTCTCTCCATCGACGATGTCGCCGGCGGGAGCGATTCCCCAGAGTGTGAAGAGGCTGGCCGCGTAGTTGCGGGCGATGCGCAGGCCGTGGCTGGCGGTGTCGCGCCCCTCGAGTTCGTCGCTGGCGAGAAAGGATACGTAGTTCACGGCGTCGGCGGCGGTGATGCTCTCGAAGCCGACGCGCCACTCTTCGGCCACCGGCTCGAGCTCCTCGTCGTCGGTTTGGGCCAGGGCGGACGAGGCGACCAAAGAGAGCGATACGGTAAGAATAATAATAAAGAGCATTCGTTTAACCTTCATTGGCTTCTCCTCCGGGGATTAGTTCATGTGCGAACGGTTTGATTCTCCGCCAAGAGCGCGGAGAATGCAATGAATCGATTGCAAATCAAGCCGACTGCTGGACTGGCTAAATTCGAACCGCTATGATACGCATTCGCAGTTGGAGCAACGAGAAGAGGCTACATAGTGGAGGGGTCATGAAGATAGTCGAGTGCGTTCCCAACTTCAGCGAGGGGCGCGACAGGAGCGTTATCGACGGCATAACCGGCGAAATTAGCGACACGGAAGGAGCGGTGTTGCTAGACGTCGATCCCGGTGCCAACACCAACCGCACCGTGGTCACGCTAGTCGGCACGCCCGACGCGGTGATCGAGGCCGCCTTCCGAGCCATCAAGAGAGCCTCCGAGCTGATAGACATGAGCCGGCACAGCGGCGAGCACCCGCGCATGGGCGCCACCGATGTCTGCCCCTTCGTGCCGGTATCGGGCGTAACGATGGACGACTGCGCTGAGTTCGCCCGTCGCCTCGGCAAGCGGGTAGGCGAGGAGCTGCGCATCCCGGTCTACCTCTACGAGTACGCCGCCTCGACTCCGGAGCGCCGCAACCTCGCCGACGTCCGGGCGGGCGAGTACGAGGGGCTCCCCGAGAAGCTCAAGGATCCGAAGTGGAAGCCTGATTTTGGGCCGGCGGAGTTCAACGCCAAGTCAGGCGCCACGGTGATCGGAGCCCGCGAGTTCCTGATCGCCTACAACATCAACCTCAACACGCGCGACCGCAAGCTGGTGAACGACATCGCGCTCACCATCCGCGAGAAGGGCCGCTGGCAGCGCGGCGAGGACAACAAGATCGTTCGCGACGAGGGCGGCAACAAGGTGCGGCAGCCCGGCATGTTCCAGAACTGCAAGGCGATCGGCTGGTACATCGACGAGTACAACCGCGCACAGATCTCGATCAACTTCACCAACTACAAGGTCACGCCACCCCACTTGGTATTCGACGCGGTACGCGAGCTGGCGGCCGAGAAGGGCTTGCGGGTCACCGGCAGCGAACTCGTTGGCCTGATCCCGAAGGCGGCTATGCTCGAGGCGGGCCGCTACTACCTGGCCAGGCAGGGCAAAAGCACCGGCGTGCCGGAGAGGGACCTGATCGACGTCGCGGTCATGAGCCTCGGCCTAAGCGACATAGTTCCCTTCGATCCTGCGGAGAAGATCGTCGAGTACCGCGTCGAGAAGGCGGGTGAGCTCGTCAGCCGCCCGGTCACCGGCTTCGTCGACGAGGTGTCGATCGATTCCGCAGTTCCCGGTGGCGGCAGCGTGGCCGCCCTCTGCGGTGCCCTCAGCGCCGCACTCTCCTCGATGGTCGCCAACCTGACACACGGCAAGAAGGGTTACGAGGAGGTCTGGGAGGAGGTGGTCGGCATCGCAGAGCGGGCGCAGAAGCTGAAGGACTTCTTCGTCCGTGCAGTAGATCGCGACAGTCAGGCGTTCGACGCCGTTTTGGCCGCCTCGTCGCTACCGAAAACGACGGACGAACAGGAGCAGGTAAGGGAAGAGGCTATTCAGGCCGCCAGCATCGGCGCAGCAGCAGTCCCGCTCGAGGTCCTGCGCGAGACCATACCCGCCCTAGAGCTGGCCAGGCGCATCGCCGAGATCGGCAACGTCAACAGCGTCAGCGACGCCGGCGTTGCCGCCCAGGCTGCACTCACAGCGGCCGTCGGCGCCGCATACAACGTCCTCATCAACCTGCCGGGTATCGACGACGAGGAGTTCGTCAAGAACTCCAGCGCAGAGGCCGGGAAGCTCCGTGCTCAGGCTGAAAAGATCGCGGCCGAGGTTGATAAGTTCGTCACGGGAAAGATAGCGGCGAATTAAATACGGCAGTCTTTTATCTTGGATGAACTAAACGACTTATTGTAGCGGCGGCCTGAATTTATCCGCCTCGGGCGGAGGCCGCCTAGTCGACTAGTACGCCGTCCGCCTTGGCGGAGATCGACGCTACACGGTGCTTTCCGGTAGTTACAGAATTGGGAATCGTTCGCCTATCATCTCGGAGCTAAAGTATTACTTTATCTTGTTGAGATATTGTTGGTCTGTCGTGGACTCTACCATTCCAAGCCGACTGCGGTTGTGAGGAACTCGACAAAGGGGGCTGCCGCACGGCAGGCTTGTGTGAAGCGGTCGAGGAAGTCGGGAGAGCAGGCGTCGGCCTCGGCGAACAGCGTAATCGAGATGAAGTCCTTGCGCTTGAGGTCCTCTATGAGGGGGTGGTCGGGGTCGTAGACGCGCGGGTGGCGCTTGAGCGAGTCGCCCGAAAGAGTGCACATATCAGTGAATGATTTACCGGATATAGCTTCGCGCCAGCGGTTGGGGTGTGCGATTATCCTGTCCCTGATTTTCGCCAGTGTTTTCGAGTCGGGATGCCAGATGCCGTTGCCCGCGAAGACGTTGTCGGGCTCGAGGTGGATGTAGAAGCCGGGCGAGTGTACGTTCTTGCCCTTGACGTGATTGAACTGGGCGGCGGCGTGGGTCTTGTAGGGTGTCTTGTCCCTGGAGAAGCGCGTGTCGCGGTGGATCCGGAACATCGAGCCGCCCGACTTACGCGGATCGGCGACGAAGTTGCGGCTGATCTCGTGCAGGCGCGGCCCGAAGTCGGAGACGAAGCCCAGCAGCGGTTCGCGGACATTCGTTTCGTAGCGCTCCCTGTTGGCGGCGAACCACTCCTTGTTGTTGTTCTCGCGCAGCTCGCGGAGGAACTCGAACAGCTCAGGCCGGAAGTGTTCATTACCCGACATTAATCTCCTCCGTCTGATCGTGAATCCTGAGGTTCGACGGTACGGCTGTCAATATAGCTGATGACGTGGCGATATTGTAGGTGCAGAGGGGGCGTTATTCGTGGCTTTGCCAGAAGCGGCGCATAGCTGCGAGCGACTCCTCGGGCGGGCGGCGTCCGAGGTCATGGTACATGACTGAATGACGGGCGCCGGGCATCAGGACCTCGATGAAGGAGTCCGGAATTGGAGTGTTGACGAACCATACACGCTTCGTCGGGATAGCGGGCGGGTTCAGGCCGGCGAGTTGGAGGCAGCGGTGCGCCAGATGCAGGCAGTTGAAATGGACTGCATCGTACAGAACGGATCCTTCTGTGCAACCTTCGGCCGTTTGTTCGAGGTATTCCTTGGTGGCCTCGAAACCGCTTGCCGAGATCTCCCAGGGCCGCCAGTAGGCGGGGCATCGCGTGAAGTAGCGGCTGCGGATCATCTGCGCCGGTTGGGATTTAAACGCCGAGATGAAGACGCGAAACATCGAGGCGGGCCTCGAGTAGAAGCCGAACGCCTGCGGCCGCCCCGGCGGCGCCCAGAGAATGATGTCCACGTGGCCGAGATCGATGAAGGAGAGCGGGCGAAAGGGGTTGCGGTTCTTCCTCACCTGCACGGCGAGGATGAGGTAGCGAGCCAACTCGTTACGAGTAGGTGTATTCCACTATCTGGCCTCTTTCGCCCCGGGCTTGGATTCCGCCCCAGGGAAGTGTTTGCCACCAGCTAATGCTGATGTGATTGCTGGTGGTTTCGGAATAGCCGATCCAGCAGGTTACCTTACGCATGCGGATGCCGCCGGTGTGCATGGTGATGGTAAATCCGTGGTTGATACCCCACTCCAGCAGCGTCCAACCGCTCCCCAAATACTTCTGCTTTGTTACCGATCCGCCTCCACCCATGTTGTCACCTCCAGGCTATTGCTGTTTGGTCTCGGAAGATATATGTTTAAAGTGATATATTCTCAAACTGCATGTACTTATGTATGTCATACTATTTACTATCATCAGAGTCCAGTCCCTAATAGGCCTCGATTATGTTGGCTTGCGTGAAAATAGTATCGGAGATTGATATGCGAGTCAATACGGAAGGCGTTGCTGGAATGGCTAGGAAGAGGTTGTTGATGAATGGAACCGAGCCTATGACTCAGGCCAGATAGGCTAGAGCAAGAGTGCAGATTCCGGCGCGCACTTCGGCCATGTCGGCCTGACTTACCTGAGGGTGCACGCGGTTGGTGAAGAGGATGATCGTGACGTCGCGTCGGCGGTCGAACCAGACGCTGCAGCCGGTGAAGCCTGTGTGGCCGATCGAGTCGGGGCTCAGGTCAGGTCCGGCGCTGCACCCGGGGCTGGAGGCAAGCTGCCAGCCGAGAGTGTAGTGCTTCGGACCGAAGGGCGTTTCGTTCTTGCCTACGAGGGTGAGTGTTTCTTGGTCGAATAATCGAGAGCGCGGGCCGAACTGCTCGGTCAGCACGAGGGCTTCCTCAGCGGTTGTAAAAAGCCCTGAGTTGCCGGCTGAGCCGCCGGCGGCGAACGAGTTGGTGTCGTGCGGTTCGCCCCAGATGATCCCCTCGCGGAAATCGTACGTGAGCTCGAATTTCTTGATCATTTCCCGCTCGGTGAACGATGAGTCCTCGGTGGCGGCCACCTTCTCGAGGGGAACCGCCGGTTTGCCGAGGGAGGTGCGCTGGAGGCCGAGTGGCTTGATGATCCGCTCCTCGACCAGCGGAATGAGCGGCCTCCCTGCAACCTTTTCGATCATCGCCGCGAGGAGAATGAATCCCATGCAGCTATAGACGGTCTCGGTTCGTGGCGGGCAAGTTAAAGGAATTTCCAGGATCGCGTTCCTGTAGTCCGCGATGCCGGTGCCGCGGGCGAAGAGGGGATACCAGTCGATGAAACCGGCGCGGTGGCTGAGCAGGTCGGCTATCGTGATCACCTTCTTGTCGGCTGGGCAGTTCTCGAACAGGTCGCCGAGGGAGGTGTCGAGTTCCAGGTCGCCCTCGCGGACCGCAAGCAGGATCAGCGGCGTCGTGATCAGCGGTTTTGTCAACGAGGCGACATCGTAAACGGTATCGAAAGCGGCCGGGATTTTCTCCGGCAGGGCGATCGCGAGGCCGAAAGAGCGCTGGTGGATGACTGATCCGGATCGGGCGATGCAGAGTACGCCACCAGGGAAGGAGCCGTCCGAGAGGCGGCGTTCGATTTCGCGTTCGATAAGGTCGTGTTCGGCGGTCAATGCCGGCACTCGATCGATTTTGTTATAGCTTGGGCCAAGATCAGGGCTCGCCGTCCATCCTCTCCCGATGCGATACGGGTCTCGCGGCCGGCGATCTCTTCCAGGAATGCTCTGAGTTCCTCGCGCAGAGGCTCGTGGTCAGGCACCGGGATTTTCTCCCGCGCGACGCTCGGAGTCTCCCCGCGCTCAGCGCGCGCCCGCTCGGCGCGGCGGTTTAGGAGGTTGATGGAGACGTACTCGTCGTGCGAGTAGAGGCGTACTACCCTGTGCTTGGCGGCGCTCAGGCGGCTGGCGTCGAGGACTGCCACGGCTCCCGACTCGAGCAGTATGCGGGCGTTGGCGATATCCAGTGAGGAGGAAAGAACCTTCGATCCGCTGGCGTCGACCTCCAGTTCGGATGAGGGGTCGAGTGAGGTCAGCAGGTCGAGGTCGTGGATCATCAGATCCATGACGACGTCGACGTTGGTGTTGGCGCCGGCCCACGTCCCGAGGCGTTCGGAGCGGAAGAAGCGCAGGCGGTCGAATCCGCGTGCCGCTTCGGCGAAGGCCGGGTTAAAGCGCTCGACGTGTCCGACGGCCAGCACCGCTCCGGAGGCCGTGGCGGTGTCGATTATCGCGTCGGCTTCTTTTTCCTCGCCTGCTATAGGCTTCTCGACCAGGGCGTGCACGCCCCGGCTCAGCGCCATGGCGGCCACGGAGGCGTGGGTGGTGGTCGGAGTCGCTATGCTGACGGCCTCTACCTCGGCGAGCAGCGTTTCGGGTGAGGGGAAAGCTCTTGTTCCGAGCAGGCCGGCGACCTGGGCGGCGCGGTCGGCGTCGATGTCGTATATGCCAACCAACTCGCTGCGCTCGAGATCTCGGTAAATGCGAGCGTGGTGGCGGCCGAAGGAGCCGACTCCGAAAACGCCGACCTTCGTGATCCCCATGATCAGTTGTCCCCGGGCAGGCACCGACCGAAGACGGCGATGCCCGCGGAGTCCGCCGCTTCTGTAAACACATCCGGCCGGTCGACGATGATTGTCTGGCCGGCTGCAACCACCAGCAGCGAAGCGCCGACGTCGGCCATCGCCCTGACGGTGTCGATACCGATCACGGGCAGGTCGAAGCGGGGGTCCTTGTTCTTCAGGGGTAGCTTGATTACCGTCGCCCTGCGGCCGGCGCCGCCGGGCAGTTCGGCGGCCCTGCGGATCATTCCGTCGGTTCCCTCGAGCGCCTCGGCTGCCAGCACCACTCCGCCGCGGACCACGAGCGCCTGGCCGATGTTCAGCTCGACGAAGCGCAGTGCCAGCGGCCAGGCGAATTCGAGATCTCTCAGGATTTCATCGGACGGCTCGACCTGCCCGAGGGTTCCCTCGCCGGCGAGGTGCCTGCCGAGATAGCCGCGGATGTCGCCGACCGGCAGGCCGTGCTCCTCGATTGCGTCGGCGATGCGGCCGAGCAGCTTCTCGGCCCGCTTGTCGGCCTCGGCGAGTACGGATCGCATCAGCTCGTCGGGCCGCTTGACGGCGAACACCTGGCTGTGGTCGATCTGCCCGCAGAGCAGGACCTCGCGTACCGAGGAGATCCTGAAGAACTCGATGCAGGCGCCCAGCTCTCCCGGCTCGATGGAGGTGAATACCTCGCAGCGGCTCGGCAGTTCCGGGGAGGCGATTCCTTCCAGGCCGGCGACGGCTACCTCCAGGCCGCGTGCGGCCGCCCCCTCGGCGACGATGAAGGGTAGGGGCCCGGCGCCGGCGATGATGCCGACGCGGTCGGCCGATTTTTCGTTGGCAGGCATTTACTTGGTGATGCCGCGCTTCGACGAGCGGATGAACTGCACCAGGTAGTCAACCTCCGGAGAGCCGGTGATCTCCTCCTCGATCCTCTCGAGCGCCTGGGAGGTGTTGAGCTTGCTCTGGAAGAGCAGGCGGTAGGCGCGCCTGATGCTCCTGATTGCCTCGATGGAGAAGCCACGGCGTTGCAATCCCATCAGGTTCGGCCCGTAGACGCGGGCGCGGTTACCAACCGTCTTGGAGTATGGCACGACGTCCTTGGTGACGACGCTGTAGGCGCCGATCCAGCCGTGGGCGCCGACGCGGCAGAACTGGTGGACGCCGCTGAAGGGGCCGACTGTGCCGTAGTCCTCGACCAGCACGTGGCCGGCGATGCTTCCGGCGTTGGCGAATGTGGTGAAGTTGCCGACCTGGCAGTCGTGGGCGACGTGGGCGTAGGCCATGAAGTAGTTGCTGTCGCCGATGGTCGTGACGCCCGCCCCGCCCTCGGTACCGCGGTGCACGGTGCAGAATTCGCGGAATACGTTGTCGTTGCCGATGATGACTTTCGTCGGCGAGCCCTGGTAGGTGATATCCTGCGGCAGGTCGCCGATGGCGCAGGCTTGGTGAAAGCGGTTGCCGCTGCCGATCGCGGCGCAGCCGTGGATCACAACTTGGCTCTCGACTACCGTTCCAGGGCCGATCCGGGCACCGGCGTGGACGATGCTGTAGGGCCCGACCTCGGCGTCCTCGGCTACCTCGGCTCCGGGATCGATGATTGCTGTGGGGTGCTGCCTCACTGCTGCTCCTCCTTGCCTGCGCGATCGACTACGGAGGCGAGCAAAGTGGCGCGCGCGACCTCCTCGTCGCCGACCCTGGCGACGCCCTGGAGTCGGGCAGCGCGCAGCGACGGGCGCACGAGCTCGACGCAGAAGTCGATACGGTCGCCGGGTCGGACCGGCCGACGGAATCTCACCTTGTCAAGCCCCAGGAACATGATCAGCTTGTTGCGGTGGTCGGGCACGAACTTCTTTAGCAGCATGGCGCCGACCTGGGCCATCGCCTCCACGATCAGCACGCCCGGCATGATGGGGTCGTCGGGGAAGTGCCCCTGGAAGAACGGCTCGTTGAAGGTGACGTTCTTATACCCCTCGATGAGCTGGGTTCCCTCGACCCTGGTGATGCGGTCGACCAGAAGAAAGGGGTAGCGGTGCGGCAGGGTATCGAGGATCTCCATTATGTCGGCAACCGGTTCGGAAGACATCGTTCCCACTCCGCGTGTTTTTGAAAACCGGAAAGGCACAATTTTCTCTGCGGGCAACCGTGTGGCGCAGCCGGGCACCCGTTCGAGCGCCATTATAGAGAGC
>CAYOXX010000001.1:206172-213853 GCA_964408025.1 uncultured Acidobacteriota bacterium | reverse complement strand
GAACCAACAGCGCTGGAGCGGCGGACCGGAATCTGTGCTGGGATTTGTAATCTACCGCCAGAGATCGCTCGATCTGGTGCTGAGGCTCTTTCCGTTTCGCGGGGAAACAATATCCGCCGAGCCTCAACGGGTGAGGATTTTCTGTAATGATCTCGAGATATCGCCGCCGGTCTACCTGCCCGGTCAGCGCAGAGTGGTTTTGAATCTCCCCGAGCATTATCTTCGAGTGGGAATCAATACTTTGAGATTCGTCTATGAACACGTCGAACGGCGTTACGTGACTGTGGAGAGGGATCCGCGGTTCCGGTTCCGTCCGCGCGCCGTGGCAATAAAGTATGTGGGTTTTAGGAGGGCTGGCAGGAATTAATCACCTTTTCAAACCATAAAAACCAAGCGAAGGTTGTGGGTGCTATCAAGATTGTATTCCAAGGAAGGTAGCGGTAAGCAGTGAGCGCAGAGGTAGTAATTATCGGAGGGGGAATTTCGGGCTTGACGGCCGGGTACCGCCTTTCCCGCCGCGGTTTACAGGTGGAGGTGCTGGAAGCAGATGAGGAATTGGGGGGCCTGATACGTTGTGTCGAGCGGCCGGGCTACAAGCTGGAGCGGCTTTACCATCACTTCTTCGAGCACGACAGGTCGGCCATTGATTTGCTGCATGAATTAGGCTTGTCTGATGGTCTGAACTGGGATTCCACAAGAGCGGGATTCTATCACGAAGGCCAGTGGTACGATGTCTCGAACCCGCCGAGGTTGCTGGTTTTCAAACCCCTCTCCATTCTCGAGCGGCTGCGGCTTGGATGGGCTCTGTTGCGGTCGAAAAAGGGAAAGGATGGCGGGGGTCTTGACGGCGTGTCCGTTTCCGAGTGGTTGGGGCTGGAAGAGGGGACCGGCATGGCGAGGGTTTTCGACCGGCTGGTCCGCGGCAAGTTCGGAGTTGGAACCGACGAGATCTCTGCGGCTTTCCTTTCGGGGCGCTTCGAGGCGCGGGCGCGCAAGCGTACTGTCTTCAGGCGAAAAGAACGTTTCGGCTATCTGAAAGGCAGCTTGCAACGGCTGACAGATCGGCTGGCGGAGAGTATTGACGGGCACGGTGGGTGCGTACGGACGGGCGCAAAGGTTGCCAAGATAGTAAGAGACTCGGCCGGCTTTTCCGTTAAGACGGACGATGGGCGCGAGGTGACGTCCAGTGCGGTGCTCTCCACTTTACCGCCGGCAGAATTTTGCGGCATAGCGGATTTCTTGGATCGGGAAGAGCGGAAGGCATTGTCAACGATTGATTACACGGGTGTCGTCTGCATGGTCTGCGGGCTCGACCGCCCGCTGTCGCCGTACTATTGGGGCACGATTGGCGATACCGATCTGGGATTCATGCTCCTGGTGGAGCAGAATCACCTCTTTCACCCACCGGGGTGTGTCGACGAGCATCTCTTCTACATGTCGCGCTACGCGACGCCCGATTTCATAGACAATATGAATCTAGTCGAGGTCGAGCGAGAGATGCTGGCCGGCATCGAGCGCGCGGCTGGAGGCCGCCCGCCGAAGTTGCTATGGAAAGAAACTTCAGTATTTCGGGCAGCGACGCCGGTTTACCGCGTCGGCTTCGGTGAGCTGATTAGGCGTATTCCACGGTTGAATGGCGTATGGATGACTGGTGCGTCGTTCATCTATCCAGGTAGTAGGAACGTCAACTCGATGATAAGAAAGGCTACCGAGACCTCGGAATCAATCTTTCGGTGGTTCCGAAATCGCAAACTTTGAACCGCGTTTCGACGGCTCTTCCTTTGCTTCGAGTATTTCGCTGATGAGCTCTTTACGTCCGCCTTCCTTATTGAGTAGCTTGGAGAAGATAACAATCACGGGTCCAATTAGGAGCAGAATCGCGCCGATTATCGCGCAACCTATCGCACCGAAGCCGCACAGTGTTGAGATCATCGGAGCGGGCGCTGCTTCCTGCTGAAGAAGCGCCGGCGTTAGAAGCCATCCCGTGAATAGAACTGCGGCGAGTGCCAGACTGAGAAGAGCCGGGAGGAATACGCTCCGGAGCGGACGCGATCGTGCGTACTCGGAGGCGAGCAGCAATATCAGGTCGAATAGCCCACGAAAGCGAAACAGGCGGAATTTCGAGCGGCCGTATTTTCGCGGCGAATGCGCGATCCGGACTTCGCCGATACTGTAACCGCGCCGGGCGGCGAGGACGGGCGTGAGCCGATGCTGACCCCTGAGTAGCTTAAGATTTTTATATACGTCCTGCCGGTAGGCTTTGAAGCCGCAATTGATGTCGTGCAGGTTGAGTGAAGACACGATTCGAGCTGCGAAATTGAATGATTTGGAGAGGATCTTGCGCGCGGGATTGTCTTTCCTGTCGGCGCGCCAGCCAACGACCAGATCGCAGTCTTTGGTGATCTTGTCCAGAAGGCGGGGGATCATCTCCGGCTGATCCTGTAGGTCCGCATCTATAGTGACCGCGACGTCGCCCCCGGCGACCTCGAAACCGTGTCTCAAGGCCATCGACTTGCCGCAGTTGCGGGCGTGTCGAATGATGCAGATGTTTGCGCGCTCTTCTCGCAAACTCTTGGCGGTTTCGAAGGTGGCGTCGCTGCTGCCGTCGTCGACTACGATGAACTCGAAGCGCTGCTCGATATCGTCGAGGGTTCGCTTCACGCGTAAGAAGAGTTCACGCAGGCTCTTGGCCTCGTTAAGAGCGGGTACTATTACGCTGACCAGTTCGAAACCCATAAGCGAAGCTATTTCACTCAGTCCGCGACCAGGTTGAAGAAATCATTACCCATCGCGAATTAACGAAGAAGAAGGTTGAGGACGCCCGCGCCCAGTTCCAGTGGCTGAGGTCAGCTCAGATTATCACGGTCACTAAGTTAAGGTCAAAGACGCTCACAATATATGTACGCGCTTTATTCAAATATGATTCTGCATAAAAATTCTTCTTGTTTTGGCGTTTAGTGAGTCTGGGAGTTGAGAGATAGTCGCGAGTTTATCAGGGAAGGGTGTACAAAAAAATGGTAGCGGGGGCGGGATTTGAACCCGCGACCTTTGGGTTATGAGCCCAACGAGCTACCGGACTGCTCCACCCCGCATCGGGCAGATGAGAAGATAGTCGCTGCGCATGGCGATGTCAAGCTGCCCATAACGAAAACGTTTTTTCCCCGAGACGCACTCGCGCCGGCAAGCGAAGGCGGCTACAATTCCGGCGGAGGTGAGTGCTATGGAGGAGTTGTTCTCGCGTGACGCCGGGGCGATGCGGCCTTCGCCGATCCGTGCGCTGTCGAAGATCACTGCCGATCCCACAATCATCTCGCTGGCCGGAGGGCATCCTTCGCCCGATGCATTTCCCTTAGGGCGGATTGGCGAGATCTTGGCGGGAATGGCTGATAATCTGGACCCCGCGAGTTTGCAGTACGGCCCCACTGCCGGAAACCCGGAACTGAGGCGCGAGATCGTCGCCATACTCGGCGGCCGCGGCATCGCCGCAGGCGAGCAGGATGTAATTCTCTGCAGCGGCTCCCAGCGGGGACTGGACCTGCTGGGGAGAGTGCTGTTAGATCCGGGGGACGCGGTGCTTGTCGAGGTGCCGTGCTATCCCGGCGCCATCGCCTGCTTCCGCAACCTCAGGGCGCGCCTGGTCGGCGTGCAGCAGGACGAGGACGGTCTCAGGATCGATGCCCTCGAGTCGGCGCTGCGCGGCCTGCGCGACGAGGGTCTGCGCCCGAAGCTGCTCTACACTGTACCGACTTTCCAGAACCCTTCCGGGGCGACTCTGGAAGCGGACCGGCGCACGACGCTGCTGGAGATTTCGCGGCGAGAGGGTTTTATGATCCTGGAGGACGATCCTTACAGCGAGCTCTACTTCGACGAGGGCGGTGCGGACCGCATATGTCAGATTGCGGCGGCGGACGCGGGGGACGTGATCTACCTCTCGAGCTTCTCTAAAATCCTCTCGCCCGGACTGCGCACAGCGTTCATACGCGGGCCGAAGGAGTTGATCGCCAGTGTCGAGCTGGCGGCTCAGGCCTGCGACATCTGCTCGAGCAGCCTCGATCAGCAGATCGTTCTCGAGCTTTGCCGTGGCGATTTTCTGCGGCAGCATCTCGCCGGCGTGCGGCGTCTCTACCGCGAGCACGGCGAGGCCCTGCTGGCGGCACTCGATGAGTTCATGCCCCAAGGCGTGGAATGGAACAGGCCGCGCGGCGGCTTCTTCCTCTGGATACGGCTGCCGGAGCGGATCGACACCGAGGAGATGCTCGGGCGGGCGATCGAGAGGGGAGTGGCCTACGTGCCGGGGCGGCACTTCTGCGTCGACGGCTCGGGGCACAACGCCCTCAGGCTGACCTTCTCCAAGGAGAGCCCCGAACGGCTGCGCGAAGGCGCGAAAGTTCTGGCGAATGTTATCAAGGACGAATTGCGCGACTGACCTATTTCCCGCGAGTTTCTTCTCTTTCTGTAATTAACCTGCTATTATATTAATAGTCGGTAGATAACAAGACTGCTATTCATCGATTCATTTGCCGGCGGTATCAGGGCGTTCGGCCGATCATTCGCGTACTTAAAGGAAATCATATAGTCATGAAAACTCTCATTATTAGACATCTTAAAGGTTCAGACCCTCCGAAGTTTGAAGTTGAACGGCAAGGCGGCAAGCATTCGGAAGCGGTGACAGTTGCGCCGCCGGTCGGCTTCCCGGTGGAGGGCAGACCCGATAGCGATCTGATGCGGGAGCTGCCTTGGTATCTCGAAGATTTCTTAGAATACCCATATCATCCCAGAACGGATCGAGCCCAGCATATTCTCGATGCCTTGGACGAGTGGGGACAGCAGGCATTCGGGAAGCTTTTCAGCGGCGGAAAGGGTGCGATCTGGTATCACGACGCCACGCGGGACGGTGTCGGAAAACTGCGCCTGCAGGTAATGAGCGACGATCCCGGAGTTCTACAGTGGCCCTGGGAGGCGCTGAAAGACCCGGAAGCGACGTACCTGTCCCTTGACTTCCAAATTGAAAGGCGTATGAACAAGGTTCGCGACCCGGTTCCGCTGCCCGAAGAGCTACCAAAAGATAGGATAAATATACTATTAGTTACCGCCCGTCCTTTTGAAAGGGATGCGCATTACCGGTCCGTCTCGCGACCTCTTGTGGAGCTGATCGAGAGAGAAAAGATACCCGCTCAAGTGCACGTCCTTCGCCCTCCCACTTTTGCAAACCTGCGTGAACATCTCAAAGAGCGGCCCGGCTTCTACCACATCATCCACTTCGACGGCCACGGCGGATTCGGTAAGAGATCGGTCACGGGCGATTCCCGACACACGTTTTCGGTTACCGAGGGGGTGCTGGTATTCGAAGACGACAAAGGGAAACGGGATCGAATAAATGCCGAGAGGTTGAGCGGCCTGTTGCGAGATCACGCGGTCCCGGTAATGGTTATGAACGCCTGCCGCTCGGCGATGATCGAGGAGGGTGTAAAAGATCCGTTCGCGTCGGTTGCCGCAGCGTTATTGAAAGCCGGTATTCGGGGCGTGGTGGCGATGGCCTATTCCCTCTATGTAAGCGGTGCCGAGGTCTTCCTGCCCGTATTTTATAAAGAACTTTTCGAGTCCGGCGACCTCTCCGGTGCAGTGCGCGCGGGGCGGCAGAAGATGTTTGAGAAGAGGAAGCGGATTTGCGCGCGCGGCAGGTTCGAGCTCAAGGACTTCGTCGTGCCTGTTATCTACCAGCAGAAGAGATATGAGTTACCTTTTGTTAAAAAGTCTAAAAAAGGGAAGGAAGGAGTAAAAAGAGAACTGCCGGAGGAGGCCAGGGACGAGGAGAATCCGTACGGCTTCATCGGCCGTGACCAGGAGATTCTCAAGCTCGAACGCGTCATGCGAAAGGATACGCCGGCGATTCTGATCACCGGCCTCGGCGGCGTCGGCAAGACCACTCTGGTACGCGGATTTCTCAAGTGGCTAAACGATACCGAAGGTATGGACGGAGGACAATGGCTCTCGTTCATCGATGTAAGAAGCGCGGAGTACGTAATCAATACGATGGGCAGCGCGATATTCGGCAAAGATTTTCTGGCCGGTAAAATGGAAGATAAAGTTCCAGCGCTGGCAAATGTCCTAAAACAGAATCGTATTGTTATTGTCTGGGATAACTTCGAGGTTGTCGCAGGCATCCTGGATTCTCGCGTAAGTGCAAATCTGTCGGCGGAGGATCGAAATGTCCTCCTGTCGCTGCTGAAGAAGATCCGGGGCGGACAAAGTAAAGTGATCATCACCAGCCGCAGCGAGGAGGGATGGCTGGGGATTCAGCGAATGAAGCTGTCGATAGGCGGTCTCGTCGGCGAGGAGCGCTGGGAGTTCTGCGAAAAGATACTCGATAACCTCGGGATTTTAGTAAACCGCGAAGACGAAGACCAGGTTGAATTGATGGATCTTCTCGAAGGCCATCCACTGGCTATGAGTGTGATTCTTCCCAGTCTCGAGAAAATGAGTGCTCGCCAAATTATTGACGCCCTCCGATCCAACATGGATGCACTCGGTCCCGAGGCGGAGAAGTTATACGCAACCTTGCGTTTCGCCGAGGAACAATTGAGTGAGGACTTGCGGCCCTTACTAATCCCTCTTGCTCTGCACGAGCAGTATATTCAAGCGGATATGCTTGAAAATATGTGCAAACAGGTGGAAGAGAGCTGGAGTCGGGAGAAGGTAGACGGCTTCTTACAGGCACTCTCCGTAGCCGGCTTGCTCAGAAATATGACCGGCGCTATCTACCAACTTCATCCGGCTTTGACCGGCTTCCTTCGCTCGACTTTTTTAAGTTCTGTATCTAGTGAAATCTATGATAAATGGAGCCGGGTTTTTGTGGACGTCATGGGAATAGTCGCAGATCAGTTGGCACCAAAGGAATTACACGAACAGCGCTTCGGCTTTCACATTCACGGCGCCAACTTTCACTTCGCTCTCTCTGTGGCGGAACGCCTGAAAATGTATCGACATTATTCTGCGCTATTACAATCTCTTGCTTTTTATGCTCAAAACACAAGAAATTATTCAGAAGCCATTGAGCTTTTTGAAATACGTGCGAATATCGAAATGGAGAAAGGTAATAAAGAGAATGAAGCAGCAGCATATCACCAATTGGGGAGAGTCGCGGAGGAACAAAGGGACTTCGCGGCGGCGGAGAAGTGGTATCTGAAATCGCTGGCAATTAAAGAGAAACAAGGCAACGAGCACGGCGCGGCGATCACATATCACCAATTGGGGATGATCGCGCAGGAACAAAGGGACTTCGCGGCGGCGGAGAAGTGGTATCTGAAATCGCTGGAGATCGTGGAGAGAATAGGTGACGAGGCCGGCGCGGCGAAGACCTATCACCAATTGGGGAGAATCGCGCAGGGACAAACAGACTTCCGATCCGCAAAAGAACATTTTGAAAAAGCCTTGGAAATATTCAAACAAACTGAAGATAAGGTTGGAATAGCAAATATATACCACCTATTGGGGAGTATTGCGTTGACTGAAAGATACTATAGAAAATCTAAAGGGTGGTACAGAAAATCACTAGATATAAGCGAAGTATATGGCATAGAGAATTTAGCTGTTATGACCTATCACCAATTGGGGAGAGTCGCGGAGGAACAAAGGGACTTCGCGGCGGCGGAGAAGTGGTATCTCAAATCGCTGGCAATTA
>CAYOXX010000001.1:171565-206072 GCA_964408025.1 uncultured Acidobacteriota bacterium | reverse complement strand
AACAAAGGGACTTCGCGGCGGCGGAGAAGTGGTATCTCAAATCGCTGGCAATTAAAGAGAAACAAGGCGACGAGCACGGCGCGGCGGGCACATATAATCAGTTGGGCAGTATATCAGGGTTGCAGGAAGATTTCAAAGAAAGCGGCAGATGGTTTATTAAGGCTATTGTGGCTCATATAAACTCTAATGATAATAGAATGGCAAAAGCTTCCTCGGATAATTTCATGATTAATTACCGCAATGCTCCAGGCGAAGTACAGGCGAAGCTCAAAGCGATGTGGGAGGAAGCGGATTTGGGGCCGTTTCCGGAGGTTGGGGATTCTCCGAAATAAAATCGAGGAGGATCGGCATGGAGGGGAAGATAAAGGCTTTGGACGATAATGCTGCCGTGCGGATTTTGACTACAGTGGCTGAGTATCATCTAGATGAAGGAGGACCGGATATTCAGCTATCGGGAGACTTGAAGGGCGAATTGAGTAAAGAATTTAACGAAGGTGCAAGTGGTGTAGCCGTTTCGGATGGCGAGATGGCGCGCGAGGCCCTGGTGCTCCTTGCCCAGGACACGGAGATGCGGGAGAAGATTACTCGGTTGATCGAAAAACCGGCAGAACATGGAGACCGATACAAATTTGCGCTTGATCCTGTCACGGTCGGTGTCCTGACCACGGCCGTTGTGATGGTGCTCAAGACTCAATTTAAGATCGGGCTCGATAAAAAAGGTAGGTGGTCGTTCGAAGTCAAGTCGAAGGCTGTGGACATGGAGGTTTTGAAGGGATTTGTAAATAAGCTTCTGAGCTGGGTTCCGTCGGGGCCGTTTAGGTAGGGCATAGTGATATAAGGGAACGATGCTCCGGTAAAGACGGTTTGTTGCGGAGTGAGGCGTCGAACTCAATAACGATGATTCTTCCCCGGCCTGTTTGTTCAATCTGCCCCTGATATAGTTGGAAGGGTGTTATCGCGCTGGTGCGTGATTAGTCTGCCTGTAGCGGCGGTCTTCAGACCGCCTACTCCCGTCGAAGACGGGAGCCATTATCGCTCTAGAGCGTGATAAGTAGCGCTGTATCGGCAGTCTTCAGACCGCCTAGTCGAGCTAAAGCTCGACGCTACCGTTCGTGGAAATGTGGCAGACAGGAGAGTTTGTCCGCCTCAGGTGGATCTGTACCACCGTTCTAATCAGGGATTTCTTTTCTACTGGGGTATGAAGGAGTCGAGGCGAAAGGCGGCGGGGTTTTGTCGTTGGATTATTTCGGGCAGCGAGCGCAGGTGTTCGAGCGCGGCGTTGCGGGTGTCGAAGAAGCCGGTGCAGATGAAGTAGCAGGTTGTGTCGCCGCGTTGCCGGTCGAAGATTATCAGTTCCGCTTCGTCTCCTAATGCATCCATGATGGTGTAGATCGCCTCGCGGCGACAGAAGAGGCCGATTACGACGGTGTAGGTGGTCTCGGCGCGCTCGCGCAGGGCCTCGCGCCACATGGCGGCGGCGCGCTCGAGATGGTTCTCCGCCATCAGCTCGCGGGCCCTGGCGATGGCGTCTTCCGGTGTTATCGCCTCTGTCTCGACCGGCGGCTGCTCGACTGTTTCTTCATCCGAAGGAGCCACGTCTGGTGCGATTTCTTCAGTCTCGGTCGGCGGTTGCTCGACTGTTTCTTCTTCCGAAGGAGCGACTTCGGTGGCGGGTATCTCGGTTTCGGAGGGCGTCGGTTGCTGCTCGGCTGTTTCTTCCATGGCAGGAGCTGTTTCGACGGGCGTTTCATCTTCGGAAGCGGTTTCTTCACCGGTTGGTTCATCTTCTACAGGGATTTGTTCTTCAACCACGGTTTCAAAAACAGGCTCGCTCTCGGCCGTATCGGGAAACTCGGCGGCTTCAGCCGGCTGGTCGTCGGGGGCGGCGACCGGTTCGCCTTCGGGAATGAGTATCTGCCGCTCCGGCTCGCGCAGGTCCCGAAGCTCGTCAACCTGCCTGTGCGCGCCCTGCGGGGCGAGGGCGAGGAGAAGGCCGTCGCCGCATCCGTAGTAGAGCGTCAGGCCGTCTGAGTCGACGGTCGGCGGAGAGGAGATTTCGCTGGGGAGAATGAAACTGCCGACGGATGCGAGGAGCTCAGTCGAGGTCGCCTGAAGATTGAGGCGCTGCGGGTAGACGAGCAGGTCGCCGGCCAGCAGCGGAGCTACGCGCAGGTTGGCGGTGAGCGAGACGGGGCTCTCGTCGCGGGCGTGGCCGTTGGAGATGCGGTGCGAGCGGATGGTGCGGTCCGCCGAGGCGATGTAGAGGTAGCGGTCGTCGCAGACCGGGATGCCGAAGACGGCGCCCGCCGTACGCGTGCGCCAGCGAAGGTCTCCGTTGACGACGTCGAGGCAGTATATGTAGTCGTCGTTGGAGCCGAAGACGAGCCTGCCGCCGCAGACGGCGAAGCCGGAGCGGACCGCGCCGCCCACACTCTGCTGCCAGAATTTCCTGCCGTCCTCGGCCGCCAGGCAGGCCACGCTGCCGCCATCGGTGCCGCAGAATACCAGGTCTCCTTCGACCAGGGGCGTCGAGCGGACAGCTCCCGGAAGGGATACGCGCCAGCGGATGGAGCCGTCGCGGGGGTCCAGGCGGGAAAAGGAACCCTCCTCGTCGCCGAGGAATATCGCGTCGTCGGAGGCGACGAGCGGCGCCGTGATCGCCACCGGGTGCTCGTAGATCCAGCGCACGAGGCCGTTCTCGGGATCGAGTGCGTAGAGGTTCCGCTCGCCGGCCGCCACCAGCGGGCCTCTCCCGGGCATTACCAGGCCGCGCGTAAGCGGTTCGCCGACTGAGAAGGTCCAGGAGAGGTCTCCGCTGCGCTTGAAGAGCGCCGTGCAGGTGCCGTTGGCGCTGGCGTAGAAAACCCGCAGTTCATCTACGCAGGGGGCGGCTACGATGGCGATCTGGTTGCCGGTGGCCTCGCGCGCCTCCGCCTGGTGGCGCCAGAGCTCGACCAGGGGGAATCTGAAGTTGCTGTCCTGCTCCTGCGCAGCGGCCGGCAGGCAGAAAAAGATTGGGAGAACAAGAACAGCAGTGGCTGCGAGACGATGGCCTGTCTTCATCTGATCAGCGAACTCCTTGTGCGGATAAGTCTACCGGCGGAACCACCGTATCGCAACCGGGCCGGTCGCGCCATCCACACCTGATCAACTTCAGCGTCTGGTAATAACAACAGGGCACTTCGGGAGCAGTCCGGGTTTTGATATTCGGTAGGGGAGTGCCGTTTCAGGAACACGAAATATTTTTCGCGACCGAAAGGGCGGAACGGCTCTAACTCACGGTATATATGATATTTCTTGACATGAGGGGGGGCGCTCATATAATGAGGGCGCTTTGGGGGCGAGAGCCCGTGCCGGCCTGCGAGCCGGCAAATCTAATTGTCAGGAGGATTTGAGAAACAGATGGAAGAGACCAACAACGTCAACGAGGAGTTGACGAGCGCCAGCGAACAGAAACCTGCGGCGGAGCCGCCGGAACCAGTGCCCGCGGAGGACTCCCCGCCAGTGGCGGCCGCGGACGGCGGTGCTGAAGCGGATGTAAACGAGCAGCAGCTCACCGAGCTCTACGAGGAGAGCTTTCACCTCTTCACCGAGGGCGAGCTGGTGGAGGGCAAGGTAATCTCGATCTCCGAAAGCACGGTCGTGGTCGACATAGGCTACAAGTCGGAGGGCCTGATCGACGTTCGGGAGTTCTACGACGAAGAGGGCAAAGTACCCGTCGAGGTGGGCGACAAGGTCGAGGTGCTCCTGGAGGCGACAGAGAACATCGATGGCAGTCTGGTTCTCAGCAAGGACAAGGCTGAGAAGATGAAGGTCTGGGACGACATCGAGGACGCCTACAAGAACGACAAGGTGATCGATGGTCGCGTGATCGACCGCATCAAAGGCGGCCTGGCGGTGGACGTCGGCGTGCGCGCCTTCCTGCCCGGCTCGCAGGTTGACGTGCGGCCCGTGCGCAACCTCGAGTCGATGCGCGGCAAGGAGATCCGGGTCAAGGTGATAAAACTCAACAA
Source organism: uncultured Acidobacteriota bacterium (assembly GCA_964408025.1). GTDB lineage: Bacteria > Acidobacteriota > DATKUA01 > DATKUA01 > DATKUA01 > CAYOXX01. The sequence continues at coordinate 202,059 of CAYOXX010000001.1, read as the reverse complement.
GCGGCGCGGCAACATCGTGCTCTCCCGCAAGGATGTCATCGAGGCCGAGAACAAGGACCGCAAGAAGGAGACGCTGAAGAAGCTGGAGCAGGGCGCCGTACTGGACGGCGTGGTCAAGAACATCACCGAATACGGCGCCTTCGTCGACCTGGGCGGAATCGACGGCCTGCTGCACATCACCGACATGAGCTGGGGGCGGATCAGCCACCCCTCGGAGCTCTTCGTGGTCGGCGACGAGGTCGAGGTCGTGGTGCTGAAGTACGACTCGGAGACCGAACGCGTTTCCCTCGGTTACAAGCAGCGCACCGACGACCCCTGGGAGAACGTCGAAGAGAAGTTCCCGGTGAACACGCGGATGCGCGGCAAGATCGTCTCGATAACCGATTACGGCGCCTTCATCGAGCTCGAGGCCGGCGTCGAAGGCCTGATCCACGTTTCGGAGATGAGTTGGAGCAAGCGCGTCAAGCACCCCTCGAAGATGGTCAGCGTGGGCGAGATGGTCGAGGCGGTAGTGCTTGACGTTGATACGGCGGCCCGGCGAATCTCACTCGGGCTTAAGCAGGTCGAGCCCAACCCCTGGATCCTGGTGCGCGAGCGCTACCGCGAGGGCGACGTGATCAAGGGCCGGGTTCGGAACATCACCGACTTCGGGGCCTTCGTCGAGGTGGAGGAGGGGATCGACGGCCTGGTGCACGTATCCGACATGAGCTGGAGCAAGCGTGTCAAGCACCCGAGCGAGGTTTTGAAGAAGGGCGAGGAGGTCGAGGCCATCATTCTCAACATCGACGTCGACAGCCAGCGCCTTTCGCTCGGCCTCAAGCAGATGACCCCCAACACCTGGGACGAGTACTTCAGCTCGCACAGCATCGGCGATGTCGTCGACTGCACAGTGGTGCGGATAACCAACTTCGGCCTCTTCGTCGAGCTGGATGCCGAGGGCATCGAGGGCCTCATCCACGCATCCGAGTTGGACACCAGCCGCGAGCGTGCGCCCGAGGAACTGTTCTCCGTCGGTGAAAAGCTGAAGGCGATGATCATCAAGATGGACCGGGCTGAAAATAAAATCGGCCTCAGCGTGCGCGCCCTGCTCGAGGAGGAAACCAGGAAGGTCAAGGCAACATTAGCCAAGAAGCCTTCCGGCAAGGCGACACTGGCGGACGTGATTGGCGAGCAGGCGCTGGAACTATTCGGCGGCGGCAAGGCGGAGAAGGAGGAGGTTTCCGCGGATGCAGAGACTCCCGAGGCGGAAGCGGAATCAACTAAGGCGGAAGCTGGGATTCCTGAGGCGGAAGCTGAGACTCCCGAGGTGGTCGCTGAGGAGGAGACCGTGAAGGCGGAGCCCGGAGGCGACGCCGAATCGGACGCGGGAGAGCCCGAGGCGGCCGAGGAAGGCGGTAAGTTGGAGAAGAAGAAAGCTCCCGTGGAAGCGGAGGCGTCCGAGGCGGACGCCGCCGCCGAAGAGGAAGCCGCTGAGGAGAAGGCTGCTAAGGAGAGGGCCACCAAGGACGAGGCTGCAAAAGCGGAGGCCGAAGGCGACGCCGAACCGGCCGTGGGGGAGCCCGAGGCGGCTGAGGAAGGCAGCTCGTCGGAGGGAGAGGATTCCGAGGACACGGAAGAAAAGGGGGAAGAGTCATGACCAAGGCGGAACTGGTCGAGGAGGTCGCGAAGTCGGTAGAGCTGTCGAAGAAGGACGCGGAGAAGATAGTCAACACCGTTTTCGACTGCATAATCGACGCCCTGCACAGCGGCGAGAAGATCGAGCTCCGCGGTTTCGGCAGCTTCCGCCTGCGTGAACGCAAGGCCCGCATCGGGCGCAATCCGAAGACCGGCGAGACCGTTCACGTGCCGACCAAGAGGGTCCCCTACTTCAAGGCGGGCAAAGAGCTGAAAGAGTTGATCAACGGCTGAGCCGTCGGAAGCCGAAGCCGCGACCGTGGAGATACTATTTACACCGTGGAGATTCGCTTACGTCTCCGGCAGCGCCGACCGGAGCGAGTGCATCTTCTGCAAGATGCTCGAAGCCGGAGAAGACCGAGCCAACCTGGTGCTGCTGCGCGCCGAGCTGAACTTCGTGGTACTCAACCGCTATCCCTACACCAGCGGGCACCTGATGATTGCTCCCTACCGGCACATCGCCGACCCGAGCGACGCCAGCCCCGAGGAGCTGTTGGAAATGATGACCCTCTGCACGGCGGCCACCGGTATCCTGAGGGAACATTTCAAGCCGGAGGGTTTCAATATCGGTATGAATATCGGCCGCGTAGCCGGCGCGGGAGAGGAGAGCCACTACCACATGCACGTGGTGCCGCGCTGGGGGGGTGACAACAGCTTCGTATCAGTGCTGGGCGACGCCAGGATAGTACCGGAGAACCTGGCGGACACCTATGAGCGACTCGAGGGCGATTTCCGGCAGTGCCGCCCGGGCTGACAGTAAAGGCATTGCTACCACGTCGACAGGCGGCATCTTGGTTATTGAATTCTTGACGCCACTTCCATGGTATGGTATAAACCTTATTGCGACGTTTAGCCCTTGTCCGAGGGTATTTTGATGAAGTACAAGGCGTTCATTTTCTATGCGATTGCGTTCTTGATTTTCGGCGCCCTCTTTGCCTGGGTAGTTCTTCTTACCGCCGACAGCGATGGTGATCCCGGCGAGGAGATCGGCGAGTCCCACGTGGTGGCCCGCGTGAACGGCGTAGAGATTCGGGCCTCGGAGCTGAATCGCATGCTCAATCTCACGAACAGGGGTTTCCAGAACGACCGCGCGGCGCTGAGCAGGGACCGCCGCGAAGTGCTCGACCAGCTGATCTTCAGGAAGCTCCTCGAGGCGGATGCCGAGCGGCGCGGCCTGAGGGTTACCGACGGGGAGGTCGAGGAGCAGATCGAGCGCTACTGCGACGCCTTCGGCGGCGAGGAGCAAGTCCGCGAGCTGCTGCAGGAGAGGGGGATCGAATTCGATGATTTCGTTTCCGAGGTGCGTTCCGAGCTGGTTATCGGGGCGCTCGAGGATGCCGTCCGCGCGGACCTGCTGCGGCAGGTGCGCGTAACCGACGAGCAGGTGCGCGAATACTACGACCAGTACAAGGACGCGATCTTCATCACCGCCGAGATCGCCCATATCTATATCAGGGTTCGCGAGCCCGGCGGTGAGGAGGAAGCGGCGGCGCTGGAGAGGGCCGAGGAGATCATCCGGCAGCTCGGCGAGGGCGCCGAGTTCGAGGAGCTGGCCCGCCAGCACTCCGAAGACCAGGACACTAGCGACGACGGCGGCTATTTGGGCGATTTCAGGCAGGTATCGCGCGAGATGCAGATGGCCGCCATCCGGCTCGAGCCGGGGCAGCACAGCCCCCAGCCGATCAGACTGCAGAGCGGACTGCATATCGTAAAGTGCATCAGCAAGGATTACATTCCCTTCGAGGAGGTGAGCGAGCAGATCCGCGATATGCTGCTCCAGCCACGGCTGGAAGAGGCTTTCTCCGAGTACTTCGATGAGCTCGAGCGCAGCGCCGACATCCAGCGCTTCCTACACTAAACCCTGGACAGCCTGAGACACAAGAATCTACCGGTTACCTAGCACTCGCGTATAACCGCGCTCCTCGCGCCGGTTATTGCGTCCTCGGCACCCTTGCCACTGCTCTCGAGCGTTTGCTACGATGAGTCCTGTTAGAAGGGGAGGGGCAGTTGACCGTTCAGTGGCGAATCCTCAGCCTCGCGCCGGGAGCTGTCGTTTCGCCCGCAGAGCTTATTGGCCATTTCCAGCCGGAGTCCTCGCAGCCGGCTGCGGTGGCGCTGCTCTCGGCGCGGCCGTCGACGGCCGGCGACGCCGAGTCGGCTGAGCTGATCCTGCGGGTGGGGACCTGTGCGGGCCTGACGGCGCTTCTCCTCGACGGCAGGGCCGAGGGCTGGATTCTCGGCCTGGCCGCGGCCGTTGATCTGCTTTACGCAACCGGATCGTCGAGCTTCTCGGCCGAAGGCGCGGGTGTCGAAACCGGATTCGTAACCGCCGAGCTGCTAGGCCGCACCATCGGCAAGGCGAGGGCGATCGAGGTCCTGATCGCGGGCGAGTTGGGAGCAGAGCGGATGCTGGAGCACGGCATGGTGAGCGGCCTGGTCGGCGACGAGGAGCTTGCCGACCCGGGAGCCTTCCTGGAGGGGCTGTTGCCGCGGCGCGTTGTCGAGACGGTTCCCAGGCTCAAGCGAACCTGGGCGGGCCAGAGCGGCCGGCAGGTGGAGGAGCTCCTGGCGGTCGAGCGCTTGGAGTTCCAGCGCTGCTTTCGTGAGGGCGCCGCCGAGTCGATCGCCAGATACCTGGGAAAACAGAAACGCAATTGATCGGCCGCCGCGCGCTCGGCGGCCGCGGGGAGACGTTCTAAGTGGTTGCCTAATCTCAGATTCAGAGGGGGAGTCGGTATGGATTTCCAGTTGTCCGAAGAGCAAGTGATGCTCCGCGACATGGTGCGCGATTTCGCCGAGAACGAGGTGAAGCCGACGGCCGCCGAGAGGGATAAGCATGAGGAGTTCCCGACCGAGCTGATACCGAAGATAGCCGAGCTGGGTCTGATGGGTGTGGCCATCCCGGAAGACAAGGGCGGCAGCGGCATGGACTACGTCAGCTACGCCATCGCCATCGAGGAGCTCTCGAAGGTCGACGCCTCGGTTGGGGTGATCGTGTCGGTGAACAATTCGCTAGTTTGCGATCCCCTCGAGCGTTACGCGAACGAGGATCAGGTCGAGAGGTTCCTCAAGCCGCTGGCCTCGGGCGCCAAGCTGGGCGCTTACGCGCTCAGCGAGGCGCAGAGCGGCTCGGACGCGGCCAACATCCTGACCACTGCGAAACCAGACGGCGACGAGTTCGTAATCAACGGCGAAAAGCTGTGGATAACCAACGGCGGCAGCGCCGACATCGTGCTCCTCTTCTGCATGACCGACAAGGAGAAGGGGCCCAAGGGGATCAACTGCCTGGTGGTCGAGAAGGGCACACCCGGATTCGAGGTCGGCAAGAAGGAGGAGAAGCACGGCATACGCTCGTCCGACACATGCAGTCTCGTCTTCGAGGACTGCCGCGTGCCGGCCGCCAACCTGCTCGGCGACCCGGGGCAGGGCTTCATCGTCGCTATGACGACACTCGACGCCGGCCGCATCGGAATCGCCGCACAGGCGCTCGGAATCGCACAGGCCTCGATCGACGAGAGCATCAAGTTCGCCAAGGAGAGGCAGGCGTTCGGGCGCACGGTGGCCGATTTCCAGGCGATACAGTTCTATATCGCCGATCTGCAGACCCGCGTCGACGCGGCGCGCCTGCTGACCTGGAAGGCCTGCTGGAGGATGGACAACGGCCTCCCGTTCACCACCGAATCCGCGATGGCGAAGACCTTCGCCAGCGAGATTGCGATGGAGGCAGCGCGCAAGGCGGTGCAGATCCACGGCGCATACGGCTATTCGAAGGAGTACCCGGTCGAGCGCTTCCTGCGCGACGCCAAGATCACCGAGATCTACGAGGGCACCAACGAAATCATGCGTCTGGTGATCGCCCGCAACGTTATCAAGGGAGCATGAAATGGAGATGGGGGAGGAATTCTACCCGGAGTTGATCAGGAACCTTCCAGAGGCCGACATCAACTGGCCCGGCCTCAGAGGGTGGCTCGTTGGGAACGAGTCCGGCTTGGTTGTTTTCTTCGAGTGCGACGAACCGACGGAGGTGGGCGAGCACGCCCACGGGGCCCAGTTCGGGATTGTACTGAACGGTGTCATCGAACTGAAGATTGAAGGAAAGCTCAGGGTTTGCAGGAGAGGCGATACGTTTTACATTCCCGCCGGCGCCAAGCATAGCGCGAGCCTTTCTGCAGGCTTTCGGTCTATCGACGTGTTTGAAGAGGCCGATCGCTACAAAGCTAAATAGCGACGCGCCTCCAACGCTTAATCGGAGCGTATATTAATGAACTTCGAGCTGAATGAAGAACAGCGGATGATCCGCGACATGGTGCGCGAATTCGCTCGCAACGAGATCGCACCGGGCGTCGAGGAGCGCGAGCGGGCGGGGGAGTACCCCGCCGAAGTGATCGCCAAAGCGGCGGAGCTCGGCCTCTGCGGGATCTCGGTGCCCCAGGAGGACGGCGGCGCCGGATTCGACGCCGTCAGCGAGTTCCTGGCGATCGCCGAGATCGCCGCTGTCTGCCCCTCGACGGCGATAACGCTCGGCGTGACCAACGCCGACTTCTGCTGGCCCGTCTGGCGCTACGGCAGCGACGAGCAGAAGGAACGCTTTCTGCGCCCGGCGGCCACGGGCGAGTTCATAGGCGCTTTCTGCCTGACGGAGCCGAACGTCGGCTCCGACGTCACCAACCTCAGCGTGAGTGCCACAGAGGAGGGTGACGATTTCGTCATCGAGGGGACCAAGGCGTGGGTCACCAACGGCGGCATAGCCGGCGCCTACGTGGTGATGGCTGTTACGGGCGATGGTGAGAAGCGCAAAGAGATAAGCGCCTTTGTCTTGCCCGCTGACGCGGACGGGCTGACGGTCGGGCGTGATGAGGACAAGATGGGACTGCGCGCCTCGAAGACGACGCAGATTATCTTCGAGGGCTGCCGCGTGCCCAGGGAATCGATGCTCGGCGAGCGCGGCAAGGGGCTGAAAGTAGCGCTCAGTGCACTGGACGTATCACGTATCGGTGTCGCAGCCCAGGCTGTTGGAGTTGCCAGGGCGGCCCTGAGCGAGGCGATCCGCTACTCGCAGGAGCGCAAGGCTTTCGGCAAGCCGATTGCCTACCACCAGGCGATCGGATTCATGCTCGCCGACATGGAGACGGAGATAGCGGCCGCCGAGCTCCTGGCTCTGCGCGCCGCCTGGAAACGCGACCAGGGCCTGCCGTTCTCGGCGGAGTCGTCGATGGCCAAGTACTACGCCAGCGAAATCGCAAAGCGCGTAACAGACCAAGCGGTGCAGATCCACGGCGCCTACGGCTACAGCAAGGAGTACGCCGTGGAGCGCTTCTTCCGCGACGCGCGCGTGACCACCATCTACGAGGGAACTTCGGAGGTCCAGAAGATCGTAATCGCGCGCCACCTGCTGAAGTAGTCGGCAGATGATTCAGGTATACACCGGCGAGGGCAAGGGAAAGACCACGGCGGCGTTGGGGCTGTGCTTCCGGGCCGCCGGCCATGGGCTGCGTTCAGTAGTATTCTTCTTCATGAAGGGCTTCATTGAGTACGGCGAGCTCGCCGCTGCGGAGCGGATGGGTGGGCTTGTCGAGGTGGTGCAGTGCGGTCGCGCATCCTTCGTCGACAGGGAGAATCCCGATCCCGTAGACGTGCGCATGGCGCAGGAGGGCCTAGAAAGGGCGCGGCGGGCGGTTTCGAGCGGCGATTATGATATAGTTGTGCTCGACGAGCTCAACGTAGCGCTCGATTTCGGACTTCTCCTACTCGATGGCGTCATTGAATTGCTGGACGAGGCACCTGAGGATCTGGAGATCGTCATCACCGGTCGTGCGGCCGCGCCGGAAGTGGTCGAGAGGGCTGACCTGGTGACAGAGATGAGGGAGCTCAAGCACTACTATCAGCGGGGAATCAAGGCGCGTGAGGGATTCGAATTTTAAGCGGCGCGAGGTGATTCGACCATGACTAGCGACAGCACCGGCAGCGCGGCAACTGCCGCGGACAGGATCGCGGAGGAGAAGAGGCGCTGGGAGGAGACGACGCTGAAGAGGGCGCTCGCGGAGTCGCCCGAGCGGCAGGCGGAGTTCACCACCATCTCTGGCAAGCCGTTGGTGCGCCTCTACACGCCTGCGGACCTCGAGGGCTGGGATCACGCTGCGAAGTTGGGTTTTCCTGGCGAGTACCCTTACACGCGCGGCGTGCACTCGACAATGTATCGCGGCAGGTTCTGGACCCACAGGCTCTTCAGCGGCTTCGCCACGGCGGCGGAGACCAACGAGCGCTACAAGACGCTGCTGCGCGAGGGCACGACCGGCCTCAGCGTTGCCTTCGATTTCCCGACCATCAACGGCTACGACTCCGACGCCGAGATGTCCAGGGGCGAGGTGGGCAAGTGCGGCGTGGCGATCAGCTCGCTCGCCGACATGGAACTGCTGTTAGCCGGCATCCCCCTGGACAGGGTGACCACCTCGATGACCATCAATGCCCCGGCGGCGGTGCTCCTGGCCTTCTACATCTGCGTCGCCGAGAAGCAGGGCATGGGGCAGGACCGTATCGGCGGCACAATCCAGAACGACATTCTCAAGGAGTATATTGCCCAGAAGAGCTTCATCTTCCCGCCGGGCCCCTCGATGAGGCTGATCACAGACACGATAGCCTACTGCACCGAGCAGGTGCCTCGCTGGAACACGATATCGATCAGCGGCTACCACATCCGCGAGGCCGGCTCGACGGCGCTGCAGGAGCTGGCCTTCACGCTGCGCGACGGCTACGAGTACGTGAAGGCGGCGGTCGAGACCGGCCTAGAGGTGGACGCCTTCGCGCCGCGCCTGAGCTTCTTCTTCGACAGCCACAACGACTTCTTCGAGGAGATCGCCAAGTTCCGCGCCGCGCGCCGCATCTGGGCCAAGATCATGCGCGAGCACTTCGGCGCCAAAGACGAGCGTTCCTGGTGGCTGCGCTTCCACACGCAGACCGCAGGCGTCAGCCTCATGGCCCAGCAGCCGTACAACAACGTCGTGCGAACCACGATCCAGGCGCTGGCGGCGGTGATGGGCGGAACCCAGAGCCTGCACACCAACGCGCTTGACGAGACGCTGGCCCTGCCGACGGAGGCGGCGGCGCTGCTGGCGCTGCGTACTCAGCAGATCATCGCCCACGAGAGCGGCGTCGCCAACACTATCGACCCGCTCGGCGGCAGCTACTTCGTCGAGAAGCTTACAGACGAGATGGAGGAGGGCTTCTGGGACTACTTTGCGAAGATCGACAAGCTGGGCGGCATGGTGGCCGCCATCGAGGCCGGGTTCCCGCAGCAGGAGATCGCCGACGCCGCCTACCGCTACCAGAAGTCAGTGGAGCGGAAAGAGAAGATCATCGTCGGCGTCAACGAGTTCGTCACCAAGCAGGAGCCGATAGAGATACTCTACATCGACGACGCGCCGGAGAGGGAGCAGCGGGCGCGCCTCAAGGAGCTGAGGGCCGGCAGGAACGGAGCTGCCGCGAAGGATTCGCTGAAGCGCCTGCGCGACGCCGCCGCCGGCGACGAGAACCTGATGCCGTACATCATAGAAGCGGCGCGCAACTATGCAACGCTCGGTGAGATAATCGACGCCATGAAAGAGGAGTTCGGCGAGCACGTCGAGCCGCCGATGTATTGAATACGAATTCACCGCACGAGCCAAATTCCTGCTCCCAGGGTGTGGTTGATGAAGAAGCAGGATTTCGAAAGATATGTGACGAGGCTGGCCGGGCCGACACGCTATCCGATTTCCATCACCCCGGTGGATCGCCTCTGAAGTGTGGGCTGCCAGGAGACGGGATATGGGGAAAAAGAGGATTCGCGTTCTGATCGCTAAGCCGGGCCTCGACGGCCACGACAGGGGTGCGAAGGTGGTGGCGCGGGCGCTGCGGGACGCCGGCATGGAGGTGATATATACCGGTCTGCGACAAACGCCGGAGATGATCGTCACCGCGGCCCTGCAGGAAGGCGCGGACGCCATCGGCATCTCGATTCTCTCCGGCGCCCACATGCATGTCTTCCCCGAAGTGTTGAGGCTGCTGGAGGAGAACGAAGCCGGCGATATCATACTCTTCGGCGGCGGCATCATCCCGGACGACGACGTAAAAGGCCTCCTGGAATCCGGCGTCGCTGCCCTCTTCCCGCCCGGCACCGATACAGGAGATATCGTCAGGTTCCTCGAGGAACGGATTTCCGGGGAGTGAGTGACTCGCCTCGGCCGTCGCGAAGGAACCCCGGGCCCCGCTATCGATGACTGAACGGCTAAAACCGCTGACATCGGGCTCCGGGCCGCACATCGTCATCCTGATCCTCGTTGGCCTCTGGATTCTGTGGTACCCGCCCGGCCAGTCAGCTCACGAGGAGGAGTCGATAACGGGCGACTCCGTCTTCTACTTCGCATACCTGCAATCGGTCTTCGAGGACGGAGACATTCTCTTTGCCGACGATTACCAGGAACTCAATCCCGAGATCTCGCCCCAGCTACTTGGGCGCTTGCCCACCGGCTACACCGGCAACATGTTCGCGCCCGGCTCCGCCATCCTCTGGACGCCGTTTTACCTGGGTGGCAAGGTATTTGCCGTCGTTTCCGGCGCCCCAGACCGCGCCGCTGAGCTGGCGGTACTGATCTCCTCGGTGCGCCTGGGCTCGAGGATTTACGCTGCCCTGGCTTTGCTCTTGATCTTCCTGGTGTTACGCAGATTCTTCGACGCCCACATCGCCCTGATGGGGACGCTGGCGGCCTTCTTTTGCACGCCGCTTTATTACTACGCGCTCTTCGACACGATCAACTCCCACGCGGTGGGTGCCTGCACCGTGGCATTCTTTTTCTGGCTCTGCCTGCGGACGGGCCCCGAGCGAAGCACGCGTGCCTGGATGCTGGTCGGCGCGGTCGCGGGCCTCGTCGCACTCTGTCGCTGGCAGAACGCTGTGGTGCTGCTTTGGCTGGCGGTCGAGCAGATCCCGAGGTTATATGCGGCCGTGCGCGAGAGGGCCGGAGCGGGGAGGATGCTGGCGCGCTACGGGCTCTCGGCGGCGTTCTTACTCGTAGTATTTTCGCCGCAGCTGATCCTCTGGACCGTCATCTACGGGCCGCTTAAGACCCCGATAAGCTACGGCGCCAACTACGTACTCTGGACGCGGCCGGAGATCGTGAACGTCCTCTTCTCCTCCCGGCACGGGCTCTTCAGTTGGCACCCAATGCTCTATCTCGCCTTCGTAGGGCTGCTGCTGATGCTGCGGCGCCACTGCAAGGCCGGGATTGGAGCGCTGCTTGTCTTCGCCGCGATGCTCTACCTCAACTCGGTAACCGGCGACTGGTGGGCAGGCGATTCCTACGGCATGAGGAGATTCGTAAGCCTGTCGGCCGTCTTCGCCCTCGGGATCGCCAAGATCGCGTCGTTCCTATGGGACGCCTTCCGCAAATGGCCGGCGATAGTCCCTGCGGGCCTGCTGGTCTTCTTCGCCTGGTGGAACGTCGACCTGGCGGGCAAGTTCCTGGGTGGGGAGATTCCTCACGACCGCTCGCCCGCCATGGAGAGCGTCACCACTTCGCTGGTCGAGTCGTGGCAGGGGCGCCACGGCTACCCGTTTGCCTGGCCCGGCAACCTGCTGAATTCGATGCAGACGGACTGGGCGCCGTTTCCGGACGCAGACTGGATAGCCTCGACCTATCTGTTCTACCTGCAGGGCAACCTCGGTGGTGAGCTGCTGGCCTCCTACCCGTCCTTCCAAGCCGGCTTCAGCGAGCCCCAGCGTGGCATGGAGCGGGTGTATCGGATTCTCAGCCAGACCGGCACGGTATTCGTCAGCAGGATCGAGCGGGAGAGCAGGACCTACATGGCCATCGACGCCGACGTGATCGCCGAGCGCTTGCAGGAGGACCAGATCCCGGTAATCGATGTCGTGATAAACGGCCGCCGGATAACTCCCCTGGTGGGAGTGCAGGAGCAGACAATACGCTGGCGGCCGACCTCGATGCGGCATTACCACTGGCGCTATGGCGTCAACAAGATCGAGCTGACGCTGTGGGTGGGCGATAGAGATCAGTCCAGAAACTACCGACGGGAAGGCTTCAGCCCGGAGGGCGACATGACTCTGCTGCCCAACGACGGGCACTTCTTTCTGAAGGTATACGGGATAAGATTTCTGCAGGGCCGCTTCGTCGAGGATAAGACGGGCGCGTTCTCCGTCGCGCCGGCGAGCCGAGGCCGGGGGAGTCAGGGCGACGCGCCCGGCGGCGGCGATGATTGAGCTGGATCTCTCGGAAGCCACAGCGATCATCACCGTCGGCGACGGTGGAGGCCCCAATCTTCTGACAATTGATACTCTGGTTGAACTCCACCGCGCGCTCGACCGAATAGCCGGGCATGAATCGCTGCGGGCAGTGGTAGTCCGCGGCGGCGGCGATCGCTACTTTCTAGCCGGCGCGGACCTCAACGAGCTGGCGCGACTGGACGGCGAGAGCTCGCTGCGGTTCGCCAGGTTGGGGCAGAGCCTCTTCGATAAGATGGAGCGGTCGGGCAAGCTCATCGTCGCCGCCGTCGACGGCTACTGCATGGGCGGCGGCATCGATCTGCTCTTGGCCTGCGACCTCCGCTACGCGACTCCTAGCTCGGTCTTCTCCCATCCCGGCTTGAGGATGGGGATCATCACCGGATTCGGCGGCACGGCGCGGTTACCGGGCGAGGTCGGCTGCGGGAGAGCGTGGGAGCTCTTCGTTACGGGGCGCAGATTTTCCGCCCTGGAGGCGGCGGAGTACGGCTTGATAAGTGGCGTTGTAGAACCCGGCGCGCTGATGGAGCGCTGCCTCGAAATCGCCCGCAAGGCGGCGGCTATACCCGCTGAGCTGGTGCTCGTTTGGAAGGAAGGGGCGGCGTCGAGGCGCGACGCTGTGGCATCTTGCTCCGGCCCGGATGGTATGTTCTAATCGGCGCGCCGACATATCGGAATGGAGGAGGAAAGCATGGCCGTTGGCATAATCGGCTACGGAGCGCACCTGCCGCGGCGCCGCATCAAGGTCGAGGAGATCGCCCGGGTTTGGGGAGCGGACGCGCCGAGTTACAAGAAAGGTCTGGAGCTGATACAGAAGTCGGTGCCCGCCGCGGACGAGGACACGATCACACTCTCCGTCGAGGCGGCCCGCAACGCACTGAATAGGGCGGAGATCGATCCCGCTGAGATCGGAGCCGTCTACGTGGGCAGCGAGTCGCACCCGTACGCGGTAAAGCCGACCGGCGTGACCGTTGCCGAGGCGATAGGCGCCACGCCCGACTGCCACTGCGCCGACTTCGAGTTCGCCTGCAAGGCCGGCTCCGAGGGCATGTTCGTCGCCTACGGATTGGTCAAGGCGGGGCTGATAAAGTACGGGCTAGGCATCGGTGCCGACACCTCGCAGGGAGCGCCCGGAGACGCGCTCGAGTACTCGGCAGCCGCCGGTGCGGCAGCTTTTATCATGGGCGCCGACGACGACAAGATGCTGGCCACAGTAGACGAGACCTACTCGTTCATGACAGACACGCCGGATTTCTGGCGCCGCGAACACAAGTTCTACCCCGAGCACGGCGGCCGCTTCACCGGCGAGCCGGCCTACTTCAGAACCACCGTGGGGGCCGTCAAGGGGATTTTAGAGAAGGCGGGGATGAAGCCGGAGGACTTCAAGTTCGCAGTCTTCCACCAGCCGAACGGCAAGTTCCCGAAGCGTGTGGGCAAGAAACTCGGCTTCAGCTTCGAGCAGATCGACGTCGGGCGCGTGGTGCCGAAGCTGGGGAATACCTACTCCGGGGCCTCGCCGATCGGGCTGACAGCAATCCTCGACGTCGCCGAGCCGGGCGACCGGATAATGATGTGCTCCTACGGCTCGGGAGCCGGTAGCGACGCCTTCATCTTTACGGTGCGCGAGCGCATCCGCGAGGTTCGGGATCTGGCACCCAAGACCTACCCGCAGATCGACGAGAACGTTGTCCAGCTAGGCTACGGCGAGTACGCCAAGTTCCGCCACAAGATCAAGATGAGAGGGGAGTAGGAGGGGATCGGATGAGAGACGTTGCCGTAATCGGCGTCGGCATGCAGAAGTGGGGAGAGCTGTGGGAGAAGTCGCTCCGCGACATCTACGTCGAGGCGGCCCTGCTGGCCATCGACGACGCCGGCGTCGACCATATAGATTCGATGTACGTGGGTTGCATGAGCTCCGGGCTTTTCACTTACCAGGAACATATCGGCTCCGTCCTGGCCGACTACCTGGGGCAGAGATTCATCCCCTCCACGCGGGTCGAGTCGGCCTGCGCCGCCGGTGGGCTGGCATTCAGGCTGGCCTACATCGAAGTCGCCAGCGGTGTGAGCGACATCGTTATGGCCGGCGGCGTCGAGAAGATGACAGACGTCAGCGGCTCAGAGGCCACCAACGCGCTGGCGACCGCGGCCGACATGGACTGGGAGGGGGTCCACGGGGCCACTTTCCCCGGCCTCTACGCGATGATGGCGGTGGCGCACATGCACCGCTACAAGACCACCCGCGAGCAGCTGGCGATGGTGGCCGTCAAGAACCACCGCAACGGCGCCAAGAATCCGCGGGCGCAGTTCCGCATGGAGATAGACGTCGAGGCGGTGATCAACTCGGTTAAGGTGGCCGACCCGCTGAACATCCTCGACTGCTCGCCGATAACCGACGGCGCCGCGGCGGCCGTGCTGGTGCCGGCGGAGATGGCCGGCAAGTTCAACAAGGGCGGCGTCAAGGTGATCGGCAGCGGCCACGCCACAGACACCATAGCACTGCACGCCCGCGAGGACCTGACGACCATCCGGGCGGCCACGGAGGCCGCGAAGCGGGCCTACGAGATGGCGGGCCTGAAGCCCGAGCAGATCGACTTGGCGGAGGTTCACGACTGCTTCACCATCGCCGAGATCGTCGTCAACGAGTCGATCGGCTTCTTCGAGCCGGGCCAGGGAGGTCCCGCTGTCGAGGCCGGGGCGACGGATATCGGGGGCAGTATACCGGTCAACTGCAGCGGCGGCCTCAAGTCGAAGGGGCATCCGGTAGGCGCTACAGGAGTCGCCCAAATCGTCGAGCTGGTTGAGCAGATTCGAGGCGAATCCGGACCGCGGCAGGTCGAGAATGCGCGGGTCGGGCTGGCCCAGAACATGGGTGGGAGCGGCGGCAGCTCCGTCGTCCACATACTGGAGGGAATGTAGATGCCTCCTTCGAGCGCTTGGAGACACTACCCGCAGAGGTACCGGCTGGAGGCGGCGCGCTGCACGGGCTGCGGAAAGGTGTTCTTCCCGCCGCGCCTGGTGTGCGACAAGTGCGGCTCCAGGAAGTCCGAGGTTTTCAGGCTGAAACCGTTTGGCACGCTGGCCACCTACACCGTCATCAGGACGCCGTCGGAGCGGTTCTCCTTGGAGGCGCCGTTCGCACTGGGCATCGTCAATATGGAGGACGGCGTTCGCCTGACGGCCCAGATTGCGGACGCCTCCTTCGACGAGCTAGAGGTCGGGATGCCGGTCAAGCTCGAGTTCCGGCGTCTCTACAGCGAGGGCGACGCTGGCACGATCCACTATGGACACAAGGCCGTGCCGGTCCGCGACTGAACGACGGACGGCTCGGGCAGGCGCGGGGTAGGGGAAACGGCTGACGCCTGAGTCGGCGGGGCAGAATCACGGGGGAGAGCATGGGCCACGGCACAGTCCGTTTCGAGCGCCGGGGGGCGGTGGCGCGCGTGGCGCTTAACCGGCCCGAGGTCCGCAACGCCTTCAACGACAAGATGCTCGAGGACCTGCTCGAGATCTTTAGAGCGGTTGAAAACGATGAAGCGCTCCGCGTCGTCGTAGTCACCGGCGAGGGTGATGCCTTCTGCGCCGGCGCCGACCTGAACTGGATGCGCCGCGTTCTCGAGTACTCGTTCGAAGAGAACTACCAGGGATCGATGCGGCTGGCCGAGATGCTGCGCGCCGTCTACACCTGCCCCAAGCCGGTCGTCGGGCGGATAAACGGGCCGGCGGTAGGCGGCGGCACCGGCGTCGTGGCCGCCTGCGACATCGCCGTGGCAACCGACGACGCCTCTTTCCGCTTTAGCGAAACAAAGCTCGGGCTGGCCCCGGCCGTCATTGCGCCCTTCCTGCTGAAGCGGATGGGCGAGCGCTACCTGCGTGAACTCTTCCTCACGGGGCAGCGGTTCTCGGCGGCGCGAGCGGCGGAAATGGGACTCGTAAACGCCGCCGTGCCCGCAGCGGAGCTCGACTCCAGTGTGGATGCCGTAGTGGAGATGATCCTTACCGGGGGCCCGGCGGCGCTCGCGGCCTCGAAGGAGCTCATCCGCGAGACGGTGAATCTGCCGCTGGAGAGCAGCGCCGAGTTTACGGCCAAGCTGATCGCGCGTCTGCGGATGAGCGACGAGGGCCAGGAAGGGATGGGGGCTTTCCTGGAAAAGCGCAAACCGAAGTGGATCGAGGATTCGGAGTGACCGCTCCGGGTGTAGCTAGAGGTGGCGAGGGCGGATGTTCAAGCGGATACTGATAGCCAACCGCGGTGAGATTGCGCTGAGGATAATCAGAGCCTGCCGCGAACTGGGGATCGGGAGCGTGGCGGTCTATTCTGAGGCGGACGCCGAGTCGCCCCACCTCGAGGAGGCCGACAGAAAGGTTTGCGTCGGCCCGGCCCGCAGCTCCGAGAGCTACCTCAACATGGAGGCGATCATCCAGGCCGCGGAGCAGAACGAGTGCTGTGCCATCCACCCCGGCTACGGCTTTCTTGCCGAGAACGCCCTTTTCGCCGAGCTCTGCGAGGGGGCGAAGATGACCTTTATCGGCCCGACGCCAGCCGCCATCCGCGCGATGGGCGACAAGGCGACGGCGCGCGAGAGCATGCGAGCGGCCGGCCTGCCGGTGATACCCGGCTCGCGCGGCTCGGTTCGCGGCGTGCGCGAGGGCCTCGAGCTGGCCGGCGGGATCGGCTATCCGGTGCTGCTCAAGGCCACGGCCGGGGGCGGCGGCAGGGGAATGCGCAGGGTCGACGGCGAGCAGGAGTTCGAGGGCAAGTTTCGCGAGGCCTCGCTGGAGGCGGAGAAGGCATTCGGCAATCCGGCGCTCTACCTGGAGAAGTACATAGTCGACGGGCGCCACATCGAGTTCCAGGTCGTCGCCGACGCTTTCGGTAGCGTGGTCCACCTGGGCGAGCGCGAGTGCTCCGCACAGAGGCGCCACCAGAAGCTGGTCGAGGAGTCCCCCTCGCCCGTCGTCGACGCCGGCACGCGTCAGGAACTCGGGGCGGCGGTTTGCAGCGCGCTGGCGGGCATCGGCTACCGCAACGCGGGGACCGTCGAGTTCCTGCGCGAAGGCGACGGCAAGCTATACTTCATGGAGGTGAACACGCGGCTCCAGGTCGAGCACCCGGTGACCGAGATGGTCACCGGGCGCGACCTGGTGGCCGAGCAGATCCGAGTGGCGGCCAACGAGCCACTCTCCTTCGGGCAGGACGATGTCGCCTTCGAGGGCCACGCCATCGAGTGCCGCATCAACGCCGAGGATCCGTTCGACGACTTCAAGCCCGCGCCGGGGCTGGTCGGCCTCTTCGAACCGCCCGGCGACGTCCCCGGGGCCGAGGTAAAGGTGAGGGTCGACTCGCACGTGCGCGCCGGCTACCGCATCCCGGTATTCTACGACTCGCTGATCGCCAAGCTGATCGTGCACGGACCCGACCGCGACGCGGCCAGGCTTGGGATGATCGCGGCCCTCGAGGATTTCGGAGTCGATGGAGTGAAGACGACGGTCCCTGTGCACCTCGAGATCATGAGGGACGGCGGCTTCGCGGCCGGCCAATACGACACCGGCTTCATCGGCAGGCTCCTGGATTAGGAAGGGTACTCCAATGGCCAAGGTGATCCTGCACCCGATCGGCACGCCGGTCGAGGAAGCCGTCGATGCGGCGACCTACCGGCGCAACCTTGATCTGGTGGCGGGTATGCAGGAGGAGCTCTTCAGCCGCCGCGAGGAGGTGCGCGCCGGCTGGGGGCCGAAGTACGTCGAGCGGGTGCACGCCAAGGGAAAGCTCACCACCTGGGAGCGCATCGAGCTGCTCAAGGACGCGGGGACGGCGGTCTTCCCTATAAATACCTTCGTCAACTACGGTCTCAACTTCGGTGAGCCGCCCCGCACGTCGCCGTCGGCCGGCGTTATCACCGCAGTGGTCCGGGTCCGGGGGCGCCTTACAGTGGTGATCGCCAACGACAACACGGTCGCCTCCGGCTCCTGGTGGCCGCTGACGCCGGAGAAGATCGAGCGCGCCCAGGAAGTGGCACTGCGCCTGCGGCTGCCGGTGGTCTACCTCGTTGACTGCTCGGGGCTCTTCCTGCCCGAGCAGTCCAGGACCTTCCCGGGAGCCAAGGGCGCGGGCTACATCTTCAAGATGAACTCGCTGCTCTCGGCCAACCACGTGCCCCAGATCGCCGGCGTGCTTGGTGACTGCATCGCCGGCGGCGGCTACATGCCGATTATCTCCGACAAGCTGTTCATGACCGAGCAAGCCTACATGGTGATCGCCGGCGCCGCGCTCGTCAAAGGCGGGAAGTCGCAGAAGATCACCTCGCTCGACATCGGCGGGCCGGACATCCACGTCCACCTCTCCAACTGCGCCGACGAGCGGGTGCCCGACGACGAGACGATGATCAGGCGCATCCGCCAAGAGGTGGACAAGCTGCCGACGAGCGCCGTCGGCTACTACCGCCACGGCTTC
The DNA here is from genome assembly GCA_964408025.1 of uncultured Acidobacteriota bacterium. Classification (GTDB taxonomy): domain Bacteria; phylum Acidobacteriota; class DATKUA01; order DATKUA01; family DATKUA01; genus CAYOXX01. The sequence continues at coordinate 183,664 of CAYOXX010000001.1, read as the reverse complement.
GCGCCCTCCGAACCGCTCTTCTCGCCGAGCGAGATCGACGGCCTCCTGCCGGCCGACCATCGCGTGGTCTACGACATGCGCCAGATCATCGCGCGCCTCGTGGACGGCTCGCTCTTCTGGGAGGTGATGCCGCACGCGGGCGAGGAGATGATCACCGGCGTGGCGCGCGTCAACGGTCTCTACGTCGGCGTCATCGCCAACAACCAGCAGCTCACGGCGCACCCGCAGCTGCGGGACAGGACGAGGCCGGGCGGCATCCTCTACCGCGAGGGGATCGCCAAGATCTCGCAGTTCTCCCGCACCTGCAATTCCGACGGCATTCCGATAGTCTGGCTGCAGGACATCTCCGGATTCGACATCGGCCTCGAGGCGGAGAAGCACGGCCTGCTCGGCTACGGCTCCAACCTCCTCTACACCAATTCCACGAACACGGTGCCGATGATCACCATCCTGCTGCGCAAGGCCTCGGGGGCGGGCTACTACGCGATGACCGGGCGGCCCTACGATCCGGTAGTGCAGCTCTCGACGCCGCTGACGCGGCTCGCCGTCATGGAGGGGCGGACGCTGGCCATCGGGACCTTCAGGACCAAGCTCGACGACAACTTCCAAATCGTCACCGACGACCCTGCCGAGAGGGCGGAGGTCGAGGCGGGCATGAAGGCGGTCGAGGACCGGATAGCTGCCGACATGGATCCCTACAAGGCGGCGCGGCAGATGGACACCGACGAGATCGTGGCGCTGCACGAGCTGCGCGATTACCTGACGACGCTGATCGAGATGTGCTACCAGGGCACCGGCTACAGGCGGGTGAAGAATCCGCGCATCTGGTCGATGCACGACATCAACGTGCTGACGGACTACAGCGGCTAGGGCCGCTGCGGAGTTGGAAGGTGTGGTGCGGATGGCCGAGAAAACGCTGATCGCCAAGACGCGCGAGGACGAGGCGGAGCCCGGGACGCTGATAGTCGAGTCGCCGGTAGTCGGTTACGCCGACGGGGCGCCCAGGCAGGGGCTCTATATCAACCCCCTCGACAGGGTGCTGACGATCAAGATCCTCAACCGACGCTACGTGCTGCGGCTGCCGCGCGACGTGCAGGGCCGCGTGACCGAGGTGTTTCTTCCGGACGGCTACGTGCCGGTGGGTTTCGGCACACCGATTGCCCGCATAGACCCGCACGCCGTGGCGAAATGGGCGGCCGAAGCCGAGGGGGGCGGCGCCGAAGGTGCGGAGGCGCGGGAGGCCGAGGAGGGCCTGATCGGCGTGGCGTCGCCCTCGGACGGCATTTTCTACCGGCGGCCGTCGCCCGAAGAGCCCCAATACGTAGACGTAGGGACCGGTGTGAGCACCGGCAGCGTGTTGGGGATGGTGGAAGTGATGAAGTGCTTCAACCACATCGCCTACGGCGGCACGGGGATGCCGGACCGGGGCGAGGTAGTCGCGATACTGGCCGAGGATGCCTCGGAGGTGCATTTCGGGCAGACGCTATTCAGGATAAAGCCGTTGTAATGATCGGGCCTCGGCACATGTCAGGGCATGGACTTCACTAATAACGTCTTGATCGATCCGGGGGCTGCAGATACACTGGTGCGGGAGGGCGGATTATCCGCAGTAGAGACGTGTCCGTGGCAGATTCTGGGCCGCGGTTGGCGGAGGCGAGTGGAAGGGTAAGCAATGACACGAGAAATCAGCGACAGTGACTTTGTCGAAGTAGTTCTGGAATCGACTACCCCGTTTCTGGTCGACTTCTGGGCTCCGTGGTGCGCGCCGTGCACAATGATTGCGGCCACAGTAGAGGCGATAGCCCAGAAGTACGGTGAGCGCCTGGAGGTCGGCAAGATCAACGTGGACGACAACCCGAAGACGGCCGAGAGATACGCGATCATGGGAATCCCGACGCTGCTGTTCTTCGTGGACGGCAAGGTGGCGGAGCAGTTCATCGGGGTTATGCCGCGAGCGGAAATCGAGCGCACAATCGAAGTCCATCTTTGAGGGGCGCTCGGAAGAGCGGTTGGATTCGGTTCGCACGGATACGCCTAACCGGAGAGGCCCTTCTCCGGTAGGCGTTTTACTTATTGGCGTTAAAATGTTTGAGCGAGAAAGTGAGAAAGGCCTGATCAACAATTAAAAAGATCAAAACTCGCTGCGCGGTGCAGGAAAGGAGACGTTGCGGGCATGAGTGAAAACGCATTCGATCTGGTCGTAATCGGCGCCGGGCCCGGCGGCTACGTGGCCGCCATCAGGGCTTCGCAGCTCGGCTTGAGGGCGGCGATTGTAGAGAAGGAAAACCTCGGCGGTGTCTGCCTCAACTGGGGCTGCATCCCGAGCAAGGCGCTGCTGCGCAACGCCGAGATAGTCAACACGATCCGCGACGACTCAAGAAGCCTGGGCCTGAAGTTCGACGGCTTCTCGGCCGACTTCAGGGCGGCCTTCAAGCGCAGCAGCGCGGCGGCCAAGAAGAACTCCAAGGGCGTCGAGTTCCTGATGAAGAAGAACGGCATCGAGGTCTTCGACGGCGCCGGGCGCTTCGACGCGCAGGGAGCGGTGGTCGTGACGGACGGGGACAGTCGCGAAACGACTCGCCTGAGCGCGAAGCATACGATCATCGCCACCGGCGGGCGCGCGCGGCCCCTGCCCGGGATCGATTTCGACGGCGAGAGAATCCTTAGCTACCGCCACGCTATCGTGCTCGAGGAGCTGCCGGTCAGCTGCGTGATCGTCGGCGCGGGGGCGATCGGCATCGAGTTCGCTTACGTGATGAGCGCCTACGGCGTCGAGGTGACGCTGGTCGAGATGCTGCCCTCGATCCTGCCGATGGCCGACGGCGAGCTGGCGGAAGTAGTGGCCAGGGCCTACAAGAGGCGCAAGATCGCTATGCACACCTCGGCTATGGTGAAGAAGCTGACGCCGACGAAGGGCGGCGTCGAGATCGAGGTCGAGAAGGAAGGCGAGACGACCGAACTCGCGGCCGAGAAGGCGCTGGTGAGCATCGGCTTCATGCCCAACACCGAGGACCTGGGTCTGGAAGAGATCGGCGTGGAAACCGATAGGGGCTGGATAAAAGTGGACAGTTCGTTCCGCACCAGCCGCGAGGGGGTCTACGCCATCGGCGACGTCATAGGCGAGCCACTGCTGGCCCACGCCGCCTCGGCCGAGGCGATCGAGTGTGTCGAGGCGATAGCCGGAGAGGCGACGCACGGCTACGACCCGGACCGTGTGCCGAGCTGCATCTATTGCCAGCCCCAGGTCGCCAGCGTAGGCTTGACCAAGGAGCAGGCCAAGGAGAAGGGCCGCGAGGTCAAGATCGGGCGCTTCCCCTTCAGCGCCAACGGCAAGGCGCGCGCCATCGGCGAGCCGGACGGCTTCGTCAAGCTGGTGGTTGACGCCGGTTCCGGCGAGATCCTCGGAGCACACATTGCCGGGTACGACGCCACCGAGCAGATCATAGAGCTGACTCTGGCCATGAACCTCGGGGCGACGCCATTGGAGCTGCATAAGACCATCCACCCGCACCCGACGCTCTCGGAGGCGGTGATGGAGGCCGCCGCCGATGCACTAGGGCAGGCGATTCACATCTAAAAGTCGGGTGGGGAAGAAATCGTCGGAGTTAAAGTATTACTTGAGATAATAGCGTCTGGAATCTGCTGGCGGTTTTCGCAAAGAGTCAACGTCTGAGTGCTCGACCTGAGACGGATGCTGCTATACGATAGGGGGGTAGCCCCCAGCGGGGGAGCCGTGACGAACCATGATAGTATTTTATTTTCTCGTGTCGTTATTTTTAAGAACGGGAGGAGGAGATGAATAGAGATCAGTTTCCGGCACTGGTAGATCGATTCCTGAGGTACGTCAAGATCGACACGCAGAGCGACGAGAAATCGGAGGAGCGTCCCTCGACGGCGAAGCAGCACGATATGCTCGACCTGCTGATCGAGGAGCTCGAGGCCCTGGGCTTGGCGGACGTCGAGAAGACCGATTACGCTGCGGTGATGGCGACGCTACCTGCCAACCTGCCACCGGACCACCCGGCGCCCGACAAGGTGCCGACCATCGGCTTCATAGCCCACGTAGACACCTACCACGCCACGCCGGGTGGCGGCGTCGAGCCCCGGCTTCACGAAGACTACCAGGGCGGCGACCTGGTTCAAAACGAGGAGAAGGGATTAGTTATCAAGGCCGAGGAGAACGAGGGCCTGCGCAAGCTGATCGGCGACGACATCATCACCAGCGACGGCACGACGCTGCTTGGTGCCGACGACAAGGCCGGCGTTGCCGAGATCATGGACGCCCTCACAACCATTGTCTGCGACCCCTCGATACGCCACGGCGGGGTGCGCGTCGCCTTCACTGTGGATGAGGAGATCGGCCGAGGCGCCGACGGTTTCGACCTCGAGCACTTCGGCGCCAAGTGCGCCTACACGATGGACGGCAGCGTCCTGGGCGAGGTCGAGGACGAGACCTTCTGCGCCGACACGGCCACAATCACCGTAAGCGGCTACGACGTCCACCCCGGCTACGGCAAGGGCAAGCTGGTCAACGCGGTGCGGGTGGCCGCGGACATCATCGGCCGCTTCCACACCGATAAGCTGCCCGAGACGACCGAGAAGAAGCAGGGCTACCTGCACCCCTACGAGCTGACCGGCGACGTCAGCAAGGCGACCGTCAGCATCCTGGTGCGCGACTTCGAGGAGGAAGGTCTCAAGACACTCGAGGGGGTACTCCAGGATATCTGCGACGAAACGCAGAAGGAGTTCCCGAAGGCGAAGATCGAGATGGAGATCAAGGAGTTCTACCGCAACATGAAGTACGTCCTCGATCAGCACCCGATGGTGATGGAGGTAGCCCGCCGGGCGATACGGGAGCTTGGGATCGAACCGATCACCAAGCCGATCCGCGGCGGCACCGACGGCAGCCGCCTGACGCTGATGGGGATGCCGACGCCCAACATATTCGCCGGCGGCGAGAACTTCCACTCCGTCAAGGAGTACGTCTCGATCCAGACGATGGAGAAGGCGGTGCAGGTGATCCTCGGCATCTCGAAGCTCTGGGCCGATGCGGCCGCCGAGGGCAAGGTTTAAGGGGTTCTAGTATCGCTTCATCAGGCCCGGCTGCCTGAAAGGGATTACATCACGTAGCCGCTGGTGGGCGCTTCGCCCCGCTGGTGCTCGATGGTCGTCAGGATCCAGCGCGCCAGCGACTCGGCCTGCTGCACGGTCATCAGCACCGCCGTCTGCAGCTCGCGAATGACATCGCCGCCGGAGACGTTCTGGCTGATCTGCGGCCCCAGCTTGCCGTCTTCCGTCAGCTCGTGCTTGATGTCGGTCGGAATGTTCGGCGTCTCGATGTAGAAATTGATCTGGTACATCTGGGAGGGGGTAATGCCGCCCAGCGCACCCTCCGCGGGGTAGACGCGAAATCCTTCGGTTTTCTTCGTGCTTATCGTTATTTTCCGCCCGTGCGGTTCAGCCATCGCAGCACCTCGTTGTCGATTTGTTGACGGCGACAGTTCATCACGCGCTGCGAGCCGAGGTCAAGCGCGCAATGTTCAGAAGGATGCGTTAACAGAAGCCGGCCGGCGCAGGGCGGGTGAAGATAGGGGGATCATTTGGCCTCGTAGGGGACTGGTTTGTATGGTATCTTGAGGACGGTTCCGGAAGTTATGCATGGAGCGCGTGAAATGAGAATACAGTATCGCTTGCTGTTCGCAACGCTGGTTCTGGTCGTTTGCCTGCTCGGCCCGGCGCCGCTGGCGTTTGCATCTCAGGATGTCGAGCAACAGCAACCGCCGGAGAAGACGTTCGCCGTCATTAGCGAAGTCTGGCGAACACCGGCCAAATCGCAGGACCGGACGGGCACGTGCTGGTGCTTCAGCACAATCTCCTTCATCGAGAGCGAACTCCATCGCCTGGGAGTCGGCGAATACGAGCTCTCCGAGATGTTTACCGTCTATCACGCCTACCTGGAGAAGGCGCGGCGCTACCTGCGCCTGCACGGCCACAACAATTTCGGCCAGGGCGGCCTATCGCACGATGTCACCTGGCTCGTCGGCCGCCACGGCCTGTTCCGCGACAGCGACTACTCCGGCCTGCAGCCGGGCGAGGAGAGATACAACCACGGCGAGCTGGCGCGGGAGTTGAGGGAGTACGTTGAGAGCATTCTCTCGGCCGAGCAGGGCCTCCCGCCCGGGTGGGAGGACGGCTTGCGAGCCATACTCGATACTCATCTCGGTCCCTTGCCGGAAACCATCGAGGTCGACGGTCGGCGGGTGACGCCGCAGCAGTTCGCGACGGAAATACTGGGATTCGATCCCGGGAATTACGTAGAGATAACCTCGTACTCCTACATGCCTTTCGATCGGCAGGGCGAGCTGCTTATTCCTGACAATTGGATGCATAACGACGGCTACTACAACGTCGGCCTCGAAGATTACATGAGGATTCTCGACTACGCCCTAGGGAACGGCTACTCGGTCGTCGTCGATGCCGACGTGAGCGAGCCGACGATTCACTCCGACCAAGGTTACGCGGTCGTAGAGCAGGACGGAGGCGGAACCGTCGTCAACCAGGCCGAGCGCGACGCGATGTTCGACGACTTCAGCACAACCGACGATCACCTGATGCACGTCGTCGGCTTGGCGACGGACGAAGGGGGCGGTCGCTACTACCTGACCAAGAACTCGCACGGGCCGGACAGAGGTCCGTATGAGGGGCACATTTATCTCTCGGCCAATTACGTACGCGCCAAGGTCCTGGCTTTCATGGTTCACGTAGATGGAATCCCTCCGGATCTGCGCCAGCGACTGGAGATCGAGTAGGGGAGACCCACGGCGAACCGACGAAACCCTCCCGGGTCGGAATGACGCGGGAGGGTTTTCTTGCGCTCGCAGGGCGGTTCCGTTTACATTTGCATTGGAGTATCCGTTACCCGACATCAAACAGGAGATGCCATGATGAATAAACAACTTTTGTTCCCTGGAGTCCTGCTTGCCGTATTGGCGTTCGCTTTCGTCATGCCGCCGCTTGTTTCGGCGCAGGAAGACGATGAGGCGGCGACGCTGGAGGCGGTGATGGCCTCGCTGCGCCGCATCGAGGAGCGCCAGCAGGCGTTGTGGCACCGGCTCGACGAGATCGAGAAGGTGATCGACGACGTCCTCTGGCACGAGCGCCTGGGCGGCGAGATCGTGATCGAGAAGGTGCGACATACCGGCCCGCCGCCACGCAACATTCCCAACCCGACGGCGCCGGGCGCCGGCAACCCGATCAAGTTCTACTCCTACGTCTTCTACGCCAGCGATCTCGACAGGAGCCGCCGCTATCCGCTGCTGCTGCTTCCGCACGGCGGCGTGCACGCCAACTTCACTACTTACTACGCCTACATAGTCCGCGAGCTGGTGCAGCAGGGCTATGTGATCATCGCCACCGAATACCGCGGCAGCACCGGCTACGGAGGCGGCTTCTACCGCCAGATCGACTACGGCGGCCTGGAGGTTGATGACGTCTACGCCGGGCGCGCCTACATGGTCGAGAATTACGACTTCGTCGATCCGGAGCGTATCGCCATTCTCGGCTGGAGCCACGGAGGCCTGATCACGCTGATGAACATCTTCGAGCACCCGGACGACTTCGTCTGCGCCTTCGCCGGCGTGCCGGTCAGCGACCTGATCGCCCGCATGGGCTACATGACCGACAGCTACCGTGCCCTCTACTCCGCCGACCACCACATAGGCCAGACCGCGAACGAGAACATCGCTGAGTACCGCCGCCGCTCGCCCGCCTGGAACGCCCACCGGCTGCAGACGCCGCTGCTGATCCACACCAACACCAACGACGAGGACGTCAACGTGCTCGAGGTCGAGCACCTGATCCACGCGCTGCAGGCGGCCGGTAAGGAGTTCGAATACGAGATCTTCGAGGAGCTGCCGGGCGGCCACAGCTTCGACCGGCTCGATACGCGGCTGGCACGGGAGATCAGGCTGAGGATCTACACCTTCCTCGCCCGCTACCTCAATCCGCCCAACCCGATACGCAGCCTCGGCGACTTCCCGGTAGGTTCCTACTGAGAGGGATACGATAGTCAGCGAATGGGCCGACGGTTGGGCTGCCATTCATCATCGGCTCGAATCCGCCGTACCAGGGCCCGTGGAGATCGGCGCACGGCGTCATGTAGCAACGCCGTGAGCTCCGCGGCTATCGCCCGGCCCCTGTCTTTGGAGTAGAAGGCGCGGATCTTTTTAATGACTTCGATCTTTTCGATCTCGCCGGACTCGATGCGCGATCTGTGATTCTCGAAGATCTCCTGGGCCGCCCGCGGGCGCGGGCCCCATACGGCCAGCTCGCGGTAGTCGCCGTCCATGATGATGATCTTTGGGATGGCGCGGGCGCCGCGGGTCAGGTAGCGGTCCATCAGGTCGAGGTTGCGGTCCCTGGGCAGGAAGCGGATCTTGACCTCCTCCATTCCCTCCATCAGCTTTAACAGCACGGGGATGATCGCCGCCGAGTCGCCGCACCAGGGTTCCGTAATGATTAGTATCTGAAAGGGTGGCAGTTTACCGATTAGTTCATTTCGGAATCGCTCGACATCCGCACGCTTAGCGTGCGTCGCGTGCAATTGCTTCTGATCGCTATTGAAGGTCCCCAAGAAGTCATCTGCGGTCATTCCAGCTTTGTATCTGTTTTTTAAATCCATTTCAATCGACCTCGCTGTTATTCATTAACGGTGAACAAATCGCGGATATTCCAACGATAGAAACGGCATATGATGCAGTGCTTTACACGGGTAGCGAATTTGTCAGTAGTATAATCCGCTATAGAATCCATGCGTATCCAAGTTTGACGAAGAATGTACGGTCGGTCTGCGTGATGCCGAAGTCCTGGTTGCCCCTGTAGTTATCGCTGTAGCCGACGAAGAGCACGGTACGGGGATTGAGCTTGTAAGAGAGAGGATTTGCGAGAAAAGGCTCCGCGACAGGGGATCGACCTCGGACTCGTAGAGATCGGCATCGCGGCGGATATCGGCGGAATGCAGGATGGCGAGCAGGACCTCGGTGCGAACCGGCGCGGGGGTGTTCTCGCCCGGCCCTATCTCGTAGGGCAGATCAAGAACCAGTGCGGATTCCCAGCAGGCTTCGTCTAGAACGCCATCCACGCGAACGGGCAAGTCCACGCGCGGAACGCGATGCGGAAGCACTGTATCCTGATCCTCGGTCGTCTGCGCTGTTAGCCCTGCCGAGGCAACCGCGAGCAGGCAGAGTGTTGCCGGGAGCGCTTTGCCGTTAAGGTTTCTCAAAATCTGGTCTAAGACAGCGTCGTTGGGAATTTACAGCTCTTCCAGCAGGTAGGCGATCATCTCCATCCCCTTGTGGAAGTTGTCGATTACTAATTTTTCATTTGGAGCGTGGATCTTGCCGTCTGGCACGTCTATGCCGAGCAGCAGGCAGGTTGCGCCGAGCTTCTTCTGGATCGAGGTGACGATGGGGATCGAGGCGCCGTCGCGGATGAAGTAGGCCTCCGAGCCGAATCCCTTCTCCATGGCCCGTTTGCCGGCCTCGACGTGCAGGTTGTCGATCGGGGCGATGAAGGGGTAACCGATGTGGCCCTTCTCCACGGTCACAACAACCTCGGGCGGTGCCATGCTGTTCACCTGTTCCTCGAACAGGTCGAGGATCTTCAGCGGATCCTGGTTCGGCACCAGGCGCATCGTCAGCTTGGCGAAGGCGCTCGAGGGGATGATCGTCTTCGAGCCTGCGTCTTGGAAGCCGCCGCCGATGCCGTTGACCTCGAGAGTGGGGCGGGCCCAGATGCGCTCGAGCGTGGTGAAGCCGTCCTCGCCGTAGAGGGCGGGCACGTCGAGGTCGTTTCTGAAGCTGTCCTCGTCGAACGGCAGCGCCGCGTAGGCCTCCCGCTCCGCCTCGGTAAGCTCGAGGACGTCGTCGTAGAAGCCGTCGATGCCGATGCGGCCATCGCGGCCCTTGAGGTCGTTGATGAGGCGTGCCAGGAACTCGGCAGGATTGGCTACAGCGCCGCCGAAGTTGCCGGAGTGGAGATCAGAGTTGGGCCCCTGGACGCGGACCTCCGCCGCGGCTATGCCGCGTAGGCCGTAGCATACGGATGGGCAGTCACGGTCGAAGAAGGGGGAGTCGCAGATGATCGCCACGTCGGCGGCAAATCGGTCCTTATGCGTATCGAGGAGTTCATCGAGCGCTCCGCTGCCTTCCTCTTCCTCGCCCTCGAAGACGAAGGTGGCGTTTACCGGCAGCGTGCCCTTGATCTCGAGGTAGGCCTCGACGGCGTTTAAGTGCATCAGGAGCTGGCCCTTGTCGTCGGCGGTGCCGCGGCCATAGAGCTCACCGTCGCGAAGCTCGGGCTCGAACGGGGGGCTCTGCCACTGCTCGAGCGGATCGGGCGGCATGACGTCGTAGTGGCCATAGAATAGCACAGTCGGCAGGTCGTCTGAGACATGCTTTCTGCCGCAAACCACGGGGCTCCTGTCGCCCACTCTCAGCTTCTCCACATCCTCGATGCCCGCACGCCTCAGGCGCGCCTCGAGCCAGTCGGCGGCCTGCTCCAGCGCCTCGGGATGAGGCTTGCCGGGGCTGATGCTGGGTATGCGCAACAGTTCGATCATCTCCTCGAGGTAACGGTCGTGGTTGTCTCGCAGCTTCTGGATTACTCTATCCATAGCACTCGCTCCTGACTTTTGGGTTCCGCTCTGCAATGCAGCTATCTTCCCATTGTTGGCGCCACGGGGCAAGCTTGGTGAACGAATGTTTTCTGAAACGGAATCATGATCATCAAACGGATTACTTTGCCAGGAGGGGCGAAAAAAAGGGGCTTTGACCGCGTAGATGGTAATGATGCAATATATTGGTTTCTTGATGATGATCTGACGGTATCCGAGGTTAGGCGATGGCGATGAATATCTCTTTTCCCGGCGGCTTGCGCGTGGATGCGGAGTTCCGGGGGCACGTTATCAAGACGGACCAGGTTCCAAAGGCAGGCGGCGATGGCTCGGCTCCGGAGCCGTTCTCGCTCTTCCTGGCCTCCATCGGCACATGCGCCGGCATATTCGTTCTGGAGTTCTGCCGCGCGCGCGGAATATCGACCGAAGGCATCAGCCTGGTGCAGAGTCACAAGGTCGACCCGGTGGACAGGTCGCTGGCTGCAGTGAACATCGAGATCCGGGTTCCCCCGAACTTCCCGGAGAAATACCACGCGGCGCTCGTGCGCGCCGCCGACCAGTGCCCGGTCAAGCGGAAGATAATCGATCCGCCGGAGTTTAATATTCAAACTATTGTAACTTGAAGCCCCCATACGGTTCGATAAATCGCTTGTCCTCAGTTTGTTACATGTCCGTGGCGGCGGTCATCGTGGCGGCGGCGATAAGCGAAGTGCACTCGCGGCATGGCTGTGGAGAAGGCGGGTCGAAAGCCCGCCGAACTTGACGGAATCGCCACACGGGCAGCTTGACGTGCCTCCTCCGATATTGGCATCATCGTTGCAACCACTTTGGAAGTGGAAATACGCGGCAGGGGTGAGAACCATGAACGAGCAAATGCGAGCGAGGGCAGATGATTTCCAGAGCTGGTTAGCCCTGTTTGTGGCCATCTGCGTGTTGCTGGCCCTCCCGATACTGGCCCGCGGCGGTGAGGGAGAGGGGACGCAGGGCGATTGCAGTCGCTACGAGGCGCAGGTATATGTCAACCAATCGGTCGCGGGCTACGTCGAGGGTGAGTACTTCGTCTTCTATCGCCTCGACATCACGGAGTCCGGCTACTACAGGATCTTCACCGTTGGGGATGTAGATTTGGTCGGACAGCTTCTTGACAGGAACTGCTACGAGCTCGGCCTCGACGACGACGGCGGCGATGGCCTGAACTTCCAGATCGAGCGGTATCTTGAGCCCAACACCTACTTCATCGGCGTCAGAGGCTTCAGCGATTCCTCGTACGGCTCCTTCAACCTCGTCGTGGAAGGAGGTGGGAGTGGGGGCAGACAGGGAAGCGGCGGCTACGGCGGCGACTGCCGCACGGCCGAAATGGTCAATCCCGGCCAGGCGGTTTCGGGGCGGGTGTCGGGTCGCTCCCAGCAGTTCTTCCGCTTCGACGT
>CAYOXX010000001.1:143449-171465 GCA_964408025.1 uncultured Acidobacteriota bacterium | reverse complement strand
AGGCGGTTTCGGGGCGGGTGTCGGGTCGCTCCCAGCAGTTCTTCCGCTTCGACGTTTCTTCGGCCGTAGACTACAGAATCTACACCAGCGGCCCGACCGACACCTACGGAACTCTCTACGACTCGAGCTGCATTGAACTGGACAGCGACGACGACGGCGGCCAGGGAACCAATTTCCTGATCCAGGGCAGCTTCCAGCCCGGAACCTACCACGTGGCCGTGCGCGGCTACAGCGACGGCACCTCTGGTCCCTACACACTCTATATAGAAGGCGGCTACGGCAGCGACGGTGGCGGCGACTGCCGCGCGGCCGAAATGATCTATCCAGGCCAGGCGGTTTCGGGGCGGGTGTCGGGTCGCTCCCAGCAGTTCTTCCGCTTCGACGTTTCTTCGGCCGTAGACTACAGAATCTACACCAGCGGCCCGACCGACACCTACGGAACTCTCTACGACTCGAGCTGCATTGAACTGGACAGCGACGACGACGGCGGCCAGGGAACCAATTTCCTGATTCAGGGCAGCTTCCAGACCGGAACATATTACGTATCAGTGCGCGGCTACAGCGACAGCACCTCCGGTCCCTACACCCTCTATATAGAAGGCGGCTACGGCAGCGACGGTGGCGGTGACTGCCGCTCCGCAGAGATGATATATCCCGGCCAGGCGGTCTCGGGGCAGGTGTCGGGCCGCTACCAGCAGTTCTTCCGCTTCGACGTATCTTCGGCCGGAGACTATAGCATCTACACCAGCGGCTCGACCGACACCTACGGAACTCTCTACGACTCGAACTGCATCGAAATGGAAAGTGACGACGACGGCGGCCAGGGAACCAATTTCCTGATTCAGGGCAGCTTCCAGACCGGAACATATTACGTATCAGTGCGCGGCTACAGCGACAGCACCTCCGGTCCCTACACCCTCTATATAGAAGGCGGCTACGGCAGCGACGGTGGCGGTGACTGCCGCTCCGCAGAGATGATATATCCCGGCCAGGCGGTCTCGGGGCAGGTGTCGGGCCGCTACCAGCAGTTCTTTCGCTTCGACATATCCTCCGAAGGCAACTATCAGGTCTACACGACCGGCTCCACGGACACCTACGGAACCCTCTACGACTCCGGCTGCGGTGAAATCGAGAGGAACGACGATGGCGGCCAGGGAACCAACTTTCTCATCGCCGGTTGGCTTGCGCGCGGAACCTACCACATCGCTGTGAGGGGCTTCGGCGACGGTACATCCGGTCCTTACACGCTGTACGTCGAAGGCGGCGGAGGAGACGAAGGGGGCGAAGGAGTCGCAGCGGGCAGCGACTGCCGCTCGGCCGAATACATATCCGTCGGCCAGGGGCTCAACATCTACATCGCCGGCAGGAACGAATCGTATTTCCGCTTCGACGTGTCATCGTCCGGGCGTTACCGGATCTTCACGTTCGGATCGGTCGACACCTTCGGCACGCTGCTGGACGAATACTGCAGGGGAATCGCAAGCAACGACGACGGCGGGCAGGGCACTAACTTCCTGCTCGAGCGCGAGCTCTCTCCGGGCACCTATTACATAGCCGTAAGAGGCTATAGCGACAGCAGCAATGGCTCGACCTACCTATACATCGAGGGAGCCTGGTAGGACGAAGGCATACCGTTCCAAGATTTCATTCGGCTACCTTGAAAGGCGGGCACGAGACGGCCTGCCTTAGTTTTACCTGTTGGTTGAATCGATACAAACAGCTCACTGGAGGCTCTGAGAGCGCCGGAGAGCAGTTTTTCCAGGGTGGTTAATACCTGAATATATGCCCAGGACGTTACTATCATGGACGAGGGCGGACAATTTGTGAGGCAAAGAAAGGGATGAGGGGGATTATTCCGCGTTCAGCGCCCAGTTATATCAGGCGACAGGACCTCAAAGTTCTGGTAAGTGACGTTGTTCGAGCGGTCGGCGTCGTCCTCGTACTCGCCGTCGTCGGCGACGGCATAGAGGTAGTAGTAGCCCGGCTCGATATCGGACGGAAGGTAGGCGGTGCCGCTGATCGAGTCGGACTCCCCGGGTTCGAGTGCGTAGACGGTCCCGTCGGCCAGGCGCGTGCCGACCCAGTAAGCGCCCGACGAGATGTAGATCCCGTAGTAGCAGCTACCGGAGGCGCCGTCGCCGATATTTTCCACTGAGAAGGCGAAGTCGATACTTTCGCCCGGCCTGCCGTCCCAACCTGCCCAGAAGCCCGAGACGGCCAGATCGGGCCTGCCGTCCTCTGCAGCAGTAATATAGCCCGAAAGCAGTAGAAAGGACGCTCCGAGTAGCGGGATCAGTGCGAGTGATTTCGCTTTCGTGATTGCGCTCTTCAAAGCCATAGTCGGGTACCTGTGAGCCGTTAGGCGTGCGCTACATTATCTTTGAGTGCAAGCGGGGAAGTTTGTTCCGCCCTCAGGGATTCCTGTCCAGCATTCTATACTGGATCGCCTCGCTGATGTGGACGGGGCGGATCGTTTCGGAGTCGTCGAGGTCGGCTATTGTGCGCGCGACCTTGAGGATCCTGGTATAGGCGCGGGCGCTGAGACCGAGGCGCTTGAATGCCGACTCGAGGAGTGCCTCGGCGTCGGCGTCGCGGACGCAGTAGCGCTTGATCAGCTTCTGCGTGAGCTGTGCGTTGCAGAAGAGCCCGTGGGGGCGGAGGCGTTTGAGTTGCACCTCGCGGACGCGGGAGACGCGGCGGCCGATCGCTTCGCTCGGCTCGCTGTCGGCCTCGGAGCTGATCTCGCGGTAGCGGACGGCCGGCACCGGCACGTGCTGGTCGATGCGATCCATCAGGGGTCCGCTGATCTTGGAGCGGTAGCGGACGATCATCTGCGGCGTGCACCTGCAGTCACGCTCCGGGTCGCCGTGGTAGCCGCAGGGGCAGGGGTTCATGGCCGCCACGAGCATGAAGCGCGCGGGGTAGGTGATGGTGCCGGCGACGCGCGAGATCGTCACGTTGCCGTCCTCGAGCGGCTGCCGCAGCACATCCAGAACGTTGCGGCCGAACTCGGGCAGCTCGTCGAGAAAGAGAACACCGTTGTGGGCCATCGACACCTCGCCCGGCACCGGGATGTGGCCGCCGCCGACGAGTCCGGCGTTAGATATCGTGTGGTGGGGAGCGCGGAAGGGGCGTACCGCTGTCAGGCCGCGGCGGCTGTCGAAGGACCCAGCGACGGAGTGGATCGTTGTCGTCTCGATCGCCTCTTCGAAGATCAGCGGCGGCAGTATCGACGGCAGGCGGCGGGCGAGCATCGTCTTGCCGGAGCCTGGGACGCCGATCATGATGACGTTGTGGCCGCCAGCGGCCGCGACCTCGAGCGCCCGCTTGGCGTGGGCCTGGCCACGCACCTCGCTCATGTCCTCCTCGTAGCTGCTGCTGCGTCGGAAGATCTCTTCGCGGTCGACCTTCAGCGGTTCCATGGAGAGATTGCCGCTGAGGAATTCTAACGCCTGCGGCAGGCCCGAGACGGGGTAGACGTCTATCCCCGACACAACTGCCGCCTCCGGGCCGTTGGCCCGAGGCAGGAGCAGCCCCCGCAGGCCCTGGCGGGCGGCTAGGGTGGCGATGCAGAGGGCGCCCTTGACCGGCCGCAGCTTGCCGTCCAGCGAGAGCTCGCCGACGACCAGGTAGCCTTCGAGCTGCTCCTGGGCGATGTTGCCGCCGGCGGCCAGAATTCCGAGAGCGATCGGCAGGTCGAATGCCGAGCCCTCCTTCTTGAGGTCGGCCGGAGCCAGGTTGATCGTCACCGGCGCCACCGGTATGACGAGGCCGCAGTTCTTGATCGCCGCCTTGACCCGCTCCTCGCTCTCTTTTATGGCGGTGTCGGGCAGGCCGACGACGGTGTAGCGCACCATACCTTTAGTGGCGGCGTCGACTTCTACCTCCACCGGCAGGGCCTCGATGCCGAGGATCGATGCAGCCCGAACCTTTGCGAACATCTCTATATACGCTCTCTCGAATCTGTTTCGCGAAGGATGCAATGATAAAGCGGGTCGCCCGAAAACGCCAACCGTTTTCAATAGGTTTAAGGGAAACGTACTTCGTATGATCAAATGTGAGTCGAACGAGAATAGCTAGACGGTTATCGCAGATAACCGAGGTCTCTGAGACGCTCGACTTCGGTGTCGCCCAGCTCGATGGCTTCCCTGCCGGGTCTGCTGATCGCGCTCTCAATTTCCGCCAGGTACGATCGCAGCACGCCCTCCAGGGCTACGGTAACATTTTTGATGCTGAAGGCGAAGCTTGGAACAGCGTTGTCGTTGATCGCCCCAAGATGGTGACTTTGTATGTGAATAAGGGTGAGCTGCGACTAACTTCCAGCTAGAAATATGACACACTCGTATTCAAACCACAGAAGAAGTTCTGATGTCGTCGCCCGATTCGGAGAACGCGTGGTAAAATATCGCGTCCGCTACAGGTAACGCAGTGAAGAGCCTTAAGACTCCACTTGTTTTGGTTCTGCTTGCAGTAGTTCTGCTGCTGTCCAGGCTACCTTTTATCGGCGCGGGATACGGCAGCGACCCCGATGCCTGGCGGTTGGTTACCGCCTCTCGCAGCCTGGCGACGACGGGCGTCTACGAGGCTTCGCGCCTTCCCGGCTTCCCGCTGCAGGAGGCGGTTTGCGCCCTTGCCTGGCGGGGCGGCCCCTTGGCGCTCAACGGCCTCACCGCGATTCTCGGCATCGCCGGCGTACTGTTCTTCGCGCTCTCGCTGCGCGCCCTGGGATACAGGGATTACGTACTCGCGGCGCTGGCTCTGGCCTTCACGCCTGCAGTGTTCATCAACAGCACCACTTCGATGGATTACATCTGGGCCCTGGCCTTCGTAATGGCCGGGCTCTACTTCGCTATTGTGCGGCGGCCGCTGATCGCCGGCCTGATGATAGGCCTCGCCATCGGCTGCAGGATAACATCGGGAGCGATGCTGATCCCGCTGGCGATTCTACTCGTCCGCGATGACGAGGGAAGTTACACTCCAAAGCGTGTGGCGCAGTTAGCGCTCGTCGCCTGCCTGGTCGGCGCGGCGGCCTTCGTGCCGGTCGCTTTGACGTACGGCCCCGGTTTTTTCGCTTTCTACGAACAACAATATCCTTCCGCGTTCGACGTAATAAAGGGCGCGACCGAGGACCTCTGGGGCGTGGTGGGTTCGTTAGCGATCGCTGCGGCCTTTACTTCCATGCTCTTTCCAGCCGGCCGGGCGGGGACAGGCGGGTCGATACCGAGGGCGGCCGGCAGGCTACATACCGCGGCCTGGTCGGCGGCGGTGGTCATCTATTTCGCGGCCTATCTGAGGCTACCGTACGAACCGGCTTACCTGATTCCCGCGATCCCGTTCGTTTTCATCCTGCTCGGCAGGTATCTGAACAGGAAGGTCTTTATAGCCGTCTGCGTAGCCCTGATCGCCTCTCCGTTCGTGCTCAGCGTTGGGCAGGTGGACGACGGGATCGCTTACGGTGACCGATGGCAATCTGGCTACGTCTGGGAGCTTGGACTCGGCGGCAGGCGGTTCGCAGTCGAGCTGCTCGGCCCTGTATTCGTTGAGCACAACAGGCGCCTGGCCGGACAGGCATACGTGGAGAGGATTCTGCGGGCCGCCAACGCGCTTGAGCAACGGAGCGTAATCGTGGCCGGCCAGTGGTTACCGAAGCTGGAGGTCCCAGCGGGCGGGACGAAGCGAGGGAACGCCGAGTTCGTCTACCTGCTCGACCACGCCGGATTCGAAAGGTACCGGGGCGCCGGCTATCGTATCTTCTTCCTTCCCGATGTCTTCCTTTTCAACCGCAGCATATATGACATCGACCTATCACACGAAGGCGCAAGAGATCTTTTCGAGACCCGTCGGGATTAGTGCGAGTCGCCCGATTACTGCCCTGTTCGGATCGGTGTAATCTGATCCTGGATTGCTTTCCACATACCGTCTTCCCTGTGGAAGATGAGTGTGAAGTAGGAGTCGCTGCTGTACGGCTCGCCGTCGGGCGTCAACCCCTCGTAGTGATACCTGGAGAGGACGAAACCTAGATCGGTACCATCATGAACAGCGAGGATTTCGAAGGTAATTTCCCATCCTTTTTCAGCGATCCATTCGACGTGGAATTGGTGGTATCCCTCGACTGAATCGATTATACTGCCGCTGGTTGTCAAGAAGACGAACTCCGGGCCACCCGTGACGGTCGACATCATACCCTCAAGATCGGTTGCATCGATGCAGTCGATGTAGAGATCGAAAGTCTCCCGCAGCGAAAGTCCGGGCCGGTTGCGCAGCGCCTCCTCCTGGGCACAGACAAAAAGCGAGAAACCAAGTACAAAAACAAACGTCGCTGTCAAAGCTCTCATCGCTTACCCCCGTCTCTGAATTCAGACTATTGCGGATTCAGAATTAGAACAAACGCCAAGGATCGGCGGAGTAAGCGGCGATACAAATAATCGGGAATGACGTCCGGCGTCACATTATGCTTGGTATCTACAAGACATGATACTCGATCCGACCCGCGAACCTCTTTTATGTTAAAGCTGGATCAGATTGAGTCACCCGGACACTGCCCTGTCCGGCCCGTGTTTGCAAGAAGATACTTCTTCAGTCAACCAGATTTCGTGCTATCTATGGGAGGACTAAACCCAGACCCTGGATTTGATATGCTAGCGGTCTTTTCCATCGGACTTGACAACTGCAATTCTTATTCTATAGAATTACCACAGTGATGTTGCTGCTGAATTCTATAAGGTTAATTATTTGAATACATTACCCAAAGTTATACTGCTTATCGCCACTATATTTTTATGCTGGGCGACTATTTGCTGGTTTTCACAGCCGTTTGATCGATTATTCATGGACAGTTTTGTATTTGGCGTAGATCCTTCTATCCCCTTTATTGCCTCGATTGTTTGCTATGCTGGTTCACTATTATTCTGGTTCTTGCGTTCTGGTATTGCATCACTAAAGAGTCTAATCAGTTGGCTAAAGTCAAATAAGCTTGCTGTAATAATATTGATAATTATTCTATTGTTGCACTTCATCCTTCAATTGACTCCGATTATCTGTTACAGAGGATCAAATATAGCTGATTCTGCTTTTTATGGCCTGGCAAGTTATCACATAGCTGAAGGAAAAAGCAGGCCGATGTATTGCTATGGCAAGCATTTTATCGGTTCTTTAATTCCTCATATAATAGCCCCTATGCATCTAATGTTGGGTAAAAGCCCAATTTATTTAAGACTTATCAACACGTTATTTTATATCGGATTTATAATAATATTATATGCGATTACGAGAAAACTATTTAATATTAAGATAGCCCTCCTTAGTGCGTTGTTAGCCGCTATACCGCCTTATGAAATATATGTGTATATTATGTATTCTGAATATCCAGGCATATTATTTTGGGGATTATTGTCTTTATATCTTGTTGTTCGGATATTAGATATAGAAAGAATTAGTTTTATGCAATATATATGGTATGGAATAATTCTAGGTATTGGTTTTTGGGTTCATCCTCAGACTATATACTTCGCTGGAATAGGTTCTGCAATTCTTTTTATAAAAGACAAGTTATTTATTATAAATCCAAAGATAATAGGAGTGCCTGTTGGTTTCGTGATCGGTGGAATAGTAAACTTTGTGAATGCTTATTATTATAATTACGCATCATTATTATTTTTCACCTCAATTAAGAATCCTATTTCTATATTAACAGATATTCCGACTAGAATATATCTTTTCTTCAGTTTTTTAACTTGCTACTTAGGATTACAAAATATTAGAGGTAGACACCTATTCGGTGAGTATATAACAATATTAGTCTATGTCCTTTTTATTGTGTGTGTTATTATTTTCACGTATAAATATAGAAACAAGATAGGAAAATGGTTTACTTTAAATAAATTTGATCCAGGCCCATCAATATATTTATTGTATATCATTGTAATAATAATAATGTTTTCGGTTTACGATAGGCAAAGAGGTGTATTCGCTTTTAAATATATATGGCCGATATGGGTAGCAGTGCCTGTTTTTATCTCAGTTGCTTGCTATGAAATCAAAGCACTCAGCCAGACAGCTTCTATATTTGTTTTCTCTATATTTGTAGTGATATTTAGTGCTTCCCAGATGATGGCGATTGAAATTAGTATTGAACGTGAAGGTAGATTAGCTAAGTGGGAAATATTTTGTAAGGAACAAGGGATTAAGTTTTTTTACGGCTCTTGGGTGCGAACATATCTAAATAATTTTGTTACTAAAGAGGAGATTATTGGTAGTAGTATCTACCCGGTGTACGAATTCGATCCTTACATACCTTACAGAGGAATGGTTGAAAACGCCGACCATCCTCCAGCATTTCTATTTAATAATCAGCAAGCGCATAGGATTCTGTTGTTGGAGAATATGCTTCGAGCTTTAGGGGTGAGGTATAGGAAATCCCGAACAACAATCGGGACGGTAATACACGATTTAAGTGAATTCGTGACACCGAGGCGCTTGCTAAATATCCAATCGATGCCATATAGAAGCGCATTCACCGGGTATACGGTTCGCGTGACACGAAGATCTAGAAGAACACCATCATTGAGAATGATTACTGTGTCGACAATGAACACGGGTGAAGTTACGTGGTATGCAGATGGAAGGACTGGCTTTGTAGAGATGGCCGTTAACGATGTAAGAGGTTCAACATTACGCCGACAGCAACTTAACCGGGATGTTGAACCAGGTGAGGAAGTGTCTTGGCATATATTGATGGATGTCGAGGAAACGATAGGTGGACTAATTAATATAGAAATTACAGTAAATAGCATTATGATAAATCATGATGGCCAAACAGTACGAATTGATTTAGAAAACACTTCAAGCGGAGAAATAATTACTGCTAGAAATCTTGATGTATTAAGGGCAAAATCAATACGGCGGAATTTAAATATGGCAGAGTATATTTTCTTTGAGGGGTGGGGTAAAGTAATTGGTAGTGGGCGAAATACACTTAGGTGGAGCGGAAGTGAGGAATCAGAGTTGGGTTTTTTCCTAAAACGTATAAGGCCACTAAGAATATATGCTCAAGTGATTCCATATCAAGGACCGGGGTGGACAGGGGAGCCTCAAGTTATTACTGTGTTATGCAATGGCATAGAACTTCCAGATCTAATATATTTATTCGGGCCAAGAAGAATATATATCGAGCTACCAGAAAGATATTTACAAGTTGGCATTAACAGAATAAACTTTCGGTATCGATATGTGGAACCAGAATACATGAGATATAGAAGTAGCCTAATACCTAACTATCATAGGAGAGCCATTGCTATCAGAACGATAAGATTTAAACGAATTAGGTGATACACTACCCACTCCATCCTATTTTTTAGTAGCCACGCTTAGGATCGGCGACGCGTGCCAGGGGTTCTCCTCGCAGCCAGCGCTCGAAGTTCTCGAGAAACTCGTCGCAGATCGGACCATCCTCGCTGGTGCCGGCGCAGTGGGGCGTGACGACCACGTTCTCAATCTCCCAGAACGGGTGCTCGGGCGGAAGCGGTTCCTCGTCGAAGACGTCGAGAACCGCTCCGCCGATGGTCTCCGCCGCAAGCGCATCGAGAAGAGCAGCCTCATCGACAATAACTCCTCGCGAGATGTTGATCATCACGGCGGTTGGCTTCATCGACGACAGCTCAGCGGCCCCGATCATCCGCTCCGTGAACTTGGTGTGCGGGACGGCGAGCACCACGAAGTCGCAGAGCGGCAGCATCTCGTGCCAGCTTTCTCCCGTGTAGAGACGGTCGCAGGGCGGATCGTGGATCGGCTCCCGCTTAGCTGCCAGGACCGTCATGCCGATCGCTTTGGCCTTTGAGGCGATCTGCGAGCCGATGTTACCGAGGCCGATGATTCCCAGTGTGCTGCGCATTACCAGGTCGGGGAGGACGTAGCGCCAGAGCTTCTCCCGCTGCTGGAGCGTGATTTTTTTAAGCTTGCGTAGATGAGCCAGAACGAAGGTCAGGACGTAGTCGGCCATGAACTCGCCCATCGTCGCCACGGCCTTGGTGACGACGATTTTCGTTTCCGGAGGTAGTGCTTTAATGATGTTGTCGACGCCGGCGGCCGCTGCGGAGATCCAGCGCAGTCGCGGCAGGCGCTCAAGTAGTCCCTCTTGGAATTTCCAGCCGATCAGGATCTCGGCGTCGTGCGACTCGAAGGGGATCGAATCGCGAAAATCGAACGAGGTGATCTCGAGGCGCGGCTCGGCATGCTCCAGGTATTCTTTGTAGCGGTTATGGCGAAAGTGGACGATCAGCAGTTTTGTTCTTGGCATGGGCATATCGATTCGCCAGGCACGTTCAATCTACGACGCATTCGATGCGCTGGACGCCGATGCCGAGCTGGCGGTCGTCTTCGGCGACCCGGAAGTCGCGCGGGCACCACGTCGGGTCGACGACGAAGCGCAGGTGCCGCAAGGCTCCGTGCCCCCCTTCCTCTCCGAGGTCGAACTCGGCGTCGGTCCAGGAGTTGTTCTCGAGCTTGACGGAGTCTAATACGGCTTCGAAGCCGTCGCGCAGCTCGACCTTAACCGGCATATCGGCGATATCCGGCCTGCTGCTCTTTATCGTGGCCTTCAGGTGGCCGCAGCCTTCGGGCTGGAAGATGACGAAGCCGGCGTTGTCTGCGGTCCAGATGAAGCTGCCATCGTCGCCGTGCTCGACGTCGTACCACCCTCTGTGGAGGTAGTGGGGCGACTTCCTGTCCGAGAAGTCGATTGCGGAGGGCACGCCGGAGTCGATGTGTGGGCCTGTTCTTGTTTCCTGCTTCCAACTGCCGTCGAAGGTGATGATACCGTGGGCCTCGCCCTCGGCGACGACTGTGAACTCGTACATCTTGTTGTGGTAGTCGCAGGGATTGAGCCAGTAGGGGATGTCGGGCTCGGGGAAGATGCCGACGGTGAGGAAGAAGGTGCCCTTGTGCATGAAGAGGCGGCCGATCGTGTAATCGACGTAGCCGGCCCCCTCCATCGGCTCGAGCGGGTGGTTATCGATCCAGATGTTGCCGGTGCCGAAGATATAGGTGCCGTCGATGCGGTGGAAGTTTATCCCGACCACCGGCTCCGGCAGACGCTCGAAGGCGTAGTAGTGGATGCGGATCGTGACGTCCCGCTCATTCTTTTCGAAGTGCCAGCGCGGCTCGCCGTCGGCGCCGAACATCTCGACCCTGGTGATGCGCGCCTCGCCGCTGCCCCAGCTCTCGTCCAGAACCTTGAACTGGGCCTTGGTCTCGTCCGAGAGGACCGAGGGTTTGCCGGCGATGCGCTTGCCGAGCGACTTCTCCTGACGCCGCAGGCTCCACATCTCGTACTCCTTGGTGATCTTGTTCGCCTCGCCCTGGCCCATGATGCGGCCCTCGTCGAGCCAGATCACCTCGTCGCAGAAGCGCTGGATGACCGGCATGGCGTGGCTGACGAAGATGATCGTCTTGCCGATCTCGCGGAAGTAGATGATGCGGTCGAGGCTCTTGCGCTGAAAGTAGGAGTCGCCGACCGCCAGCGCCTCGTCGATGATCAGCACGTCGGGATCGACGTGGGAGGCGACGGCGAAGCCGAGGCGGGCGTACATGCCGCTCGAGTAGGTGCGCACCGGCATGTCGATGTAGCGGTCGAGCTCAGCGAACTCGATGATCCGGGGCTCCAGCTCGTTTATCCTCTCTTCGCTGAGGCCGAATATCTCGGCGTTCATGCGGATGTTCTGCCGGCCGCTGAAATCGGGGTGGAAGCCGGCGCCCAGCTCGAGCAGTGCCGCCACCGACCCATTCACCTCGATTTCCCCCTCCGTCGGGGTCGACGTTCCGGCGATCAGCTTCAGCAGCGTGCTCTTGCCCGAGCCGTTGGGGCCGATCAGGCCCAGCGCTCTGCCCTTGGCCAGCCGCAGCGAGACGTCCTTCAGCGCCCAGAACGGGAAGTGGTACTTGCGCTTGCCGAAGGTTACCCACTCGATGATGCGCGCCCGCTGGCCGGGGTAAAGCCGGTAGAGTTTGCTGACGTTGCGCACCTCGACGGCGGGCTCGCCGCCGTCGGCGGGGGAGCCGCTACTGCCGGGTGCGGGCTTGTCGGGAAGTTCCATCAGATCATGTCCGGGATGTCGTCGCGCAGCGAGCGGTAAATCTTCATGCCGAAGAAGAAGATCAGCGCCGAGAGGGCGAGGAAGACAATCACCTCGTTGAAGTCGGGAACCGTTTCCAGGTAGAAGGCCTCGCGGTACCACTTGGCCAGGTAGTACCAGGGGTTGAGCGTGTAGGAGAGCCAGAGCCACTCGGGCACCAGGAGGCCGGTGGCGTTCACCGGATCCCTGAAGATGATGCTCGACGGGTAGACGATCGGCGTCAGCCAGAACCAGGCCATGAGCACTACGCCGAGGATCTGCCCGATGTCGCGCAGGAATACGTTGAGCGTGGCCATGGCGAAAGCGATGCTGAGGCTGAAGAACACCTGCAGCGTCACTATGCCGGGCAGGAGCAGGATATGCGGAGTTGGCCGCCAGCCCCCGAAGAAGACGATGATGATGGTGAAGAGCGAAAAGCTGATGCCGAGTGTGATGAGGCTGGAGAAGAGTTCCTGGATCACCAGGATCTCCGCGGGAAACTGGATCTTCTTGATCAGGTTGGCGTTGGAGATGAAGACGCCGGTCACCCGCATTAGGTACTCCTGGAAGGCGATCCATGGCAGCAGGCCGGCGCAGAGGAAAATAGTGTAGGCCAGCGGCTGCCCCTCTTCCAGCCCCACGAGCCTGCCACGGTTGATGATGCTGAAGATGATCGAGAAGACCAGGATCTGCGCCAGCGGGTGGATGACGGTCCAGAAGATGCCCATCATCGAGCCGATGTAGCGGCCGCGCAGATCCCTGGCGACGAAGGCCATGATCAGGTGCTTGTGGGTGAGAATGCGCTTTAACATCGTCCTTCCGCTCTGGCGGCAAGAGAGACGGCGCGATGGTACCCAAAGGTTGCTGAACAGTCAAACTAACCGGAGAGGACGGCGTGAGACATTCTCGGCGAGGTTTGACCGCACTCGTGGGCAGGAATGTCCACGCTCTAGGGAGGGCCGACCCACCAGGGCGCGTCCGCCGTGGCGGAGAGGGCATTCCTGTCGGCCAGCAGGCGACAGTTAGAATAGTGTTAATTGCTTGTGGGAACACAAGTTCGGCCGCGGCGTCTAAAGCGGCGGGTGGACGTGGCGGGTGTGTGTGCTAGAATGCCACCTGTTTTGGAGAGGGGAAGATGCTCTGGCTGATAGCGATTCTCCTGCTGATTCCGCAGCAGACGGAGCTCGATCCGATCGCGGTGGCCGAGCGCGTGCAGGGCGTCTACGAGCAGGCGCGCTCGATCCGCTGCGACTTCCGGCAGTACCAGATCAGCGGCACCACCGGCATGGTGATCTCGGAGAGCGGCGAGCTGTTCCTAAAGGTGCCCGGCCGCATGCGCTGGGAGTATGAGGAACCGGAACAGAAACTCTACGTGTGCGACGGCGAGACGGTCCACTGGTACCTGCCAGAGGACCGCCAGGTGACAGTCATGCGGCTGGCCGAGTCCGAGTCGCCGCAGACGCCGATTCTCTTCCTCATGGGCCGGGGCAACCTGGCGCGCGACTTCGAGGTTTCGGAGGACGAAGCCACGGAACCGCTTTACGAGGATTCCTACGTCCTGAGGTTGGTCCCCAGGAGCGAGGAGGCGTTCGACTACCTGGTTTTGGAGGTCCTGCCGCGGGATTTTCTCGTAGTCCGCCTGATGGTCGTCGATCCCTTCGGCAGCACTACGGAGTACCGCTTCAGCAACATCCGGCCGGCCGAGATCGACGACAGCTACTTCGAATTCGAGATTCCCCGCGGAGTCGAGGTGTTCGAGGGTCAGTAAGTTGGTTCCTTCGATGCTGAGAACGTGTGGTTTGGGATAGTGTCCGATTCCTCGTCGCGGAGGTTCGCACAGCTCGCCGTTGTGCTGGCCTTCGCCTGCGCGGCCGCCGCGCAGGAGTCGATGATCTCTATAGAAATCAACGGCGCCGTGACTACCGAGGAGGGCGAGCCCCTGCCCAACTGCCGGATCCAGCTCAGCTTCACCAGGATATTCGTCGACGAAGAGGGCGTCACGGAGACAGAGGACGACGTGGTGGCCGGCGTAACCGATGAGGACGGAAACTTCTCTCTGGAGATGATGATCGAGCCCAACTGGACCGGTTTCGTTCTCCGCATCAACGCCGCACGGATCGACCCGCTGCGCTACGAGCAGCCCACCGAGGTGGACCTGACCGACGTCATCCTAAACGGCATCTCCAGCGGTAATTTCGTCTTCACTGTCAACAGGGCAGTCGAGAGCCGGCCGCGCTGGCAGGAGCTGAGGGAGATGATCGAGCGCTACGGCCAGGATTCGGACAAGGGCCGGCTGCTTGATCAGCTCGGCCTGCCCGAAATGGTGCGGGAGTTCGTGCGCGACGGCAGGCGGGGTTCCATCTGGTTCTACTACTCTCTCGGGAGGGCCTTCCGCTTCCTCGGCGACGAGCAGGAGGTGGAGTTCCGCTTCCTGCCGCAGGAGTACAGGCCCGAGGAGCATGAGCAGCTCTAGGCGTAATCGCACAGATGCGGCTCGAGGTCGGCTACGGAAAGCGATGCACGCTCGCGATATCTACGGTTTGATCAGGGACAAGATGGAGGCGACCGAGCGGGAGATCCGGCGCGAGCTCCGTAGCGATTTCCCGATAGTCGCGCAGATGGGGGCTTACATCGCTGAAAGCGGCGGCAAGCGGATCCGGCCGGCGCTGCTCTGCCTGAGCGCCGCCGCCTGCGGCTACCGGGGGGACAGGGATTTCCGCTACGGCGTCGTCTTCGAGTTCGTCCACACCGCTACGCTGATCCACGACGACATCATCGACAAGTCGGAGATGCGGCGCGGGCGCCCTGTGATGCACGACCGCTTCGGCACCACACTATCGATTCTTTTCGGCGACCTGCTTTTCAACACCGGCATGGACATCGCCCTGCGCTACGACGACCTGCGCATCCTAAGGCTGATCTCGAGCGCCACGGCCAGGATGATCGAGGGCGAGATCGTGCAGAGCGAACGCAACTACAGCGTAGACGTCGGCCTCGAAGACTACATGGACCTGATCCAGCGCAAGACGGCTTACCTGTTCTCCTGCTGCGCCCAGGCGGGGGCGATGCTGGCCGCAGCCGACGAGGAGACCGAGAAGGCGCTGGCCGGCTACGGGCTCGACCTCGGCATCGCCTTCCAGCTCATCGACGACTACTTCGACTACTCCTCAACCCCCGAGCGGATCGGCAAGCCGGTGGGAAGCGATCTGGACGAGGGCAAGGTCACCTATCCACTGCTCGTCCTGCTCGAGCGCGCCGGCCGGGACGCGCGGCGGCTAGTGATGGGCATTTTCGAGCGCCGCGGAGCTACGGATCAAGAGCTGAAGAAACTGCTGCGGCTTCTCGACGAGCACAAAGCCCTGGAAGAGACCATCGCCGTGGCCCGCGGATACGCCGAGAGGGCGATCGAGACCGCAGCCACGCTGTCACCATCCAAATACAAAAGAGCGCTGGAAAAACTTCCGGTATTCGTCGTCGAGCGCGATAAATAGCCAGTCCGGCGCTGCCAGAAACCGATATAGTAGATCCGAGCAGGCTGGAGCCGTGCCTCGCCGCGCCAACTTATTTTAAAACGCCAAGTGTTTAAACGGGAAACGATCACCTCTTGTTGTGGGCGCTGGTGCCGAGTGAAGTTTTTCTCATTTTTTTCTTGACACTGTACCTGCGCTACTCTATATTGTTATTATGTGAAGATTTTCACAGTCAGGGAAAGAGAGCGGGGGCAAAGGAGTTTCGGATGGGTAAAAAACCGCTTCTAATCAATCTGAGCCGGCGCGAGCGTCAGATAATGGATGTCGTATACCGGCTCGGGCGGGCGACGGCCGTCGAAGTGATGGAGATGCTGCCCGACCCGCCTGGTAACGCTTCGGTCAGAAAGCTGCTGCGGATTCTGGAAGAAAAGGGTCATCTGTATCACATACGCACCGGTAACCGTTACCTATATTCACCCACACTATCGGCCGAGAAGGCGAGGGCGTCCGCACTCAGGCACATCATGGACACCTTCTTCAAGGGCTCGGCGGCGCGTGCTGTGGTTGCCCTCTTGAACATGCCCGAATCCGAGCTATCAGAAGAGGAGAGGGGACTGATTTCCGGGCTTATTGAGAAGTCCAAGCGGGAGGGACGTTAAGCGTGGGTACGGTCTTCGATATGGTTTCGGCGTCAGCGCAGTCGGCGATCTGGCTGAAGGTTTTTGTTGATGTCGCCCTGAAGAGCTCGCTGCTGGTGGCCGCCGTGGGGCTGCTGGCGCTGCTGTTACGCAGGTATTCGGCTTCGAGCCGCAGCCTTGTCTGGGCCCTCGGCCTCGGTGGCCTGGTTCTTCTGCCGGTTCTGTCTCTATTCGTTCCGGCCTGGCACGTACCGCTGTTGCCGGACATATTCTGCCCCCCAATGGTGGGCGAGGCGCATATCCCCAGTGTCGAAATAGAGGATGACATGGCGGTTGGCCAGCAGACCGCTAGGAGCGGGAGCGCTCCGGTCTCGGAGCCCGGCTGGTCGTTCTGGACCGCTTCGATCTGGGGAATCGGGGCGCTCCTGGTGCTCGCCTGGATGCTGGTTGCCAAGGCGGGAGTCTGGTGGATAAGAAGACACTCGCAACCGCTCACGGACGAATCGTGGCTCTCCTTGCTCCGTGGTCTCTCCGGGGAACTTGGGATCGGACGCGAGGTCATGCTGCTGGAGAGTAGGCTGGCTGCTGTCGCCATAACCTGCGGGGTACGGCGACCGGAAGTGATACTTCCCGACTGCGCGGCCGACTGGGCCCAAGAGCGCCGGCGTATCGTGTTGCTGCACGAGCTGGCGCACATCAAGCGCGGTGACAGCCTAACCGAGCTGTTAGCGCTTCTCGTTTCGGTTGTCTACTGGTTCAATCCCCTGGTCTGGTTAGCGGTGCGGCAGCACAAGCGGGAGAGGGAGCGGGCCTGCGACGACGCGGTACTAACATTCGGGACCAGGCCGTCCGAATACGCCTTTCATCTCATGGAGATCGCCACGGACCTGAGCGCCGCTCGCAGTACACTGCTGCAGGCCGCCGCGATCTCGCAGGGCTCCAGCCTTAAGGACCGCCTCCTATGCATACTCAATCCCAGGATAAAACGCGGCGTCCTCAAACCCGTCGTAGCCGTGCTGGCGTGCCTGCTGGTAGCCGCCCTGGTCCTGCCCCTGGCCGCCTTCCAGCCCTGGTCTCAAAATGAGTCCGCGAAAGGAAAGTGGAAGAAGGCTAAAGTGGGCGGTTATCTCGCGGATCTTACCGCGAAACTCGATTACGATCATCCGCTCAAGCGCGCGGGAGCGGCGTATCGGCTTGGGCTCCTTGGCCCGCGGGCCGCGGCAGCCGTTCCCGCCCTGATCGATCTCCTCGGCGACAACAGGCAGGTGGATCGTCTCGAGATCGGGTACGGGGCGGATAGCATCGGGCACGGTAGCGCTAGCAGAATGACTTCCCCCGGCTTGGAAGCGGCTAATGCGCTAATCGAGATCGGTGACGAAGCGGTGGAACCGCTGCTTGCCGCGTTGGCGCGCGGGGACGAGCTAGTTCGTATGCATGCTGTGTTGGCCCTCGGCAAAATCGGCGGCCTGCGTGCGGAAGAAGCCGTTATGGGAGCACTGGAAGACGAAAGCGAGTATGTCCGCCGCAAGGCCGCGATAGTGCTGGGCCTGGGCGGTACGGACTAAGCGGATTAGTTGTGATGATGAAAGCTGTAGCCAGAAAGCTCCAACAAAACAGATATGGTAAGGGGAGAGCCTACAGCGCAGCTACTGCGATGGGAACGCGTTTGGTGGCGCCGATTCCGGTGCGGAATCTGAGGCGTTACCATCGCGGCCGTGAGCCGGCGTGGCTGTGAAGCCTAGCGGTCGTTAGAAACACTTATCTCGACATTTTCAAAGGCGTTGGGTCGCGCGTTAGGAGAAATCTATGCCTTTATCAAGATCTAGAGACCGATTTCTGATACGGGTTTTACCGATACTAGTCGTTATCTCCTTCGCTGTTGCGGCTCTCGGGGATGAAGACGGCGCGACGGCACCCTCCGTAGAAGCCTCACCCTCGTCGTACACGACCGACGGCAGGCCGATTTACACTGTGCCCCGAGCCGGCTCGACTATGCGTGTTGACGGCGTGCTCGACGAGGAGGCTTGGCTGGACGCCCTGGTGTTTGAGTTGGGGTACGAAGTATACCCCGGCGATAACACTTCGGCGCCGGTGCGCACCGAGGTTCTGGTGGTTTTCAGCGAGTCATGCGTCTACTTCGGCTTCCGCGCCTACGATCCCGATCCGTCCGCGATCAGAGCCAATCTGAGCGATCGCGACTCCGCAGGAAGCGACGATCACGTGGGTGTAGTCCTCGACACATTCAACGACGAACGCAGCGCATTCAAATTCATTGTCAATCCGCTAGGAGTGCAAACGGACGAGAGGATGGCCGAGTCGCTCACATTCGCCGACTCGAGTTGGGATGCGATTTGGGACTCTGCCGGCAGGATCAATAATTGGGGCTGGTCTGTCGAGATGGCTATTCCGTTTTCCTCTTTGCGATTCCAGCGCACCGGCGGAAGCCAGGTCTGGGGCTTCGACGCCGTGCGGTTCCACCCGCGCAACAAGAGCGTCGATATAGGACTCTTTCCCAGAGATCGAAACAACAACTGTTATCTCTGCCAGGCGGTCAAGTTAGAGGGATTCGAAGGCGCCAGCCCCGGCCGCAACATCGAGATCACACCCACCATCACAGCGGTGCGCACCGACGAGCGCCTGGACTTCCCCGTCGGGGATTTGGAGAGGCGCAATCAGGATGCCGAGGTCGGCGTCACGGCACGCTGGGGGCTTACTCCGAACCTGGCTCTGAGCGCGACGGCAAATCCCGATTTCAGCCAGATCGAAGCGGACGCGCTGCAGCTCGATATCAACCAGCCGTTCGCTCTTTACTACCAAGAAAAGCGGCCCTTCTTCACCGAGGGCGCCGACTTTTTCAGCATGCCTTTCGATGCCGTCCACACCCGCACCTTGCGCGATCCCACCTGGGGCTTGAAGCTGACCGGTAAGGAGGGGAACAACACAATTGGCGCCTACGTGGTCCGCGACGACCTAACCAACCTGATCTTCCCTGGTAGCCAGGGATCGGACGCGACATCGCTGGCGATGGCCAACACATCGTCGGTCTTCCGCTACCAGCGCGACATCTGGAACAACTCCACCGTTGGAATGCTGGTCACCGACCGCGAAGGGGTAGACTACTTCAATCGGATTTTCGGCGTCGACGGTCGGCTTCGCTTAACGGAAAGAGACAGACTACAGTTCCAGATACTCGGTTCGTCTACACGCTATCCCGACTCGGTGGCCCGTGAATACGGCCAGCCTTTGGGTGACTTCAACGACTCAGCCTGGAGAATCCACTACAACCAGGGGACCAGGGATTATTTCCTCTTTGCCGACTACCAGGCTGTCGGCATCGATTTTCGCGCTGACCTGGGCTACATGCCGCGCGTGGACTACAGAAGTTTCCAACTCGGCAGCGGCTACACCTGGTGGTTCGATACAGATTCATTCATTCACCGATTTCAGGTCAGGGCCTACTGGGATCAGATGAACGAGCAGGACGGCGGCCTGATCAGGAGAAAGGCCTCTGGCGCCCTCATAGCGGAAGGCCCGATGCAGTCGACGTTTGCCGTCTGGTTCGGCTCGGGACGTCGCCTCTACGAGCAGATCGATTTCGAAGAGAACTACGTCCAACTGGACTTCGGATTCAGGCCAACCGGGTACATCTCCTTCTATTTCGAGGGGGGCTACAGCGACGGTATCGACTACGCCCACGCACGCGCCGGCAAGGAAATCAGCTTCAGCCCGAACGTAAGCGTCAACTTCGGGCGCCACCTACGGGGCGGGCTCAACTACCACTTCAGTCGGCTCGCGGTTGGCGGCGAGCGCCTCTTCGTGGCCAACCTTGCGGATCTGAACCTGGTCTACCAATTTAACCGCAAGACCTTCGTCCGCGCCATACTCCAGTACACCGACATCCGCCGCAACGCAGATCTTTATAGAGAAACGGTCAATCCGAGAAGTAATGCTCTCTTCACCCAGCTACTCTTCTCACTCAAGATCAATCCCCGTACGGTTCTCTTCCTCGGCTACTCCGACAACCACTTCGCCAACCAGGACTTCGGCTTGATCCGGGCCGACCGCACCTTCTTCGTCAAGCTCGGCTACGCGTGGGTGCTTTGACGCCGTGAGCACAGCATCACCGGAGGTTTTCGTAGAGTTGAGTCAGGATCCATCGATATTCGGTCATCGAGGTGTGATCAGCTTTTGCTCAGCGTGTCGAAAGGGCGACTAGACGGATAACGGTGATGAATATTTATAAAGCGATAATTCCAAACCGTGAACCTAACAGACTGAGCGGCAGTGGGAACAGATATCAGGAGGAATTGCGATGTCCAGAGCCGCTCTGAAATCGTTAATTGTAGTCTCGTTGTTGATCTCATTTGCCATTGCTCAGCTCCGCGCCGACGATGAAATACCCACCGCCACGACTGCCGACGGAAGGCCGATTTACATGGTGCCGCTGATCGCCGCCGGAGTGCGAATCGACGGCATGCTGGATGAGGAGGCCTGGGAGAACGCCCTTCTGCTGGAGTTGAACTATGAAGTTTGGCCCGGCGAGAACGTCGAGCCGCCGGCGCGGACCGAGGTGCTGATCGCGTACAGCGAATCGCACCTATACGTGGCTTTTCGTGCCTACGATCCCGAGCCGTCGGCGATCCGCGCTCACCTGAACGATCGCGACAGCTTCGACACCTGGGCCGACGATATCGTCGGGATTGTCTTCGATACGTTTGATGACGAGCGCCGTGCTTTCGGATTTTATATCAACCCTCTCGGAGTCCAGATTGACCAGACAGAGAGCGAGGCGGGAGGTCAATTTTCTAATGACATGAGCTGGGACGCCATCTGGGACTCGAAGGGCCGGGTATACGACTGGGGTTATGCAGTCGAGCTGGCAATCCCCTTCTCGTCGCTTCGGTTTCAACGCGCTGGTGGAGATCAGGTTTGGGGATTCGACGCTATCCGCTGGTACCCGCGAAATGTGCGGCATCGCATCGGCGTCTTTCCCCGCGACCGCAACCGCAACTGTTACCTGTGCCAGACGATCAAGCTCATCGGCTTCGAAGAGGCCACGCCCGGTCGGAACCTCGAGATCGCTCCCACCGTCACCGCGGCGCGCACCGACGAGCGCGACGAGCTGCCCGGCGGCGAGTTCGAAAGGACGCACCAGGACGCCGAGGTCGGCCTCACAGCCCGCTGGGGCATGACGCCCAACCTAATGCTGAGCACAGCCGTCAATCCGGACTTCTCGCAGGTCGAGGCCGACGCCATGCAACTCGACGTCAACGAGCCGTTTGCACTATACTTTCCCGAGCGGCGTCCTTTCTTCACCGAAGGGGCCGATTTTTTCCGGACCTGGTTTGACGTTGTCTACACGCGCACCATGCGCGATCCGTCCTGGGGACTGAAGCTGACGGGTAAGGAGGGGGCCAACGCGATCGGCGCTTACTTCGTTCGCGACGAGATGACCAACCTGATATTCCCCGGCAGCGAAGGTTCGGATTCCACCTCTCTTAGCATGGGGAACTCGTCCTCGGTCTTCCGCTACCGCCGCGACATAGGGCGAAACTCGTCGATCGGCTTAATGGCCACCGACCGTGAGGCCGGCGATTACTACAACCGGGTCTACGGCGCCGATGGCTTCTTCCGGCACACGTCCCACGACACTTTCATGTTCCAATTCCTCGGTTCGGCAACACGCTACGACGACGCTACCGCTGCCGAGTTCGACCAGCCCCAGGGCAGCTTCGGCGGCACTGCATATGCAGTCCGCTACGCTCACGAAACAAGGAACTGGAGTGCGGTGGCGGGATACCATAGTCTGGATGCCAGTTTCCGGGCTGACCTCGGTTTTATCCCCAGAACCGGTATCCGCTATTATTACGTTGGTGCGGAGCGGCGTTGGTACAGCGATGGCAACGGCTTCCTCTCCGACTGGTTCGTCGGCTTCGACTGGGACGAGAGCTTCAACGTCGGCGGAGACGGCAACTTGATCGAACGGGAATTCGAGGCGGAGTTCGGGTGCTCCGGGCCGATGCAATCATTCTTCCTGATCACCGGAGGGCGGCGGCGGCAGAATTTCGGAGACCTCTCGACGGTACACAATTTCATGGAGATCTATTTCAACTTCCAGCCGACCGGTTTCTTGCATACCGGCATCGGCGGCTGGCTCCCCGGCGGTTGGATCGACTACGAGCACGGTCGCGAGGCCTTTCGCAACACCATAAGCCCCTGGGTAAGGATCAATATCGGGCGAAATCTGTACCTTTATGTGCAGCACAGAATCACAAGCCTGACTGTCGGAGGCGAGCGGCTCTTCCTGGCAAACCTTTCGGAGGCCAGAATCAGGTACCAGTTCAACCTGCGCACCTTCTTCCGCGTCGTCCTGCAGTACTCCGACATCAGGCGCAATACCGATTTATACGATGATTTAGTTGACCGTAGATCCAACGACCTCTTCACCCAACTCCTCTTCTCCTACAAGATCAATCCGCAGACGGTCCTTTTCATCGGCTATTCCGACAACTACTTCGGCACCCAGGACTACCGCCTCGTCCAGGCCGACCGAACGTTCTTCGTCAAGCTCGGCTACGCCTGGGTGCTGTAGGTAACTCGACGGACGTCAATAGATAAGGAGGGACCATAAGGCTGTTCGGTGATCAAGACAATTTAATTCGGAAGGAGAATGCCATGCGAACTACATCTTTAAGCAGTGCCGTTGCATTTCTATTTAGTTTAATTCTTTTAGCAGTCACGTCGCCGTTGGTTGAGGGTGGAATCGGTGCGCCGAACGAAGGTTCTGGAACGCCGGAAGATCCTTACGTGGTTCCCCGGACCGATACAAGTGTGAGAGTCGACGGCGTCCTCGACGACGAGGCATGGGAAAACGCCCTTGTGCTCGAGCTGAACTACGAGGTCCAACCTGGCGAGAACGTGCCGCCGCCAGTGCGCACCGAGGTGCTGCTGACCTATGACGAAGACAATCTCTACGCCGCCTTCCGCGCCTACGACCCCGACCCCTCGGCGATCAGAGTCCGCTTCTCAGATAGGGATCATAACTACGGCGATGACTTCGTCGGTATCGTTCTGGACACATTTAACGACGAACGCCGAAGCTTCTTCCTTTGGTCAAACGCGGTGGGCGTTCAGGAAGACGCCATTATGACCGAAAATGATTACAACATTAATTGGGACACCATCTACGATTCCGTTGGGTGTATCTTCGAATGGGGTTACGCTGTCGAAATGGTGATACCTTTTTCTTCCCTACGCTTTCAGCGCTCCGAGGGCAATCAGATCTGGGGCTTCAACGCCCGTCGCAACTACCCACGCGATGTCTTGCATTGTATTGAGATCACCCCGCGAGACCGTAGCAACAACTGTTACCTTTGTCAGGCAAGCAAGATCGAAGGATTCGACGGCGCCACGCCTGGTCGCAACATCGAGATCACACCAACACTTACCGCCTTGCGCGCTGACGAGCGGAGCGAATTCCCCGACGGCGACTTCGAGACGCGGAAACGGGAGGCCGAAGCAGGCATTACCACTTCTTGGGGGATAACGCCCAGTATCACGCTGAGCGCGACGGCGAATCCCGACTTCTCCCAGGTAGAGGCCGACGCCCTGCAGCTCGACATCAACCAGCCGTTTGCGCTCTACTATCCTGAGAAGCGGCAATTCTTTACGGAAGGCACTGATTTCTTCACAACCCGCTTTGCCGATATTGATAACGTCTACCTCAACGCCGTCTACACCCGCACCATCCGCGATCCCTTGTGGGGATTCAAACTCACCGGAAAAGAAGGCGCCAACACCATCGGTGCCTTCTTCGTGCGCGACGAGATAACCAACATCCTCTTCCCCGGCAACCAGGGTTCGCGCGCCACCTCGCTTGCGATGGCTAACTCATCGGCGGTTTTCCGCTACAAGCGCGATATCGGCAGCAGATACACCCTCGGTGTTCTGGCCACCGACCGCGAGGGAGATGACTACTTCAACCGCCTGCTCGGCTTTACCGGCGATTTTCGAATAACTGATATGGACCGCTTACAGGTTGTTTTTCTCCATTCGGCTACCCGATACCCCGACGAAGTTGCAGCCGAGTTCGACCAGCAACAAGGATCGTTCGGCGGCACGGCTTTCGACGTTAACTACCAGCACTTCTCAAGGACGATTGAATATTGGGCCCGCTACCAGAGCTACGATATGGGATTCCGCGCTGATCTCGGCTTCCGGCCCAGAGTTGACTTCCGACATTACCGTGTGGGTACGCAATATAACTGGAACGCCAGGCCGGGAAGCTGGTACTCGAGAATGGTGCTTGGTGGCGAATTCGACATATTTGAGGATCAAGAGGGAAACATTCTCGATGGGACTACTTATTTCTGGTGGCACTATTTTGGTCCGATGCAATCTCACTTTGGTTTACTTTTGAGCAGATCCCGCGAGAGATATAACAACGTCGAGTTCGACCAAACCGGACTCCAATTGTCCTCCGAAATAAGGCCGACGCGCGACCTTCACCTCGGTTTTTTATGCATCTTTGGTGATCGTATCGATTATGACAACACGATGCGGGGTAAACAGCTACGACTCAACTCATCAATCACCTACAATGTCGGTCGCCATCTGCGCTTGAGCGTCGGACACGACTTCGAACGTCTCAACGTCGATTCAGGGCGGCTATACACCGCAAATATCAGCCAGGCAACGGCGGTTTATCAGTTCAACACTCGCACCTTCCTCCGCTCGATCCTGCAGTACGTCGACTACTGCTACAACGCCGGTCTCTACACCTTCGAGATCGACCCGCAATACAGGCACCTCTTCACCCAGTTCCTCTTCTCTTACAAGCTCAATCCGCGCACGGTGCTCTTCATCGGCTACTCCGACAACCACGTAGGCAGTCACGATTTCGGCATCACGCAGGCCGACCGCACATTCTTCGTCAAGCTCGGCTACGCCTGGGTACTTTAGATAACTTGCCGGCCATTAAGAGATAAGGAGGAACAGCAAGGCTGGCTGGTGTTCAAGACAATTTATTTCGGAAGGGGAATGCCATGCGAATTACATTTTTAAGTAGTGCAGTTGCATTTCTATTAAGTTTAATTCTTTTAACATTCACGTCGCCGTTGGTTGAGGGTGGAATCGGTGCGCCGAACGAAGGTTCCGGAACGCCGGAAGATCCTTACATTGTTCCCCGGACAGATTCGAGTGTGAAAGTCGACGGCGTCCTCGACGACGAGGCATGGGAAAACGCGCTCGTGCTCGAGCTGCCCTACGAGATTTCACCAGGGGATAACGTGCCGGCGCAGGTACGCACCGAGTTTTTACTTACCTATAACCAATCGCATCTCTACGTCGCTTTCCGCGCCCACGACCCGGAGCCATCGGCGATCCGCGCCCACCTGACTGACCGCGACAGTGACTGGGATGATGATTTCATAAGGGTGTGGCTGGACACCTTTAACGACGAACGCCGTGCTTTCATATTCAGTTGCAATCCGCTCGGCGTCCAAAGAGACGAGATTTACCACTTAGTTCAATGGGACCGAGGATGGGACGCGATCTGGGACTCGGCGGGGCAAACATATGACTGGGGCTACGCCGTAGAGATGGCGATACCCTTCAACCAGCTTCGCTTCCAGCGCACCGGTGGGGACCAGGTATGGGGGATAACTCCCGAACGCTGCTATAACCGTGACATACAGCGCTGGTTTAATTCGGTTACCTGGGATCGCAGCAACGACTGCTGGCTCTGCCAATTTGACAAATTCAGGGGATTCGAGGAGGTCAGTCCCGGCCGCAACGTCGAGATCAACCCCACCGTAACCGCCGTGCGCACGGATGAGCGCAGCGAAATGCCAGGCGGAGACTTTGAGAAACGCGACCAGAGCGCCGAAGTCGGTCTTACTGCTCGTTGGGGGATTACCACCAACCTGACGTTGAGTGCGACGGCGAATCCCGATTTCTCCCAGGTGGAAGCCGATGCCCTGCAGCTCGACATCAACGAACCTTTCGCCCTCATCTACGAGGAAAGACGTCCCTTCTTCACCGAGGGAGCCGATTTCTTCGACACCACTCTCGATGCCGTCTATACCCGCACCATGCGCGATCCCTCCTGGGGGCTAAAGCTGAGCGGTAAGGAGGGCGCTGATACGATAGGCGCCTACGTGGTACGCGATGACATCACCAACCTGATCTTCCCCAGCAGCCAGAGCTCCGGCGCCGCCTCGCTGGCGATGGCCAACACCTCCTCGGTCTTCCGCTACAAGCGCGATATCGGCAGGAGATACACTCTCGGCCTCCTGGCCACCGATCGCGAGGGAGATGACTACTTCAACCGCCTTATCGGCTTCGACGGCGACTTACGCCCCTCCAACAGCGATAGGATCAGCGTGCAACTCCTTGGCTCGAGCACCCGATATCCCGATGGCATCGCCGCCGAGTTCGGTCAACCCAGCGGCGACTTCGGAGACAGCGCCTTAATCATCCGCTATTTCCACAATGCAAGACCCCATGGCGAGTACAGCTACAGTACGAGTGCTTTGGGATGGTGGGGGAGCTACACCGACATCGGCCGTAACTTCCGCGCCGACCTCGGCTTCATTCCCCGAGTGGGCTATCGACGCTACATCCTGGGCACCGGCTATAACTGGATTCCAAGGTCAGGAAGCCGGTATTCATTGATGAGGGTGGACGGTGAATACATTTACCTTCAGGATCACTACGGAAACCTGATTAACAGTATTTTCTTGCTCAGGTATCATTACGGGGGGCCGATGCAGTCGAATCTAGAATTCTGGCTGCATAGCCGCCGCGAGGTATACAGCAGCGTAGAATTCGATCTGAACGGCTTCCATTGTGGCGCCAGTTTTATGCCGGCGGGCAACCTAACCGTCGGTTTTGAAGGAGACTTTGGCGACCGTATCGACTACGCCAACACGCGGCCAGGCAGGAGGATGCGTCTTGCACCTAACTTCACTTGCAACCTCGGCCTCCATCTTCGTCTGATTTTTAACCACACATTCGAGCGGCTGACCGTCGAAGAAGGACGCCTTTACACTGCCAACATCAGCCAACTGACTGCCAGTTATCAGTTCAACACGCGCACTTTTATCCGCTCGATCCTGCAGTACGTCGACTACAACTACAACGCCGGTCTCTACACATTCGAGATCGACCCGCAATACAAACACCTCTTCACCCAGTTCCTCTTCTCTTACAAGCTCAATCCGCGCACCGTGCTCTTCGTCGGCTACTCCGATAACTACTTCGGGAGCCAGCAATACCGCCTCACCCAGGCGGACCGCACTTTCTTCGTCAAGCTCGGCTACGCCTGGGTGCTTTAGGACGCGAGCGGGGAGCAAGCGCGTCCGCGCCCCGAGCGTATAGCTGAGGAAATCGCTATGGTATACTCGGCCTCTGAGGAGGCCGGGAATGCCGAAGGCCACGATCCTCGTCGTCGACGACGAGAAGAACATACTAAGTTCACTTAAGACCGCACTGTCGCTGGAGGATTTCTCCATCCTGGTAGCCGGTTCCGGCGAGATCGCCCTGGAGAAGCTCGAGGCCGAGGAGGTTGACCTGGTGCTGCTCGACGTCAAGATGCCGGGCATCGACGGCATCGAGACGCTGAAGAGGATTCGCGCCGCGGCGCCGCGCCTCCCGGTTATCATGATGAGCGGCCACGGCACCATCCGCACGGCCCTTGAGGCGATCCGCCTCGGGGCGCTGGACTTCGTCGAGAAGCCGCTTTCGACCGAGCGGCTGCTGGTGACGATCGGCAACGCGCTAGACCTGGAGAGGCTGGAGCG
>CAYOXX010000001.1:0-143439 GCA_964408025.1 uncultured Acidobacteriota bacterium | reverse complement strand
GAGTCGGAGAAGCGCGACGTGATCGTGGGCTCGAGCCCGGCACTGCGGGCGGTGCTCGAGCAGGTCGAGATCACGGGTCCGACGCAGAGCCGGGTGCTGATCCTGGGCGAGAACGGCACCGGCAAGGAACTGATCGCGCGGGCCATCCACCGCCGCAGCGGCCGCGCCGCGAGGCCTTTCGTCAAGGTTAACTGCGCCGCGATCCCCTCGGAGCTGATCGAGAGCGAGCTCTTCGGGCACGTCAAGGGCGCCTACACCGGCGCCGTGGCGGCGCGCAAGGGCAAGTTCGAGCTGGCCGACGGCGGCACCGTCTTCCTCGACGAGATCGGCGACATGAAGCTGGAGATGCAGAGCAAGCTCCTGCGGGTGCTGCAAGAGGGAGAATTCGAGCGGGTCGGGGGCGAGAAAACGGTTAAGGTCGACGTGCGCGTGATTGCGGCGACCAACCAGAACCTCGAGAATATGGTGGCGGGCGAGTTGTTCCGTCAGGACCTATACTACCGCCTGGCCGTCATCCCGATCTCCGTACCGCCCCTGCGCGAACGAGCGGAGGACATCCCCGAGCTGGTCGAGCACTTCGCGGGGCTGGTAGCGGCCGAGAACAAGCGCCCACCGGTGAGCTTCGACACCAGCGCCCTGGAGATCCTGGAGACGCACTCGTGGCCCGGCAACGTGCGCGAGCTGAAGAACACCGTCGAGAGGCTGGCGATTCTGAGCAGGGAGCCGGTTATTGGCGCCGAGGAGGTGGCGGCGGTCCTGCCGACCACCGTAATCCCGGACATCGGCGGCCCGCAGTTGGCCAAGGGCACGATAAAAGAGATGGTTTCGAGCTTCGAGAAGCAGGTGATCGAGCAGGCGCTGCGGCGTAACGGCTGGCAGGTGAGCCGGACCGCCCGGCAGCTCGGACTGGAGAGGAGCCACCTTTACAAGAAGATGAAAGCGCACCGGATCAAGAGGTTGGGTTAGTTGCGCTGCCTCCTTCGCGACCTCGTCTCGTAACCCTCGAGATTGGAGATCTTCCTGTCGTAGAACTTGAGCAGATAGATCCTGAGCCGGTACTGCCCGGCGTTGGCAACAAGGCTGTCGTCCGCGGAGGGATCGAATCCCCGGCTGCGGTAGCGCTCGAGGCGATCCCGGCGGCCGACTAGTAGGTTCAACTCCAGCTTGTTCATTCCCAGGCGCCAGTCGCTTGTGCGGAAGAAGACGGGCCCCCACAGGTAAACCAAGCCCCGCGTGCCCGAGAGGACCTTGAGCTGGCGGCCGTTGATGACCACCTCGATCACCGGCACCTCGTCGCCGTCGAGTTGCGAGATGACTTCCGCGTCGATGGCCAGAGTCCTGACCGGCTCCTCCGGTAATAGATGGCGCCGGTTGAGCAGCACAACACCCTTTGGGCCGCCGAGCAGTCGGTAGGCCGCAGTCCCGCCCCCGCTCCCTCTCGGCCTGCTGAAGCCGTCCCTGAAGGAAGGGAACCCGGGCTCGATTACGCCACCCAGGTTACCATGACGATAGAACAGGTAACGGGAAGCGAGCCAGTCGGCCTCGCTGTAGGACTCGACGCCCAGCAGCCGCGACTGAATCAGGTTTCCCGGGAAGGCGAACGGGTAGCCGAAGAACCAGCTGTCCAACTGCCGGGCCGCCACTGCCTCCATGGGTGGTGGGTTGTCGTGGGGTATTGTGTCGTCGAGGTATAGTCCCGCCAGGTCGACGTTCCACCACGCCAGCAGCAGCACCCCGACCAACACTGCCGCCTCCGCGCGCTTTTTCAACAGCGCCGCGAAGGCTTCGGCGAAGGCGGTGATACCGATGGCGAATACAAACGAAAGGCTGACGAAGCGGCGCATGCCGAAGGAGTGGCCACCCCACCAGTCGGCCATGGCGGCGTTCACAAAAAACAGCGCCAGGAAGACCGCCAGCGCCGCCATCGCCTCCTTCCTGTGGCGAAACAGCATGCAGACCAATCCGATTATCGCCAGGTATGTCAGCGGGTGCCAACTGAAAAGCCCGTGCCGGGACGAGAAAAGGGTGTTCAATAACTCCGGCCGCGTCCAGAAAGCCTGGTTGGCGTTGTAGTCGAGCGGGGACTTGAACGGCCCGAAGATTACGGTCCAGGCGACTATTTGTGACGCCAGGACGAGAAGCAGAACAACCAGAGCGACGAGGTAGCGCAGGAGAAGTCTCGGCAGCGACGAAGGTCGCCTGAGAGCTGCCGTAAGCCTCGGGGCTTGCTCCACTGCCAGCCAGAGAAGCAGGACGCAATCCTGCAGGCGGCAGAGGATCACCAGGCCGGCGAGCAGGCCGACTATCGCCCAGCGGCGGACGCCCCTGTCCGGACCCGTCCTCAGGCAGTAGTAGACGAACAGGGCGCAGCAGAAGGCGCCGGCGGCGTGGGAGTTGACGGTGTTGAACTGGCCGTAGAGGTAGAAGGCGGTGCCGAAGTAGGCGGCGAGCGATCCGAGCAGGGCGATCCTGGAATCGAAAAATCGCCTTGTTATGAAAAACATCAGGAAGAGCGCCAGGACAGCGTAGCATCGCGTGCCGAAGCGCACAGCGGCGATGAGGATATCTAGCTCCGCGGCCCGGTCGGGGACACCGACCAAACCGACGAAGGCTTTGCCGGCCAGGTAGAAGGGCGACCAGAGGACCGGCGCCCCGATGGTGAAGTAGTTGGGCGTGTGGCCGCTGGG
This sequence comes from uncultured Acidobacteriota bacterium, assembly GCA_964408025.1. Lineage (GTDB taxonomy): Bacteria > Acidobacteriota > DATKUA01 > DATKUA01 > DATKUA01 > CAYOXX01. The sequence continues at coordinate 140,752 of CAYOXX010000001.1, read as the reverse complement.
CAGAATCCGGAGGTGGAATTCGGAGATGCCGGGATTCAGCTCGGCGAAGTCGTCGGCGAACTGCAGGTCGCCGTCTTCGAACACCGTTTGCAACCAGGCGAAATATTTTACCGAGTCCCCCTGGATTTCGGTCTCCTCGGCGCCCCGCTCCAGCAGAGGATAGAAGAGCACCCACATGGAAACCAGAGCCAGCAGTATCGGCTGCCACGGCTGCACGGAGTTTGTCAGGACGGCCTCACGCTCCGATTCGTGATTGGTTTCGTCCCGGCTCATCCGAATCTCCCGCGGTACGGAAATCTTTTCACATTTCAGGGAGTAAGTAAAACTGCAGCGGACATCCGCCGGGCAGTGGGATGGCGGACCTGTTCATTCGCATTGGGATCAGGACTACATCGGCCGCTTTGCGGCGCTGTTATAAGCGCGCGGCGTCAGGATTCCTCCTCGGCGCCGCCCATCTTTTCCTGCTGCTCCTGCAGGACCCGCTTGCGAAGCTCCTTCTTGAGCACCTTGCCGGTGGCCGTGCGCGGCAGCTCGGTCTCGAAGCTGAAGATTCTCGGGACCTTGTAGCGCGCCAGGTGCTCCATGCAGAACTTCTTCAGCTCCTTCTCCGTGGCGTGGGCGCCCTCCTTGAGGATTACGAACGCCTTGGGCATCTCGCCGCGCGAAGCGTCGGGTACGCCGACGACTGCGGTGTCCTCGATCGCCGGGTGCTTGTAGAGGACCTCCTCGACCTCGCGCGGGTAGATGTTGCAGCCGCGGTAGATGAGCATGTCCTTCTTGCGCTCGACGATGAAGATGTAGCCGTCCTCGTCGCGGTGGCCGACGTCGCCGGTGTAGAGCCAGCCGTCTTTCAGCGTCTTGGCCGTCTCCTCGGGCTGGTTGTAGTAGCCCGACATGACGTTTTCTCCGCGCACGAGGATCTCGCCGTCGGCGTCGTTGGCAACCTCTTTGTCATCTTCGTCGACTATCTTGACCTCAACGCCGACGACCGTCAGGCCGACTGATCCGGGCTTGCGCGGCCCCTCGATCGGGTTGACGCTGACCACGGGCGAGGCTTCGCTGAGCCCGTAACCCTCGATCAGCGGCCGCCTGAATTTCTCCTCGAACTTGCGGAGAACCTCGACGGGCAGGGGAGCCCCACCGCTGATGTAGAGTCGCACGGGATTGAGCATCCGCATGAGCGGATTCAGCTTGGCGCCCAGCAGAGCGCTGTAGATGCTCGGGACGCCGACGAAGAGAGTAGGTCGGTAGCGGCGGATCGCGGCGCGGATTTCGACTCTGTCGATCCGTTCCACGATCACTATCGGTATGCCCATATGCACCGGCAGGACCATGCAAACCATTTCGGTGAAGGAGTGGAACATCGGCAGGAATAGGAGGATCTTGTCCTTGCGGTTGATCTCGAGGACGTGGGTGCAGCTCGTCGAGTTGGCGACTATGTTGCGGTGGCTCAGCATGGCGCCCTTCGGGTGGCCCGTTGTGCCGGATGTGTAGATGATCACCGCCAGGTCTTCGGGGCCGAAATCGCTGGTCGGTTCCGGCGCATCGTGCGGCAGGGAGTGGAAGGACTGGTGGCGGACGTAATCTATCTCGGTGTCGGCGTATTCTAGTTCGTCAAGCTCGTGGGGCTCGCCGACGAAGACGATGTTCCTGACCGTAGTCAGCTTGTTCTCGATACCCTTGATCTCGGCCGAGTAGTAGTGGGGGGAGGTCACGAGCGTGTGGACGCCGCAGTCCTCGAGCATGTACTTGATCTCCTCGCCCTTCAGGAAGTTGTTTATCGGCACGATTACGCCGCCGATTCGGCTGATGCCGTAGTAGAAATGGAGATATTCGGGACGGTTTTCCAGCAGGATCGCCACCTTGCCGCCGGTTTCGACTCCGATCTTCTTGAGGCCGTGGCCGGCCCGGTTGGCGGCCTGATCGAAATGGTTGTAGTTGATCTTCTGGCCCTTGTAGATTATTGCCGGGCGATGGCGCGACCGCTCTACGGTTTGCGCCAGGAGATCTCCGATCCTCATCTTACTCCTCCCGGGATTATGGCTTTCCCTGCACGAGTTACGCCAAGATAGCAAAACCGCCGACGAAAAGTAAAGCACCCGCCGACCGGAAAACAAGGCGTCATCGGCTTGACCGGTGCGCTCGCTCTGCACTACGATCTGTTTTTTCCGCTGGCTAACAAAGGGGGAAATCATGGCAAAGCAGCAGCCGAACAACTTCGTCCGAATCAGACCTTGGCCCAAGGTAATTTTCTTCTACCCGTCGGTAGTGCTTGCGGGCATCGTCGCCCTGCTTTCTCTCCTGAGTCTCATCGACACCGCCGAGGCCAACAGGAACTGGAATCTGATCTTCATGCTCGTGTTCAGCATCAACGTCCTGATCTTCGCCTTCGATTTCTCCATCCTGATGACCATCATTATCGTCATCACCGTCGTCCTGGGCGGGATCATCCTCTGGCTGCTGAACGCTTGGCCAGCGATTTTCGCTTTCGTCGCCTCGTTCGACCTGGGCATGAACTCCAGTTTCTACTACTACTACTTCCTGTTCTTCATCATCGTGTTTGCTTTGGTCTGGATCAGGACCCGCTTCAACTACTGGGACGTCAGGCACAACGAGCTGTTCCACCGCCACGGCCTGCTCAGCGATACCGAGAGGATCAACGCCCCTAATCTCAGCTACACGCGGGAGATCGGCGACGTGTTCGAGTTGGCGCTGGCGATGTCGGGGCGCATCAAGCTGATTCCCCAGAACCGTGAGCCGTACGTCATAGATAACGTGCTGAACATCTGGGAAAAAGACAGACGCCTGGCTGAGATTCTCTCCAAGCTGAAGGTTACCGTCGACCAGGCCGGCAGACCCTATAGCGACGAGGGGCAGCGGTAGCGCAGCCTACGCCAGGCTTGCGCTCATGGCCCGCTCGATTTCCCGGTAGTCTTCCGCGCCGATTCCCGTGATGCCGTTGCGCAGCGCGAGCGTGCGGTGCTTGGCGGGGTACTGCGTGAACACCTCCAGCCGCGCGTATAGTGGGCGCGCGTCCAGCTTGCGGTCCGCGAGCACTAGCGTGGGCTTGCAAGGGATCCGCGACGATAGCTGGGGGCTGCCCACAGGCCAGCGGGGGCTGTGGTCGCCGTAGGCAGGCCCGCTCACCTCCATGATTGCTCCGAAGGCCGCGACCTTCTTGATGTAGATGACCACGCGGTCGCCGGGCTGAAGCGTGGCCAGCGTATTGCGCATGCGGTACCTGACGCCGATGGTGTCGAGGCTGCCGGCCTTATCGTCGGCGTCGAAATTTTCGGGCTCGACGCTCACCAGCCAGTACCTGCGCCCGCCGGCGTCGCCCTCTGCGGCGTCGACGGAAGCTCTGGCCCCCGTACCCCTTTTCCACTTCCGCAAGCCGTAGCGGCCGCTGCCGATCCTGTTGAACTCGCTGCGTGATCCCTTCTCCTTGACGTCTACGGAGAGCCTGGCGCCCATAGTCCATTCAGGAGTCTTGCCCCTGCTGCGCAGGTACCTCTTCTGGATGGCGAGCTCGGTGATCTTCTTGAAGTGCATAGGTACTTTCATTTCTTCGAGTACGGTTCTGGCCGCCTCGAGAAAAGTTGTCGAACGCTTCCCGGTTCCCATAGTCACACTCTTGCGTCGGCCGCGGAGCCGATCCGCATCTGTTTCAGGATTCCAATTATGGAGCGATATCTCCCTGTCTATATAGCATATCTTGGGAGTTGAGGGAAAGTTCGTTACCACATGCCCTGCGCGCGCCCCTCGCCGATGTAGTGCTGCGCGTCGACCGCCGCCAGGGTGCCCTCCCCGACGCTTACGCTCACCTGCTTGCAGATGTTGGGCTTCACGTCGCCAATGGCGTAGAGCCCCGGGATGGAGGTCTCCATGCGCGCGTTGGTGATTATGTAGCCCCCGTCGTCGGTCTCCACGGCGTCTTTGACCAAACCCGAGTTGGGAACGAAACCTATGAAGATGAATACAGCGCCAACTTCCAGCTTCGATTTCTCGCCAGTCTTGACGTTTCTGAGGAGCAGGTGCGAAACCTTCTCATCGCCTTGGATTTCGTCGACCACACTGTCCCATATGATCTCTATTTTTGGATTTTCGAAAGCCTCTTTCTGGGCGCGCACCCGCGCTCTAAGCTCGTCGCGGCGGTGGATGATGAGCACCTTGGAGCCAAACCTAGTCAGGAAGATCGCCTCCTTGACCGCCGCATCTCCGCCGCCGACGACTGCGATCACCTGGTCGCGGAAGAAGGCGCCGTCGCAGATTGCGCAGTAGCTGACTCCGCGGCCGGCGAGCTTACGCTCGCCGGGTACGTTGAGCTTGCGGTTCTCGCCTCCGGGTGCCAGAACGACCACCTTGGCGCGGTAGAGGCCCTGGTCGCTGTGCACCATTTTGTAATGCCCCTCGCAACAGGAGATCTCCTCGACGTACTCCTGGCGTATCTCGCAGCCGTGGGCCACGGCGTGTTCGGCGAAGCGCTTAGCCAGCTCGGCGCCGGCGACGCTCTCGAAGCCGGGGTAGTTTTCAATCAGGTCGGTGTTGTTCATCTGCCCGCCGGGGATCATGCGCTCCAGCAGCACCGTCTTCATCATGGCGCGGCCCGCATACATACCTGCGGTCAGACCCGCCGGGCCGCCGCCGATGATGACGACGTCGAAGTCTTGGGCTTCCATTGACTGTCCCTCCGCTAGGATTCGCCGCAGCAATTTTCTAGAGTGAAACGATCTCGGAGGCGAAGACCAGCTCGACGCCGTGCCGGCTGAACTCGCCGGCCATCCGCCTGATCGCCTCCAGAGTGGTCGCCCGCGGGTGGCCGATCCCCACGGCGCTGCCTCTGAGCCTGGCTACCCGAATCAGTTCGCCGAGGCGGAGCATGCAGGATGCCACGTCCGCATCCTCTTCGTTGTCCAGGAAAACGGTCCTCTCGGCCGTTGGTATGTCGAGTTGCCTGGCGGTGGAGAAGACTACCGTCTCGGCGGTGGTGCGGCTGTCCACGAAGTAGAGGCCGCGGTCCTCGACTACGGCCAGCACGTCGTTGACTACCCTGGGGTCCGCCGTGGCGCGAGAGCCCATGTGGTTGTTCACTCCCGAGACGTAGGGGACGGCGGCGATGTTGTCGGCGGTGCGCCCGCGGATTTCGTCGCTGGCCATCTCGGTGTAGATGGCGCCTCTGCCCGGGTCCGAATCGGGGTATCCCCTCGGCTCCATCGGTAGGTGCAGCATCGTCTCGAAGTTGCGGCTGCGGGCCCGCAACGCTATCTCCATCGAGTAGGGGCGATGCGGCAGGATCGAGAGGGTTATGCGCACTCCCAATCCCATGAGCTGGTCGGCGATCTCCTGGTCGAAGCCGATGTCGTCGATGATGATCGCCGCGCGCGGCGGCAGAAGTAAAATCGTGTTCTCATCGCGCCGCCCAGCGCTGCCAAGGCCGCGCCCGTCGGGGTAATCGGTGAGCACTAGGCGATGGCTGAGGCGGCCGCCGGCTGAGATGTCCAGGACGATTGCTTCCCCCTCGTGCTCGCCGGGCGGGGCAACGGCAAGGCTACCCTCGGGGAGGTGACGGCGCAGCGTTTCCACTACGTCGCCAGCGTTTGCGCCGTCGTCGATGCTGACTACCCAGTGGGCCACCGAGGTGTCCCAGTATTCGCGCACCAGTAGTGGCGGACCGTTGGGAGCGGCGAGAGCGAGGGCGGCGCGCAGATCGACATCCAGGTCGAGCCTGGGCCCGGTGAGCAGTTGCCACCGCTCGCCGAGTAGCTCGGCTGCGTCGAGCGCTGCCGGTTGTGCAGGCGCGTGCAAGGTGGCTGGGGCGGGGGCGATGAAGAACAGCCTGTGGCTGAGCCGCTCTTCTACGTAGGCCTCGACGATTAGGGGTATCTCGCGATCGTCGCGGTTCCACCTTATCTCCGGGCGGGCGCCCGCGGCCTCGACCGCGGCCTGTAGGCGGCTGCGCGCGTGCGGCACATCGAAGTCCTCCGCGATCCTGATGCGCCAGTTGAGGGCTGTCCAGGTGTAGTCACCATCGCCGAGGGTCTCTCTGGATTCCAGGACGCTACGCACTTCGGGCCTGATGCCGAGGCCGATCAGGGTTTCGCGCAGGCCGGCGTTGAGCCCCTGTCGGGTGCGGCCGAAGTTGTCGGGTGAGTCGCCCAGGAAGAGATGCTGGGAGAGCAGGAGTATAGCCACAGCCCAGAGTGCGGCGCCGCCGAGGAACCAGCGTAGATACCTCGCGTTCTTGCGGGAGCCTGAGCCGGCCGCGAGCGGTGTGGAATCAGCCGCCGACTGCTGCCGAGTCCCGTTGCCGTGTCGCATGATGTCTCGCACGTTCCAGCGCCGTCCGCAGAATCAGGTCTTCCCCGTCCTCCGAGGTGGAAGTCGGCACCTCGACGGATGGCTCGACACCGGTGCCGTGGTAGTCCGTCCCGCCGGGGCCGATAATCTTCGCGTGTGATATGTTGAGCAGAGCGCCGTCTTCAAGCTCGATTCTCCTCTGCACAGTGGCCAGGCCCGCGGTAGTCCGGCCGATAATCGTCGCAATGCCGCGGTCGGCCAGCGCGACGGCGAATCCCTCGGCCGCGCGTGCCGTTGACTCGTCGCAGAGCAGGAAGATGTTGAAGGGCATGGCGAACTCGCCGGCGGTGTAGTCGGTGTCGCGGCCTTTGGTGCGCAGCGTCAGCAGCTCGCCGTCCGCCACGAACAGGTCGGCGACGTGAACGGCCTCCTCGATGTCGCCGTCGACGTTACCGCGCAGGTCGATTATCAGGACCTCGATTCCGGTGCCCCGGAACTCGCCGCAGGCCGACTGCACACTCTCGAGGACTCCAAGCCGGAAGCTGGGCAGCGAGATGTAGCCGACGCCGTCGAGGGCTTCGTGGGTTACCTGAGCGGGCGCCAGCTCCGCCCGGGCGACCTCAAAGGTAAGCGTGCCGCGGACGCCGGTGCGGATGATGCTGAGGCTGGCAACCGATTCGGGTTCGCCGGCCATCACGAGCCCTATCATCAGAATAGGCAGGTCGCGGGTTGAGGTGCCGTCGACGGCGCGGATGAAGTCGCCGGCCCGGACGCCGGAGCCGGCGGCGGGAGAGCCGGGGCGGATGAAGAGCACCTCGGCGTAGCCGCTGCCGGGGTGCTTGCGAATCTCGATGCCGGTTGTGGCGGAGCGCCGCGGCAGCTCCTCGCGGTAGCGAAGGTACTCCTCAGCGGTCAGGTAGCTGCTCTCGATGTCCAGAGTCGCGGCCATTCCCCGCAGGGCGCCGTCGAATATGTCGCGTGAGGCGACGGGCTCGACGTAGTCGCTGCGGATGTGCCGCATCACCTCGACAAATACGTCGAGCTTGTTGTAGATCCCGTCGCTCTCGTAGCTCTGGCCCAGGAGCGCTGCGAGCGCTATCAGGGCTAGCAGCACCGAGGAGCTTACCAACAGGACGATTCTAGTTCTTCCGTTCACAACTGCGACCTCTTCAGGGTTGCCTTGTCAACCAGTCGGCTGGATCGAGGGCCTGGGCCTGCCTGCGGATCTCGAAGTGCAGTATCGATCCCTTAAGCGAGCCTGTTTCGCCTACCGTACCGATAGCCTGGCCGGCGCTCACCTGGTCTCCCAGCGCCACGTAGAAGCGCTCCAGATGAGCGTACAACGAATAATAGCCGTTCCCGTGGTTGAGGACAACCATATTGCCGCGCTCGTCGATCCAGTCGCAGAATACGACGGAGCCGACGTAGATGGCGCGCACCGGCGTGCCGGTCGGGGCTTCGATGTCGATGCCATCGTTCTCCAGCACCACGTCGTAGTTAGCGTCCCTTATCCTGCCGAAGCGTGCCACCACTTCGCCCTGGCATGGCCAGGCCAGGCGACCGCGCATGCCGGAGAGGGGTGCGTGCGGCGCGGGCTCTTCGCCGCTCGTCACACGCTCTATCAGCTCTTCAAGCGCTTGGCGGGCTGCGATCTTCTCGCGCAGGGCCTGCTGGTAGATGCCACCTTGGTTGCGGATCTCGTCGAGGATGCGCTCCTGATCCTGCTCGGCCTCGGCGGCTTCCCGGGCATGGCGGCGCTCCGCTTCGCGCATCTCCTCGAGCTCGGTGCGCGCCCGCACCAGTTCCGTCCGCTGGCCTTGCAGCACGGCTATATCGGCCTGGTAGCTCTGAATGAATATCATCTCCCGCTCGGAGATGGCCGCCAGGTAGGCCTGCGCCAGCCCGAGTTGTCGCGCCTGGGGAACGGAGAGTAGCACACGCAGCATGCCGTGGCGGCCGCTGGTGTACAGCCTCCGCACGATCCGTCCGAGTTCGGCTCGGCGCTCGCGCAACGAGATCTCGATACCCGATACGGTATCCTCGAGCTCGACGATTCGCTCCTCAGCGGAGCCGATTTCGATCTCAAGGCTATCGATCTCCCGCAGGTGAATCTGCCTCTGCAGGCGTAGCTGCTCTATACGCCTGATGGTCGTCTGTTCGGAGGACTGCAGCGATGATATATCGCCTTGCAGACGCTCGATTTCGGCGTTGATGCGGCGGAGCTGTCGCTGGCGCTCGTCTCCAGACTGATCTTGTGGCCAGCTCGCTGTAGACGATGTAGCCAGGAGCAGCGCTGCAGCAGCTGCCAGCAGCGCCGATAGCGAGCGCGAAACCGCCCTCATAGCTCCCCGCCCCCACCTCTCGTGCGGAGGCATCCGGTGTGGCGTGCGGTATGGCCTAGTAACTATAGAATCCCCGCTTGGTTTTGCGCCCCAGGAAGCCCGCGTCGACGTACTTGCGCAGCAGTGGGCAGGGGCGGTACTTCGAGTCGCCGAGCCCCTCGTAAAGCACTTCCATGATGAAGAGGCAGGTGTCGAGGCCGATGAGGTCGGCCAGCGCCAGGGGGCCCATCGGGTGGGCCATGCCCAGCTTCATGACCGTATCTATCGCCTCGGCGGAGCCGACTCCCTCCATCAGGCAGTATACCGCCTCGTTGATCATCGGCATCAGGATACGGTTGGAGATGAAGCCCGGGTAGTCGCCGGCCTCGACCGGGACCTTGCCCAGCTTCTCCGCCAGGCCCTTCGTCGCCTCGAACGTCTCGTCGCTGGTAGCCATGCCGCGGATGATCTCCACCAGCTTCATCACCGGCACCGGGTTCATGAAGTGCATGCCGATGACGCGGCCGGCGTCGGCGACGTTGCCGGCGATCTTGGTGATCGATATGGTCGATGTGTTGCTGGCCAGGATGGCCTCGGGGCGGCAGATCTCGTCGAGGCGCTTGAAGATCTCCTGCTTCAGCTCGTAGCGCTCAACTACCGCCTCGACCACCAGGTCGGCGTCTTTCATGACTCCGACGTCGGTCGAGGTGGCGATCCGCGCCAGAGTAGCGTCCTTGTCGGCGGCGCCGAACTTATCCTTGTCCACGCCGCGCTGCAGGTTCTTTCCGATGATCGCCAGCGCCTTCTCCAGCTCCGCGTCGCCGACATCGTTGAGGAGGACGTTGTAGCCCGAGAAGGCGGCGACGTGTGCTATGCCGTTGCCCATCGTGCCCGCGCCTACCACGCCGATCGTTTCGATTTTCATTTCATTACCCCCGATTTCCCTCTTCAAGTCCCTCGCTATTAAAAATATGACAGACAGGAGTGTCCGTCCTAGCGTTTAAAATAGTGTTCAGCGTTCGACGGCCATAGCGACGGCGTTTCCACCCCCGAGGCAGAGTGCGGCTACGCCCTTCGTCGCACCGCGGTCAGCCATGGCGTAGAGCAGTGTGGTGAGGATGCGGGCGCCGCTGGCGCCGATCGGGTGGCCGATGGCGACCGCGCCGCCGTTGACGTTTACATTCTCGAAATCAAAACCGAGTTCCTGGCAGCAGGCGATGGCCTGGACGCTGAACGCCTCGTTGAGCTCCAGCAGGTCCACGTCGTCGACAGTCCAGCCTACACGCTCGAGCAGCGTGTTAACCGCGGGCACCGGGGCCATCATCACCATCTCCGGCGCTACGCCGCTGACTGCATAGCCGGCGATGCGCGCCATCGGCTCGGCGCCGAGTCTTCCGGAGTTCTCTTCGGAAGTGACTACGACGGCCGAGGCGCCGTCGTTGATGCTCGAGGCGTTGCCGGCCGTCACAGTGCCGTCCTTCTTAAAAGCGGGACGCAGGCGTGCCAGCCTTTCGATAGTCGTGTCGGCGCGCGGGCCTTCGTCGGTGTCGAAGGAGATCGGTTCGCCCTTGCGCTGCGGAATCTCAACGGGGACGATCTCGCCCTTGAACTTGCCGCCTTCGATGGCGGCCACAGCCTTGCGGTGGCTGTTGAAGGCGTACTCGTCCTGACTCTCGCGGGAGATCTTGTACTTCTCGGCCACGATCTCGCCGGTTTCGCCCATGTGGAAGTCGTTGAAGGAGTCCCAGAGGCCGTCGAGGATCATCAGGTCGACCGCCTCGCTGTTGCCCATGCGCATGCCCTGGCGGGCGGCGGGCAGCGTGTAGGGGCAGTTGGTCATGCTCTCCATGCCGCCGGCCACCACCACCTCGGCGTCGCCGAGCTTGATCGCCTGCGCAGCCAGCACCGCTGCCTTGAGGCCGGAGCCGCAAACCTTGTTGATCGCCATGGAGGGGATCTTGTCGGGGAGGCCGGCGTTGATGGCGGCCTGGCGTGCCGGCGCCTGGCCGAGACCGGCGGAGACGACGTTGCCCATGATCACCTCGTCTACGCTCTCGGGATCGACGCCCGCCCGCGCCACAGCTTCCCTGACGGCGACGGAGCCCAGCTTGGTGGCGCTCAACGGCGAGAGCGTACCTAGGAAGCGACCGACGGCGGTTCGCACGGCGCTGATGATTACAGGATTTCCCATTGCTCACCTCGCGGCTTGGATAAACAACATTGGCGGATTAAGAAACCTGGATGCTGGTAGTAGCACCGGTTACGCCACCTATAATAAGGGCTGGCGGTTGTCATCGCAACCGTATTGACACTCCAGGCGCTATTGTCCCCCCGATTCCCGCCGTGCTAAGATCTGCCGTTCAAGAAATATACTATCGCAAGCCCGATTACCTTTTGGGGAGAGATATTGTTGGCGCTGCCGCAAAAGGTCCTGGGGATTTTCAGTAAGCCGTTTATCGTCAAGCTGGCGGTTTTAGTTCTCTTCTTCGCCTTCACGGTAGCTGTTCTCTATCCGCGCTCGGTCGACATGAAGGGCCGCCTGCACGCCGGCCCCGACCCCAAGGTGCTCATCTGGACCATGACCTGGGTTCACCACCAGCTTCTAAACGACCCGATCAACCTCTACAGGGCCAATATCTTCTACCCGAACACGGACGCCCTGGCTTACAGCGACAGCGTCATCGCCCCGAGCCTGCTGGCGCTGCCGCTGCTGTTCTTCACCTCCGAGCCGACGGTCGTGTTCAACGCCTCCTTCCTGATAGCCTTCACGCTCGCCGCTTTCGGCATGTTCCTGCTGGTTCGCTACCTCACAGGCCGCACGGCGATCGCCGTGATCGCGGGAGTGCTGTTTGCCTTCACGCCGTACAGGCTGGACAGCATCACCCACCTGCAGTACGCCTCGCACGAGTGGCTGCCGTATGTGCTGCTGTTCATGATACGCTTTTTCCGCGAGCGCAGGCGCCGCTGGGCCTTCGCGGCGATGGCGGCGCTCTGGATGCAGGCTATGAGCTGCGCCACCTACTTCGTGATGTTCAGCTTACCGCTGGCTCTGTTCGTGATCATGCTCTGGATCGCCTTCCCGCTCGACCGCCGTTCTATTGCCTGGCTGCTGATCTCCGGCGCGGTTCTCCTGCTGTTTCTGGCGCCGTTCTACTACCCGTTCTATCGCATCACACAGGAACTCGGCCTCGGGCCGGACCTTCAGCAGGTGCTTGTCTTCTCCCCCGACCTGCTCGATTACGCCCAGCAGCCGAAATATCTCGTCTCGCCGCCTTATGACCTCCTGCCGGCGCGGGTCAGGACACCCTATTTCACGCTCTTCCCCGGCTTCCTCGCCGCGGCGGCGATTCTATTCGCCCTCGGGATGTTCTTTACGACTCGGCCATCGGCGCCTAAGAAGGGTGAAGAGGCGGGGAAAGGTATCACCAGAGCTTTCGGCGCCATGCGCTGGCTCGTACTGGCCCTGACCGCGCTGAGCGGCCTGCTCATGGCGGCCTATGCCGTATCGCCGCCGTCGCAACCGAACGATGGATTCACGCTTCTTACAGGGTTGCTATGGTGCGCACTGATCGCCTGGCTGTTTGCGGCGTTCGTGGCAGCCGTCGGGGTGGGGAAGGGGAGGATTAGTTTCGAGGGCTTTGCGCTCTGGGCCTTCCTGTCGCTTGCGGTTTTGAACAGCCTCTTCGCACTCGGGCCGCAACTACACATCCGTAACGTGAGCGTGGCGCAGAACGTCTACTGGCCACTGTTCAGCTTCCTGCCGGGCTTCGGCACGATCAGGCAGCCGATGCACTTCAACACCAACTTCGTGCTCTTCGCCGTCGCGGCCGCAGGCGTGGCGCTTAAGCGACTCGAGAAGTTGCCGAAGGTGGCGGGCGTGGCGCTGCTGGTCGGCATGTTCGTCTGGATCGGCTTCGAGTACCAGGTAGACACCACCTACAACCACAATCGCGACCCGAACATCCGCAACCGGCACGACTGGGTGGAGGTGCCGCTGCTGGTGCCGGAGTTCTACCGTTGGCTGGCAGCCGAGCCCGCGGCCAGCCCCTTCATCGAGTTGCCGGTCTGGGGGCCGCCCCACCACCCGGAGACGGACCGCATGTACTGGTCGATGTACCACTGGCGGCCGATGGTCACCGGCCAGCTCAGCTACTGGCCGCCCGAGTACATGACACTCTATAACGAGATGTCCGCTTTCCCGTCCAGGAGGAGTATCAAGTACCTGCAGGACAACTACGCGCTGCGGTTCCTGGTGATCCGCACCAGGCACTACAACCACCGGCAGATTCAGGAAGCCATCGAGCTCCTGGGGCAACCCTTCTCGCACTACCGCTTCGTCGACTACTTCGACGACGGCTATTTCCTCGTCTACGAGAACAGCCGCTGGGACGAAAGCCTCTACTACACCGTCGACCCGCCGCGTTGAAACAACTTCCAGTGAACATTATTGTCATGTGGAGCGATAAGCCTAAGTTGTGCCGCGTATGCGACGGCCGACTGCCGTGGCTGGCCTGCGCTACTGGAGAAATATAATCATCACGAAATCGTAATATCAGTAGGGACTTGATGTTTAACCAGTGCTTTAGCGAGGTAATGGCCGTTACGGTCAACTGGCGATAATGGCATCATTTTCGGTTTAGATAGGAAAGGAGCAAGGCGATGAAAACGAGAAATCTTATCGCAGCAATGGCGATAACCGCGTTGCTGTCGGTAACGCTATCGGCACAGGAGGAGAACCGAGACGACATCATCTACGCCGACGTATTCAACGTGGTTCAGAGCCACGTCTTCTACACGATCTTCGACATCGTTTCGGTAGACGTCAGCGAGGGCGTCGTGACCCTGGGCGGCTTCGTGACCGATCCGTACAAGAGCGATGCCTTCGAGAGAACGATTCTCCACAGGGTGGACGGCGTCGCAAGCGTCGAGAACAACATTGAGACCCTGTCGGTCTCCGCCGTCGATGACAACCTGCGCTACGCTATTGCTCGCGGCATCTACACCGACGACCGGCTGTTGCGCTACTCGATCATGAGGAACCAGGCGGGGCCGATCCACATCATCGTCAACAACGGCTACGTGACGCTGGAAGGCGTCGTCGACACCCGGATGGACAGCAGGCTCGCGGAGAGCATCGCCCGTGGCGTCGGCGGCATTGTGAACCTGACCAACAACCTTCGCGTCGAGGAGTGATCTACCACCTCAGACCTCACTCAACCTGAATAACGGTCGGCTGGATATCAGCCGGCCGTTATTTCTCAAGAAACCGACACTTTTTGAAAATTTTTTGTGAGTGCTGTCTGTGTGCTAAGAGTGGTTACCAAGTTGTTAACCAGGGCTTTGCTCCGACGACAGACAAGAGTGTCTGTCCTGCCAAAGTTCTCAACTTCCCCCCTCCAAAAGGACAGGAATAAGAGGACACGGCCTAATCGTCAAGAATGCTTTCGTCGAAGACCTGGGCCTGGAAGCGCTCGATGGTGACTTCGCCCCGCCAGGCGTCGGGCGGCAGGCCGGCCTTGACGCAGGTGTGCTCGAGGAATTCATCGCGATCCCAGCCGCAGTTCGTGGCCACTTGGGGCAAGAGAAGACCGCTGTGGAAGCTGTCTGAAATGATCAAGCCGTCCCTGCCGACTTCGATCTCCTCGATATCCTCGACTCTTTCCAACGGCGTTAGCACCGAGATTTCGATATCGCATTCCCTGAGCTCGTCGGCGGAAACCGTCGGGAAACGGGAATCGCGGAGGGCAGCGGAGACGGCGACGTCGATGACTGTTTGGCAGAGCGGCTTTTCCGCGGCAATGAACCCTATGCAGCCGCGTAGCGATCCTCCTTTGTGCAGCGAGACGAAGGCGCCGCAGGGACGCGTAAGCTCTTCATTCTCTGTGGAATACGAGATGTAGGTGCCGGATTCCAGGAAGTGCTCGATAGAAGCGCGCGCCAAGCGGAGCAGCTCCTTCTCGGAATCCCGGCTCAGAACCGCCCCGGCATTGTCCGACATGGTTCGGTCCCCCTCTTGGCCGATAGTCGCTAGTTGATTCGCTCCTTGATGATATAGGTCGGCTTGTTCTGGCTCTCGTAATAGGTGCGTATCAGGATTTCGGAGAGCAGGCCGATGGTGACGAGCTGCAGTCCGCTGAAGAAGCCGAGAATCGAGAGGTAGAAGAACGGGCTGTTAGTCATGTCCTGGCCGAAGACGAACCTGTCAAAGATTACGTAGCCAAGCGAGCCGAAGGCGATCAGGAAGAAGAGGATTCCGAGGCGGCCGATGACCTTGATAGGCTGCGTCATGTAGCCCTGGAAGAACTTGACCGTGATCAGGTCCAAGATCACTCGCATGACCCGCGAGAGGCCGTACTTCGACTTGCCGTGCCTGCGCGGCCGGTGGTTCACCGGCACCTCGGTTATCGTGGCGCCGACGAAGCGCCCCAGCGCGGGTATGAAGCGGTGCATTTCGCCGTAGAGGTTGAAGTGCTTCGCCACCTCGCGCCGGTAGGCCTTCAGCGTGCAACCGTAGTCGTGGAGGCGCACGCTTGTGATCTTGCTGATCAGCCTGTTGGCGATGGAGGAAGGCAGGCGGCGCGTCAGGAAGCGGTCCTTGCGGTCTCTACGCCAGCCGCTCACGATGTCGTAGTCGCCCTCGTCCATGGCGTGCAGGAGCTTGGGGATGTCGGCCGGGTCGTTCTGAACGTCGCCGTCCATGGTGACGATCACCTCGCCGCTGGACTCCTTGAAGCCGGCGTCGAGCGCCGCGGTCTGGCCGACGTTGCGGCGGAACCTGAGTGCGCGGATCCGCTTGTCCTGGAGCGCGAATTCTCTGATGACCTCGAACGATCCGTCCTCGCTGCCGTCGTCGACGAAGAGGATCTCGTAGCTGCGGCCGAGGCCGTTGAGCACGGGGCGAAGCTCGTCTAGCAGCAGAGTGATGTTCTCCCGCTCGTTGTATATCGGAATCGAAACTGTCAGATCGACCCCAGCGCCTTCCACAGCACACCTCTCCGAAAAGAGGGGACATATTATCGCAGCGGTCGCCTCCAGGCAAGGTAACCGCGCCGGCCGGGTGTGCGACTCGCTCGAAGTCGTGTACAGGAGTGTCTACGCTTCTGGTTTACGGACGGCGTGGGCATCACTAGGCACATGTCTCGCATGGACAGTCAGTTCATAGCAGCATGCGGATGCAGGTTGACCTGGAACGTTGATTTCGCTACTCTTCGGCCGCATAATCTTGATTGCCGGGGATTGTTCAGAGGGGGGAGGAGTTTATGAAGTGTCCATTTTGCGGTGGCAACAACGACCGGGTGGTGGACTCGCGAGAGAGCAGGGAGGGCGCCGTTATCAGGCGGCGGCGGGAGTGCATGATCTGCTCGAGGCGCTTTACCAGCTATGAAACCCATGACCAAATCGACTTCATGGTGATCAAGACCGACGGCAGGCGGGAGCCGTTCGACCGCCAAAAGGTGTTGCAGGGTCTAATACTGGCCTGCAAAAAGCGCCCGGTGCCGATGTCGGAGCTGGAGGAGATCGCCGATGCGGTCGAGGCGAAGCTGCACGATTCTCCCGGGAGGGAGATCGAGAGCAGCATCATCGGCAACATGATAGTCGAGCGCCTGCACGATCTCGACGACGTCGCCTACGTCCGCTTCGCCTCCGTATACCGCGACTTCAGCGACATCACCGAACTCAAGGGCGAAGTTGACAAGCTGTTCGGGAAGCACACGAAGTGAGCGCAGCGCTATCAACCGGCTGAAACGGTCCGGCATAGCGCTATCGACACCTTCCTTCCACCGAGACGGAGCGAGAGCGGTTCCGGCGCTCCGGGGGAGATGACTTCAACCCACAAGCGCGGCACAACCTATGCCTGACCTCTCCAGACTTGGCGAGGCGGGAATCATCAGCCTCTTCGATTCGGGCGCCGTTGACGATCCGGTGATCCGGGGGATCGGCGACGACTGTGCCGTCGTACGGCTGAGCAATGGTGAACTGCAACTCCTGACAACCGATCTGCTCGTCGAGGGAGTCCATTTCAGGCGCGCCTTCGGCTCGCCGAGCCAGCTCGGCGCCAAGGCGCTCGCGGTCAACCTGAGCGACATCGCGGCGATGGGGGGCACGCCACAGGCCTGCCTGCTGGCCCTATCGCTGCCGCCAGAGCTCGATGAGAGCTGGCTGCTGGCGTTCCGCGACGGCTTCACGAATACGGCCGCTAAGTACGGATGCCAGATCGTCGGCGGCGACACCTGTGCCGGCGCGGGACCGGTTACAGTTGCAGTTACGGTCACCGGCCGCGTGTCCGCTGCCCAGATCCTCTGGCGCTCGGGCGCAGCAGACGGCGACGATATCTGGATCTGCGGCACGCCGGGTTTGGCGGCGCTTGGGCTGCGCATTCTCGAAGCGGGCGGCGCCGGCGACCACGGCGCGGTGGCGGAAGAGGTAGAGCGCCATCTGTCGCCGGTCCCGCAAATAGAGCTAGGGCGAGAGCTGGCGACCGGCGGCCTGGCGACCAGCTGCATAGACACCTCCGACGGCATCGCTATAGATCTCGGGCACCTCTGCGCGGCAAACGGCCTTGGCGCAGTCCTTGAGGAAGACTTGTTACCCGTGCCAGCTGTACCCGGTTCGCGCAGCGACGACCCAATCGAGCTGGCGCTGCAAGGCGGCGAGGATTACCTGCTGCTCTTCACAGCGAATCGTGACAATCGCGACCGTCTGCGGGCAATGCCGGCGCTGCACCGCATCGGAAAAATGTTGAAGTCGAAAACAGGTATTGAGCTGTCGCGAAAAGATGGAACCCGCCAGGAGATCACGCCCAACGGCTACGCGCATTTCCCACCGCCCTCTTCCGACTGATCGACCGTGTGTATAGTGTAACCGGGATAACCGCTTAGCGGGCGGGACGAAGCTAGTATCCGGGAATGCATCGACGGAGGTCTGCTATGAAGAGCCTACCTGGGACCGCGTGGTTGATAGCGGCGCTTGTTGGGGTGCTCGCACTGCCGGTATCCGCTGTGGCCCGGGAAGTCGGCGCCGCAACCGCCGTCCTCGAACTGGAACTGCGCTGGGACGGCGGCGAATTGCGGGTGCTCGGCCACCGCATCACGGAAGGTGCCGCGCCGACCGGTCTGGACGGGGGCTACCGTTTTATCGTCAGGGACGCTGGGGGGATGGTGATCGCGAGGGGACCCCTGGTGCTGCCCCGCTGGCTGCTTGTCGACGATGTCGCGCCTAATGGGCTCTTCACAGGCGGCAGCCGGCCCCTCGGAGAGCCGTTCATCGTCCGCATTCCCTTCCCAGCCGAAGGCGGCGGTCTCGAAATAGAGATCGAGGACGGCGGGACTATCCTTGACGGGCAATTCGTGCCGGGACACGATACCTCTCCGACGGTAGCGATTGCCTCCCGACACACGTGGGGGATGCGCGATTACCTGGAACAGTACGGCGACCGCCGACCGTCAGGCCTCGAGTTACCTTCCCCCACGGCGACGGTACGATATATCGGATTCTTAAGTGACCGCCTGGAGAGCGGGCTAGGCCTGAGCGGCACTGTCTACGCCGACGATTACAGGACCGGAGAGGAAATCGCCTCGTCCGCGATCAGGGGCAGGCGGAACAAGTTCGTGCTCGACGTGCCGCCGGGTGAGTACGACATCTCGATTTACGCGAGCTACGTCGACTCCAGGACCGGCGCGGGAGTCCGTTACCCGGTGAGAGTGCTGCCAAGGGTAAATATAGCCGACGGCGAGCGACGGCGGATCAAGCTGGACCGGGGTTATCCCTTCATCGCTCGCATAATGCGCCGAGGCGACAAGTCACCCATCGCAAACGCCTACGTTGCCATCCTCAGCCCGCTCGGCGGGCTGCGGCGGCTGCTGATCAGCGACGAGAACGGTTTCGTGGGTCTCGGAATGGAAGTTGAGGACGGCGATATTGTGACGCTCGCCGTCGCGCCTCCCGAGGACCTGCAGCTACAGGAGCTGCTGCGCCTGCAGGCCGTTAAGATCAAGCGAAAGCGGCCTTACCACGTCTACCTCGATCCGATAGGCAGACAGCCGGTTTCGGGCGGCGGTGTGCCGCTGTGGCGCAGCGGCGACGACGCGGGACGGCTCGTAATAGTGATCCTTGGGGACGGCTACACCAGCTCGAACGAGACCTTCACCGACCTCGATAGTAACGGTCGCTGGGACGGCGACACCTACCTCGACGCCAACGGCAACGGGGTTTACAACGCCGGTGAGAACTACCACGACCGCAATAACAACGGGACCTTCGACCAGCCGGAGCCGTTTGATGATCTCAACGACGACGCCATCTGCAATTTAGCCGAGCAGCAGCACTTCCTCTTCGACGCCGCCTTCAACTCCGCGACGCTGCTGAACACCGAGCCGTTCCGTTCCAACCGCGGCCGCATAAACGTCTACGCCGTTCCAACCGTTTCGGTGCAGGCGGGACCAGGCTTCCCGGATATGAATATCGAGCGCGACAACGCACTCGGGTCTTACTGCGAGGGAACGGGCGATTATCTCATCCTGAGTATCGACGATAATGCAGTGCAGAGCGCCGCATCGTCAGTAATCCCTCTCGTCACCCAGACTGTGGTCATCGTCCACGACCCGTACGCCATCGGCCGCGGCAATACTTACTTCAACTTCGGCAGGGTGCTGCTCTCCAGCTCCAGACTGCGCTATGGGTTGGTCCTGCTCCATGAGTTCGGACACTCGATCGGCTACTTGCACGACGAATACGTCGAGATGGGTAACGAGAGCAGCACCTACCCTTACGACACCGAACCCGATCAGCCGAACCTGACGCTCAATTCCGATCCCGCCGCCTGCAAGTGGAGGCGCTTCTTTACCGACCCGGTTATCGAGGTGCCGACTCCGTACGGGTATTCGAGCGTGGGCCTGTTCGAGGGCGGCGGCTACCACGCCTACGGCATCTACCGCCCGACTGCGATCAGCACCATGCGTTCCGTCTATGCCCCCTGGGGACCTGTGAATATGTACTACCTGAGCCAGGCCCTGGAGCAGTTTCGATAGGACGCGGGTTCACGACGCTTGCCCGGCAGCGGTGTGGGCTCCTATAATCCTGTCCTCGATATAACCGCCCCTAGAGACCAACCAGGGCAGAGGGTGGAGGTTGCGCCCGGGAAATATGAAAATCGGCTTCACAAAAGACGGCGAGTTCGGCCTCCTGGCTATTGTGGGAGACCTGGAGCGCCTGACGCCGGCGACGCTCAAGCACTATATCGAGATGGTCGTCGAGCGGGCTTGCCCCTACATGATCGTCGATCTCACCGGCGTAGAGAAGCTCTCGACTTCGGGTTTAGGCCTACTCTTCGCCGGCAAGAACCACCTCGACGACGTGGGCGCTCTGATGGCCATCATCGGGCCGGAGAGGGAGTTGCACTCGCTGCTGACATCTGCAAGCCTCGGGAAGATGGTTCCCGTCTGTGAGAGCGTCGAGAGGGCGAAGATAGCGCTGCGCCGCCTGGCCTTCCAGCGCCGGGCTTCCGACCGCCGTAAGAAAAGGTATGAAGATTGAAAATCACCTTCCTGGGAACCGGCGGCTCGCTCGGTGTACCTATGATCGGCTGCGGGTGCAACGTATGCACCTCGAGCGACCCCAGGAACCGGCGCCTGCGGCCGTCGCTCTGGATTCGGCACGCCGGAAGCAACATCCTCATCGACGCGGCGACCGATTTCCGCCTCCAGGCGCTTGAAAACGGCCTCGGTCAGGTAGACTCGATCCTGTTCACCCACGCCCACGCCGACCACTGCCTCGGCCTGGACGACATGCGCATCGTCGTGGATCGCCAGAGGAGGCAGGTGCCAGTCCACGCCTCGACGAAGACGCTGGAAGTGCTTCGCAGGATGTTTGGCTACATGTTCAGCAACCCGATGTGGGAGAGCGACGTGCCGAGGCTGCGGGCGGTGCCGGTCGACGGCCGCTTCGAGTTGTGCGGACTCTGGGTCGAGCCGGTCGAGGTGCTCCATCATAAGATGACGGTGCTCGCCTACCGCTTCGGTCCAGCCACGCCCGGCGACAAGCCGGTCATCGCCGCCGCCTACGTCACCGACGTCAGCGAAATACCGCCCGCCTCCGAAGAGCGCCTGAGAGATCTGGAATTGCTCATCATCGGCGCCCTGCGGTATAAGCCACACGTCAAGCACTTCTCTCTCGAGCAGACGCTCGATTTCGCGCTCAGGGTGGGGGCGCGCCGGGTGCTGCTGACCCACATGTCTCACGACCTGGACTACTCGAGACTGCTGGAGGAGCTGCCCGAGCGCGTGGAGCCGGCTTTCGACGGCATGACGGTAGAGCTATGAAAGTTATCAACGGCATCGGCGAGATCGATGTGCGCTTGGCGCGCCCCGTCCTGACCGTAGGTAACTTCGACGGCGTGCATATCGGCCACGGCCATGTCATCGGCTTGGTCGTGGAACGGGCGCGCAAGATCGAGGGCACTTCCGTCGTGATGACCTTCGATCCTCACTCGCGCGTTTTCTTCGACCCGGATTCTCACGAGCCGATGATCACTACGCTGGAGCAGCGCCTGGAGCTGATCGAGTCGCTGGGACCTGAGGCTGTTATAATCCAGCGTTTCGACGAGCGCTTCGCCTCGATGGATGCCGACGATTTCGTGGTCAAGCTGCTGGTCGAGCAACTCGGCATCGCCGAGCTCTTCGTCAGCGCCAAATTCACGTTTGGTCGCGGCGCGGCCGGCAACGTAGCGCTCCTGGAGCGTGCGGCCGGCGAACACGGCTTCAAGCTAAACGTCGTCGAAAACGTCCATTTCCGGCACTCGCTCGTCTCCAGCTCATTCATCAGACGAGCGGTACTGAACGGTGAGATGGAGCTGGCGATGCGGATGCTGGGCAGGCCGTACGCAATCTCGGGCGTCGTATACGCCGACACCCAACGGGGGACCGACCTGCTGAGCTGCCCCACGAGCAACATCAGGCCCGAGAACGAATTGATACCGATTAATGGGATATATGTCGGCGCGGCGAAGATCGGCGACGACCGCTTTCCCACAGCTACCTACATCGGCACGCGCCCAACCTTCGAAGGCGAAAAACTGGTTATCGAGGCTCATCTGCTCGGCTACTCCGGCTCGCTCTACGGCCGCGTCATATCGCTGGAGTTCTTTAAGAAAATTCGCGACGACAAAAAATTTCCTACGCCCGCGCACCTGCAGGCGCAGATCGACAGGGACATAGCAGAGGTGATGGCTTACTTCAAGAGGCGCAAGGACGAACCCACCGTCAAGACACTCAACTGGCCGGGCGCCGAGCGCTGACGCCGGCGCAACGCGGCATCCCTGGGGAGTTCGATGGGCGAGAACAGAAGGATCGTGGTCCTCTCCACCGTAGATTCGGAGGAGAAAGCGCTCGAGCTGGCGCGCGAGCTTGTCGCGCGGCGCGCGGCCGCTTGCGTGAACCTGCTCGGTGGAGTCCGCTCAGTTTACCGCTGGCGGGGGGAGGTCCGCGACGAGGTCGAGATCCTTCTGCTCATCAAAACCAGGTCGGACCGATTCGGAACGGTGGCCGAAATCATTGAGGATATCAGCGGCTACGACTGCCCCGAGGCCATCGCCCTGACGATGGACGAAGGATCCGAGAGCTACCTGAACTGGATCGATTCCTGCCTCGACGGCTGAGCCTGACGGAAGATGTCCGCCTAGCCGCCGGCCTTCGAGAAGGCCGTGTCGATGTCCTCGATCAGGTCCTCGATATCTTCCGCTCCCGCCGAGAGCCGCAGCAGCTGCGGGGAGATGCCCAGGCGCTCCTTCTCCTCGTCGGCGAGGCGACCGAAGGTCATAGAGTAGGGGTGGCAGGCTACCGACTCGACGCCGCCGACACCCTCGGCGAGCACGAAAAGCCGTAGATTATTGAGAAACCCGACGCTCATCTCCGGGTCCACCAGGTTGAAGGAAACTACGCCGCCGAAACCACGGCACTGCCGCCTGGCCAGCTCGTGGCACGGGTGCGAAGTCAGCCCGGGGTAGAACACCCTGTCCACGTGCTTGTGGTTGCTCAGGTACTCGGCAACCAGTCGGCCGTTGGCGCTGTGGCGGTCCATGCGCAGGGCCAGAGTCTTTATCCCCCGCATCAGCAGCCAGCAGTCGAACGGATTGAGGACCGCACCGTGGACGTTCTGAATCCTCCGCAGTTCTGCGGCTGCCCGGTCGTTGCTGGTGGCGACCACGCCCCCCATGCTGTCGTTGTGGCCGCAGAAGTATTTCGAGGTGCTGTGCAGCACCAGGTCGGCACCCAGCTCCAGGGGTTGCTGCAGGTAGGGGGTCATTATCGAGTTGTCGACGCAAAAGAGGATGTCGTGCTCGCGCTTGGCTTCGGCGATGCTTCCGATATCGGAGATCCTCAGCAGGGGATTGGTCGGCGTCTCTATGAAGATCAGCCTCGTGCGGTCGGTAATCGCCTGCCGCAGGGCGACCAGGTTCGAGCTGTCGATGTAGCTAACGACGACGCCCGTGTGCTCGCAGATCCGCTTCAGGGCCAGGAAGGTGCCGCTGTAGACGTTGTCGGTTACCAGGAAGTGTTCGCCACTTCGGAAGAGTGAGAAGACGGCGGTGATGGCAGCCATCCCCGATGAAAAGGCGATCCCGTGACTGGCCCTTTCCAGACGGGCGATGAGGTTCTCCAGCCTCTCGCGCGTCGGGTTGTTGTCTCGGGCGTAGGTGTAGCCGCCGCTGACGTCCACGCTCGGACGCGCGAAGGTTGTTGAGAGGTGGATGGGGGAGACAAGCGCGCCGGTGCGATCCTCCGGCTCCCTGCTGCCGTGAATCGTTTCGGTTGAAAAGCCCATTTTCCCGGTCCCCTGGTTAGAGATAAGGCTGCGTTCTGCCCAAGCTCTCCTCGGCCTTACCCCTACCCAGGGACGGTGGAATAATATCCGCGGCCGTCGCCGCTGTCAAACGACCGTGGCGGCGGCGCCGCGCCGCGGTTATACTCGCTGCGGGAGGTCGTCAGGTGGAGCCACAAGCGCCCGTGATCCTCGTCTCGGCCGGCGAGCCGTCGGGAGACGCGCGCGCAGCCGAGCTGGTCGGCGCCCTGCGGCGCCTGCTCCCCCGCCTGCGGGTTTTCGGCATGGGGGGCGATAGTCTACGCGCCGCCGGCGCCGAGATCGCCGTAGACATATCCGACACCGCCGTCTTCGGCCTCACCGAGGCACTGACCGGGATCCGCAGGTTCAGCCGCATCAGGAGGGAACTCCTGGGCTTGTGGAACCGGCATCGCCCCGACGCGGCGCTGCTGGTCGACTTCGGCGGCTTCAACCTTCGCCTGGCGCGCTCGCTGAAGCGGCTGGGGGCGGGGGCGGGGGCCAGGGTAGCCTATTACGTAAGCCCCCAGGTTTGGGCCAGCCGCCCCGGCAGGATCCGCTGGGTGCGCGATTACGTCGACCTCATGCTTACACTGTTCGAGTTCGAGGAGGATCTTTATCGGCGTCACGGCGTGAACGCAGTCCACACGGGGCACCCTCTCGTCGACGAAGTTAAGGCGAAGAAGACGCGGGAAGAGGTTTGCCGCGGCCTCGGTTTCGACCCCGAGCGACGTGTGATCGGTTTGATGCCCGGGAGCAGGCCGTCGGAGATCCGCCTGCTGCTGGAGCCGCTGCTCAGAGCCGGTGAGGCGCTGGGAGCCCGGGGGTACGGCCAGCGGCTGATCGTCGCCGCCCCCCCGGTAGCCGACATGGTCCTGGAGCGAGTCGGCGAGGCTGCGTTACCGGTGGTCAGGGAGGATCGCTATTGCGCCATGGCCGCCTGCGATCTATTACTGATTGCCTCCGGCACGGCCGCCCTCGAGGCCGCCTTGCTCGGCGTGCCCTCCGTGGTCGTCTACAGAACCTCCCCGCTCACAGCCCTCGCGGCCAGGCTGCTGCTGAAGGTCCCCCATGTCTCGCTGCCGAACATAATCGCCGGCGAGGAGCTGCTTCCCGAACTACTGCAGCGCCGCTGCAGGCCGGAACTGATCGCCGAAGAGGCGGCTAAAATCATTGAGGATTCAAGCAGATATGGTAGAATCCGGGCGCGATTAAGGAAGGTAGCCTCCTCGCTCGGCGAGCCCGGAGCGATCGAGCGGGCCGCCCGGCAACTGGCCGCATTTCTGGAGCGCGGATGAGGAACCTGTCAAGACTTCTGGCGATGGTGAGGCCCTATTGGGGTCGGTTTTTCGTGGCCATATTCTGCCTGGCGATCGTCACCGCCTGCATCGTCGCCTTCACCTCGCTCGTACGTCCCATCTTCGACCAGGTCTGGAGCAACACGAACTTCAACGCCTCAGCCTCCGCACCCGCGCAGCCAAGCCCGAGCACAACGCAAAAAGAAGACGCGCTGACACTGGCCATCAAGGCCTTCAGGCTAAACGAGATACTGCCACCGCAGCTGGTTCAGGTGCAGATTCTCGTTCCGATTCTGCTGGTGATGATTTTCTTCTTAAAGGGTCTCTTTTCATACTTCGGCAACTACCTGATGTCCTCGGTGGGACAGGGCGTCGTCAGGGACATCCGCGGTCGGCTCTACGACAGCACGATCGCCAAGCCGATAAGTTTCTTCCGCAGCCGCGCCACCGGCAGCCTGATCAGCCGCATCACCAACGACGTCGAGCGGATACAGTTCGCCGTATCCACAAACCTCGCCGACCTGATACGCGAGGCGCTGACGATCCTAGGTCTCGCCCTACTGGTCCTTTACCTCAACTGGGCCTTCGCGGCCGGCGCGCTAGTGATCGCGCCCGTTATCCTATATCCGATCATCCAATTCGGCAGGCGCCTGCGCCACACAAGCCGACGGGGCCAGGAGAAGATGGAGGTGCTTAGCAACAGGCTGCACGAGACCTTCACCGGCATCAGGATAGTGAAGGCTTTCAGCACCGAGGAGCACGAGAAGCGCCGCTTCCGGGAGGAGAACACCAAACTGCTCCGGGTTAACCTCAAGGCGATGAGGTACTTCGCACTGACCTCGCCGGTTATGGAGATGATCGGCGCCATCGCAGTGGCCTTCTTGATCAACTGGGGCTACCGGCAGATCGCCAGCGGCGCCATGACGGTCGGCGACTTCGCGGTGATCCTGGCGGCCCTCTACGGCATGTACAACCCGATCAAGAAGCTCAGCCGCGTCAACAACAACCTCCAGCAAGCTTTCGCAGCCATCGAGAGGGTACACGAGGTGCTTGAGATCAAGGAGGAGGTGCTGGAGAGCCCCGGGGCGGTGCCGATGCCGGCGTTTCGGGAATCGATAGAGTTCCGCGACGTCGGCTTCAGTTATTCGGAGCGCCGCATCCTCCACGACATCTCCTTCAGGGTGCCGAAGGGCACCGTCTGCGCCATCGTCGGAATCAGCGGGGCGGGGAAGACCACGCTGGTTAACCTGCTGCCCAGGTTCGACGACTTCAGCGACGGCTCGATACTCGTCGACGGCGCCGATATCCGCGGCTTCACGCTGGCCAGCCTGCGCGGGCAGATCGGTATAGTCACCCAGGAGACTATCCTCTTCAACGACACGGTAAGGAACAACATCGCCTACGGCGACGAGGGCTCGACCGATCCGGAGCGGATCGTGGAGTCGGCAAAGGCGGCCTACGCTCACGACTTCATCATGAAGCTGCCGCGTGGGTACGAATCGGTTATCGGCGAGAAGGGAGTGCTGCTCTCGGGCGGCGAACAGCAGCGGCTGGCGATCGCCAGGGCCCTGTTACGCAATCCGCCGATCCTGATCCTTGACGAGGCGACGTCGTCGCTGGACAGCGAATCGGAGCGGCTGGTGCAAAATGCCCTGGAGAACCTGATGGCCAACCGCACCACCTTCGTCATCGCCCACCGCCTCTCGACCGTCCGCCGCGCCGATCTCCTGCTGGTAATGGACGAGGGCAGGATCGTCGAGCGCGGCGTGCACGATGAGCTGATGGGGCTGGACGGGATCTACTCCAAGCTCTATGGCCTCCAGTTCGCTGAAGAGGTAGATATAGAGACCCTGCGCTCGCTGCGGGCCAGCTCGTGACGCGGATACGTCCGGCGGAGGCAACCTGTGATAAGTAGCATGACGGGCGTCGGCAGCGCCAGGCGCCTGAACGACCAGTTCGACATCTCGGTCAGGGTGCGCTCCCTCAACAGCCGCTACCTGGACCTGACGATCCGGATGCCACAGCTTTACTACGAATTCGAGTACCCGCTGCGCCGGCGCTGCCTCGAAATCCTCGGACGCGGCAAAGTAGATATCCACGTGGAGGTCAGGGACTTGCGCAGCGACGTCCTAAAGGCGAGCTTCAATCTGCGCCTGGTCGAGGCGGTTCTGGAGGCGGCGGAGTTCCTCAGGGAGCGCCCTGACGTGTCCGGCGAATTCGACCCCTCTGCGCTGCTCTCGCTGCCCGACGTCCTCTCAGTCGAGCCGGCCGAGCTCGACGATCCGGAGCGCTTCCGCCGAGAGCTGGAGAGAGCGGCGGAGTCGGCCATCGCCGAGATGGCCGGGATGAGGGCGTCGGAAGGGGAAAAGATACGGGACGACATCGAGGAGCGACTCGGCCGCTGCGAGGCCGAGCTCTCCGGGATCGAGGAATCCGCGGATCAGGTGAGGACCGAACACCTCGACAGGCTGCGGAAGCGGATCAAGGAACTCACAGGAGGCGTGGAAATCGATGCCTTGCGTCTCGAGCAGGAGGCGGTGCTGCTGGCCGACCGCAGCGACGTTACGGAGGAGACGGTTCGCCTGCGTAGCCACTTCGGCCAGATGCGCGGACTGCTCGATGTCGATGGTATCGTGGGTAAGAAGCTGGACTTCCTGGTCCAGGAGATGAACCGGGAGATCAACACAATCGGTTCCAAGAGCAAGAATATCAAGTTCAGCCACGCCGTGATCGAGATCAAGTCGGAGCTGGAGAAGATCAGGGAGCAGGTCCAGAACGTAGAGTGACCGCGGTGGGGAAAGATGGCTAAGCAAAATTCGGCTGCCGTTGAGGAGGGCGCGGGAGGGACGCGCCGCGCAATAGCGTTCGTCGTCACCTCGCCTTCGGGCGGCGGCAAGACGACGATCTGCCGCCGCCTGCTGGAGCGAGACGATCAGCTCCGGTTCTCGATTTCGTGCACCTCCAGACCTCCGCGAACCGCCGAGCGCGACGGCATCGATTACTTCTTTGTGAGCGAAGAGGAATTCAAAGAGAGGATAGAACGCGGCCGGTTTCTGGAATGGGCTCTTGTTCACGGGCACCGCTACGGCACCGACCGCGCGCTGACCGAAGAGCTACTCGAAGGCGGACACGACGTCCTGATGGATATCGACATCCAGGGCGCCGACAACGTCCGCGAGGCGATCCCAGATTGCGTCAGGGTATTCATCCTGCCGCCCTCAAGAGAGGTTATGACCCGGAGGCTACGCGAAAGGGGCACCAACGGCGAGGAAGAACTCGAGCGCCGCATCGGCATCGCCGCCGAGGAGATGTCTATGGCGCTGAACTTCGACTTCGCAGTCGTCAACGACGACCTCGATACGGCCGTCGGCGAAGTAGAGGCGATAATCACCGCCGAAAGGCTCAAGCTCAAACGCCACCCGGCGCGTGTGGATAAAATCTTGCGTTCCTTCGACTTGCCTATATAATGCGCCACTGCACATAGAACAGAACCGAGGTAACAGGATGCGGGACCTCCCGGAAAACATCGACAGCAAGTACCGATTCATCACCATCGCCGCCAAGCGCTGCGAAATGCTTCAGAAGGGCGCAAAGCCCAAGATAGACGAAGATCGCTACGCAAAGTTCTCCAAGATAGCAATGGAGGAGGTGCTGGACGGTCTCATTGACTTCGAGATCATCGCGAAGGACAAAGAATCCGCGGAGCCTGAGGAGCCTGAAGAACTGGAAGAGGAAGAGCCGCAGGGATTCCTCTGAGGCCTCGTCCCGCCTGAGAGATGTCGACACAAAGGGATAGCGGACCGCTGGTCGCACTCGGCATCACCGGGTGCATCGGCGCCTACAAGGCGGTCGAGCTGCTGAGGCGGCTGCAGGACCGCGGCTACCAGGTGCGGCCGGTCCTCACGGTGGCGGCGCAGCGTTTTGTGACACCGTTGACCTTTCAGACGCTCGCCGGCGCGCAAGCCGTCACCGGTCTCTTCGACGGCTCGGGTGACTGGCTGGTCGAGCACATCGCACTTTCGGACTCGATGCGGCTGCTGCTCGTGGCGCCGGCTACGGCGAACATCATCGCCAAGTTCGCCGCCGGCATCGCCGACGATTTCCTCTCGACTCTATACGTCAGCGCAGACTGCCCGGTGGCAATCGCCCCGGCGATGAACTCCAAGATGTGGCGCCACGCCGCAACCCAACGCAACGTCGAGACACTGAAGGAGCGGGGAGTGGTAGTGGTGCAGCCCGGCCGCGGATACCTCGCCTGCGGCTGGGAAGGGGAGGGTCGCCTGGCGGAGACCGAGGATATCCTCGACGCCGCCCAATACGCTCTGCGCCAACCCAAGACCCTGGAGGGATTAAAAGTCCTTGTAACTGCCGGACCCACGGCCGAAGAGATAGATTCGGTTCGCTTCATCAGTAACCGCTCGAGCGGGCGCATGGGCTACGCACTGGCCCGCGAGGCTGCAGCGCGCGGAGCCAAGGTGATCCTGATCAGCGGACCGACCGGGCTGCGGACGCCGTACTACGTCGACGGGATTTCCGTCCGCACAGCCGCTGAGATGTCCAGGGAGGTCGACAGGGAGCTGCGCGGTACCGACCTGCTGATAATGGCCGCCGCGGTGGCCGACTTTCGACCGAGGAGGATCGAGAGCGGCAAGATAAAGAAGAGCGGAGCCGCGCTGAAGTTGGAGCTGGAGCTGACAGAGGACATCCTGGCGCGAGTCGGGACCCTGAAGGACCGCCCGTTCCTAGTCGGCTTCGCGGCCGAAAGCGAAGACCTGCGCGGCAATGCTGCTGCCAAGCTGAAAAGTAAGGCCCTCGACATGATAGTGGCCAATCCGGTTGCCGGCCGCGCCGACGCGATGGGTGGGGATACCACTGAGGGCTTGATACTCTTCGCCGACGGCGGCGAAAAAGAGATCGGGCGCTGCCCGAAAGCCGAGATGGCGAGCGCGATCCTGGACGAAGTCGAGAGCAGAATAAGCAGATGAAGAGGGAAGATGTCCACGGTCAGCTTCTGGGGCACCTCCGCTACCTGAAAGATATCGGCGCCGAGTACGCCGACGCGGCCGATCCCGCCGTCGCCGCAGTCAAATCGAAAGCCAAGGCACTGGAAGAGCTATGGTCGGACTACGTCGCCGGCTGCCAGCGGTGCCGCCTGAGCGAGGAGGGGCGGAGTAACATCGTTTTCGGCGAGGGTAACCCTGACGCCGACCTGATGTTCATCGGCGAGGGGCCGGGTGCGGAAGAGGACCGCCAGGGCCTGCCGTTCGTCGGCCGCGCCGGCAAGAAGCTCAACGAGATCATCAGGGCCGTCGGCCTACAGCGGCAGGACGTCTACATCGGCAACATCGTCAAGTGCCGCCCGCCGGGCAACCGCTCGCCGCGTCCCGACGAGATACGTAGCTGTCTGCCTTACCTCGAGCGCCAGATCGCCATAATCCAGCCGCGGGTCATCTGCGCTCTCGGAACGGTAGCGGCGCAGACGCTGCTCAACACCAGCGAGCCGATCTCGCGCCTGCGCGAGGAGGTGCACAGCTACCTCGGCGTGCCGCTGCAGCCTACCTTCCACCCCGCCTACCTGCTGCGCAACTACACGCCCAGGACGCGCGGCCAGGTCTGGGAGGACATGCAGAAGGTCATGGGACTTCTCGGCATCACCGCCGACAACCGCTAGCGGGTTGTCGGCCAATCCGAGTATTCTAAAACACGCCGCCCGGCGTTACGATAGGCGCCGGATAACACCAGACGAGAACTCAGGATGCGGTTAGCCAGAGTCGCCATCCCCAGGCCGAACGTGGAGACCGCTTGGGACTATCTCGTTCCCGGCGATCTCGACGCGAGAGCGAAGCCCGGCGTACGCGCGCTCGTCCCCGTGGGCGGTGCCAGGGTCACCGGCTACATCACCGGGCTGGCCGCATCGGCCTCCACTGGGCGTACGCTGAAGCCGCTGCTCGAGATCCTCGACGACGAGCCGCTGCTCTCGCCGCGGATGCTCGAGCTTACCCGTTGGGTGGCCGATTACTACATATCTTCCTGGGGCGACGTCATCAAGGCGGCGCTGCCGGCCGGCATCAACGTGGTCGAGCGGGAAGTCGTGCGGCTGACCGAGAGCGGCCGCTCCGAGCATCACCGCCTGCGAGCGCTCGCCCTCGTGCCTGACGACCTCGGCGAGACCCGCCGCCTGCTGGATCACCTCGTCGAGCGAGGACCGCAGAAGGTCGCGCTGCTAAACAAATCCTTTCCAGCTCCGCTGATTTCACGCCTGCTGCGGGAGGGCTGGATCGGGGCAACGAGGATGCGGAGCGGCCGGAAGCTGGAGAAGCGGCGCAAGGCGGTGCTGGCCGTCGAGAGCGCGCCACCGCAGCCCGACGAGTTCTGGCGCCGCTCGGCGAAGCGCAAGCCGGCATACGAGCGCCTGCTGGCGGCGGCTGGACCGATCCCGCTTTCGGAGACCGAGAACCAGCTCGGCGCCTCGAGGGCGGTCGTAGATGGTTTGGTCAGGGCCGGGCTGGCCGAGTACGCGTCGGTCACCGTCCGTCGCGACCCGTTCGCCGATCTCGACGTGGAACCGGAGCGGCCCAAGAGACTCGTGGGGGAGCAGCGGCAGGCGTTTTCAGAGATCGAGAAAGCGCTGAAGGGTGAGCGCTTCTCGCCCTTCCTTTTGCACGGCGTAACCGGCTCCGGTAAGACGGAGATCTACATCCACGCGGCCGGGCGCTGCCTGGAGTCGGGCAAAGGTACCCTGATCCTGATCCCCGAGTTGGCGCTTACGCCGCAGTTTGTGCGGCGCTACTACGCCGTCTTCGGCGACCACCTGGCCGTGCTCCACAGCGCTCTGAGCGGCGGCGAGAGGATCGACGAGTGGAACCGCGTCCGCAGGGGCGAGGCGAAGGTAGTCCTGGGAACCAGGCTGTCGGTGTTCGCACCGCTGGAAAACCCCGGCCTGATCGTGGTCGACGAGGAGCACGACAGCAGCTACAAGCAAGACGACTACCCGACCTTCAGCGCCCGCGACGTCGCCCTTGTGAGGGCGCAGAAATCCGGGTGCGTGTGCGTCCTCGGCAGCGCCACGCCCTCGCTCGAGTCGCTGCACAACACCGGCCGGGGCAAGTACCGGCTGCTGAGGCTGAAAAAGCGGGTTTTCGAGCGGCCCTTGCCGCGTCTCAATATAGTGGACCTTCGTTCAGCGGAATCCGCGGACGGCGTGTCGCCGTTTCCGGGCGTCGTGGACGAGGCTGTCGAGCGGACGCTGCAGCGCGGCGAGCAGACGCTAGTTCTGGTAGGCAGGAAGGGTTACGCCCCCTTCGTCCTCTGCCGCGCCTGCGGCCACAACTTCGAGTGCCCGAACTGCTCAATCGGTTTGGCCTACCACGAAGCCGTCGGGGGGCTGAAGTGCCACTACTGCGGACGCCGGAGCGAGATGCCCCGCATCTGCCCAGAATGCGGCAGCGGATCGGTCGAAGCCCTGGGCACGGGGACCGAGAAGGTCGAGGAGCAATTGCTGGAGCGCTTCCCCGACGCCGCGATTGAGCGCATGGACCGCGACGTGATCACCAATCCACGCCGCTACCGCGAGGTCCTCGAGCGGCTACGGAAGCAGCGGATCGACATCCTGGTTGGCACGCAGATGATCGCCAAGGGCCACGACTACCCCCACGTGACGACGGTGGTCGCCCTGGGGCTCGACTCGCTCCTGAGGCTACCCGATTTCCGCCACTGCGAGCGTGTCTTCCAGTTGATCACTCAGATCTCTGGGCGGGCCGGACGCGGTGAGCGGCCCGGCGAGGTATTCATACTGACCTACAGGCCCGACCACTACGCAGTGCGGGCCGCCGGCGAGGGCGACTGGGAGCTGTTTTTAGAAAAGGAGCTCGACTACCGCGCCAGGCTGCGCTATCCCCCTTTTGGCTACCTGGCGCTGCTAACCGTCGAGGACCGCGACAGGGGCAGGGGCAGGGCAGCGGCGCAGAGGATCGCCGAGGTCCTCTACGGCGAGCTCGAGGGGAAGGCATACGTGCTGGGACCCTCGCTGGCGCCCTACGCTAGGCTGAAGAGCAGCTGGCGACACCAGCTGATCATAAAGGCGGCGGAACGCAAGCGCCTCAACGAAGCGATCCGCCGCGCCCGTGCCGCCCACGAAGGACCCGGCGCGCTGAAAACGGTAATCGATCCGGTCTCCGTGATGTAGCGAAGGTGATTCCGGGCGAGCCGCATACCGTTGAAAACGCTCGACTTGCTCAAGATGTAGTGCCGGTCCTTGACTCGCATACCCCTTTTGCTATAGTGGCTACAAACAGGACGAGAACCTGATGCCGGCTCGCGACAGCATACTGATCCTCGATTTCGGCTCCCAGGTGACGCAGTTGATCGCGCGCCGGGTGCGCGAACTGCAGGTCTACTGCGAGATCCATCCCTTCTCGCTGCAGGCAGACGAAATCCGCGGCCTGGCGCCACGGGGCATAATTCTTTCAGGCGGGCCGAGGAGCGTCTACGACGACGGCGCCCCGGCGGTCGACGCCGAGCTTCTGGAACTCGGGATCCCGATCCTCGGCATCTGCTACGGCATGCAGACCATCGCGAAACTTCTGGGGGGCGACGTGGAGAACTCGCCGGCCAGGGAGTTTGGCCACGCCGTTGTCGAAGTGGACACCGCCTCGCTGCTGTTTACCGGCCTCGAGCGGCGTCAGAAGGTATGGATGAGCCACGGCGACTCGGTGACCGCACTGCCGCACGGCTTCGAGGCCGTCGCCTCGACTCCGAGCTGCCCGAACGCTGCCATGGCCGACGGGGGCCGCGCCATCTACGGCGTGCAGTTCCACCCCGAGGTCGTCCACACCGACAACGGGACGGCGATGCTGCGCAACTTCGTCGGCGAGATCTGCGGCTGCCGCAGCTACTGGACAATGGCCGGCTTCATCGAGGAGAGCGTCGAGGCGATCAGGCGGCAGGTGCGCGGAGGCCGCGTTGTCCTGGGGCTGAGCGGGGGCGTCGATTCGTCCGTCACAGCCGCCCTGCTGGACCGGGCCATCGGCGACCGATTGCTCTGCATCTTCGTCGACAACGGACTCCTGCGGCTGCGCGAGGCGGACCAGGTGATGCGGAACTTCGCGCAGCGGATGAAGCTGAACATCGTCCGCGTAGAGGCCGCTAAACGATTCCTCGCCAGGCTCGCCGGCGTATCCGATCCCGAGCGCAAGCGGCGGATCATCGGCGAGGAGTTCATCGAAATCTTCACCGAGGAGGCTGCCAAGCTGGGGGAGGACGTCGGATTTCTGGCCCAGGGGACGCTCTACCCCGACGTCATCGAGAGCATCGCCGTGCACGGACCCTCCGACGTCATCAAGAGCCACCACAATGTCGGCGGCCTGCCGGAGCGGATGAAGCTGGAGCTGGTGGAACCGCTGCGCTTTCTGTTCAAGGACGAGGTAAGAGCGCTGGGCCTCGAGCTCGGCCTCCCCGAGGACTTGGTTTACCGGCAGCCCTTCCCCGGGCCCGGCCTGGCGGTGCGCATTCTCGGCGAGGTCACTAAAGAGCGCCTAGACGTCCTGAGGCAGGCCGACCACATCATCGTCTCCGAGATCAAGGCCGCAGGCCTCTACCGCGAGCTGTGGCAGAGCTTCGGCGTCCTGCTGCCGGTGCGCAGCGTCGGCGTGATGGGCGACGAGCGGACCTACGAGAGCACGCTGGCCCTGCGGGCCGTCGAGAGCCGCGACGCGATGACGGCCGACTGGGCTCAGTTGCCGTACGAACTCCTACGCACAATAAGCAACCGGATAATCAACGAGGTGCGCGGGATCAACAGGGTCGTCTACGACATCAGCTCGAAGCCTCCCAGCACCATCGAGTGGGAATAGGCGGGGTTCCGACGAAGGTCGAGGGTGATGGTTACAGGCGGGGAACAGGAAATGCCGTCGAGCGACTCCCCAGCCAAGCGCCCCTTCGTACACCTGCACCTGCACTCCCAATTCAGCCTTCTCGACGGCGCCATCAAGATCCCCGACCTCATCCGGCGCTGCAAGAGGCTCGGGATGCCGGCCGTGGCCGTAACCGACCACGGCGTCATGTTCGGAGCGGTGCAGCTTATGCGCGCGGCGAAGGGGTCGGGAGTGAAGCCGATAATCGGCTGCGAGATGTACGTCGCCCAGGGCGACTACCGCGACAAGTCGGCGTCGAACGGCAAGCCGCACCACTTAACCCTGATAGTGCGCAGCGAGCAAGGTTACCTCAACCTGATAAAATTGGTTAGCGAGTCGTTCCTCAACGGCTTCTACTACAAACCACGCGTCGACAAGCGGCTGCTGAGGGAGCACGCCGAAGGCCTCATATGCCTGAGCGGGTGCGACAGCGGCGAGGTGGCCAAGAACCTGGTGTCGGGCAGCGACGAGGCTGCCGAGGCGGCCGCCCTCGAATACCGCGATATATTCGGACAGGATAGCTTCTTCCTCGAAATCCAGAACCACGGCCTGCAGGAACAGGCCGCCGTGATCAGGGGTGCGACGCGCATATCGCGCAAGCACGGCATACCGCTGGCGGCCACCAACGACTGCCACTACGTCGGCGCCGACGACGCCGAGGCGCACGACGTCCTGCTCTGCATCGGCACCGGCAAGAACGTCAGCGACGAGAACCGCCTGCGCTACAGCTCCGACCAGCTCTACCTGAAGAGCGGCGACGAGATGGCCGAGCTTTTCGGCGGCGAGCTTGAGGAGGCCCTCGACAACACGCTCGCGATAGCCGAAATGTGCGACTTCAAGCTGAAGTTCGGCGTCTACCACCTGCCGCAGTATCAGGTGCCGGAGGGGGAGTCGATCGACAGCTACTTCGCCCGCGTGGCCGAAGAGGGCTTCGAGCAGAGGATGCCCGAGATCCGCAGGGCGATAGAGCGGGGAGAAGTTTCTGTCGACCTCGACGAGTACCGCGAGCGCCTGGATCAGGAGATCGCCATGATCCAGAAGACCGGCTTCAGCGGCTACTTCCTCATCGTCTGGGATTTCATCCGCTTCTCCAAGGAGAGCGGCATCCCGGTCGGGCCCGGTAGGGGCTCGGGGGCCGGAAGCCTCGTTGCATACTCGATGGGCATCACCGCCATCGACCCGATACGCTTCAACCTGCTGTTCGAGCGCTTCATCAACCCCGAGCGCGTCAGCATGCCGGACTTCGACATAGACTTCTGCGTGCGGCGCCGCGGCGAGGTGATCGAGTACGTGCGCCAGAAGTACGGCCTGAAGAACGTGTCGCAGATCATCACCTTCGGCACCATGGCTGCGCGCAACGCCATCCGCGACGTCGGCCGCGTGCTCGAGGTGCCCTACGCCGAGGTTGACCGCGTCGCCAAGCTGGTTCCGTTCGAAATCGGCATGACGCTGGACAGGGCGCTCAAGAACTCGCCCGACCTCGCCGAGCTCTACCGGGCCAGCCCGAAGATAAAGCACATCATCGACATCGCCCGCAGACTCGAGGGCCTCACGCGCCACGCGTCGACCCACGCCGCCGGAGTGGTGATCGCGCCCAAGCCGCTGCTGCAGTTCCTGCCGCTCTACAAGAGCAGCAAGGACGAGATCACCACGCAGTACGACATGAACGACATCGAGGCTATCGGTCTGATCAAGATGGACTTCCTGGGGCTGCGCACGCTGACCGTGATCCAGGACACAGTGGAGGCCATCGTAGGAAGTTCCGGCGAGCGGCTCGATATCGAGAGCCTGCCGCTCAACGACCCGGAGGTCTTCAAGATGCTGCGCGCCGGCCGGACCTGCGGCATATTCCAGTTCGAGAGCGCCGGCATGCGCGATATCCTCATGCGCCTCAAGCCGGAGCGCCTCGAGGATCTCAGCGCGCTGAACGCGCTCTACCGGCCGGGACCGATCAAAGGGGGGCTGATCGACGACTACATCAAGCGCCGTCGCGGCAAGACCAAGGTCGAGTACATCCTGCCTGAGCTGGAGGAGATAACGAAAGAGACCCTCGGCATCATCCTTTACCAGGAGCAAGTGATGCAGATCGCCAGCCGGCTGGCCGGCTTCTCGCTCGGCGAGGCCGACCTGCTGCGCCGGGCGATGGGTAAGAAGAAGAAGGCTCTGATGGCGCAACAGAGGGATCACTTCGTCGCCGGCGCCGTCGACAACGGCGTGGACCGCCGCAGAGCCGAGGAGGTCTTCGAGCTGATCGCTTACTTCTCCGGCTACGGCTTCAACAAGGCCCACTCGACCGCTTACGCCTATATCGCCTACCAGACGGCCTACCTCAAGGCACGCTACCCGGCCCACTTCATGGCCGCACTGATGAGCAGCGAGATGGAGAACTCGGAGCGCATCAAGCGCTACCTGGCCGAGTGCAGCGAGATGGGTATCGAGGTGGCACCTGCCGACGTCAACAGGAGCCGCGCCGACTTCTGCGTTGAGGGCGATTCGATCCTCTTCGGCCTCGGGGCCGTCAAGAACGTCGGCGTCGGGGCGATCAACTCCATCGTCGCCGCCAGGGAGGAGCACGGGCGCTTCGCCAGCATCTTCCGCTTCTGCGAGCAGGTGGACCTGCGGGCGGTCAACAAGCGAGTCGTCGAGTCGCTCATCAAGTCCGGCAGCTTCGACAGCCTCGGTGCTCGCAGGCCGCAGCTGCTGGCCGTCCTCGATAGGGCCTTCGAGTCAGGACAGAAGGCGATGCGCGACCGGCTCTCGGGGCAGGAGAGCCTCTTCGGCGGCCTCGACGAGGCCAAAGGCGACACGCCGGGACGGGGAACGGAGGAGCTGCCGAACGTCGATGACTGGTCGGAGAAGACCAGGCTGGCCTACGAGAAAGAGGTCCTCGGCTTCTACGCCAGCGGACACCCGCTGCAGCAGTTCAGGGCCGAGCTTGAGTCCGCCGCCACCTCCCCGACCGAAAGGCTGGCCTCGAAGAACCGGGAGCAGGTCAGCGTCGGCGGCATTGTCACCGGCCTCAGGCGTAAGCGCACTCGCAGCGGCAAGGCGATGGCAGTCTTCCACCTGGAAGACGAAACCGGCAGCGTGGAAACCATTGTCTTCCCGGACCTCTACGCCGAGGTCTCGCGCAGGCTTGATGACGACGAGGTGATTCTCGTGCGCGGCCGCGCAGAGTCCGATTCGGAGAGCCTGCGCCTGATCGCTGAGGAGATCGTGCCGCTCGCCCACGTGCGCCCCAAGGAGGCAAAGGCGCTCACGGTGACGCTGGACCTCGACCGGCTGGACGACGGACGGATCAACGAAATCATCGAGGTGGTGCGCGGAAACCGCGGCTCCTCGGCGCTCACCTTCCGCATGCTGCGCGACGGCGAGTTCGACATCGAGGCGAGCACCAGCGGCTACTACAACATAAAGGCCTCGCCCGACGTCATCGCCCGCCTGCAGGAACTGGCGGGCGAAGAGAACGTGAGGATCGTTCGCAACAGGGCGAAACCTTGAACCGCCTGCTCGTTGACGCCGATACCCCTCTCTGCTACCATCCGTCTCCTTGATGGGGGACAGCGACGTTGAGGAAGCTGGCTGGTGAGTTCGAGCGCCCGCTCGTCGAGCTCGAGGAGCGCATAAGCGACCTCGAGAGCTATACCGATTCACCCGAGAGGGAGAGCGAGCTCGAGGCGCTGCGCCTCGAGCTGAGCGAGAAGCGCAAAGAGATCGTCGCGGGCCTCTCGCGTTGGGAGCGGACGCTGATGGCCCGCGCTCCCGACCGCCCCTACACTAACGACTACATCCAGCTCCTCTTCCAGGACTTCTTCGAGATCCACGGCGACAGGAAATTCGCCGACGATCACGCCATCGTCGCCGGCTTCGGCTTATTCCGCAATCAGCCCGTCTGCGTGGTCGGCCACCAGAAGGGGCGCTCAACCAAGGAGAAGCTGCACCACAACTTCGGCATGCCGCGGCCGGAGGGCTACCGCAAGGCAATCAGGATCATGCAGATGGCGGACAAGTTCCGCCGGCCTATCTTCACCTTCATCGACACGCCCGGCGCCTACCCGGGCATCGGTGCCGAGGAGCGTGGCCAGGCGGAGGCGATCGCCTACAACCTGCGGGAGATGGGAAAGTTCTCAGTGCCGATCATCGTCACCATCACCGGCGAGGGCGGCAGCGGCGGCGCCCTGGCCATCGGCGTCGGCAACAGAGTCAGCATCCTGGAGAACTCGATCTATTCGGTTATCTCGCCCGAGGGCTGCGCAGCCATTCTCTGGAAGGACGCCGGCTACGCCGCCGAAGCCGCCGACGCCATGAAGATGACAGCCCCGGACCTGCTGGAACTGGGCATAGTCGACCGAATAATTCCCGAGCCCTTGGGCGGGGCCCACACCGACCGGGAGCAGATGGCCGGGATCCTGGCGGAGCACCTCTGGGAGGATCTGCAGGAGCTCAGCGCCCTCAGCCCGAATGAACTGATCGAGGACCGATTCCAGAGATTCCGCAAGCTGGGCGCCTTCATCGAAGAGGCCGTGAAAATCGAGGACTGAAGACGACCCCGTGACCCTCCCGCCCACTTCGCCTAGCCGGCCGCAAGCGGCCGCCGGAAAAATGGCATACCGCGCGGAAAAGGCTTGCGGCCGGGATCGCCTGGTGTTGACCATGGACGCCAATGAAACTCGACCACGCCGACAGAAGCGGGTGACCTCGGAAATCCTTACGGGTCTCGCATGACGCTGCGCTACTTGATCGTGCCCTGCGACGAGAGCCTCTCAGAGGAGCTCGCGCGGGTCGGTGGTCTCCATCCCCTCGTCGCCAGGATTCTGGCTGCGCGCGGATTCGATAGCGTCGAGTGTGCGCGGGACTTTCTCGAGCCGTCGCTGGACAAGCTGCACGACCCATTCCTCCTCGAGGATATGGAAGCCGCCGTTGAGCGGATCGTAAGAGCACTTCGCGACAGGGAAAAGATCCTCGTCCACGGCGACTTCGACACCGACGGCCTGACCGCCACGGCCCTCCTGGTCCGGACCATCGAATCATTGGGAAACGAGGTAACGCACTTCATCCCCAACCGTCTCGAGGAAGGCTACGGCCTGCGGGCCGAGGGTGTTGAGGTGGCTCACAGCCGCGGCGTGACGCTCGCCATCACCTGCGACTGCGGCATCAACTCGCGCGAGGCGGTCGCTCTAGCTCGCTCGCTGGGCATCGATATAATCGTCACCGACCACCATCCGCCTGACGGGGAGCTGCCGGAGGCGGTAGCCGTCGTCAATCCGCAGCGGCCAGATTGCTCTTACCCCTTCAAGGAACTGGCGGGAGTGGGCGTGGCGGCGAAGCTCGCCCTGGCATTGTTCGAACGCTGCGGCGTGGAGCCGCCGATTCACTCGATTCTGCGCTTGTGCGCCCTGGGAACCGTGGCTGATGTAGTTCCGCTCGTCGGCGAGAACCGCGTTCTCACCCGCCACGGCCTCGCTCTGCTCCCTGGAACCTCGAATCTGGGCTTGCAGGCCCTGATCGCGGTCGCCGGCCTCGCAGGCAGCGAGATCACGGCGGCCGATGTCGGCTTCCGCCTGGCGCCGAGGCTCAACGCCATGGGTAGGTTCGGGCGCCAGGAGGAGGCGATAGAGCTGTTCTTCGCCGGCAGCAGGAAAAGGTCGCGCGAGATCGCCGAGAACATGAATCGGCTGAACGGGCGACGCCAGCGGATGGTCGAGCGCATGGTAGAGCAGGCGGATGAGATTCTGCAGGCCGATCCCTCGCACCTGTCGGGGCGCATCCTAGTGCTTGCCGATTCGCGCTGGCACAAGGGGATTGTCGGCATCGTCGCCTCCAAGTTGGTAGACAATTACGCGCGCCCGGCGCTGGTCGCCGCCGTCGAAGACGGCGTCGCTGTCGGGTCGGGGCGCAGCATACCCGGCTTCAACCTCCTCGACGCACTGGCGACATGCAGAGATCTGTTCGGCAGGTACGGCGGCCACAACATGGCGGCCGGATTCGAGTTGCCAGCCGCCGATCTCCCGGTCTTGCGCGCTATGCTGCGTGCTCACGCCGAGGCCCTTATTACTCCAGATCTAATCGAACCGAAAATCGAAGTGGACGCCGAAATCAAGATGGGTGAACTAGACAAGA
Organism: uncultured Acidobacteriota bacterium; assembly: GCA_964408025.1. Classification (GTDB taxonomy): domain Bacteria; phylum Acidobacteriota; class DATKUA01; order DATKUA01; family DATKUA01; genus CAYOXX01. The sequence continues at coordinate 99,973 of CAYOXX010000001.1, read as the reverse complement.
AATTCCAGGAGCAGTTCACTCTGCTCGAGCCGTTCGGCCACGCTAACCCCAGCCCACTGCTCCTGGCGAGGGGCGTGAGGTTGGCGGCCCCGCCGAGGATACTGAAAAGCCTGCACGCGAAGTTGATACTGGAGCAGGAGGGATCCGCGCACACGGCGCTCGCCTGGCGAATGGCGGACGAGATGTCGCGACTGCGGGCGGGAGACCGCCTGGACGTCGTGTTCACCGCCGTATTCAACAACTGGCGCGGCAGGCGGCAGCTGCAGCTCGACATCAAGGCGCTAGAAGCCGGGTCCTGAACGATGGTAAACGATGGCGAAACCCCAAAAGAAGGGAAAGAATTCAAGGTAGACGACCGGCGCTTCTGGGCCCGCAGGGAGTCGGGAGCGCGGAAAGCGGGCGAACGGCCCGCGCGCCGCAGCGACTACCCTTCCTTCGTGGAACAGCTGCAGGCGCAGATGGAAGCCGGCCGCGAGAAGCTAAAAGATCGTTACCAGGAACTGGAGCAGGAGCAGGCGGCGTTCAAGAAACGGATGGAGTCGGAAATGGAACGCCGGGCGGAAAGTAAGAGACTCGAGTTGATTAAAGTATTACTTGATGTTCTGGACAACCTCGACTCCGCGCTCAGCGCCTCGTCGGAAGCAGGTGTCCATGCACCCGCTCACAAACCCGCTCTGCACGAGGGAGTTCGACTTATCCGCGACGACCTCCGTTCCAAGCTGAGTAAAATAGAAGTCGTCCGCATCGAAGCAGCGGGCTTGCCCTTCGATCCGGAGCTGCACGAAGCGGTAATGACGCGGGAAGCAACGCCCGAAGAGGACGGCCTCGTGATCGAAGAAACACAGGCCGGCTACAAAATCGGCGATATAGTACTGAGGCCCGCAAAGGTGGTGGTCGGCAAAGGGCCGTAGCGGCCACCTTTAGGTAGCCTATCGAGCTGACCAGCCGCAGCGGTTCGAGGCGGAACGCGTGGTGATAGAGGCGAGGGTGATCGCAGCGGTCAGCAATCAGGTGGCATAACTATCCGACGGTCTAATCAGCGAGAACAGATCTATGCCGAGCTTCCCGAAGAGTTCGGGGAGCAGCTCCAGAGGCAGGCCAACGACACTGCTGTAGGAACCGCTTATCTCGGACACGAACAGCGCGGCGTAGCCCTGGATGCCGTAGGCGCCCGATTTGTCCATCGATTCGCCCGTAGCGACATACCAGTTAATCTCCTTCTCGCTCAGCGGCGCGAACGTCACGCGCGTTTTGCTGTATCCCGAAACTGTCTCGCCGCAGCAAATCGCCACGGCTGAGATCACCTCGTGTCTCCTGCCGCTCAGAAGTTCGAGCATACGGCGCGCGTCGTCCGCCGAGCGCGGCTTGCCAAGGATCTCGCATCCAACTACAACAACGGTGTCGCAACCGATCACCAGGCTGCTGTCGTCGCCGTGGGAGTACGTCGTGGCCTTGGCCACCGCCAGCCTGATGGCGTGGTCCGGCGGCAATTCTCCCGCAAGAGGAGTCTCGTCCAGCTCCACCGGGCGCACCTCGAACTCGAGCCCCAGAGCGCGCAGCAACTCGGCCCTGCGAGGGGAAGCCGAAGCAAGAACGATACGGGTACCTTTCGACATAGTGGCGCATTGTATTCGGGACCCGGTAATCCGTCCAGGCAGTCGTGATACACTCCAGGCGTGGAGATGGATGCGATAGCGCGAAACTCGGTCGCCAACGTCAGGATCGAGCCGAACCAGCGCTCGGGCCTGCACAGCCAGGTCCTCCTGGGCGAATCCGTAGGTGTTCTCGAAGAGAAAGTCCCCTGGTTCCGCTGCCGGCTCGAAGACGGTTCTATAGGCTGGATTCACAGCGGCTCGCTAACACTCGATCCGGATATAGCCGGTAGTTACCGCACGGGGGAATTGCTCTGCGCGCGGGCGCTGCAAGCCCGCTGTCTGGAAGAGCCGAATCCGGCTTCGCGAACCCTCGCCATCCTCACCGACGGTTCGCGTCTGCTGAGTTCTGAACGGCAAGACAAGTGGCAGCGCGTCATCCTCCCTGACGGCCACTCCGGCTGGATTCCCGCCGGGATCGCCACGCTGATCGAGAATCTGCCCTCGCCGTCACCTGAGTCGATACGCGGCCTCGCGCTGGATTATGTCGGCATACCGTATCTTTGGGGGGGAACCTCGACTCTTGCATTCGACTGCTCCGGCTACGTTCAGCTCATCTACCGCCTGCACCGCACAATCCTGCCGCGTAATTCCTACGAGCAGGGCGAAATGGGCGAGGCCGTCGAGCCAGGCGAAGGGTGGGGGAGGCTGATCGCTGGCGACTTGCTGTTTTTCGCCGAGGGCGAGAGGATCGACCACGTGGCCGTCTCGCTGGGCGGCGCCAGCGTTGCCCACGCATCTATCAGCAACGGCCGCGTCGCAGTCGAATCGCTCGAACCCGGAGAAGATAATTACTCAGCCAGGATGGCAGGACTGTTCCGCTGCGCTCATAGACTATTCTGAAAATATGAAATCGGTGCCTGTTACCAGCTACAGGTACTTCCTTTGGATCTTCTTGACGGTGGCGTTATTCTCCTCGTTGGCCTCGCTCACAGCCTCGGCTACGTCTACGAATCCTTGGAAATAGAACTTCCTCTTGAGCTTCTTGAACAGCATCACTCTGGTTATTTCGACGTAGTCTCCGTTCACGCCCAGGCTGGATATCTGACCTTCGATAACGAGGGTATCGCTTTTTGTGATCCTTCCTGCCTTCCTTGTAATGTAGGCTCGGTATTGGAATTCAGGCGATTCGGTATTGCCGCAGTTGGTTATACGGAAGCTGATCTGCAGGGCGTCGGAAGACGCACCAGCACCGAGCCGCATTACTCTTACGTGGCTAACTACCAGGTCGACACCTTTTACAGACGTGGCGATGAATCTTCCATGATAGGTGTTATTAGTTCTGTTCAACTCGGGCAACATGCAATCCGAGTCTACCACTAACTCTACAGCGTTCTCGCCGGGAGTGAGAGGAGTATATTCAAAGCTCAAACTGGCGGTGGCTCCGGCTGCCAGATGAGATACCCTGATCTCGTCAATGACAACTCCGTTTTCCACAAGCTGAACTTTAAAGTTGTTGGCATCACCGCTTCCGACGTTCTTGACTATGAACTCTATAGTCGACTCCGTGCCGACTGGTCCCTTACCGATCCTTCGTCGAGGAGGAGCGGTAGTTGATCTGATGGACCTGCTACCAACCCTTGATATGCTGACCTCCAGATCAGGAGCCTCCCTAACCACAGCAACCATGACAGTGGCGGTATCGGTACCGTCGGAGTTGCGGGCTCTGAGGGTGTAAGTCCTGGAGGAGGTTGGCAGGTAGCCTGTGGACCCATTATCACCATCGACGTCTCCAACGTCGGGGGAGATTTCGAGGCTGCTGGCGCCGGCGACAGTCCAGTAGAAATTTATCGCCTGTCCCAACACGGCTGAAGCTGGAAGTGAATAGAAGGCCCGAATTCTCGGTCTGTCGGTCACGTGAACGGTGGCGTTAGCCGTAGAAGTTCCGGCGTTGTTTGTGGCCGTCAGTCTATAGCTGGTCGTCCTATTGGGCGAAACAGCTGTAGCGCCGCATTCCGAATCGACGGCGCCCACGCCGTTGTTGATCCTGACGTTAGCGGCACCCGTAACGCTCCAGCTGAGATAAGCATCTTCCGATGTGTGGATAGGATCGCCCGACGAGGTGCTGGAGAAGAACCAGTTGATTATGGGCGCGCTGAGGACGGTGACGGTCGCCTGGGCAGTAGATGACCCGGCGAAGTTCGTAGCCGTGAGGGTATAGATAGTTGTGCTGCCGGGCGAGACGTTCTTGCTGCCGCTTTTCTTGTTTACGTTCCCGACGCCATTGTTGATGCTGACGCTGTCCGCATTATTTACATCCCAGCTTAGTGTGGACGATCCCCCTGCAGCTATGGTTCCTGGACTCGCTGTGAAATAGTTGACAGTGGGTAGATCTATATTGACTGTCACCGTGACTCGGGCTGTTTTGGGGCCGCCCGGACCTTGGGCGGTCAGGGTGTAGGTCTTTGTGTTGTTGGGCGAAACCTCCACGGAGCCGCTAACCGGGTCGACGCTGCCGATACCCTGGTTGATGCTGGCGCTGGTGGCGTCGCTGATGCTCCAGCTTAGCGTCGAAAATCCTCCCCGGGCGATCGTGCTCGGGCTGGCGGTGAATGAATTGATCTTTACCGTAATCTGAACAGTCACTGAACCATTACTGATTGACAAGCCGGCGAACCCGTCGGTCAGGTTACTAAGAGTAAGGTTGGTGGTACCCATGGGCGCGTCGTTCTTTATCTGGAATGACATTACGGCTACGGTACCGCCGCCGGAATTCAGCCCTGTCGAGCCATCGCCGCTATAGCCACCAACGCGAACCGTGTTGCCGCCGATGAGGTTCGAGCTGAAATTGTATCCGCTCGGAACACGGTTGCCCTTGGAGGTACTGTTGTAACTAAGAACTGAGGAATCGAAGTTCAGGTCGAGGCCGAATGCCAGCACTCCTGAGCCGTCGTTGATGCTGACGCTGATCGAGATATTGTCTCCTGGACCGCCCGTAGCGCTGGAAACGCCGATCGAGCTCGGGGCCATTGCCGCCTGCAGAGGTTCCAAAGCAGAAGAGGTAGTGAAACAATTTAATATTATTAGCAAAGAGGCCAATAATATATAACGTATGGTCGCGCTGCGCATAGGATTTACCTTTCCTTCACTAAGCAACAGTGGAGATTGCTTGGTTTTATTTCGCTTTACTACCTCAGGAATGCGGTTCATGTCGGCCTCCTAATTCAGCCCTAAATATTCCTGGAAAATGATCAGGGCGTCGCCGGGCGTGATGCTGCCGTCGTCGTTGGCGTCGGCGCGTAAGAGGCTGCAGGGATCGGTGATGGTGGATATTCCAAGATAGTGCTGGAAGGTCACCAGTGCGTCGCCCGGCGTAACACTGCCGTCCTGGTTTACGTCGTAGTTATTTACGCAGTCGATTACTTCGATCTGACCGTTGTCGATCGTGCCGCTCGCGATGTCGTCCGAAATGACGCTGAGGACCAGTTCGGTTGTGGTTTCGGTTGCGGCATCTTCTTTTATCTTGAAGTTGATGACGGCCAGGACGCCGCTGCCGGGATTAAGTGTTGTCTCGCCATCGCCGCTGTAGCCGCCGACCCTGACGATGCTGTTACCGATGAGGTTGGAGTTAAAATTATAGCCGCCGGGTACCAAGCCGCCTCTCTCCGCGGGCGGCTGGTACTCGAGAACATTAGGATCGAAGGTCAGGTCGAATCCGAAGGACAGCACTCCCGCGCCCTCGCTCAAGCTCACGCTGATTGGAACGGTATCACCAGGCATTCCGAGCCCGTCGGATACGCTGACAATGAGTGGCGTTTCGGTATAGGCGGCATCCAACGTAGTGGTTTCATCTTGATTAATCGTAGCGGTCCTGTCGGAAGGTTCTGTCCAGCCCGGCGTTGTTTTGAACTCTATGGTGACATCGCCGACGGGGATACCGCTCTCCGTGTATCCGCTATCGAGCCAGGTACCGGTACCGGTGCGCCGCCACTTGGCTCCGGCGTCGACGGCTCCCTGGGGCGAGATATTCACCTGGAGGGAACCGGAAAGCAGCTCGTAGGTGCCGGAGGCAGTGGTGGTGCCGCCAAAGGTGATTACGACAGGCTCGTTCAAGGGTGTGTCCCATCCATAGACGCTCTTGAATTCCACATCGTAGCTTCCTGTCGGAATGCCGCCTTCGGTGAAGCCGCTGTCGTACCAGGTCAAAGTGCCGACTCGGCGCCACTGCGCGCCGGCATCTCTGGCACCTTGGGGCTCGATAGTTACGCTCAAGGATCCGGTTTGCAGCGTGTAGGTGCCGCTAAGTGATAATGTATCTCCTGAGGGTACTATTTCCGTTTGGTTATCCGGCTTTGTCCAACCGAGGATTTCCTTGAACTCTACAGTAACATTCCCAGCTGGTATATCAGTCTCGGTATCGCCGCTATCGTGCCAAGTTGTTGTTCCTGTGCGTCGCCATTGTGCGCCGAATAACTCAGCTTCGGCCGGTTGAATCGTTACCGTCAGTAAACCAATATTCGCTGGAGTTGCTAAAACATCAATAGTCTGATCATTCTGAATAGAATACTCGTTTCCATCTACATCGAATGTCCAATCTGCACCGTCATCTTTCGCGATATGTAAATAGCTAGTAAGGCCCCATGGAACCTCGATCTGGTAATAACCTTCTTCTTCATTGCTTACAGCTGAACCAGCACCAGGGAATATTACAAGCACGTCTGAGACTGGGTCGCCATTGCTCCGGCGAATATTACCACTGATTACAGGGTCAGGAGCGGGTTCAATGTATATTGGTACGCACATTGAATTATTAGCTTCATCACTTTCGGGAACTTCATTATGCGCATCTATAAATGCACCGATGTATACATTACCTATTGGTAGTCTTATTGCGTAATCATAAGTTGTTATGCTATACCTATTATCTCCTAAAGATCCTATATTATCACTAAGATCGGTATCATTTGCTGTTATAAATAGTTCTCCACTTGCAGGTGCGGGACCATCATATTCCCATCGAGTCGCATCTATTTGGTATACGGCTAACCTGAACGGCTCTCCACCCTCTCCCAATCGTGCAATAATGCTGTACTTGTCAAGGCCTGGACCTGGCCAGTTGCCGTCGTCAGGGGCCGGATTTCCGATATCTCCGGCGGGAGTTCTTCTATCATCGCTTCCCGATTTGGTATATGCAAATCCTACCACTTCTATATGCATATTTTGACCAGCCGCATATACTATCTGTGTATTTTGCCATAATACCGTTGGTCGATAATAGTTAGTTGGGCTTCCTGTAGCAGAAGTCAACATACGAAAGTCATTATTGAATGATTCCTCATCTCCAGGATTGTACAGAGGGGTCGGATCGGATCCTATTCTATAATCCCACTCGCTTATTATGCTATCTTCTGATATGTATATGGTGGTTCCTTCACTCGCTATGGGCACAGTATTATTCCCAACATTTCTCACTGTCATGGAATAATATACATGTGTTCTTTCAGTTGCCGTTGAATCAGCAGTAAAGCTAATTATAGTGTAATCAGGAGTTCCCGTATAAAAGGGTGTACCAGTGAAATTTTGTCCATCAAGGTTAGATGTTAGCGATGAAATAGAAATCGGACCACTGTATGTATATTCACCTCCTTCAGCATTGACAGTGCCACTCCATCCTTCTTCGAGCCAGTTATCATAATATCCATCTCTATCCGTATATGTGTATTCAGTTCTTCCATTACCGACGAATGTAACCTTGACATTCTTAATGGGAGATCCTGAAGTGTTTTTCACGTATCCAGATACTCTGTAATAATCAGGTGTCGGGTCATCAGGAATGTCATGCAAAGCGCAAAGAAACTGAAAAACTACGCTGTGGATGTCTTGATGAGTCAATAAATCCCCGTGAGAGTAATACCCATTGATTGTTTGTCCAAAAGCTTGATAATTGTACCGGGCACTTATTTCAGGAACAACACCATCATTTAATAAAAATGGGTACCAACCTCCTTCGGTTTGATGCACAGTTAGAAATTGCCAACCAAATTCCCATATCGGAGAAAAATCCGTTAGCCAACTCCATTCTTCGGAACCATCGTCGTAAATTACGGCATAAGCAAATGTTTTTAGCTTCACTTCAAGTGGTTCATTCTCGTCTAAACGTTCTATATAAGGTTCAGTGATTGCCTCGTTATGCCAATTTATTTGGTCCTGGTTATAGTTTAATACATTATTTGTCTCTGTAATTTGTGCACCAGACACAGCACCATTGGGGAGATTGTAATTTGCATCAGGAGGATACCAAGCCAAATCAAAGGCTCCACGCTCCGCGGGGAAAAAACTCCACCAACCAGCATAATGTGCCCAAAACGCCCAGCGATACAGAAGAGGAATTTCCATTCGTGAATAACGTACCCATGCTGGGATCGCCAATGGTGAACCATAATGGGGAGTACCCAAAGTTACTAGCCTTTTAACTGCGTTCAGCATTTGTGGGCTATATGCAAGTGCTGCTCTTGAGACGAGACCTCCCATACTATGAGCCAGAATAATGGTCTTGTTGCTTGTCCGTAGATCATAGTTATCAAGGAAAGCATCGGCAAAAAGTCTCCCATTATATTCTATTCTGTTGTCGGAATTGTAAATAAATCTGTAAATCTCAAAACGCCCATTATCATTGTCATTGATATAATCAATCCATTCATCCCATCCTTCCAAATAATCAATTTCGCTCCCCATTCCATGTACTAATATTAAAGGAGTTCTATCACCTAATGATGGTGGGCTATAGGTTATAGTATTATTTCTATGATAATGAATAAGACCAAATTCCTTACCTCCCTTATGATGTGAGCCACTTTGCCCCAATAAGATACCGGGCAGTACACTTATAGTCGTAATCGCCAGAAAAATAATAAACTGGATGGTCTTCTGGGAATTAATCATAGTTTAACCTCCTTTAAAGCGATTAATTTCTCATTGCTGTACGCGCAAGGTATAATGGAAGTAATGGCGCGGATTATGAGCAGCGAGTAATGGTTTGCTTCAAAGATCATCAAGGCCCAGATGAATAAACTACGCGAGTCGGAAGAGTTGCGCAAGTCTTTTTTGAATCTTTCAAGAGAATTTTATTAGGAAGAACTCAAGGTCTCGTTTAAGCGGGTGATCTGTTTCCTGCGCCCCTCAGAATCTCATATCAATGTATCCGTATCGGCCTCGCTGTTTAGTTGTTCGTCCTCTCCGCCCTCCTCGCCCGCGTCCTTGGGAGATGCGAGTCATACTTGTCTCCTAATTCAGCCCTAAATAATCCTGGAAAATGATAAGTGCGTCGCCCGGCGTGATGCTGCCGTCGTCGTTGGCGTCGGCGCGCAGCAGGCTGCAGGGATCGGAGATGGTTATGATCCCCAGATAGTGCTGGAAGGCCATCAGGGCGTCGCCCGGCGTCACACTGCCGTCGAGGTTCACGTCGTAGGTCTTTGGGCATATCACGTATGTTCCAGTTAGGGGGGTATTGTCGTCCTTAATGATAGTGACAGGTTGGTTCTCAGGGGCTGCCCAATCTTCTATCTCTTGGAACTCCACAGTCTCCTCGCCGACAGGGATGTCTGACTCGGTGTAGCCGCTGTCGTGCCAGATCGAAGTGCCGACTCGGCGCCACTGCGCGCCGGCATCTCTGGCACCCTGGGGCTCGATAGTCACACTCAGGGAACCGGTTTGCAGGATGTAGGTGCCGGAGGCAGTGGCGGTGCCGCCAAAGGTGATTACGACAGGCTCGTTCGAGGGCGTGTCCCACCCAGAGATGCTTTTGAATTCCACGTTGTAGCTTCCTGTCGGGATGCCGCTCTCGGTGAAGTCGCTGTCGTACCAGGTCGAAGTGCCGATTCGGCGCCATTGCGCGCCGGCATCTTTGGCACCCTGAGGTTCGATAGTTACTCTCAGGGAACCGGTTTGCAGCGTGTAGGTGCCGGAGGTAGTGGTGGTTTCGCCGACGGTAATTGTTACCGGCTCGTTAGAAGGCGTGATCCATCCAGCGATGCTACTGAATTCCACATCGTAATCTCCGACCGGAATTTCGCTTTCGGTGAAGCCGCTGTCGTACCAGGTCGAAGTGCCGACTCTACGCCACTGCGCGCCGGCGACTACAGCTTCGGCCGGCTCGATATTCACCGTTAAGGAGCCTTTCGGCTCCGCTTGTAGATCCAGGTCGAAGGTCATGGTTGCGGCTGAGTCGCTGATGTTGAAGACGGCGATGCCTGTGACGCCGTTGTAATAGCTGTCGCTATCAGGATCAGTCCAAGGTGATAGAGCCCGGTTATCGGCCGAGCCGGGGTAGGGATCGCCGGTGTCCCCGTAGTTGACATTGTTTTCCAGGTGCCAGAGCCCATCGGCCTGGACAATCCCGACCAGATACTGGGTCTGGTCGTTGTTGTTGGGTTGGTTCTCGTCAATATGGGTTATCAGGATACCGGCACCCGGCAGGAAAGAGTCGAAGCCATGAAGCTGCCGGTTTTCCACCATCAGGTACTCGCCCGATCCCATGCCGTCTGAAATTCTGTAGACTGATTGATTGTCCGACAGCCTCGACACAGTTATATCGGACTGGTCTGCGTCGAGCTGCGTAGGGACTACCCAAGCGAGTTGTGCCTTACACCATCCGAGGAAGTGCGCCGGCGTTCTCCCTAGATTGTTCCAGGAGCCGCCGGCCATAATTCCCCAGTCGCCCACGCCCTTCGAGTCGTAACCATAATCGTAGAGATCCGGCAGGCCGAGGACGTGTCCAAACTCGTGACAGTGGACACCGATCGTGGAGATGCTGCTATATAGCTTTTCCGGCCCCGTGTAATAAGTCTGGATATTGATGCCGTCCACCGTGACAGGAGACGACAGAGCCCATTTATGCGACCAGATGGTGTCGGCGCCACCGCCGGCTTCCTCTCCGCGGCCCTGGTGGATGACCGCAAAAGCATCTATCCACCCGTCCTCATCGACATCAAAGGGGGAGAAATCGAATCCTGTCGCATCGAGAGCAGCGATTGCATCTTCCACCATTTCGCGGGGGCGCACATCGTAGCCGGATATATTGGCCCCGTAGTAGGCCATGGTGTGAGGGAGGTCCACCCAGACCGACACCGTTGTATCCAGATTCAAGAGCCCGTAGGAGGCCTCGTCGAAGTAGTCCCATACGGAACCAAGGGCTCCGTAGTCCGAGTATCCGGGTGTGTTGAAGAGGCTGTTGAAATCGCTCTGCGTGTAGGTGGTCGTCGTATCGCTGAAATTGGCCAGGATCACAAGTAATTTGAGGTCGCCTGTAGTGGTGGCTGCAGGCATAGCAATTTGCGGAGCGGTTGCGACCGCCATCCGGTTGAGGTAGATCCGCCTCCTCTCGCGGATGATATCGCCGCTCTCCCTAACTCGTTTTGGTATGCCGGCTTTCCGCGGGTCGCCGATGCCTACTCGTACGTCCGAAAATCTGAATCGGCCTTCGTCGTCCGTCGTAAGATATTCGTAGTAACCGGTCTGCCTGTTCCGACCGATCGTGTAACCGGCGGCGGTCCCCATCCAATGGTAGCTCTCATCACCGAATAGGCGCGCCAGGAACTTTGTTCCGTCCGGCTGCCTGAACCTGCTGAAATATGGAGATGCGGGAGAACCGTGGCGCCGTTCTGAGGACCGCAGCACTGGGCGGTCATCAGTTCGAGTGTTTATTTCTTGGGAAACGACAAGGTCGCCGAATATAAGTATGAAGATTAAGACAACGACACACTGAGCGCTTACCGCTCTCCTCCATGTAACTAACCTCTGCCGAGACGGACCAACCATGTCGAGCCAATCCCCTTAATACGCTGGTATTGTAGTCGTCTACTACCGTAAGTAAGGTTGATTTAGATCACATTATACAACAATATACATCCAAATCGGCTGGAAAACGCGATTCACTTTCGTCTCCTTGCCTGTATATGTCCATCAGTGCGGTGCTAGTCGTGTCAGGAGTGGATAACCAGGCAAAAGTCCAATAGGCAGAGCGTATCTGTTGAAAACAATAGTGTTAACTTGGATGACCAGTGTGCCCCCTGGTGTTTACACTAAGGCCTTGTGATCGAAAGGACCAGTGGGTATCGAGTGCGTGCTAGGAGTTCAGATTTAAAATCTAATTAGTGGACAGTCTGTTCCTGGTCGTTCTCTGGCTCTTCCGCATCCTCTTGTAGATCCCACTGCTCGCACAAGTCATCGGGCAGCTCTTTGACGAATTCCGAGGGCTGGCACATGACGCGCGTGAGCCTGTCGTAGATGTTGACGGGGTAGAGCAGGTAGAGGTGCTCCTTCGCCCTGGTGACGCAGACGTAGAACAGCCGCCGCTCCTCCTCGAGCTGCTCGTCGTTGTGGACGGCATACGAGGAGGGGAAGCGCCCCTCGAGCGCCCAGACCAGGAAGACTACGCGCCACTCCAGGCCCTTGGCGCTGTGGATGGTGCTGATCGTCAGCTTCTCGTCGTCGAGGTCTACCTCGTCGCCGACCTCTGCGAAGCGATCCTGGGGTTCGATCGCCAGGTCGGTGACGAAGGAGTTGAGACTGCGGTAGCGGTTCGAGACGCCGATCAGGTGCTGCACGTCGCGCAGGCGCTTGGGGTAGTCGTCGAATCTGTCCCTGAGGATCGGCTCGTAGTACTCGCCGACCAGCTCGAGCAGCTCCGCCGGCGACGAGCTCTCGCGGCGGCGCCAGAGGTCGGCCATCAGTGTCTGGAAGCGTTTGAAACTCTCGCTCTTCGGGCTCTCGACCTCCATGAGGGCCTTCAGCGCCTGCGGCGCCGATAGGATAAAGCCGAGCAATCTGTCTACCGTCACTGGCCCGACACCGCCGACGAGCCGCAGCGAACGCGACCAAGCGATATCGTCGGCCGGGTTGACCAGCAGGCGCAGGTGGGCCACGAGGTCCTTGATGTGGGCACTCTCGAAGAAGCGGAGCCCGCCGCGCTTGACGAACGGTATGTTGCGGCGGGCCAGCTCGAGCTCGAGGTCGGAGCTGAGGTAGGACGAGCGGAAGAGGACCGCCATGTCGTCCAGACCGATGCCTTCCTCGCGGTGCTCCAGAAGCTTCTGCGAAACGAAACGGCTCTGGAACGCCTCGTCCTCGGCGGCGATTATCACCGGCTTCGGGCCGGCGCCGCGCGCGGCCACCAGGATCTTGGTGTACTTCTCGACAGCGCGGTCGATCGAGGCGTTGGCGACATCGAGGATCTGCTGCGAGCTGCGGTAGTTTACCTCGAGCTTGATGGTGCGGCAGTTCCGGTACTGCTTCGGGAAATCGAGTATGTTGCGGAAGTCGGCGCCGCGGAAGGCATAGATGCTCTGGCTGTCGTCGCCCACGGCCATCACGTTACCCTCTCGGCCGGCCAGAAGCCCGACGATTCGAGCCTGCAGCGGGTTGGTATCCTGGTACTCGTCCACCATAATGTAGCGGTAGCGGCGCCGCAGCTGCTTGAGAACCGCTTCGCTATTCTCCAGCAGCTCGACCAGCCGCACCAGCAGGTCGTCGAAGTCCATCATCCCGCGCTCGATCTTGAGGCGGTCATACTCGGTCCGGATCTGTTCCATCAGCTCGATAAATTCGCTGAAGTGTGGGAAGTCGTCGTAAACCAGCATCTCCAGCGGCGTACCTTTGTTCACAGACTTGCTGAACAGCTTCTGCAGCGTCTGCCGGCGCGGGAAGCGGCTCTTCCTGAAGTCGATGCCCAGCTTCGCCCGGCAGCGGCCGACAAGCTCCATGCTGTCGGCTGTGTCGAGAATGGTGAAATTGGACCTGTATCCGATGGAGGAGGCGTGGCGGCGCAGAATCGACGCCGCGACCGAATGGAAGGTACCGCCCTCGATGCGCCCGACCGCCGGGCTGACCAGCGCGGCAGCGCGACGCAGCATCTCCTCGGCCGCGCGGCGGGTGAATGTCAACAGCAGGACGTCGTCCGGGCGGATGCCCCGCTCGACCATGTAGGCGAGCCGGTAGACGAGCGTGCGGGTCTTGCCGCTGCCCGCACCCGCGATCACCAGCACCGGCCCATCGAGAGCCGAAACCGCTTCGAACTGCGCCTCGTTCAGGTCGTCGCGGTAGCGGAACTCCTCCTCGGGCCCGGGAAGGGAAACCTCGTCGCGCAGTATGTACTTCTTCCGCTCCGGCATCGGCCGAATTCACCTCGACGGGAGTATAACATCGGGTGGGGGAGAACTGAGCGGCAAATAGGTGGTACCCCCTAGAGGAATCGAACCTCTGTCTTCGGCTCCGGAGGCCGACGCTCTATCCGTTGAGCTAAGGGGGCTTTGGACCTCGCGGAAACCGATTCTACCCCCGTGCGACTAATAAAGGCAAGACGAACCGCTCGGAGGAGCGCGTGGGCAGTCGCCGATTCGGCTCCGCGGAGGGAACGCGAACTTTTCGCTCCCTTTACCGTTTCTCTAAGCATGGATAGGATTTCATCTTTACGCAGGCGGTGATCATATGAAGCCTAACGAACTGTTTCTCGTATTTGTTGTAGCTGTGGGGGTCGGTCTCCTGGCTGCGTGCGGAAGCCCGCCGCCGGAGGAGGAGGAGGCCGAGGCGCAGCCCGAGAACGAGGAGGCTGGCGTGCCGGTGCGCGTGGCCCAGGTGGCACGTGGCGACATCAGCACTTCGATCCTCTCCACGGCCGTCATCGAGGCCGAGCAGACGGTCGATATCTACTCGCGCGTAACGGGCACAGTTACCGCCATCGTCGCCGAAGAGGGGCGTCAGGTGCAGGCCGGCCAGCTGCTGTGCAGCCTCGAGGACGAGGAGCTGCGTCTCAACGAGGCCCGAGCGCGGGCGGAGATGGAGAAGCTGGAGAGGGACCTCGAGCGGACCCGGACACTGGTGGACCAGGGGATACTCACGGACACCGAGCTGATTAACGCCGAGTACACCTACCAGCAGGCCGTGATCGCCTGGCAGCAGGAGCAGACGAACCTCGAATACGCCGAGATCCGATCCACCATCAACGCCATCGTCGCAGAGCGTTCCGTGCGGCTGGGCCAGCGGGTGAACTCGGCCGCGCGCCTCTACCGGCTCTTCGATCCGTCCAGCTTGGTGGTGAACATACACATCCCGGAGCGCGACTACTTCAGGAGGGTGGACGGCCATACTGATTCGATCCACGCCCTCATCCACACCGACTCGCTTCCGGACATGGAGTTCCTCGGCACAATCAAGCGCGTGGCGCCGGTGGTCGACTCCACCAGCAACACGATAAAGATCACCATCGAGTACCAAGACCCGAACCTGATCCTGCGGCCCGGCATGTACGTGCGCGTACAGCTGATCACCGACACCCACCACGATGTTGTTTTGGTGCCCAAGAACGCCGTCGTCTACGACGAGAACCGCATGTTCGTCTTCGTAGTCCGCGATGACGCTGCGCGGCGCGTGATGCTGCGCGAAGGCGGCTACGAGGACATCGGGTTCTTCGAGGCCGTATCCGGCATCGAGGAGGGCGAGTCGGTCGTGGTGGTGGGGCAGGACGGCCTCAGGGACGGAACCGAGGTCCAGATCACGACCGCGTATGGAGCCGAGGTGGAGCCCGGAGCGGAGTCGGAAACCGCCGAAGAGGCGGAACCGGATCAGCAGCCGTCCAATTGAGTTTCCTTTTAGAAGACAGAGCGGGTAGGGAATCGTGAACGATATCGGCAAGAAAATCGGTAGAGTAAAGGGGCAGATCAGAGAAGGCTTCAGGGTGACAACCACCAGGCCGGTGGCGATCCTGATGATCGTCATCGGCGTCTTCGTGTTCGGGTGGCAGAGCTACGACAAGCTGCCGCTGAACCTGATGCCGGAGATATCCTACCCGAGCCTGACCGTCCGCACCGAGTACCCCGGCTCCGCGCCCGAGGAGGTGGAGAACAATATCTCCAAGCGGATCGAGAATGCTCTGGCCGTCGTCGACAACCTGGTGAGCATCAGCTCGATATCCAAGGCCGGGATCTCCGATGTCGTTTTGGAGTTTACCTGGAAGACCGACATGAACGAGGCCACCGCCGACGTGCGCGAGAGCCTCGACCAGGTGATATTGCCCGAGGAGGCCGAGCGGCCGCTCATCCTCCGTTACGACCCGACCCTCGATCCGATCATGCGCATCGCGCTCTTCGCCGCCGAGACGGGAGAAGACACGACCCAGGAAGAGATGGCGATGCGGCTACGCGAGTACGCCGAGCACGAGCTGCGCGAGCAACTGGAGACCGTGGAGGGCGTAGCCGCGGTGCGCGTCCGCGGCGGGCTGGAGAGGGAACTGCTGATCGAGCTGGATGCCGACGCACTGCGCGCCACCCAGACCGATCCGCAGACGGTCATCAACATCGTCAGCGCCGGCAACATCACCGTGCCGGCGGGCAACCTCCAGGAGGGCGACACCGAGCTCCTGGTCCGCGTCGACATGGAGTACGATGACCTGGCGACGATACGCGGGCTGATCGTCGACCGCCGCGTGGACGAAAGCGGCGCCAGGGAGATCCGCCTGGCGCCTGAGCTGGCCACGGTGAGCTGGGGGCACAAGGACAGGGAGATCTACTCGCGCGTCGACGGCGAACCGAGCGTCGAGATCAACATCTTCAAGGAGGCCGACGCCAACATCGTTGCCGTGGCCCAGCGCGTGCGCGACCGGATATTCGGTACGCCGCAGGAATTGGCAATGGAGGCGGCCGCATCCGAGGGCGAAGGGGGCGAGGGGAGCGAAGGCCGCAGGCGCGAGCCGACTTACCTCGCCTACGAGGCTCGCAGGATCGATCCCAACTGGTCGTTCCGCGTCCTCACCGACCAGTCGATCTTCATACGCGACTCGATCGACGAGGTCCGCGACAGCGCCGTAGTCGGCGGCGCCCTGGCGATCATCGTGCTCTTCCTGTTCCTGCGCAACCTCAAGTCGACTATCCTGATCGGCCTCACGATTCCCGTGTCCGTGATCGCCACCTTCGCGCCGATGATGATGTTCGGCGTCTCGCTCAACATCATGTCGCTGGGGGGGCTGGCCCTGGGCATCGGCATGCTCGTCGACAACTCGATCGTCGTGCTCGAATCGATCTTCCGATGTAGGGAGGAAGGCGACTCCCTCGTCGAGGCCGTGGTGCGCGGCACAGGCGAGGTTGGAGGGGCCGTGATGGCCTCCACGCTGACCACGATCGCGGTCTTCTTCCCCATCGTTTTCGTCGAGGGCGTCGCGGGGCAGGTATTCGGCGACATGTCGCTGGCCGTCGTGTTCTCACTGCTGGCATCGCTGCTCTGCGCCCTCTTCTTCATCCCCATGCTAGCATCGCGCCAGGTTAAATTCGGGGAGCTGATGGAGCGGCTGCCGCTGCCGGCCTGGCAGTTCCCCTCGGCAAGAGCCGTGCTGGACGAGATCGAGACGCGCTGGCGGGCCGCACGGGGATTCATGGCGAAGCTGCTGAAGCTGCTTCTGCTGATTCCGATGACACTCCTGTGGTCGCTCATCGCCGTGCCGGGTGTAGCCTTCGAGCTGCTGGTCAATTTCGCGAGCCTGATTGCGAAGGTGATTTGGAGACCCTTCAACTCCTGGCGGCTGATGGCGGGGCGCTTCGTCAGGTACTGGACGAAGCGCAGAGGCTGGCTGCGTAAGTCGCTGAGGATATTCACGGCAATACCGTTCCACCTCTACGCCGTAGTGCTGTTCGTGATCCACGTCATGTTCGAACTGGTCGGCCGCGTCATCCTCATCGCCCTCTTCCTGATCTTCAAGATCCTGCGTTTCTTCTTCGTTTCGATCGGCGCTCTGGTCGCCGTGATCATCGCGCCATTCCTGTGGAGCTTCGGAAAGACGTTAGAAGGCCTGAACGCCGTCTACCCCAAGGCGATTTCCTGGGCTCTGCGGCACAAGTGGGCAGTGATCGCCATCGCCCTGGTGCTGGCCATCCATGCCGGCAGCCTGGTTATCGGACTCAACGCCGAATTGATTCCCGAGGTGCATCAGGGCGAGTTCAACGTGCGCATCAAGGCGCCTGTGGGGACGGACATCGAGCGGACCAACGAGCTGACCGTGACCGTCGAACAGGAAATCCAAGCCGCCCTCACCGTTGACGACGGCAGCGGACAGCGGAGGCTCTACGAGACGGTCGCCACCGTGGTCGGCGCTGAGAAGACGGCCAACACGCGCAGCGACGAGGGCGAGAACACCAGCGTCGTCACCGTGAGGCTGGGCTCCCACCAGGACATGCGCGCGGCCGAAGAGCGAGCTATCTCGATCATCCGTTCGCGCCTGGCCAGGATGCCGGGCCTGAGCGCGGTGACCTTCGACCGCCCCGTACTGTTCAGCTTCAAGACGCCGATTGAAATCGAAATCAAGGGCCAGGATCGCGAGTACCTGAAGCGCTACTCCGACGAGTCGGTACAGGCTATCGCGGCCCTTCCGGGCCTGACGGACGTGACAAACTCGATCCAACCTGGAAGCCCCGAACTGCAGATCAACTTCGACCGCGACAAGCTGCGGTTACACGGCCTCGACATATACCAGGTGGCCCAGATGGTGCGCGACATGGTGGAGGGCAGCATAGCCACCGAGCTCCGGCGCGCCGACCGCCTCTACGACATCCGCGTCCGCTTGCAGCGCTCCGACATCCGGAACCGTGTCGACCTGGAAAACCTCGAGCTGCGGCCCACGGAGACGCAAACCCTGCGCCTCGGCGAGGTGGCGGAGATCGAGACCCGCGAGGGGCCGAACGAGATCCGCCGCATCGACCAGGAGCGCACAGCCCTGGTCACGGCCAACCTCAGCGGCACCGACCTGAGCACCGCCACCGAAGCGATCGGCGATAGGATGGCGGCGCTGAGCGCCAACTGGCGACCCGAATTCCGCTACGTGATCACCGGGCAGACCGAGGAGATGTCCGTGTCGATGAACTCCCTGCAGTGGGCGCTCACGCTGGCGATCTTCCTGGTCTACATCGTCATGGCCTCCCAGTTCGAGTCCCTGATCCAGCCGTTCGTCATCATCTTCACCATCCCCCTGGCACTGATCGGAGTCATCTACCTGCTCGCCGGAACCGGCACCCCGGTCAGCATCGTCGTCCTCATCGGCGTCATAATGCTCGCCGGCATCGTCGTCAACAACGCAATAGTCCTGGTCGACTACATAAACCAGCTCCGCGCCCGCGGCCTCGAGAAGATCGAGGCCATCATCGAGGGGGGCAAGGTGCGGCTGCGGCCGATCCTGATGACCACCATGACCACTGTGCTGGCGCTGCTGCCGCTGGCCTTGGGCCTGGGCGCGGGCACCGAAATCCGGGCGCCGATGGCCTGGACGGTGATCGCCGGCCTGCTCAGCTCCACGCTACTAACGCTGCTGGTAATCCCCACCGTATACGCCGTCATCGACAGGCGGCGCTACGCGACCGAAGCCGCAGACGCTGGGGCGCAAGAGGAGGATGTTGATTCGGCCGGCGAGTAATCGCCAAGGTTAAACGATTCAGGAAATGCCTTGGCTTACGCCGAGGCATTTTTATACCCGACGCGACACAGCGTACGGTTCCTGGTTAGGATTTCGGCTACAGAGCCCCCAGCTCGTCGAGGATCATCTTGACCGCTTTGGGGACTGCGGCCATGGCGACGTCGCCTACGCTCTCGCGCAGCGTGAGGTTGTCCTCGACCTCGATCGCCAGCACCTTGACCTCTTGTGGCATCGGCTGATTTAGTTTGCGCCCGAGCTCGAGTGCGTCGGCGAGGTGGATGTTGTGGTTCGCGACGGCCCTGAGCGGCCGCACCAGGTCGGCCAGCTCGAGCCAGTAGACTTCACCGGCGGGAGCCCGGTCGCTGATGATGGCGTCGACGACGATAGCCTTGTCGTATCCCACCAGCAGTTCGACGAGCCTGAAGCCGGCCGACTGCGTGGTCTTGACCTCGACTCCGGGCAGGCCGATCGCTTTCTCAACCTCGCCGGCGACGAGCAGGCCGACGGCGTCGTCGCTGAGAAGCTCGTTTCCGAGCCCGAGGACAAGAGTCTTCATTGCGATTATTGTAAACGAAAAAAATGGAGCCGCATATGATCAAACGCGGCCCCTTTTATGCTCAGTCGGCTCGTAAATTTCGAGACGGCTCTACTCCTACGGCCTGCGCTGCAACGGCCTAATACGTAAAATCAGTCTGGGCGCCAAGCCCAGCCCGCAGGCGTCCGCGATGCACGAACCGATAGTGGGATGCTCGTTGCGGCTGTCATGGTTCAACGCGTACTGGTGCGCCTCGCTCATGCTGACCAAGCCGTCGCCGTCGGTGTCTGCATTGACGGACGTGCCGCCGGGAGTCTGGCCGTAGATCGCCGAAGTCCAGTGGTAAACATATTCGTCGTACTGGCCTTCGGTGTCGCAAGCCCACGAGGACTCGTTGTAGTTTGCCGCGGTCATTACGCAAACCCTGGGATTTGTGCACGGGTAGGTCTGGGCGGTTAGAATATCGTCCATCATCCCGCCGCTGAAGCACTGCTCCATGACGTAGAACGCTTTTGCACAGCGGATGTTCTGTGTCAGGGCGGCGAACTCGTCGTCCCTGATCCACTCGCCCCAGAGATAAAGGATGGCCTCGTGGGTACCATCCACTTCCTGGCCACCGTGGTTGGTTGCATAGAAGAAGAACTCGCCATCCGTTTCAATATTGCTCCTAACCTGGTTCATGACGGTGGTGAGGTTGGCTTTGGTTGCGGAGTAGTCCACGTCGTTGGTGCCGTCGCCGTCGAGGTCGTTGTTGGGGCTGTGGCTGCCGTTGGCGTAGAGTACGATAATCTGTGCGTCGGTGTAGCCGTATTTCTCCTTGAGCGCTTTGTAGATGAACGCCAGGTCGTTCCAGTAGCGCCCATAGTTATATGTGGCGTTCCAACCGCCGCTGACCAGCACCGCATACTTCGGCTCCCTGGGGATCTCTATGACAGCAAGCTGTAGCGGGCGGGCCAGGACGAGCCGGTAGTTTTGTCTCAGGATCGTCATCTGGTTTACAGCGACAGGACTTTGCGTCTCCATCTCGAGGATTTCCATCGGGGGAGTCCTCACAGGGATGGAGTTGACGGCGCCTGTTGCTCTGTCGACGAGAACATATCTAGCCTGGTGTTCCCAGTTGGCACCCGGCTCTTCGTCGACGAAGAAGAACCACGAATCGCGGTCGACGGTCAGCCTGGCCGGTTCGCGCCAGCTGGCTATTCTGGCGCCACTCATCTTGACACTCGGACTGGCAAAAAGAGCATGCCTGCCAATGTCGCCCTGATAGATTTGCCGTATCAGCCTCGTCTTGGCCTCGAGGAGTGTTATCTCCTGTCGAGTCTGCGCCTCGATGACCATGTTGATAAACGATACGGATACGAGAATCGCTAGCACCAGCGACACCAGCCTTGCTATTCCCCATGTCTTCATTGTCCCACTCCTCCAACTTGTTTTATGTCAGAAACATATTTCATTCGTCCTCCGGATACAGCCTCTCCATGTCGATCAAAGTATCCGGAGGGGTACTGCCGCTGATTATTCCAATTGCGCCGGTCTCGACTTCAACGAAAACATATCGGCATGGGTGCTCCCAGTTGGCATCGGGAGCGTCGTCAATGAAGAAAAACCATGCGCTTTCGAATTCGCTGGGAACTGTAATCGATTCAATCCAGCTCCCTATTTCGCTGCCACCGGCGAAAGGCTCTCCGGCCAGATAAACAACCACGACACCGGGATCACCTGACAGGAGCTCTTGATGAACCTTTTCCCAGGCCGCCTCTCTGTCGATCTGCGGAAACGCCGCAGTGCAGCTGGGGCTGGTTGCTAGCATGGCGAGAATCGCCAGGCAGAGCAGAGAATACCTGATAGGCATATCTATTCCTCACCGGAACGAAGTTTACCAGCTTAAAGGGTTGCTGTTTGCAGAGTATAAAGTAGATCCCAGTCTACGTCAAATCACCCGCCGAATAGGAAAATCGGCGGCAGGCTTCCGGCCCGCCGCCGATATCTGTTATCGCTCACGCCTACTTCTTGTAGGTCTCGATGATGTTGCCATTCCTGTCCCTGATGTTCAGCTCGAGCGGCATCTCGCCCGGCAGCGAATGGGTGGCGCAGCCGAAGCAGGGATCGTAGGCCCGGAAGGCCATCTCGATCATGTTCAGCACCGGCTCGGTCACTTCTTTGCCCTTGCCGATCAGCGCCTTGGCGGCCTTTGTGAGGCTGAGGCTGATCGAGGGATTGTTGTTGGTGGTGCCGACGATCAGGTTGGCGCGCTTGATGATGCCGCGCTCGTCGGTGACGTAGTGGTGGTAGAGCGTGCCGCGCGGCGACTCGACTACGCCGACCCCCTCGCTGGGGATCTCGGTAGGCACCGCCTTAACCACCGGATCGGTGATCTCCGGATCCTCGCAGAGCTCCTTGAGGCGCTCGGCGGCGTACACCAGCTCTATGATGCGCGCCCAGTGGGTGGCCAGAATGGCGTTGACCGGCTTGCCGCCGAGTGTCTTGTAGAACTCATCGTAGGCTTCCTGCGCTACCGGCGTCGCCATGCCGTCGGAAGCGTTGAGCCTGCCCAGCGGCGATGCCTTGTAGATGCCGCTATCGACGCCGTCTACGAAGCCCTTCCAACCGACCTTCTTGATATACGGGAACTTTAGGTAGCTCCAGGGCTCGACGCGCTCGCCTATGTTCTCGGCATAGGCCTCGGGCTTGAACGTGACCGTCTCCTTGCCGTCGGGGCCGGTTACACGGATGTCGCCGTCGTAGAAGTTCACCTTGTTGTTGGCGTCCACCACTCCCATGTTGTAGGT
This sequence comes from uncultured Acidobacteriota bacterium, assembly GCA_964408025.1. Taxonomy (GTDB): domain Bacteria; phylum Acidobacteriota; class DATKUA01; order DATKUA01; family DATKUA01; genus CAYOXX01. Next base: position 77,611 of record CAYOXX010000001.1, on the reverse strand, counting down.
GTTGTTGGAGTAGCCGTCGCTGAGGATCAGGTCGACGTATTCCTTGTTCGCCAGCACGATGTCCTTGAAGAGCTGGACAGTGAACTTGCCGAACTCGACGGCGTACTCGGCGTGCTCGAGGAAATCCTTGTGCTTCTCCGCGGTGAGCGCCTTGCTCATACCGCCGGGCAGAGCACAGATCGGGTGGACCTGCTTGCCGCCCAGCCAGGCGATGATGTCCTCCATCCGCTGGCGGGCCTCGATCAGCTTACCGGCCACCTCCATGCCGACCTTGCCGATGACGCCGAGGATGTTGCGCACGGCGGGTTCGGCGTCCGGGCCCATGATGAAGTCGGGTCCGGCGAGAATGTAGAAGTGAACCGCGTGGTCGGTGACGAAGAAGGCGGAATACAGGAGCTCCCTGAGCTTGGCGCCCGCGGGGGGTATCTTGAGGTTGTAGACCGCATCGGCCGCCTTGGCGCTGGCCATGTGGTGGGCTTCGGGGCAGACGCCGCAGATGCGCGGCGTGATCCTGGGCAGCTCCTCGACCGGACGCCCCTCGCAGAAGCGCTCGAAGCCGCGCAGCTCGGGGATCTGCAGGTATACGTTTTCCACCTCGCCGTCGTCGTCGACGAAAACCTCTATGCGCCCATGACCCTCGAGGCGGGTGATCGGGTCTATGGTATAGCGCTGTGTCATTTCAGTGCCCTCCTCAGAGTCGATCCGGGTAGTCCGAAGCGGTACATGAGACCAGCCGGGTCGACAATGCTGTCAATCAGCTTCTCGATCTCCTCCGGATCTTGGCTGTCAATGATCGACGCCAGGGCGCTGCACATTTTCGCGCCCTGGTCGATAACGCCCGCCGGCGGGCCGTAGCAGCCGCGGCAGGGCATGTCGGCCTCGATGCACTGGGCGCCGCAGCCGGCCATCGTGGCGGGCCCCATGCAGATGACGCCCTGCTCGAGGATGCAGATGTCGGGATCGAGGATCACCTCGTGCGGGCGCTTGATTTCCTTGATCGCCTTCTGCTGCGGCGTGTGCTTGCACTGGTCGCAGACTGTCAGCTCGTCGGAGCCGATCACCGAGCCCTTGGGCGGGAGCTTGCCCTCGAGCACGGCCGAGAGGACATTCCATGTCTGCTCCGGCGCCGGCGGGCAGCCCGGCATGAAGTAGTCGACGTCGACAGTCTGGGCCAGCGTCTTGACGGTGTTGAAGAACCGCGGCAGCTTGAGCTTGCCTTCGGGAACTTCCGTCTCGGTCTGCGGTACGATCTTCTCGGGGTTGTCGAGCGAAGGATTCTCGTGGTAGACCCGATTGAAGATCTCCTCCTTGTTGGCGAAGTTGGCCAGACCGGGAATGCCGCCGGTGTGGGCGCAGGAGCCGTGGGCCACCAGTATCTTGCTCTTGCGGCGCAGCAGCTTGGCCAGGTGCTCGTTCTCCTCGGTGCGCACGGCACCGTTGTAGAGGCAGATGTCGATGGAGTCGTCTTCCATCTCCTCGACGTGCTTGTACTTGACGTCGATGGCGACGGGCCAGAAAACTATGTCCACCGCCTCGGCGACCTGCACGATCTTCTCGTGGATGGCCAGAAGCGAGATCTCGCAGCCGCCGCAGCTCGCCGCCCAGTAGAATGCTGCTTTCGGTTTAGCCATCATCACGCTCCTGTGGCTACGGCCTCGGCTTCCGCCTCGGCTGTCGGATTGGCAACCTTGTCCATCCCCAGCGGCCCGAGCTCCTTTATTCTCTCGGTGAACTCGTTGACGATTTTCGCCCAGAGCTCGCCCTCGCTGGCGCTCACGAAGGTGAGGCGCAGGCGATCCCTGTCGATGCCGAACTGCTCTAGAATGTTGCGCAGCAGCGGGATACGCCGCATCGTCTTGTAGTTGCCCTCTATGTAGTGGCAGTCTCCCGGGTGGCAGCCGCTCACCAGCACGCCGTCGGCGCCCATGGCGAACGCCTTGATGATGAAGGTGGGATCAACCCTGCCCGAGCACATGACCCTGATGACGCGGCAATTGGGCAGGTATTCGAGTCGGGACGTGCCGGCAAGGTCGGCTCCGGTATACGAGCACCAGTTGCACAAGAAACCGACTATCCTCGGTTCGAAGCTCATGACATGACTCCCTCAAGTTCAGCCAGGATTTGCTGGTCTGTGAAGTGCGTGCCGGTGATCGCCGAGGAGGGGCAGGCGCTGACGCAGGTGCCGCAGGCCTTGCAGAGCGCTTCCTCCACGCGGCTGACGTTCTTCTCTTCGTCGAAGATGATGGCGCCGTAGGGGCAGAGGTCGTTGCAAACGCGGCAACCGCTGCACAGCTTGTCGTCGACGATGGCGAAGAAGCCCTCCAGTTCCACCTCGCCCTTGTTTATGTTCTGCAGGGCCATGGCAGCCGCTGCGTTGCCTTGAGCCACGGTATCCGGAATATCCTTCGGACCCTGGGCGCATCCGGCGATGAAGACACCGTCGCTGGCCGTCTCCACGGGCGCCAGCTTCGGGTGCTTCTCGATCATCCAGCCGTATTTGTCGGTGCTGACTCCGAATAGGCGCGAGAACTCCTTGGCGTCGGCCTGCGGCTCGAGCGCGGCGCACAGGATCACCATGTCAACCGGGATGCGGCGGATCGACCCGGCCAGCGTGTCCTCGACTCTGACGATCAGCTTGCCCTCCTCGCCCTCGTAGAGCGGCACGGTTTCGACCTCTGCGCCCTTGCCGCGGATGAAGCGGATGTCCTCGTGCAGCAGGCGGTCGTAGAACTCCTCGTAGCCCTTGCCCGGGCAGCGCATGTCGATGTAGAGGTCGTAGACCTCGGCCTCCGTCTTGTCTTTGACCAGGTGTGCGAACTTCAGAGCATACATGCAGCAGACGCGGCTGCAGTACTCGTTGTAGTTCTTGTCGCGGCTGCCGATGCAGTGCAGTATCGCCAAGCTCTCGGGCGGCTTGCCGTCGGCGCAGAGTATCTGGCCGCTGGTGCTGCCGCTGGCGCAATTCATACGCTCGAACTCCAGGCCGGTGATCACGTTGGGATGCTTACCGTAGCCGTACTGCTTCATCGGCGTTGGGTCGAACTGCTTGAAGCCAGTGGCCAGCACGATGCTGCCCACCTCAAACTCGTGCTCCTCATCGACCTGGTCGAAGTTGACGGCCCCCGGTTCGCAGACGATCTCGCAGACCTTGCAGCCCCCGGTCTGGAAGTGGATGCAGCTCTCGGTGTCGATGAACGGCGCGTTGGGGATCGCCTGCATGGTCGGAATGTGGATCGGCGAGTTGGGGCCGAGCTGGATGTCGGAGTGCACAAGCTCGCGCTCCCGGTAGTCCACCACCTTGATGTGCCCGGTGGGGCAGACGGTGGCGCAGGAGCCGCAGGCTATGCAGTCGGGCGACTCCTCGCCGTAAGGAGTCATTATCTCGACGTCCGAGCCGCGCCCGGCGAACGATATGGCGTTTGCTCCCACCACCTCGCTGCAGACGACCACGCAGCGGCCGCAGCGCACGCAGGCGTCCTCTTCGAACTCTGCGTTGTCAAATACGAAGGGCGGGGAATCGATGCCGTGCTGCTCTGCCAGCTCCTTCAGAATTGGCACGTTGGGCCAGCGCGACAGCAGCAGCGAAATCACTACCTTGCGCGACCTCAGAGTCCACTCGGATTCGGTTTGAACCTCCATCCCCTCCTCGACGACGTTGCTACAGGCGGTGATGATGCGGGACTTCCCGCCCACGCTTGCCTCGATTACGCAGACGCGGCAGTCGGCAAACGGCTTGAGAATCTCGTGGTGGCAGAGCGTGGGGATCTCGACGTCGATGCTCTCGGCAGCCTTCAGGATGGTGGTTCCCTCCTCAACCTCTACAGGCTGGCCGTTAATCGTCAGGTTAACCATGACTCCTCCTTATTCGACGAGTACGGCTTCGAAGTTGCAGACGTCTCTGCAGACGCCGCACTGTATGCACTTGTCCGGGAGTATCCGGTGTGCCTTGCCCTTGCTGCCGACGATTGCTTCGCTTGGGCAGTTGCGACGGCACATGCCGCAACCGTGGCCAAATTCGGCGCAACGCTCAGCGTCAATGCTGAACGTCAGCATGGCGCGGCAGACCTTGGCCGGGCACGTCTTGTCGTGAATGTGGGCCTCGTACTCGTCCCTGAAATACTTCATCGTCGTGAGCACCGGGTTGGGAGCCGTCTGGCCCAGTCCGCAGAGCGAGGTGTCCTTGACCGCCTTGGCGACATTCTCGAGTTCCTCGAGGTCCTCCGGCGTTCCCTTGCCCTCGCAGATCTTGGTGAGCGTACTCTGCATCCATTTCGTGCCGTCGCGGCAGCTCGTGCACTTGCCGCACGACTCGTTCTGGGTGAAGCCGAGGAAGTAGCGGGCGATGTCCACCATGCAGGTGTCCTCGTCCATTACTACCATGCCGCCGCTGCCCATCATCGAGCCCGCTTCTTTAAGGCTCTCGAAGTCGATCGGAAGATCGATGAGCTCGGCGGGAATGCAGCCCCCCGAGGGCCCGCCCGTCTGCACGGCCTTGAAACTCTTGCCTCCCGGGATGCCGCCGCCGATGTCGTAGATGATCTCCCTCAACGTAATTCCCATCGGGACCTCGACCAGTCCGGTGTTGTTGATCTTGCCGACCAGCGAGAAGACCTTGGTGCCCTTGCTGTCCTCGGTGCCGATGCTGGAGAACCACTCCGCGCCGTGCTGTATGATCATAGGCACGTTCGCCCAGGTCTCGACGTTGTTGATGTTCGTCGGCTTGCCGAACAGGCCCGACTCGGCCGGGTAGGGCGGGCGCTGGCGCGGGTTGCCCAGCCGGCCCTCGATGGAGGCGATCAGGGCAGTCTCCTCGCCGCAAACGAATGCCCCGGCTCCGCGGTGCACGTGCAGGTCGAAGTTGAAGTCGGTGCCGAATATGCGCTCGCCGAGGAGACCGTACTCCTTGGCCTGCTCGATCGCTATGAGCAGCCGCTCGAGGGCCAGCGGGTACTCGTTGCGCACGTAGATGTATCCCTCCCGCGTCCCGATGGCGTAGGCGCCGATCGCCAGCCCCTCCAGCACCGTGTGGGGGTCGGATTCGATGATGCTGCGGTCCATGAAGGCGCCGGGGTCGCCCTCGTCGCCGTTGCAGATGAGGTACTTCACATCTCCATCGGCGTCTCTGGCCTTCTCCCACTTGACGCCGGTGGGGAAGCCGGCCCCGCCGCGCCCGCGCAGGCCTGAGGCCTTTACCGTCTCGATGACATCCTCGGGCGTCATCTCGGTCAGCACCTTGGCCAGCGCCCTGTAGCCGTCGCGCCCGATGTACTCGTCGATCTTTTCCGGATCGATGAGGCCGCGGTTGCGCAGTGCGATTAGCCTCTGCTTTTGGAAGAAGCCGATGTCGTTCATCCGCGGGATCGGCGTCTCTTCCTCCGGAGGAATGTACATCAGCTCCTTCACGGGACGGCCCTTGAGGAAGTGCTCTTCCACGAGATGAGGAACGCTTTTTACGTCTAGAAGCTGGTAGAAGATCCCTTCCGGATGGGCCACCACTATCGGGCCCTGGGCGCAGAAGCCGTTGCAGCCTGTAGTAACTATGGCGACCTCGTTTTCCAGCCCGTGCTTGGCGATCTCGCTCTCCAGGGCCGCCTTGACGTCGTAGGCGCCGTTGGACACGCATCCGGTTCCTGCGCAAACCATCAAATGAGTTCTGAATTCAGCCAATTCTGCACCTCCCAGTACTGAGATACCCTAACGAGCCAACTACCGGTTGGCGCGTCGGGATCTCTACGTTCGGCACCTTAACTTTCAAAGCTGCTGCTCGCTGCCGATGGCCAAGGCGTATTCCTGAACGATGTTGCCGCCTATTACGTGTTCCTCCAGAATCTTGCGGATTTTCTCATCGGTCAGGTCGACGTACTTCACTGGCGCCTGGCCAGCAAGCTCCACAGTGGCCATCGGCTCGCGGCTGCAAAGCCCGGCGCACCCCGAGGTTGTCAGGATCACGTCGCTCAGGCCCCGCTTCTCCACCTCGTCCATGAGCGCACTCATGATGTTTCGCGACCCCGCTGCGATGCCGCAGGTGCCCATGTGCACCGTAACGCGTGCACTGCCCTTGCCTTCCCGCAGCTTCGTAGCACGCTTTATTTTATCTTTGATCTTTTCGAGATCGGATACTTTTAGCTTTCCCACGATCTCCTCTCCTTTCGCGTTCCGGGGTACTCACCACCGGAAATAGCTTCAGAATGCTACTGGTACTTCTTCAGAATCTTCTTCAGTTGCCCGTGCTTCACCTTGCCATAGAGGTCCTCGCCAACTGTGATAACCGGCGCCAGACCGCAGCAGCCAAGGCAGTGAACCTCGTCGAGGCTGAAAAGCCCGTCGGATGTTGTCTGCCCCTTCTTGATACTCAGATCGCGCTCGAGCTTATCGAGAATCCTGGGGGCACCCTGAACGTGGCAGGCTGTTCCCATGCAGACGTTGATCGGATACTTACCCTTCGGCTCGAGACTGAAAGCACTGAAGAAGGTCGCCAGGGAATATGCCCGGCTCATGGGAATCTGGAGTGCACCCGTTATTTCGGCCAGGACGTCCTTGGGGATGTAGTTGTACTCATCCTGTACATCCTGGAGGATCGCGATGATATCCTGTTCTCCTCCTGAGTATTTGGAGATGATCTCCTCTACTTTGCTGGTCGCCATAACCATTTACCCCCGTAACTGATTCGGCATTCTCATGCGGCGTCCATCCCTCGTTGCGTCGCGTGGGCGGATGCCGCTTCTTTGCCTACTACCTATCCTCAACGTCCTTCCCCGAGGCAACCTTCGCGGCCATGCCGTCGAGTTCGCGCATGCCCTCGTCGATAAGCTCACGCAGGGTCCTCATTACCTCGGGCTTCCAGAACGGCTTGCCGCCGGAGGCCCTCCGGAGTTCGCGGGTGTCCAGCGAGAACTCCCTGCCGTTCTTGCGGTACTCGAACACGAAGTCCACGTCTTCGTTCCCGACGATCAACGTCCTGACGGTCTGACTCAGATCGCCAATCGGAATGCGGTCGATGTGTCCGAGCCGGAACGTCGCTCGCACTGTTGTCCCCTCGCCGGGGACGGAATCGATGCTCAGCCCCCCGTCCGCGCTCTCCGCGGACATGGCCAGCATCGGCAGGCCCATACCTACGTTGCGCGAGGTCCTGGTCGTCGTGAACGGCGAGGTAACCGAGCGCAGCAGCTCCGGGTCCATGCCAGAGCCGTTGTCGGCGATCTCGAGAGTAAGTCTGTCGTCCCTGCTGTCTTCGTCCAGCGATATGCGCACAAAATCGGCGTCGGCTGCGATGCCGTTCTCGGCTACGTCGAGGATGTGCAGAGACAGGTCTTCCACGCTTCACCTCATATGTCCACTCGGCGGCCGCCCTCGCCGTGCAGGGCCGAGCGCAGCTCGTCGAACGAAGCCTCCGCAGCCAGCAACAGGCAACGTCCCTCTCCTATCTCGTCGAGCCGGTGGGCGTCCGAGCTGCGAATGAGCATAGGCGGCTTCGATCCGAGGCACGACTCCGTTACCTGGTCCGCCGACCCGTCGCACGACAGCTCAGCGGCGTCCAGCGGCGGCTCTTCCGGAATGAAGCCGAGGCGACCGATGAGCCCGAAGCCGTCGCGGTCGACGTGCGAAGCGATCGCCAGCCCGCCGTGCTTGCGGATCAGGGCCACCACCTTGCTGTAATCCAGGTCGGTGGCGCCGATCAACAGCCTCGTATTGAAGCCGACTACTTCGTCCCGCTCGTCGGCGATCACCTGCATTCCGAAAGCCTCCTCGTCGTTCTCCCCCTCGAGGTGCTCGAACACCACCTCCTGCGCGGCCAGAGCGCTGCGCAGGGTGGGGAAGAGACCGAGGACGTGGACCTCCTCGCTGGTGGTTATTTCCATGCCGGCGATGACGGTTACCTTGCCCTGGCCGGCCGCCTTCATCACTGCTCCCGCGTTCTCCGCGCTGTTGTGGTCGCAGATGGCGATCATGTCCAGGCCGACGCTGGCCGCCCGCTCGGCTACACTTAGCGGGCTCATCTCCAGCTCCCCGCACGGCGAGAGGCAGGTGTGGATGTGCAGGTCGGCGCTGTAGGCACTCAGCATCAGCCTCCCCGGATTCCAGCCTCGTACATTCTGCCCACGACCTCGAATGCCGACAGGCGGCTGCGGAGCACGCAGACTTCCTCCTGTTCGGCTTTATCCAAGGTCGACTGCTCCGGGCTGCGATCGCCCACCAGGAGGATTGCCGCCAGGCTTCTCAGCATCGCCACGGCCACGATGTTCTCGTGCACCTGCACCGTAACCCATACCGAGCCCTCCGTGGCGTTGGCCATCACGAAGCTGAGCATGTCGCTTGCGTAGCCGGCGGTCACCTCCCGTTCCAGCTTCTGCCGGCAGGTCAGGACCTCCAGCTCCAGCGCCTCGACTAGCTGTCGCAATAGCATCGTCAGCCTTCCTTTGAATCGAGCTGCCCCGCCAGGCAGTCGAGCGACTGCCGCAGCAAGCCCTCGATCTGCTTGCGCTGCTCGAAAACGCAGTCGCTTACCTCTGCGCGCCCCAGCACCACGTCCTCCGCGAAAGCCTGGCAGGTCGGGGCCCCGCACACGCCGCAATCGATGCCCGGGAGAATCTGATGAAGCTCCTCTATCTGCTTCATCTTCTCGATCGCCTTGGCAAAGTCTTTGTCAAGGGGCTTGAAAGGGCTGGTGGGTAGTGCCTGGTCTACCGTGTAGTAGCCTTCTTTGAAGCGCTTGGATACGTCCTCGCGATCTACCTTCGGTTCCCACCCGAGCCTTGCCTGCATAGCCTGCATCCGGTGGCGCGACACGTAAGAGTTCTCAATCAGAAGGCTGCCACCGATACAGCCACCCCAGCATGTATGGCACTCCACCATCTTGATGTCCTTGAGGTGCCCCCTCTCGATCTCTTCGAAGATGCTGATTACGTTGTTCAGTCCCGACACGAAGAGTATATCCTCGCTGCCAAGGCTGCGCGTCAGACCATTCGGTCTTCCCCAGCCCAGGCCGGCTGCCGAAAGCTCTACCTTTTCCCGTTTCTCTTCATCGTTATGGGGGAGCTTTTGCAGTGCCGCAAGCAGCGGCTGATATATATCGGAAATTGCGATTGCGCCGTCAATGTAGGAATAGGCCTTGCGCGGATGGTGCTGGATGGCGATCATCTTCACCGGACAGGGCGTCAGGTAGATAGTACCGATGTCCTCCAGGGGCAATCCGGTCTGCGCGGCAACTTTCTCTTTCGCCTCAAGGGCGGCCGTTTCCATCGGCGACTCGATAGGCATAAGCAATCCGGAGATGTCCGGGAATTTCAACTGCATGAGCCGCACCACGGTTGGGCAGAACGGCGTGATGAGGGGTAGGGGACCGTCGTAACGATCGAGAAATTCGCTTATCGCCATCCCGGTTGCTTCGCAGACTAGCGATACGTCGTAGAAGCTGTCGAAGCCTATCTCCAGCAAGCCCCGGACGAGCGTCTCAGGTGCCACGTTGAGGCCGAACTGGACGTAAAACGACGGCGTCGGGATTACGATCGTGTGGCGGAAGCGGGAGAAATCAACGAAGGAGTTCGTCAGCGGCACCACGGCGCCGGACGGGCAGATCGTCAGGCACTCGCCGCAGTCGATGCAGCGGTCTTCCAGCATGGAGGCGTGGCCGTTGCGCACCCGGATCGCCTCGGTGGGGCAGACGCGCATGCACGCCATTCTGCCCTTGCAGCGCTGGCTGTCGAAACGGATCGAGTGGATAAAATCACCCACCTGAGGCACCCGCCTTGTTAAGGTTGATATTGAACTTCAGCACGGTTCCCTGGTCGACAACGGATGAGAGCTCCATCTCGTCGGTGTTCTTCTTGATGTTGGGCAGCCCCATGCCGGCGCCGAAGCCCAACTCACGTATTTCTTCAGAGGCTGTCGAGTATCCTTCCTGCATGGCCAGCTCGATGTCGGGGATGCCTTCACCTTCGTCGGCCACCTCGACGCTGATGCGTTGCGGCGAGATGGAGAAGCACAACGTGCCACGCCTGGCGTACATCACCACGTTCATCTCCGCTTCGTAGCAGGCGATCGACGCCCGGCGGATCGAATCCGACGGCACGCCGATGGCCCTGAGTGTCGACTTGATATGCATCGAAACATCGCCGGCCCTTGAAAGGTTGCCTCCTTCTATCTCAAATTCCTGCGTTAGCTGGGCCTCGCTACCCATGCCTTACTACCTACCGACTTTTGAGATTGCTTGCGTATAAGCGCCCCGCGGCCTCGTACATGTAGAACTTCGTGCACAGCAGGGGTATCCTCCGGCGCTCGGCCAGCTTGATGGCTTCCGAGTTCGGTTTCTTGCCGCGTACGAACACTATCGCCTTGACCTCCGCGATGTCGGCTGTCCGCACCGCCTGCTCGTTCGCCAGGCCGGTAAGCAACAGCGACCCTGATTGGCTGAAGGCCAGCACGTCGCTCATGAGGTCCGCGGCGCAGCCCAGATCGACGCTGAGATCCAGCTGGTCCTCGCCGACGACCACCTCGCACTCCAGAATCTCTTTAACCTCCTCGAGCCGTAGGCTCATGGCAATCTCCCCGAAGACGCTCCGCCCGAGCCTCAGGCCGTGACTTTCTGCTTGACGAGGAACTCTCCCCTCCTGATCTCACGGTTTGTCGGCGTCCGCACCGCCGGGCAGGCGGTCCAGCAGGCCGTGCAGGCCGTGCACTTGTCCACGTCGACGTAGCGGGGGTGCTTACGCACCTTGACCTCGAAGTTGCCGATGTAGCCTGACACGTCCTCGACTTCAGAGCTGTCCAAAATCTTGATTTTCTCTCGATGCGCAACGCTAACCATCTTCGGCGTCAGGATGCAGGCGGCGCAGTCGAGTGTGGGGAAGGTTTTGTCGAAGCGGGCCATCTGGCCGCCGATTGTCGTGTCCCTTTCCACCAGGTAGACCTGGAAGCCGGCCTCGGCCAGGTCCAGCGAGGCCTGGATACCGGCTATGCCGCCGCCGACCACAAGCGTTGCCGGGTTTATCTTTACCTTCCGGGTCTGCAGCGGCTCGAGATATGTGGCCTTGTTGACGGCGCCGTGCACCAGCGCCTTGGCCTTGACCGTCGCATCGCTCTTGTCGACTGTAACCCAGGCGCACTGCTCGCGGATGTTGGCGATCTGAACCAGGTACTGGTTGAGGCCGGCGGTCTCGGCAGCCTTGCGGAAGGTCAGCTCGTGCATCAGCGGACTGCAGGCAGCCACGACCACGCGCGTCAGGCCGCGCTCCTTGATGTCGTTCTTGATCAGATCCTGACCCGGTTCGGAGCACATGAACTTGTACTCGCGGGCGATGTCGACGTTGGGGAGAGTCGACGCGTAGTCGGCGACGCCGAAGACGTCGACCTGCTTGGCGATGTTCGAGCCGCAGTGGCAGATGTATACCCCGATGCGGGGCGTGCTCACGTCCTTGGTTTCCTCGGCCATGCTATCCTCCTTAACCCGCGACCGCGGCCAGCTTGTCCTTGAAAGGCACGATATGCTTCTCGGGCATTACTACCTTTTCCGGCAGGCCCATGGCGACGGCGGTGAGCTGGGTGAAGTAGACAACCGGAATGTTGAAATCGAGCTTGAAGCGCCTGTTGACGGTGCCCTGATAGGCCTCGAGATTCATCTGGCACAGAGGGCAAGTGGTACAGATGAGGTCGGCGCCCGCTCTCTGGGCGCATAGCAGGATGTTCCTTACCAGCCGTAATGCCAGATCCTGATTCGTGCCCATCTGGGCGCCGCCGCAGCATTTTGTCTTGTACTCGAAGGCCACAACAGTCGCCCCCAAGGTCTCAAGCAACCGATCCATCATCATCGGATAGTCTGGGTCGTCCAGATCGGTGAAGGGGCGTACGATCTGGCAGCCGTAATACGGCGCCACCTTCAGGCCCTTCAGAGGCCTGGTAACCTTCTCGGCGATCGCCTCCAGCCCGATGTCGTTGACCAGCGGGTCGAGAGCGTGGCGGACACTCTGCGTGCCGTTGTACTTCAGGCCGACGGCATCGAGAGTCTCGTCTACCTTCTCGCGCAGCTCGGGGTATTCGTTGTAGTAGCTGTGGGTCTTGTTGAGGGTGACGTAGCAGCCGCTACACGGGGTCACCATGTCGCGCTCGAGCCCCTCGGCCATCGCCAGGTTGCGGGCGCTGATACAGAAGCTCATCAGCTCCTCGACGCTCATGTAAGCGGTGGCGCCGCAGCAATTCCAGTCATCGAGCTCGATCAGCTCCGCCCCCAGGTGCTCGAAAACGGCGCGGGTGGAGACGTCGTACATCCTCGCGGAATGCTCGCAGCTGCAACCGGGGTAGTAGGTGTACTTCATCTCGGACCTCCGTTGTTCTGCATGGCGTGCACCTTTTTGATTATCGTCCTGACCTGGCGCATACCCTTGATCTTCTTGGCCAGCAGCGGCAGGCGGCCCTTGCTCAGCAGCTTCCATCCTATCGGCAGCTGCTTGATCCAGCCCCAGAAGTCAGCGCGCAGGAAGTAATCGATCAATAAGCGGATCTCGTTGTTGCGGCCGTACTTGTTCACCTGCCTGGCGAAGCTGGAGCTAAGAGCTGCCGCCTTGTTCTTGCCAGCCTTGCCCTCGCGAATGGCGATCCTCTTGATCGAGTAGAAGAGGTCGGCGATCTTGATCTCCTTGGGGCAGCGCACCGGGCAGGTGTAGCACGAAGCGCAAATCCAAACGGTATTGCTGCTCAGGACCTCCTCCCGCATCCCGGCGCGGATCATCGCGAAGATCTGCCGCGGGGAGTGCTCCATCCTGTCGGCGACGGGGCAGCTACCGCTGCATGTCCCGCACTGGATGCAGTCCTTCACCTTGTCACCGCCCGGCAAGGCGTAAACTTCATCCATGAAGTCGAGTTTCATCGACTGTTCGAGTTTTATTCCCCTGACGGTAGCCACTCGAGCCTCCTCTCAATTAATGATTATCAGCGAATGAACCTCGAATTCTCTTCAGTGCAGCAAGCTTCGCTGCTCGACTTGTTAAGCTTGGGAGTAACGATTGAACTCCTCGACCGCTGCTCCCACAAAGCACTGACCTTAATTAGGCAAGCCGAAGCGGAATATGCCCAAGCGTCCAACTGCGACACCGCTGATGTGGCTGCGCTCGAATTTCCTATTATTGCCAACTAAAACGCCGCTCGCGTGGTCTGAGAACCAGGTTAAACGCGCTCTCTCGAGATCACAAATCCACCTGGATTATCGAACCGCGATAGAAGCGCCATCTCTTCATCCCTTTTCGTGATGCCTAGAGTCCCTTATGCACCAGCATCCAATATTGCCACTGCACTGCTTATTTAAACCGTGATCCCGTGATATGTCAACCCTGAAATATCAGAACGCGACCGATATGTCATCTTTTCGCACAAATTCTCGACCAACCTTCAAATGAATACCGGTCTCGTTGCTACGGCGCCTCGGCAACGCAGCAGCGCTCTATCGAGCGCTTGGGGGTGCGAACAAGAGCTTCCTCTCTTTTCTCTTTTCTCTTTTCTCTTTTCTCTTTTCCCCGATTGCCCCGGGCGAGGATCGAGGCTATCCTCTGTGATCGGGTTTCGCCGAGAGACGCGTCCGACTCATATTGAGGCAGCGGGGCCCGCATTCTCCGCACGTAGTGTGCTTCTGTCGGTAAGATGGATGAACGAGGCCGGCTACTATGGCTAGCGAAGAAACCGCTGGTAAGGACAGCTCCCGCGCCGGACGTTTCGGTCCAGGCTTGGTGATCACCGCCGCCTTTATCGGACCGGGCACCGTGATCACCTGCACGGCCGCCGGAGCGGCGTTCGGTCCGGCGCTGCTGTGGACGCTGCTTTTCGCCGGGATCACGGTGCTGGTTCTGCAGGAGATGTCGATGCGCCTCGGATTGTCGACCGGCAAGGACCTAGCGCAGATGCTGCGTGAATCTTCGGGCAACAGATGGCTGCGTGCCGCAGCCGGTTTCCTGGTGGCGGGCGCGATACTGATCGGCTGCGCCGCCTACCAAGCCGGCAACCTCGTCGGAGGGGCCGCCGGCCTCTCGGCTCTCATGGGCGGCGACCTGCGCGCTTGGGCGCTGCTGCAGTGCGCCGTAGGAGCGGTGCTGCTCTGGACCGGCCGCTACAAGGCCATCGAGCGCGTTCTGATCGCACTGGTGGCGGTTATGAGCATGTGCTTTGTCGTCACCGCGGTAGTCTTCGCGCCGCGAGTGCCGCAACTGGCATCGGGGCTGCTCACACCCGTCATTCCAGAGGCTGGGCTGCTGACAGTGCTGGCGCTGATCGGAACGACCGTCGTTCCCTACAACCTCTTTCTGCACTCGAGGATAGTGGGGGAAAAGTGGGGCACCGGACGCGGGGCGCTGCGCACTGCGCGGCTGGATGTTCTGTTCGCCGTGGGCATCGGCATAGCCGTCTCGGCGGGAATAATGATCACGGCAGCCGGGGCGATGAAGGGAGAGGGGATCAGCGGGATCGACTCGGTGGCTGAACCGCTGAGGATCATGCTGGGCGACGCCGGCGCGGCGGTTTTCGGAGTCGGCCTCTGGGCAGCGGGGATGACCTCGTCCATTACGGCGCCGCTGGCCGCAGCTTACACCGTGTCCGGAGCGGCCGGCTGGCCTCAGGATTCGCGCAGCAAGCGCTTCAGGACGACCTGGATCGCGGTCATGGCGGTAGGGATGGCCTTCGCCCTGCTAAGTGCCAATCCCGTACTCCTGATAGTCGCCGCCCAAGCTCTGAACGCGGTGATACTCCCGGTAGCGGCTGTATTCCTCATCGTCGCACTGAACAACAGGAGGCGACTCGGCAACATGGCTAATTCTATGCCGATGAATGTAGTGGCGATGGCCGTTCTGCTCGTCGTGGTAGCCCTCAGCGGCCGCTACCTGTTGCAGGCACTGGGCATCATCTAGATCAGCCGACGCGCGAGCAGATGTATCCGTAGCTTCGGATGGCGAACTACCGAACAGCAATTCTCAAGCCCGCCGACTGCTCCCTGCAGCCGGAAATATAGCCAGCAAAATCTTTCTTGACATCCGTTCATAAACGTTTATACTCTTGAATTGCGACTTCAGTAGCGAATATAACACCTTAAGCTAGGCTAGTGCTTGGCGGCCAAGGGGGTCCTTATGAAGCGAGGTGGTGGAAAAAGGAAGGTTTCGGTCCAGACTATCCAGCGTCTTCCACGTTATTACCAGTATATATCCTACCTGCGCAAGCAGGGCGTCCGCCACGTCTCCTCGCTCAAGCTCTCGTTGCAGACTTACGTCGAAGCTACACAGGTGCGCAAGGACCTGACTTCGATAGGCCACACCGGCAAGCCCAAGGTCGGTTACGAGATCTCGCAGCTGATGGATACGATCGAGGATTTCCTCGGCCTCCGCAGTGTCGAGGACGCGGTACTGGTAGGTGTCGGCCACCTCGGGACGGCGATTGTACAGTACGGCGGATTCGCCAACTACGGGCTTCGCATCAAGGCGGTATTCGACGCCGACCCGGCCAAAATTGGTACCCACATCCAGGGGCGGGTCATCCAGGACGTCAATACCGTCGGCCAGTACATCAAGGAACAGAGCATCCCTGTCGGGATACTCACCCTGCCGGCACCCGGCGCCCAGGAAGTTACCGATGTCATGGTCAGGAGTGGCATCAAAGCCATCTGGAACTTCGCTCCCATCAACCTGGAGGTGCCCGAGAGCGTGATTATCAAGAACGAGAATCTGGCGTTTGGCCTGGCCATCCTGAAGCACAGGCTGAAGACGCTGCCGCCCCGCTGACCGGTCTTGGTCTCCATGCCGCAAATTACAGGTTTAGATCACGTCGGCATCGCCGTCGCCAGCATCGACGATGCGATGCCGCTCTACCGCGACGTCCTCGGTTTGGATCACCTGGGCACCGAAGAAGTTCCCGGCCAGAAAGCCCGCATCGCGCTGTTCAGGGTAGGGGAGACCGCGGTCGAGCTGCTGGAATCCACCACCCAGGACGGACCTATCGCGGAGCACATCCGCAAGCGGGGCGAGGGATTCCACCACATCGCGTTTCGCGTTGGCGATATCGAAATTGCGCTCAAGCGCTGCAGCGAAAGCGGAATCCGCCTCATAAACCGCGAGCCCGTGGCCGGAGCGCACGGCTCCCTCATCGCCTTCCTGCACCCCGCGTCAACCGGCGGCGTGCTGATAGAGCTGTGCCAACCGGAGGGTGGGACTTAACCATCATCCTTCCGCCGGGGGGGAGGGGCGGAGAACAGCATGCCTAAGTGCCCACGTTGCGGAGCGGAAATAGACCGCTATCGCAATCCCGTGCCGACCGTGGACGTCGTAATCGAGATAGAAGCTCCCGGAAAGGCGGGGCGCAAGATCGTGCTCATCGAGCGCCGCAATCCTCCGCCGGGATGGGCACTGCCGGGCGGTTTCATCGACTACGGCGAGTCCGCGGAGGCGGCCGCCGTGCGGGAAGCGCTGGAAGAGACATCTCTCCACGTCGAGCTCACCGGACTCCTGGGTGTGTACTCAGATCCCGACAGGGATCCGCGGCAGCACACGATCTCGACGGTCTTCACGGCTACGGCCCAAGGCGAACCCAGGGCCGGCGACGACGCCGCACGCATCGGCCTTTTCAGCCGGGTAGAACTGCCCGACAAGCTCGCCTTCGACCACGCCCGCATCCTCGACGACTATTTTGCGCGGAGGTAGCAACCCGACGACAGGAGAAGCGGGTTGGGCAACAGCAGCGGCGCCGAAGCGGCAGAGCAGCTTGACACCACCGGCGAGTGCGTGTACGCTTTTCGTGTTGTCCGGCGGGCATAGCTCAGCTGGTAGAGCGCGAGCTTCCCAAGCTTGAGGTCGCGGGTTCGAGCCCCGTTGCCCGCTCCAATTGCTTCTCGGACGAATTTAAAGGAAATCCTACTCGGGGAGATGGTTGTGAGCATATTTGGGAAGCCTAAGGAACACTCAGGCTCGGGCAGGCTGCAGCCGCTGGAAGCCGAGACGCAGCCATCGAAGCAACGCACCGTACTGAGCAACGGGACCGTAATCCGCGGAAAGATCTCTTCAAACGACCATCTTGTCATCGACGGGCAGATTGAAGGAAGCATCACCGTAAAGAATACCGTCACGGTCGGCAAGAACGGGCAAGTGCAAGCCGACGTGACGGCCACCACACTCAACGTTCACGGCAAGATAATAGGAGACGTAGTGGCGACGGATCGCGTCGCCATCGAGCCGACAGGCTCGATAGAGGGCAACATACACTCGCCCAAACTGATGATCAACGAAGGTGCCCACTTCCGCGGCAACATCGACATGACCCAGAAGAGCGCCGCGGTGGAAAGGCCGGCGACGGAAGAAAAAGAGAAACGTTTCGACCTAATAAGCGATACGAGTAAGCGAGCTACCCAGGGCCGGCCGCCCTTGAACTGAGAAGGCCAGCAAGGCGTCCTGTTTCGCAATCCAGCGGACAAGCTTGAAGAATCGAGCAATCGCCGACCCGAGTCTGTGATATTCTTGAGGGCCGATGATACCGACGGTCCTTGGGGGAACGAGAGATGCCTTGGACGAGGCAGTCCGGGGGCAGCAGTAATCACCGCGAGGGCGACGAGAGGCTTCGCCGTACCTATCGACGCAACACCGTCGTCATGGTCCTGAGCTTGGTGCTTGCGCTCGTAGCGTTGCTGCTCTCCCGCTTCTGGGGCCCCATCAGATCATTCCTCTCGAGCCCTGCCAGCTCCGGCCTCGAGCGGGTTCTACTGGAGGAGATGCCGGAATGCGAGTTCTCCGTGCAGCTCGAGGGCGAGGGCCGCATCCGCCTGCTCTCCGTGACTGCGGAGAGCCCGCAGAGGATCGACGATCCCCAAAGATTCCTTGCCCGCATCGAGGCCATAATCTATGATAATCAGCCGCTGGACAGCGGCGAAGTAGTGATTCGAGTTTACGAGCGGCTGCACGATTCCCCGTCGGAACCGCTGGCGTTGGTAACCCTGAGCAGGACCAACATCGAATCGATACGCGAGAGAGTTGGAGGCGAGAGCAGGTGATTACTGCCCGCCGTAGAACTGTCGGGCGTTTTGAGCGTCTTTATAGCTAGCAACCACCCGGTATGGCGGCAAACGACTTGCGAGTGAAAAAAAGGCCACTATTTTTCATCGGGCGCAAGGCCTTCAGCTTGAAGACCAAGATCACGGTCCTCGTGGTCTTCCTGCTCGTCGCCATCCTGCTGTCTATCGGCTACCTGCAGATCGAGCGCGACCGCAGACTGCGTGAAAGGGAGATGGGCCGCAGGGCCGAGACGGTGGCCAAAACTATTCTCAGCTTCAACATCCTCGCCGAGCGGAGAACCAACTACTCTGAAGTCCAGCGGCTGCTGCGCCGCTTCCTGGGTCAGGAAGAGCTGGCCCAGGATATCGTCTTCGTCTCCTTCCTCAACCGGCGCGGCCAGATACTCGCGGCCGCCGTCAACAGGACCATCGTCAGCTCGTACGCCGTCGTCAGAACCGAGGGTGGTCGGGAGGTCGAGGAGACGCGCATGATCGAGACTCCCGAGGACGAGGTAGAGTTCATCGACAAGCTGCTCCGACGCCGTATTCACGAGGCCGGCAACAACCTGATGATCGTCGTCACCAACCTCGTCGGCGAAGACAGCGAGGAGCTCAATGCCATCGTGCTCGGCTTCAGCACCATCGGCTTGAGGGGGGAGATCTTCCAGGCGATCGCGATCAACCTCGGCATCTTCGCCGTCTACATCGTGATCGGCGTCCTGGCCTCCGTATTTCTGGGCGGCGCCATATCGAAGCCGATCAAGGTGCTCGAGGAGGCGATGAAGCGCGTCTCGGCTGGCGATCTCGAGCAGCGCATAGAGATAACCGGCCGGGACGAAATCGGAACGCTGGCCAGCACCTTCAACTACATGACGGAAGGTCTGCGCGAGAAGGAGAAGATCAAGCGTGAGTTCCAGATCGCCCGCGAGGTCCAGCACAACCTGCTGCCGCGTCGGATGCCCGAGCACGCCCGCCTCGAGGTCGAGACCTACTTCGAGCCGGCGACAGAGGTCGGAGGCGACTTCTATGATTACCTCACCTTCGGCGACGACAGGTTAGGTGTCGTCATCGGCGACGTCTCCGGCCACGGTATGAGCGCCGGCCTGCTGATGGCGATCACCAAGGGCTGCCTGCACACGCAGATCGCCTTCCAGGCAGATATCGACCGCACGATGTCCTCGATGAACGACATTCTCTACAAACTCAGCGAGCCGCGCTCGATGGTCACTCTATTCTACTCAGTTATCGATCTGCAGAGGATGACCATCCGCTACTCCAACGCCGGCCACCCGTTCACCTATCTTCTGCGCGGCAACCGGCCGGACCTGATCCCGCTGGAGTCGATCTCATACCCGCTCGCCGTCAAGACCGGCCTGCAATTCAGCGCCAAGCAGGCAAAGCTGCGGCCCGGCGATTTCCTCGTCTACTATTCGGACGGCATCGTCGAGGCGCTCGACGAGGGCGGCTCCGTATTCGGTTACGAAAGGCTTGAAGAGATACTCGCCTCCGTCGTCTTCGCCAGCCCGCGCGAGCTGCTCGAGACACTAATCGCCGACGTAAGAATCCACATCGGTTCCGCCGAGCAGTTCGACGACATGACGGCCGTGGTGATCAAGCTGCTGGAGTGAGCGTAGAGCAGGTTCTCTTGACCCGCAGCCGGCGCTGCGCTACCATGCGCCACTGATGGCGGACCGTAGAAACTATTGGAAAGTAAGGCGATAGCGCAATGAAAGCCAAAGAACGTCACGATATAAAGACCGACAGGTTCCTGGAAACAGTAGCCGTGGCCCAGGATTTTCTCTCGCGGCACGGCAGGACGATCCTCTTCACCGTCGGCGCGATCCTCCTCGTAGCCGTAAGCTGGCTCGGCATCTCTTGGTACCTCGAGTCGCGCGAGACTGCAGCCGCAGCCGCCCTCAACGAGGCGCTCGCGGGTCTGCTCGATGCCCGCATGGACAACGCTGACGACGCCGCAGCGCTCGATGAGGTGGCCGATAAATTACAATCCGTGGCCGAGAACCACGGAGGTACCGCCGCCGCGATAATCGCCCGCTTCAACCTTGGTATGGTGAACGCCGCCCGAGAAGATTACGACGCCGCCGAGACCGAGTATCGCGCCGTAATCGACAGCAGGCACCCTTTTTACTGGGAGTTTGCGGCGGCGGAACTGGGGAGGGTATACGAGCGGCGCGGCGAGCACGAGCGGGCATGCGAGGTCTACAGACTCGTCGCCGATGCGGACAACACCGGTCTGCCTGTTGCCTACTTCGCCTTCAAAGCCGGAAACTGCTACGAGGAGCTCGACGACACTCAAGAGGCTTTGCGCTACTATAACCTCGCCAAGTCCAGCGATACGCTGATGATCGACTCCACGCTCTCCATGGAGATCGAACGCCGCATACAGGAACTTGGCGGCTCCGAGAGCGGGGCGGAAGCTGGCGAAACCGCATCCGAATAACCCCTTCCTCCACGTCTCGTTTTTCCTCCGTTTGATGCGACAGCTAACCTAACAATCATAGGGTGGGGGAGATGTGTTAATACCATTTCTCTTAAAATGCTGTTATTGATAGTTCACCCTCAAGGGCTAATTCGCCCCGCCAGGGCGCGCCAAGGTGGGCGCGGCGGACCTTGCCTACGCGCGTAACCGCTGCAGATTCACACTATTGTAGTCGCGTCCGTTCAGGTAGCGCGCTTGTAATCTTTGCGGCTATACGTTATTTCAATACCTGATAAGCCTGAAAGATGGTTATCTGTAGTAAAACCAACAGCGAAAACGTTGACTCCATAGCTGGCGGATCTAACCACCCGGTCGTGCCTGGCGGGCATTCTAATCGGATAATCCAATAAAGAATAAAAGAATAAAGAGTTATCCCCCAACTATTAGACATAATATATCTTATCGGACGCGGCGTGTAGCCCTCCTGCCTCGCTCCGATCCCTCCCCCTACACTTCCTGCTATCTCTCCGCTACAATGAACCTCCGGAAGCCTGCGGAGCCACGATGCGTATATTCTCCAAATACGTGATCAAGGAGGTCGTTCCCCCGACGCTGATATCCCTCTCCATCTTCACCTTCGTATTCCTGATGCGAACGATCGCCGAGCTGGCCGAGAGGCTGATTGAACATCAATACTCGCTAGCCGAGATCGGCCTCCTGCTTCTCTATAGCATCCCGGCTATCCTCGGCTACGTCATCCCGATGTCGATCCTGCTCGGGGTAATCGTCGGACTCAACAGACTGAGCTCCGACAGCGAGGTCATCGCGCTCACCTCCAGCGGCGTCAGCGGCCACTCATACATCTTCCCGCTGCTTGGCTTCGCAGCCGTCGCCTGGCTGGCGAACACCTGGCTGCTGGCTCTGGCTGTGCCATGGGCAAACGAGGCCTACGGCCAGATAGTCATCGAACACACCTCGGAAGTTGTCGCCAGCGAAGTACAGCCAAGAGTCTTCAACGAGGACTTCCCGGGCTTCATCATCTACGTGAACGAAATAGACCCCCGGACAAAAATATGGCAGCGTGTTTTCGTCTTCGACAGCTCCGACCCCCGCAACCCCAAGGCAACAATTGCCCGCGAGGCCTGGCTGATTCAGCAGAACGATTCCAACACATTCGACCTCTACGTGAGGGATTTTCACAGCTATACATTTCCCCGCGACGACCTCGAAAGCCCCACGCAGGTGGCCCGCGGCGGCACCAGCATTTTCCACCTGATGGAATCTGACATCATCGACGAGCGCATGCGGCAGGCCAAGGACAATCGCTCGAAGACGATACAGGAGCTGCTGGCAGATATCGACCGCGACGAAAACCTCGTTACCTTCAGGACACAGCTGCGCAACCGCTCCGGCTCGCCGCAGATCCTGGATATCTACATCGACGAGGCCGGCGAACCGGTCGCCTCGGCAACAGTCGAGATCCCGCCCACCGGCGGCAGAGAGATGATACTAGATGTCCCGCTACGGCTGGGTCCTGGCTACGAGGACCGGCCGCTGCGTCTCGTGCTCGAGCACGGCGGCGAGACGGTGCTAGAACACGGCTTCTCGGTAGCCGATTTCGCCAGCAGGAGATTAACGTTCGCCCTGGATGCAAACGTCGAGCTGTCACCGGATCTCCAGCTGATAACACCGCGAGTGATCCGCAGCAAAACCAACGGCTACTGGATCGAGATCCACAAGAAGTTCGCCATACCGTTCACCTGCATCATCTTTGTGCTGCTGGGCATGCCGCTCGGCCTCAGCTACCGCAGGGGCGGCAAGGCCTACGGCTACGTAGTCGGTATCACACTATTCGTCATCTACTGGGGAATACTCTCGACAGGCGAGCGCCTGGCGATCTACGAAAGGGTCTCCCCCGCCCTCGGCATCTGGGCGCCCAACATCATCTTCGGCCTCCTGGCGGTAGCTCTCTTACTGCGGCGCAGGGCGGAGTTGCGTGTGCCGGGCCTCGGCAACTTCCTATACCGCCTGCGGACGCAGGAGGAACAGGAGGAAGCGGGCCCAAAGGAATCACTTGGAGTCGAAAGACGCGCCGAACGGGATGCGGACGAGTCGAAGGCTCACGAGCCGCGTCTGGGCAGGATGATTGGATTCCCGCAGATCGTCGACCGCTACATCATGAAGATGTTCGTCATGATGTTTCTGCTCGTCTTCGTCGTAGTCTACCTGGTCTTCAGTCTCGTGCAGTTCATCGACATCAACAACGATATCCAGAAGAACAACGTCGATCCCGCTATACTGGTCGACTACTTCATATTCAATGCCCCGGAGACGACCCGCTGGGTCATTCCGATCTCCGCGCTCATGGGCACCATGATCGCTCTCGGGATCCTGAGCAAGAACGCCGAAGTTCTGGCCTTCAAATCGTCCGGAGTAAGCATCTACCGCCTCTCGGTGCCGGTGATCGTGATGGCCCTGCTGGTTAGCACTCTGAGTTTCTACAACCTCGACTCTACCATCCCGGCTACCGCGCAGCGCCTGGCGGAGATCAAGGGGATTATCCGCAACCGCCCCGTGCAGACCACGCGCGACCCGACCAACCGATGGGTGCTCGGCGCCGACCGCAACCGTATCTACTACTTCCATAAGTACGACGAGGACCGGCGCGAGCTGGACGAGCTCCACCTGTTCGAGATCGAGCCGGATGCCCTCAGCCTCAGGAGCCGCGTCTATGCCCGCCAGGCGCTCTGGGACGGTGACGAGGAGTCCTGGGTGTCGGAAAGGGGCTGGAGCATCGACTACAGCGGCATCCACAGCGAAGCGGAGGAGTTCACCTCCCCCCGAGCTCTGCCGATGTCGGAATCCCCCGCATATTTCGGCCAGGACGTCAAGCCTTCGGACCAGATGAGCTTCCTGGAACTCAGCGAGTACATCGACACGCTCAGCACCTACGGATTCCCCACCACGCGCGAGCAGTTCGACCTGCACTGGAAGATCAGCTTCCCGTTCCTGCCGCTGGTGATGACATTGCTTGGCTTACCTTTCGCCTTCGGCACCGCCAAGCGCGCCGGAGCCCTGACAGGCATCTTCATCTCCATCGGCTTCGTGATCGTCTTCTGGGGAATGATGAGCCTCTTCCGCGCCCTCGGTCAGACCGGGTTACTGCCCGCGATTCTGGCCGCCTGGTCACCCAACATCGTCTTCCTCGGCATCGGGATCCTGCTCTTCGCTACACTGCGCAGCTAGCCGAATTAGACATTACAGCCACTGAGCTGGCGCCAAATATTCAGTTATTTCCTCGGATGTGTCTTGTTGTAGAGGCGTCGCAGGCGCTCGCGGTTGACGTGGGTGTAGATCTGGGTGGTGGTGATGTCGCTGTGGCCGAGCAGTGTCTGGACAGAGCGCAGGTCGGCGCCGTGCTCGAGCAGGTGGGTGGCGAAGCTGTGGCGCAGCTTGTGCGGGTAAACGCTCCCCTTGATCCCGGCCATGCGGGCGTAGCGCCGCAGCGCCGCCCAGAAAGTCTTTCGCGAGACCGCTCCGCCCCTGCCGGTGACAAAGAGGTAGGGACTGGAGCGCTGCTTCAGTATCTTTCCCCTCCCCTTGCTGGCGTAGCGCTCTACGTGCCGGTAGGCCTCGCCACCCAACGGCACGATCCTCTCCTTGTCCCGCTTCCCGAGCACGAGCAGGTAGGGCATCATGTCGGAGCGGAGCTGGTCGAGGCGAATAGAAACCAGCTCCGAAATCCGTAAGCCGGTGGCGTAAAGCGTCTCCAGCATGGCGCGGTCGCGCAGGCCGAGCGGCTTAGAGAGGTCTGGCGCGCGTAGCAGCGCCTCCACTTCTTTCTCGTCGAGAACCTCGGGCAGCCTGCGGGGCAGGCGCGGCGACGGGATCGTTCCGGTGGGATTCTCCTCAATCTCCCCTTCACTCTGCAGAAAGCGGTAGAACTGCCGCAACGTCGAAAGCGCGCGCGCTGCCGTCCGCGCCGACACTCCCCTGCCTTCTCCCCCGCCCCCTTGCCTCAGAAACGCCAGCCAGTCAGCAAGATCGTCCCGATCCAGGCCGACGAGCGAGAGGCCGCGCTCACGGGCGTGGTCGAGCAGCTTGAGAAGGTCGCGGCGATACGCGGAGACGGTGTTCGCAGCGAGGCCGCGTTCGGCCAAGGCGCTCTCGATGAAGAGGTCTATCAGGCGCTCGTCATCCATCTTTGCCGCGCTCGATGATGAAGGTGACCGGACCGGCGTTGACGAGCTCCACGTCCATCATGGCCCCGAAAACGCCGGTGCTTATTAGGAGGCCCAGATGCTCGAGTTCGCTGCAGAAAAAATCGTATAGCCTGTGGGCCTCGTGCGGCTCCGCTGCTCTGTCGAAACTGGGGCGCCTGCCCTTGCGCACCCGCGCCGCCAGCGTGAACTGCGATACCACCAGCGCCTCGCCACCCACCTCGAGCAGCGAGCGGTTCATCTTCCGCTCCTCGTCCTCGAAGGCCCGCAGCTCAGCGCACTTGCGCGCGCCCCAGGAGAGCGTCGCTTCGTCGTCGCCCTTCTCCACCGCCAGCAGCAGCAGCGCTCCCGGACCGATCACCGCGTGCCGCTCCCCTTCTATCCGCACCGAGGCACTGCTAACGCGCTGGTAAACTATCTTCATTCCCGCTCCGCATTCCGCCGGCGGAACATCGAGATCAGCTCCGCCGACTCTCGCACCCGCAGCAGGCGGCCGATGGCGGCGAAAACCAGTACCGCTGCGGCTATCGTTCCCAGCGTGAGGCCGATCTTCGTCCAGCCGTTGGGCATCGCGGCAAGCCCGAGCCATTCGGCAGCGCCCCAGCAGAAGAGCCCCATCGCCAGGGCCGCAGCGGCGATCCTGGTCAGCGAAGCGCCAATCTCGCCGAAACGCAGCTTCCCGTGGCGACGCACGAAAACGATAAGCAGCAACGTAACGTTGAGCGCGGCGCCGCAGCTGAGCGCCAGGGCGATGCCGGAGTTGCCCATGAAGACGCTCAGGATATAGCAGAGAGTGACATTGAGGACCATGTCGCCGGCGCTGATCATAACCGGGATCTTCATCTCCTTGAGTGCGTAGAAGGCGGGCGCCAGGACCTTGATGAGCGCGAAGAGTAAAAGCCCCAGGCTGAAGTAGATCAGCGGTTCTGCGGTCAGCTCCAGCGAACGCCGGTCGAATGCTCCGCGCTGGAAAACGATGCTAACTATCGGCTCGCGCAGTACGATCAGGCCCACCGAAGCCGGCAGCGTTATGTAGGCGACCATCCGGATCGCCATCGACAGCGTCCCCCGCATCGCTGCCTTGTCTCCTGCGGCCGCCTGCCTGCTCAGCAGCGGCAGTATTACCGTGGCCACCGAGATGGCAAAAATCCCGAGCGTAAGCTCCATCAGGCGATCGGAGTAGTAGATGCCGGCCGTCGCGCCCTCCTCGAGCCCGGTGAGTACCCGCGTGGCGATGAAGATATTTATCTGCGTTACGCCGACGGCGAACAGCCCCGGCAGCATCAGGCGGAATACCTGGCGCACTGCTGGGTCGGTAAACGAAATTCTGAATCTGAATCTCACGCCATAGCGTCGCATGAACGGCAGCTGGAAGAGGAACTGCGCCAGCCCGCCGAGCAGCACTCCGATGGCGAAGCCGTAGGCCGGGCTGACGAATGTGGAGGCGAAGGCCCAGCCGCAGACGATGATGCTGAGGTTTAGCAGCACCGGCGTGAAGGCCGGCGGCCCGAAGCTTCCCAGCGAGTTGAGGACGGCCATCGCCACCGCGGCCAAGCCGATGAAGAAGATGTATGGGAACATTAGCTGGTTCAGGCTTATCGTCAGCTCGACCTTGCCCGGCACCGCGTCAAAGCCGCCTTCCTGGGTAATCAGGTCTACCAGCAGCGGCGAGAGCGCCACCCCAAGCGCGGCGACGACCAGCAGCACCAGTGCAAATGTGCAGAAGAAGGTGCTGACGAAGCGCCAGAGCTTCTCCTTGTCGCCGTCCTTTGCCTGCTCGGCAAAGGTCGGCACGAAGGCCGCGGTCATCGCACCCTCGCCCAGGAGCCGCCGCAGCATGTTCGGGATGACGTTGCCGACGCGGAAGGCGTCCATGCCGGTGCCGGTGCCCAGGAGCGAGGCCATCGACATGTCGCGAACGAGGCCGAATATCCGGCTGGTAGCCGTCATCAGGCTCATCACGCCGGCCGAGCGCAGCAGGCGCCTGTGCCCCTCCTCCAGCACCGTCCCCTTCACGTCAGATGGTCGTGTGTCGCTCACTCTCTCGGATCGTCTCTCCAAACCGTGTTCGATCAATCGGGTTTGCAGCGTCCGCCGATTGTAGCCGCAACTCAACGCCCCCGCAATTGCTTGGAGTGAAATCACTTGACACGAGCGAACGCCTTACCTATACTCCCGCACCGCTTTGAAGTAGAGAGGACTGAGATGGCGAACATCAAATCCGCTATTAAGCGTAACCGCCAGAACATCAAAAGGCAGGCTATAAATCGATCTCACCGGAGCCGAATGCGAACCGCTATCAAGAGGTTTCGTAGACGTCTCGCCGAGGGCGATTTCGAAGGAGCGCGCTCCCTACTGGACGGTACTTACTCGACGATCGACAAGACGAGCAAACGGGGAATCATTCACCCTAATAAAGCGGCCCGCATAAAGTCGCGCCTCGTTGCCAGCCTGCACCGAGCGACTTCATAAACTACTTCAATAAATAGCAGCGCGCCACCTTCTGTAACCAGCTTCTCTACTACAACGCAGCGGCTACAACAAATTTCTTTAAAAGTATTAATTTATCTGTCGGCGTGCCGACTTTATTCTCCCGATGCTTTCCGGGTTGCCTCCTTCAAGGCCGCCGTCACTTCCTCCTGCGATACCTCCGTCTTGCTGAAGCGCACCGTAACGGCGTAGGACTTATCCGGGGGCTTGTAGCGAAACGTGAACGGCTTCGGTCTGGCAGTCGCCATCCTGGGCCTGAACGAGCGCGCCTCCCTGCGCGTGATGCCGCGGTTAATGATGCTCTCGGCGAGGCTAAGCATGTCTGGAGCGGTCTCCTGCCTCGCCAGCTGAAGCAACATCG
This sequence comes from uncultured Acidobacteriota bacterium, assembly GCA_964408025.1. GTDB lineage: Bacteria > Acidobacteriota > DATKUA01 > DATKUA01 > DATKUA01 > CAYOXX01. The sequence goes on along the minus strand of CAYOXX010000001.1, from coordinate 50,102 downwards.
ACTTGGCCTCTATGCCGTGGCTTCCGCACAGGCTGCGGACATCGGCCGGTATGCGAGCCAGGCTGAGGCTTTCCGTTATAGAACTGCGTGACTTGCCAATCCTCCTGGCAATCCTCTCGTGCGAAAAACCGTACCGCTCCACCAACTGCTTGAGACCGTCGGCTTCCTCGAACGGAGTCAGGTCTTTACGCTGCAGGTTCTCGATGAGGGCTAACTCCAGCGTCTCCTTGTCGTCCGCATCGCGAATCACGCAGGGGATTTCAAGCAGACCTAACTCCACGGCAGCCGAGTAGCGGCGCTCGCCCGAGATTATCTGGTACTTGTCCCCCCTATCCAGCCTGCGGACAATTATCGGTTCGATAATCCCCTTCGATTCGATCGACCTCTTCAAGCCCGAGAGGTCGCCAAGGGAAAACCGTGGCTGGTCCCTGTTCACGACTATGTCGCTCACTGGGACCATCTGCCCCAGTGGCTCGGGCAGCGGATCCCCAAGGCTCTCTACGTAGTGCTTATCGTAGCGAGGCTGCAACACCTCAGGCAGACCGCGACGTACCGACACGCTTAATCACCTCCTTACCAAGACGCCGGTACTCCTCTGCGCTCGCCGACTTCGGAGCGTAGCGGAATATCGACTCGCGGTAGGCAGGGCACTCCTCCAGCCTTACCGCGCGGTGGATGATGGTGGAGAACACCTGCTTGCTGAACACCTCCTTGATGCGATTCTTGATGTCCTTTCCGAGGATCGTGCGGCGATCGTGTATGGTAATCAGGGCACCGAGGATGCGCAGTTTCGGATTTAATCTGTTCCGTATCTTCTGAATAGTCTCCAGCAGGTCATCGGTGCCCTCCAGGCTCAGGTATGATGACTGGATAGGTATGATGACGTAGTCCGTGGCCACCAGACAGTTAATCGTCAGCATCCCCAGAGCAGGCGGCGTGTCAATGATTACGAAATCGTAATCGCCTGCCACCTGGACGATGAGGTCCTTAAGCTTGAAGTGGCCGTCGATCTCGGTCACCAGATCCCTTTCAACTTTCGACAGGGCGATGCTGGAGGGTAGGATATCAATATTCTCGTCTGTCACCGGCCGAATGACGTCGACCAGTGAAGCCTCGCCCCTGAAGACTGATTGGATCGATAGGCGGCCGTCCAGCTTGTCGATGAAGCTGAGGGAGGAATGCCCCTGCGGGTCCATGTCTACGAGAAGGGTCTTGCAACGCTGCGCGCCCAAAGCCGCAGCCAGGTTGATCGAGGTGATCGTCTTCCCCACGCCACCCTTCTGGTTGGCTATCGTTACGATCAAAGCCACACCTATCCCCTCGCCTGTCCCGAATCAGATCAATAGAATAGTACTGCCGACTGGTCGAGTAGTCAAGGTTTTACTACCAGATCTCGTGGGGGCGGAGGAAAGCCTACTACATATCGAGCCGCGAAGGCACGCCATGGAGGCGTGGTGGCGATGGGTTACATTTTATATTTACCGAATGCATCTACGTCCAGGTTCTCCAGCCACTTCTTCAGCTTCTCGCGCTGCTGCGGATCGCTGGAGATCTCGAAACCGCTGGCGGCCTCGATCACCTGGTCGTCGACCATTATCGGGCAAGCCATGCGGAGGGCGAGCGCGATTGCGTCGCTGGGGCGGGAATCGACTTTATACTCCTTGCCTTTCATGTCCAAGAAGATGTTGGCGAAATAGGTGCTGTCTTCGAGCTTGTTTATTTCGATACGCTTCAGCGACATCCCAAGCTCTTCGAGCATGTTCTTGATCAGATCATGGGTCATCGGCCTGGGAGTCTGAACATCCTCTATCTTGAGGGCGATAGCGTTGGCCTCGAAGAAACCAACCCAGATTGGCAGTAGCTTCTTGCCTTCGGAGTCCATCAAAACCACAATCGGCATCTCGTTTATCGGATCGATCATCAGGCTCTTGATACGCATCTCGATTAGCATCGCTATCCCCTTTATTTAAGTATATTTTAGGTCTTAGATGTTCCTTTTGTCAAGGTGGCCGCCGATTCTGCCCTTCAAGCTATGTACGCCGGCATCGGTTATCGAAACGAGAACGATACTGCTCGCTGGCTTGTCGCAATCGTCGATGTTAACTATGGTGTTCCCCTCCGTTCGGCCGGTAGCCTGTCCTCCGCCGCGCGCCGATTCCCCCTCGATGAGAACCTCCAGCTTGCTACCAATCATTTTCCGGTGACGCTCAAGCTGGATACTGTTTTGCAGCTCCTGAAGTCGGTGTAGCCTGTCGATCTTAACCTCGCGCGGGACATCGTCGACAAGGTGCTCGGCAGCCGTACCGGGGCGCGGAGAGTAGATGAACGTGAATAGCTGCGAGAAGCCGACTTCTCTCACTAAATCTAGAGTTTGCTTGAAGTCGAGGCCGTTTTCGCCCGGAAATCCGGTAATAATATCGCCCGAAACAGATATGTTCTTCAAGTTTCGCTTTAATAAATATGTGGCCTCTAGATAACGCTCGCGTGTGTAGCCTCTGTTCATCGCTTTCAGGATCCTGTTGCTCCCGCTCTGGGGAGGGAGATGAATGGCGTTGCAGATGTTGTCGTTATTCGCCATGGCGGCGATTATCTCTTCGTTAAGATCCTTCGGGTGGGAAGTGATGAAGCGTATCCTGCTGATGCCGCCTACACTTGAAACGCGGCCGAGCAGGTCGGCAAAGCTCACCTCTGCGGCCGTGTCGAAATATGAGTTGACGTTCTGCCCCAGCAGATGGACTTCGCGGTACCCCTCCGCTGCAAGGCCCCTGACTTCGTCCAGAATGCTGACGGACGATCTGCTCACCTCGCGCCCGCGTACGAAGGGTACGATGCAGTAGCTGCAATAGTTATCGCAGCCCTCCATGATCGTAACGTAGGCTACTGCGGCGGACGACCTGACGTAGACGGATACGTCGCCGATGTCCGTAGACAACTCGACGCAGCATCGCCGGCACCTGCTCGCGGAGCGACCGTCCTCCCTTCGCTGAAGGAGTTCGCGCAGGACGACCGGGAGCCTCGCGACGGTGCGCGTGCCGAGAACGATGTCGACGAACGGAGCCCTGCGGAAGAGAGCCACGCCCTCTCTCTGAGCAGTGCATCCGCAGACACAGACGACGAGGCCGGGCTTAGACAGCTTAAGTTCGCCAACGCGGCCCAACCTGGAGAAGAGCTTCTGGTCGGCCTTTTCGCGCACGCTGCAGGTATTCAGCAGGATGATATCCGCTTCCGCCTCCTCACTCGCCGGCAGGTAGCCGATGCTCTCCAGCAAGCCCGCCAGGTGCTCGGAGTCGTGCACATTCATCTGGCAGCCGAATGTGTGTATCAGGTATCGCGGGGAGGCCATCACTCGATACAGCCGAAGTATGAGCGCGCTCGCAGTCGGGGCGCGTCGTCGCTAGCGATTCTAGCACATCCTTTTGGGAAGCCTTATGGCCGGCCCTGCTTGTCCTCCCGGATCTGTTCCCAGATTCAAGATGAAGGGATGAAGGAGTGGTTTTTCTACCCGGACTCGGACTCGACATACGCGTTGATGCTGATTTTACTTGGAAGCACCACCGTGAAAGTGGAGCCGCCTCCGTAGGTGCTCTGGACCGAGATCGATCCACCGAGAAGTTCGCAAAGCTGCCGCGTTATGGCCAGCCCCAGCCCCGTTCCGCCGTACTCGCGCGTGCTGGAGCCGTCCACCTGGCGAAACTTATCGAACACTTTGGGGATGTCCTGTTCCCGGATGCCGATGCCGGTATCGCGAACGGTGATGGATATCTTCTCTCCGCCGTCGGATTCTTTCGCATCGGCCAGCAGCTCTATACCACCCTCTTCCGTGAACTTCACTGCATTGCTGAGGAGATTAATCAGAATCTGCTTCACCTTGCCCCTATCGGTCACGATCCTCAGGGGCTGCTCGTCGGTCGGGTAGCTGAGTTTTATACCTTTCTTGGCCACCATAGGCGAGATCATGACGGCTGCGGAATCTATAACCTCCATCAGGTCGAAAGACTCCACCTTGATATCCATCCGCCCGCTTTCGATCATGGACAGATCGAGAATGTGGTTGATCATCTCCAGGAGATGGCGTGCGTTGCGGATCACCTTGCCCAGGTTCGTCCTTTGCCGCTTGGGAACATCGCCACTGTTGTCCATCACCAGCTCGGTGAAGCCGATGATGGCGTTCAGGGGCGTGCGCAGCTCGTGGCTCATGTTGGCGAGGAACTCGCTCTTGAGGCGGTCGGACTCGAGGGCCTTCTCCATCGCGCTCTCCAGCTCCCCGGTCCGCTCGCGCACCTTCTCTTCCAGCTCCTGATTGAGGTTCTCGAGCTGCTTGTAGAGGTTGGCGTTAACCAGGGCGCTGGCTATGTAGTTGCCGAGAATCGTAAAAACCTGGATGTGGAAGTCGTGATAGGCGCCCTTCTGGGAGCTGGTTATACACATCGCGCCGATGATATTCTCGTCACTCACCAGCGGTATGCACAACGCCGAAGTGGCCTTTTCTCCGCGGCTGTTGACGTACTGCTCGCTTAACCGGATCCCCTGCCGCTCCGCATCTTTAACCATATCGGCCAGGACCACCGGCTCCTGCTTGCTGAACGTGGTTTCGCTAATGCCGCCCTTGTCCGGCTCCGGCGGCTTCGAGAGGCGTCGCTCCTCCTTGACGTAGTAGACGAATTCCAGACGATCTTTCTCACGCTTGTGGAGGGCGATGCTGAAGGTCATCACCGGTGCGAGCCGTTTGCACTGCTCGTAGATCTTGTTGCAGAGGTCGTCGAGATAGATCGTCGAGCCGATTATCTGTGATACGGAGGTCAGCGTGTTCAGGTCCCCGATCCTGCGCTCTAGGTCCTGCTTCGTTAGCACGAGTCGCTTGAGTATGGCGCTGCCCAGGATCAGGACAATCCCCAGTAGTAGCGTAGGAATAATCCCCCAGCGATTCACCCAGGCGATCATCACACCCAGCGGCACCATCGCCAGTTCAGAGAAGTATAACGTGACGAAGTTCTCGGAGATGAAGCGCGTGGCGCTCATCCGCATGACGGAGGCCTGCGATAGGGAGATAATCAGGTTGTTCAACACCGAATAGACCGTGAAAACGAGCAGGAAAACCAATAGCGATAGGGGCGACTGCAATATCGTTAGATCGCCCGGCACGTAGCCGAGAGCGATGTATACGTGTCCAGCCGCCATGACCATCAGGGCGTACATGCCGGAGGAGCGGAACAGGTAAAAGATATTCCGCTTGGTGATCAGCAGTTCGTTGAGGGCGTTGGCAATAATTGCCAGCCAGGCTGCCTTAACCGGGCCAAAAGCCAAGATGCTGGCGATGTAGATCGCGGCATCCATGGAAAAGATAATGCGGGGACCGACCTGGAAGGCGAAGTAGTAGGCCCCAAGTACCAGGCCGGTGAATAATGCCATCTGATGTAAAAGTGAGACCCAGTCCTCAACCGGCTCAAACCAGGAGAAGGCCAGGACGAGTCCTACGCCGACGATGAATACACCGGTATTGTATACTTTGAAAAACTGCGGTATTGGAGCTTGCGGTTTCAAAGTTATTTCATGAAAGCCACCAACAAATTAATATTATAAGACTTTTTCGACAATAAATCCAGAGAAAACCCGGCCGGCAAAGGGTTCAGGAGTAGCTTCGCGCCTGCTTCAGCAGCTGGAGGGCGTGGCGGCGTGTGACCTCGGTGATCCTCTCCCCGCCCAGCATCCGCGCCAGCTCCTCGACGCGCTCTTCTTCACCCAGCGTGCGCGATTCGACCTCGGTTACGCCGGCGCCCGACCTCTTCACAACCCTGCTGTGGTGCTCCGCGTAGACCGCGATCTGCGGCAGGTGGGTAATGCAGATAACCTGCTGCGAGGCGGAGAGGCGCTTCAGCTTGCGCCCCACGAATTCAGCCACCCGGCCACCGATACCCGCGTCCACCTCGTCGAAGATCACCGTCCGGTAGCCTTTCGGTTCTGCGGACGAGGACTTGATAGCCAGCATCAGCCGCGATAGCTCGCCTCCGGAGGCGACCTTCTCGAGGGGCTTCAGATCCTCACCAGGATTTGGTGAGATCCTGAACGCCACCCTGTCTTTGCCTCGGCGCGTCCGCCCGCGCGGATTGTCCCGAAGCGACACTTCGAACCTGGCCTTCGACATGGCCAGCTCCGCGAGGTGGCTCTTCACCTTGGCGACGAACTCCGGGACCGAGCTTTCCCTGATAGAACGCAGCTCGGCGGCCTCACTCTCGTAGTACCCCTCCAGCTCGCTCAGCTCTGCCCGTAGGATTTCCAGCCTCTCATCGGCGCCCTGCAGCTCCGCGTGCCTTGCTTTCGCTTTCTCCAGATAATCGAGAACCTCGGCTGTCGTCTCGCCGTACTTGCGCTGCAGAGTCCTGATCGCGTCCAGGCGCTGTTCGATCTTCTCCAGCCGGCGTGGATCGTCGTCTATGCGCGCTGAAAAATCGCGCAGCGAGTTGGCTATCTCCTCTAACTGGTAGCGCGTCTCTTCCAATTGTTTCCTGTCGGCGGCGAACGACTTGTCGAAACCGGCCAGCTCCGACACGTCGCCTACCAGCACGGCCAAACGCGCGGTTATCGCGTCGTCGCCGGCGTAGAGCTGCCGAAATGCCCTGTCGCTCAGCTCCCGGAGCCTCTCGGCGTTGCGCAGCAGCTCGCTCTCACGCCCCAGGTGCTCCTCCTCGCCCGGATCGAGCTTGGCCGACTCGATCTCGTTCACCTGGTGACTCAGCAGGTCAAGCTCCCGGGCGCGGGCCCGCTCGTCCGTGAGTGTCGATTGCAGCTCGCCTTCCACAGACCTCAGGCGATCGAAGGTTTCCGACACGCGTTGCGCGGCTTCGCCGGCGTCGGCGTAAGCGTCGAGGACTGCCATCTGGCCCTCCGGTCCCAGCAGCTCGTCTCCTTCCCGCTGCCCGTGCACGTTCACCAGCAGTTCTCCCAGCCTGCGGAGCGTGCTCACGCTGGCGTGCGAATCGTTTGCGTAGGCGCGGCTCACCCCCTTGGCGCTCACCCTTCGCCGCAGGATCAGTTCATCCCCGAGGCTGAATCCGGCCTCGTCCGCCAGCCGCCTGATCTCCTCGCTGTCCGGATTGTCGAAGACCGCTTCGACCACAGCCTCCTTGGCGCCTGTCTTGACGAGATCCGCGGATCCGCGGGCGCCGAGTGCCAGCCCGAGGGCGTCGATGATTATCGACTTCCCCGCCCCCGTTTCCCCGGTGAGGAGGTTTAGGCCGGGTGTGAACTCCATCTCCAGCCGATCGATGATGGCCACGTTGCTGATGTTCAAGTCCCTCAACATAGCTCAGAGCCCCGTAGGCAGGTCTATGAATGTCGTCTCGAGGTCAAACTCACTGCGGAGGTGCTCCTGCAAGGCGAGCACTCCCACTTTCTCGGTGGCGTAATGTCCGGCCAGCACGACGTTGATGCCGTGCTCGAGCGCCGCGTGGTAGATCGCGTGCTCGTGCTCACCGGTGATGAAGGTGTCGCAGCCGCACTTGGCGGCATCGGCGATCAAGGAACCGCCGCGGCCCGAGACGATGCCGACTTTCCCGGCGCACTCCGGCCCGAACGGAAGCAGCCGCGCAGACGTTGCCAGCGCGGATTCCACCCTTTCGGAGAGCTCAACCCTGTGCAGACCGTCGGCGTAGAGGCCGATTTTACCGATCATCTCTCCCTCGTAAAGGCCGAAGAATCCTTCGTCGGTCATACCCAGGACCGCTGCCAGCTGCGCGTTGTTGCCGAGCTGGGGGTGGCAATCGAGGGGCAGGTGGACCGCGTAGAGCCCCATGCTCCCGTCCAAGAGTGCCCTGAGCCTGCCGTAGTGGATGTCGACGACGGGCTGGACGTCCTCCCACAGGAGGCCGTGATGAGTTACGAGTAGCTGGGCGCCACGCAACGCCGCTTCCTCTATTGACGCACGGCACGCGTCGACGGCGAAGGCCAGCTTAGAAACCTCTTCCGGCCCCTCGACCTGCAGGCCGTTGCAGGCTGTATCCTTGATCTCGGCAACACCAAGCAAGCCGTCAAGATATTCCACCAATTCAATTAAATACATAGCCTAATCGCTCTAACCTCTTGTAAAATAACGAATAGTATGAGATAATAGTTTACGGTTAACGACGGTATCGGTCAAGGGTTATTACGGTCAATTCGATCGATGTTTTTCCGAAAAACCTTTCTGATAGCGCTATTTCTTTCCGCCCTGCTCCTTTCGATTACATCGTGCGCCTCGAGGCACCATCCGGCGGTCGGAGACGGCGTCTACCACGTGGTGCGGCCCGGCCAGACACTCTACCGCATAGCCCTGACCTACCGCGTCCCTCTGGACCGCGTCGCCCGAGTCAACGGCATCGCCAATCCGCATCGGATCCGCAGCGGCCAGCGGCTGTTCATACCGGGCGCCCGTAGCGTCCTGGAAGTTCCCGTGATTCGGCCGAACGCGGCACGTTTATCACTACTCCCCGTCGCGGGGTCGATAACCAGCTACTTCGGCTCCGTGCGCAGGGGCCACCGGCACACGGGAATCGACATCGCAGCGCCACGAGGGAGCCCGGTGCGCGCGGTGCTTGCGGGGCGCGTGGTATTCAGCGGCAGGCTGGGCGATTACGGCAACACCATCAAGGTCCAGCACTCCGACGGCCTGCTTAGCCTTTACGCCCACAACGATAGCAACCTGGTTCGGCGCGGCCAGCCGGTACAGCGGGGCCAGCGCATCGCCACCGTCGGCCGCAGCGGTAACGCGAGCGGCTACCACCTGCACTTCGAAATCCGACGCCACGGCACGCCGATAGATCCTCTGAGCCTTCTGAGCCCGGCCGCCCACTAGATCCGCGCAGGCCATCGTAACGCGAATGGGTTAATATGAAACCTGGTAAACCCTTTTTCGCTCGCGTCTAGCACGGCTATCGGGAACCACGTCGGAAGCGTATGGAAATCATCACCTCGCATGGCAACGCCGACTTCGACTCCTTCGCCGCCATGCTGGCCGCCCACAAGCTGCACCCGGGCGCGCGAATCGTCTTTTCGGGGTCGAAGGAGACGGCACTGCAGGCCTTCATCGACAACCCGTACTACCGTTTCGACGAGGTCCGGCTTCGCGACCTCGATTTCGACAGCGTTGACAAGATGATCCTCGTCGACGTCAGCCACAGCTCGCGGCTCGGTCCCCTGGCGGAGCTGGCGCGCAAACCCGACGTTAAGGTGGTCATCTACGACCACCACTCCTCGCCGGAGAGCGATATCAAGGCATCCCGAACCCTCATCCGCCCCTACGGAGCCGTCACCACGCTGCTGCTGCGGCTGCTCCGCCGACGCCGTATCGCCATCTCGCGCATGGAGGCGACGATCATGGCCATGGGGATCTACGAGGACACCGGCTTCCTCACCTACCGCACAACCACACCCGAGGACGCCCGCCAGATCGCCTACCTATTGAGCTGCGGCGCCGACCTCTCGCTGGTCTCCAACTTCCTAAGCCGCGACCTTTCGACCGAGCAGCTCTCGCTGCTGAACCAGCTCATCGCCGGCGCCCGCAGCCACGACGTCGCTGGGGTGCCGGTAATCATTTCCACCGCCGAGCGCGAGGACTTCGTCAGCGACGCCGCCTCGGTGGTACACAAGCAGGTGGAACTGGAGCGCTACCTGGTCTACGTCGCGGTCATGCGCATGGGCGACAAGGTGCACGTGATCGGCCGCAGCCGGCATCACAGGGTCGACATATCGCGAGCGCTAGGTGAAATAGGCGGCGGCGGTCATGCCACCGCCGCCTCGGCGGTAGTATCCGATAAAACCACCGTCGAGGTCGTCGAACAACTCATCTCAGTCTTGCGCTCGACCGTCAAGCCTACGCTGATGGCCCGCGACATCATGCACCCCAACCCCCATTCGATCGGCGCGGAAGAGGACATACGAGATGCGCGCTCCAAGATCGTCAAGCTCAATATCAACTCCCTGCCGATCGAGCGTGGAGGACGGGTCGTCGGCATCGTCACACGCCAGCAGCTCGACCGCGCCGCGGCGCACCGCCTGCGAGGTAAGGTGTCGGAGGTGATGAATCCCGACATCGTGATCGTCCCCCCCGATGCCAGCATCGACGAGGCAGAGGAGCTCCTGATGGAGGGCACCCAGCGCGCGCTCCTGGTAGGTGACGGTCCGGGGAAGGTGGAAGGGATCATCACGCGCATGGACCTGTTCCTTCGCCTCTACGTCGAGCGCAGGGATGCGAGGGATAGGACGCGCATCGACCTGCAGAGATCCTCGAGGAGCCTCAACGTCGCCGACATGCTTGACAAGCGTCTGGACCAGCGGGTGCTCGAGGCCCTGAAGCTGGCCTCCGAAACCGCTCAGCAGCAGGGAAAAGAAGTCTACCTAGTGGGCGGGATCGTCCGCGACCTGCTACTAAATCTTCCCAACAAAGACGTGGACCTAGTCGTCAGCGCCGACGGAATCGGCTTCGCCCACGAGATGGCCGCTCGCGGTGGCGGCTATGCGAAGGCTCATCCACACTTCGGCACTGCCGTAGTTATTTTCCCGGACGGATTCCGCCTCGACGTGGCTACCGCCCGCAGCGAGAGCTACCCCTCCCCCGGCGCCCTGCCACAGGTGCAGAAGGGCGGTCTGCGCGCCGACCTCTACCGCCGCGACTTCACCATAAACACTCTCGCCGTCAGCCTCGTCGCCGGCGAGTTCGGGAGGCTCATCGACTACTTCGGCGGCCTCAGGGATATCCGCAACCGCAAGGTTCGGGTGCTGCACAGCCTCAGCTTCGTCGACGACCCGACGCGCATCCTGCGCGCCATCCGCTTCGCCAACCGCCTCTCCTTCGAGATCGCCGACGGCACCCGCCAGCTCATGCAGGGCGCGATGCGCCGGGGCATGACCAGGCGGGTCTCCGGGAAGCGCATCCACACGGAGATGAAGCTGCTCTTCGACGACCCGAGGCCGCTGCACGCCGCCGAGCTGCTGGACCGCCACGGCGTCCTCTCGGCCCTGCACGGCAAGGTCAAGCTCGACCGCTTCACCGCGAACCTGATCAGGAAAATAGACGCCTCTCTGAGCTGGTTCGAGCTGAACTACCTCAAGGGCTCCCCCAGCCGCGTCCTGATCTTCTACATGGCCCTGTTCGAAAAGCTGCGAGCGCATGAGCGTCGACGCCTGTGCGAGCGCCTCGATCTCCCGGCCAAAACATCCCGAATCTTGCTGAGATACAAGAGTGACGTGAGGCTTTCCCTGGCGCTGCAGCGCCGCAAGCGAGCGCCGCTGCCGAGCGAATTCACCATCCTGTTCGATTCGATGCCCCTGGAGACGGCACTCTTCATCCACGCCTTCTCCAACCGGGAGCCGATGAGGCAGGCCGTAGCCAACTACCTCACCTCCTATCGACTAGTCCGTCCCCGGCTGCGCGGAAAAGACCTTATCGCCCTCGGACTGCAGCCGGGCCCCCAATTCAGCGAGATCTTCCAGCGCCTACGGCAGGCCCGGCTCGATGGCGAGATCGACAACCGCGAGGGCGAGATTCGCTTGGTCGAAGAAGAATTCCGCAAGCGAGGCTAACGGAATGGAGACCGAGCCCGTTTGTGGATTTCGACGCCGGTAACTCCCATACTAACGACAGTTATGAGACCGCCGACTTGGACTGGATCAGCACTTTCAAGAGTGGATATCTACGTTTTCGGTTACTAGACAAATCCTTTTTCTACAAGCAATTAGCCAGAATACTTCACGAGGCTTGGCCGGACACGGACTTTATGTTAAAATCGCACTAGAGCGACCAATTATCAGTGAGCCGGGAGGAGAGATTATGGGCCTTAGTAGTGCCAACATCAAAGAGATGCTTATCAAGGAGAACTTTGATTTCAAACGGCTCTACAGCGAGCACCAGAACTACGAAAAGCGCCTGGGCCAGCTTCAAGGGCGTTCCTATTTGACGTCGGAAGAGGAACGCGAGATGACCGAAATGAAAAAGAAGAAACTCAACCTCAAGGACCAGATGCAGATCTTTATCGAGCAGTACAGAGCCCGGAGCTCTTAGTCCTCTCGCATTCGAAAGCAAACCGGAAAATGGGAGCCCCGAGCTCCTTTTTTTCATGGTAAGGCAATGGCCGCTAAAAAGATCTCGATAGCTATTACCGGCTCGACCTCGCCAAAGGGCAAGGCGCTCAAGGAAGCGCTGCCCAGCAGCCGCTTGCAAAGCGGGCAAGTAAAGTTCCTCGACGACATAGATTTAGCCGGCACGCTAACCGAATACGACAACGGGGCGGAGATGATCGCCGGCCTAACTCTCGAGGCCGTCAATTCGGCCGACCTCGTCTTCTTATGCGGAGATGCCGAGCAGACAGAGGAGTGCCTTCGCGGTCTCGGCAAGGAAGGGGCTGTCGCCATAGTCCTAGGCTGCGTACCCGGCTCCACCGGGAACCGTCTTCCGACTACCGCCCTGCTGCCGCGCGGCCGCCAGCCGACCTCGACGCTGGCCCTCCCTGACTCGCTGGCGATCGGTCTGGCCACCGTTCTGGATGCCTGTTTCCAGGCCGGCGAGCTCGAGTACGCCCTCTCCACCAATATCGTCCCTGTGTCGGAGCTGGGTAACGCCGGCAGCGAAGCGCTGCACAGGCAGACCGTCGAGCTGCTCAACTTCTCGGCCGTCCCCGAAGACCTCTTCGGTCGGCAGCTTATCTTTAACATCCACCCGGCGTTCGCTCAACCAACCCCCGCGCCCCCCGGCGGAGGGTGCTCGGTTTACGAGAAGGCGGTCGAGGCCCAGGTTCGGCACCTGATCTCGAGACCCGAGCTGCCGCTGCTAGCCCGCGCTGCACTGGCGCCGATATTCTTCTCCACTATCATCTCTCTTTTCGTCAAGTTCGAGGACGATCCGAGCGAAGAGAGTCTCCGCTCCGCGCTTACCCGATACCGATCGCCATCCGAGGAGGGCCCGCTCTTCCAGCTCTTCGATGAGGCTGATGATCCGGCGGACATTCCAAGCCCGTTGGATTCATCGCAGAGTCGGCTCTTCCAGGTTGGACGGCTGCAAGCAGTTTCAGGCGTCACCGGCGCCTTCTGGATGTGGATCAGCTACGACAACATTCTCAGGGGGGGCGTCCTCGACGCGATTGCGCTGGCCGAAGAGCTCCTGCCGGATTGACGCAGGGCGCGAATCTGACTCCGGCAAGTCACCTCGTCGCCCGGCTGCTATACGATACTTATCGCTTTCCGGAAGTCATCGGGATCTTGACTCCGCGTTCGCGGGACACAGCTATCGCCTTCTCGTAACCCGCGTCTACATGGCGCATCACTCCTGTGCCCGGGTCGGTAGTCAGAACCCGTTTTAGGCGCACCGCGGCCTCGGGGGTGCCGTCGGCGACGATTACCATGCCGGCGTGAATCGAATTGCCGATGCCGACGCCGCCGCCGTGGTGAACGCTGACCCATGTGGCCCCGCCGACCGCGTTGAGCAGGGCATTGAGAATCGGCCAGTCCGCCACGGCGTCCGTGCCGTCGGCCATCCCCTCGGTCTCGCGGTAGGGGCTGGCGACCGAGCCGGCGTCCAGGTGGTCGCGCCCGATGACGATAGGGGCGCTGACCTCGCCGCTGGCCACCAGCTCGTTGAAGATGAGTCCCATCCTGTCGCGCTCGCCGTAGCCGAGCCAGCAGATGCGGCTCGGGAGGCCCTGAAATTTGACCTTCTCGCCAGCCAGGCGTATCCAGCGGCAGAGCGGCTCATCATCGGGGAAGGTTTCAAGCACGGCCCGGTCCGTGACGGCGATGTCCTTGGGGTCGCCGCTCAAAGCCGCCCATCGGAACGGTCCCTTACCCTCGCAGAATAGCGGTCTGATGTACTCGGGCACGAATCCGGGTATCTCGAACGCCTCCTCGACGCCGGCCTCCCTGGCCTGGCCGCGGATGTTGTTGCCGTAGTCGAAGGTCACCGCCCCGCGGCGCTTCAGCTCGAGCATGGTGCTGACCTGCTCGGCCATGGAACGCATCGCCTCGGCTATGTAGGCTTCGGGATCGTCGACGCGCAGCTTCAGGGCCTCCGAGTACGACATGCCGTTAGGCACGTAGCCGTTCAACGCGTCGTGGGCCGAGGTCTGGTCGGTGAGGACGTCGGGCGTCACGCCGCGCTTGACGAGTTCCCGCAACAGGTCCGCGGCGTTCGCCAGCAGGCCGATCGAAACCGGCTCGTGGGCCTCCTTGGCCCGCAGAGCCTTCTCGAGCGCCGCGTCCAGGTCGCGCTCCGCGACGTCGAGGTAACCGGACTCCAGCCTCCTCTGAATCCGCTGCTCGTCCACCTCGGCCACCAGGGCGGTACCGAGGTTCATGGTTATCGCCAGGGGCTGGGCCCCGCCCATGCCGCCGAGGCCGGCGCTTACCACGAGCTTGCCCTGCAGCGATCCGCCGAATCTCTTCTTAGCGGCCGCGGCCAGCGTCTCGTAAGTGCCCTGCAGAATCCCCTGCGTGCCTATGTATATCCAGCTGCCCGCCGTCATCTGGCCATACATCATCAGCCCCTTACGCTCGAGCTCTCGGAAGTGATCCCAGGTGCCCCAGGCCGGCACCAGCATCGAGTTGCTGATCAACACCCTGGGGGCATCTTGGTGGGTCCTGAAGACGCCTACCGGCTTGCCACTCTGCACCAGCAGCGTCTCGTCGCCACCTAACTCCCTGAGAGAGCTGACGATGGCGTCGAAGCACTCCCAGTTGCGCGCCGCCTTGCCGCTGCCCCCGTAGACGATCAGCTCGTCGGGATTCTCCGCGACCTCGGCGTCGAGGTTGTTCATCAGCATCCTCATCGCCGCCTCCTGACCCCAGCCCTTGCAGACGAGCTCCGTGCCGCGCGGCGCCCTCACTTCCCGACTCCCGGCCATGTCACTCTCCCGTGTCGATTTTCGAAAGACTCTACTAGCAAAACTATAGGGTAGGACCGCCGGCCGAAGCAAGAGAGCGATCCCTGCGAAGATGACTCCGGGGGTAAGATCGAGGCTGGGGGCGACGCCGGATCGGTTATGAGAGCTCTCTCTTCAACGGTATGGCGGCGCGGCGAAGCTCGTAGCGGGCCCTCCCGATGTTCTCTTTGGGGCCTACCCCGAGGGCGAGGAAATAGTCTTCGTTGACGGCGAGGATTATCAGCTTCAAGCGCTCGCCCACGACTGTGAACTCCCGCGGCAACCCGAAGTCGAAGGAATCCATGTGCGAGCGGAGGCGTTTCTGCACGGCGATGTGCTCGATCACTAGTTGCTCGAACCTCGAATCGGGAGGCACGATGCGGCCGATCGGTAATCCGTCCATTCCTGTGAGTACTACTCCCCTGAACTGCGATACCCTTTCGGAAAGTTCCTTGAGGATTGCGGCAATCATCGGCTACGCATCTTGGACGTTCCGCCCGCCCTCGAACGCTTCGATGTTGCGAAGCCATCTTCGCAGCTTCTCGACCTTCCGCTGCTGCGAGTCGTCCACAGAGCTTGCCGCTGCCAGCTCTAGTTCTCTTTCGAGTTCTCTGACCTTGCCTCCGAGATGCCTGAAATCGGGATCTCGCTCGAGAAGCCACCTGTATATCTCGAGGGCCTCGGCCAGGTGACCCTGTTCCTCGTAAATCTTCGCCGAGGTGATGGTTGGCGGCGCCGGCAGCTCTTCCTCACTCTCTGGCGCCTCGG
Organism: uncultured Acidobacteriota bacterium; assembly: GCA_964408025.1. GTDB lineage: Bacteria > Acidobacteriota > DATKUA01 > DATKUA01 > DATKUA01 > CAYOXX01. Next base: position 34,455 of record CAYOXX010000001.1, on the reverse strand, counting down.
GCTCCGCGGCGACATGCTCCCCCACTGCCAGGTCGCCGATCTCCAGCGGCTCGACGAGAAAAGGCTCCTCCACGGCGGGCGGCTCCGCCACCTCCGCGGGGACTTCCTGTTCTCGCGCTTCCGCCGGCTCTGCTGACGGCTCCGCCGGCGCCTCGAGCGCTTCCGGCCCGATCTCGATCTCCTTATCGGCGACAGCTTCGGCTTCCGCTTCGAGCGCTGGCGCAACGCCCCTCTCGATGATATCCCCCTCGCCCAGCACCATCTCCTCCGGAGGGACCTCCTGGAGCTCTTCAGGCGACAGGCTCTCGAGCTCGAGAACCAGGGCCGTCGCGTCGACCTTGAGCTCCCGTTCAGCCTCTTCGGGAACACCGATATCCTCTTCCCGTCCTTCCTGTAACGGAGGGGATTCGAATCTCACCGTAATCTCGTCGGGAGATTCCAAGGTCGGAACCGAGTCGGCCTCGGCTACCCCTGCGGTTTCCAACTGCGGTATCTCGAGGGGCTCTATCTCTTCCTGCGGCAACAGCGGCTCACCGCCGCCTTCTTCTTCCCCTGCCGGTTCAGCAAACGCGGCAACCTCCGCGTCACCGACCTCGATAGAATCGCCGACTCCGGCCTGTTCCTCGGCTACCACCTCATCGGTCTCTTCCGGGGGCGAGGTATCCGCCAGCCCGCTCTCAATAACAGAAACCTCATCTTGGGATTCCGCAGCGGAGGGCTCCGGCGCAACCGGCTCCTCGACGACTGCCATACGCTTCTGCGTCGGAACAAACAGGTCCACAGACTCGGCTTCGTCACCTAGCGTCAGAACGACGTCGGTGGGCTCGTCCGCATCATCAAGATCAAGCTCCGGTTCACCTGCGTCCCCGTCTACGGCCCCACTCAACTCCAAACCCGGAGACTCCTCGGCGGCCGGGGGCTCGGGTGTCGCCGAGACATCGATCTCCCTGTCCGACGTCAGGTCCTTCTCGGGGAAATCAATCATCTGCAGCCGCTCATCAACGATTTGGTCGTCGGGACGCAGCTTCTGCGCTGCCAGATAATGCTCACGGGCCGAATCGATCTCGCCCTGGGAGAAGTAGAGGTCCCCCGCTAGACGGTGCGCCGGAGCGTTTTCGGGGTGTTCTTCGAGTATTTCCTGCAGCAGCAGTTGACCTTCTATATAATTCTTCGTCTCGACGTAGCAGTGCGCCAGCGTCATCTGGGCCGGAAGATAGCCCGGGTGGTTCTTGAGGCCCTCACTGCAGATGTATATCGCCTCGTCAAACATGCCCGACTTGCGGTATTCTTCGGCGAGCGGATAGAACTTCTTCGAGGTCGGATCCTTGGCATACTCCTCTGACAGCGATTCCAGCCTCGGTGAGAGTACAATTTCGCCATCGGAATCTTCGGCCATCTAATTCTCCTCGGCCAGTTTCCGCAGAAGATTTCCAATCCAAGTGTATGACGCCAAAACCTTGGAAGTCAAACACTTTAGGGACAACATCATTGGAATTCTATCGTCATGACCTCGGTGTCCTGCAGGCCGTTTTCGTCGGTCACCGTCAGTGTTATCGTCAGTATGTCGCCTGCAGCAGGTTGCGTCGTCGCGTCGCCCACGGTTACGGTCACTACCTCGTCGGTGCTCGTTGACGGGCTAACATTAACGTCGGCAGAAGAATTGATGGTAAACGTCCACGAATATTCTATCGAATCGCCGAAGTTCTCGTCGGGATCGTAGCTTCGCGCTGCGGATAACACGAAAACGTTGACATCGCCCGCGTAGCCGTCTCCGTTAGCGTCGGTTCCGGAGAGTACGTCGATGCGCGCAACCGGCGGCCTGTTCAGCTTCACAAACAGCGTGTCGTCGGCCCCCGGTGCGGAAGCCGTTATGTAGCCGTCGCTGCCCATGTTGAAGATGTACGTCTCGGCTTCGCCGTTGGAATTGGTGGTCACCTGGCTGCTTCCGAAGCTGGCGCCGGAGATGTTGGAACTGAACGAGACAACCACTCCCGGTACTGGGGAGCCTCCGGTGGTCTCGCTGCTTACCGAGGCGCGCAGCAGCATCTGCCACGATGAGCCGACCAGCACCGGCTCGCTTCTCGCCGTTCCGGTTTCGTCGAGCGCCTCGAGGGTCAGCAGCTTGGCCTCCTCGTTGTCGATCCTCACCTGCTTCATGGCGACGTAATCCCCGACCGAGGCGGTCACCGTCGCGTCCCTGACGATACCGCTGATGTAGGTCGCCGCGATGCCGCTGCTATCGGTCTTGATCCTCCTGTCGTCGATGGAGGCCGAGGGGTCGTCGATCTCGAAGGTGACGCGGAGCCCCTGCATCGTGTCGTCGTTCGGCGACTTCACGGTAGCCGAGGCTAAAATCGTGAGGGGAGAGTTGCCGTTCTCGGGAGTCAAAGTGAGCTCAATCGAACCTATTTGCTGGTCGCTGAGGATGAATTCGATGCTGGCGCTGGCCGCCGCATCGGTGCCAAAGTAAACATTCAAGCGAGCTGTCGCTGGCGCCGCCTCGCTGATCAGATAGATGCTAACCGTGCCGCCGGAGGTGTATAACGTGGCTGAGTGCGTCGGCTGGTCCGCATTTATCGGATCGACGCCGTTTAGGCTTAAATCGCCGCGGTCCGTGGTGAAACTCACCGGCAGGTTGTCCGGCGCTGACTGGCCGCCCACGTAGCAGCTGGCTATGATGAGCGCGGCCGAGATGCCGTCAGCCGGAATCCTACTCGGCGAAACGCTGACGCTGACGGCCCGCGCGCCGGTCGCCGGTGGTTGCGTAGTCGGTTGGGTCGGCGTTGCCGGATCCTCTGGGCTGCAGCCGCCCGGCGGCAACCAGAGAACCGCCAACAGCACTAACCAACTGATTGATCTCGCCGCTCGCCTCATCTGTTATCCTCCTGCGCGCTCAGTCCGCCCAGTTCGTGAATTCCATGGTGATACTCCCAGACGCGTAGACGGGATCTCCTTCGTGTGTGTGGCCGGCGAACTCCAGTCGAACGTCCATTCGAATGCTGGCGAAATTGGTGCTGCGCTCGAATCCGTAGTAGAGCAGATCGCTCAGCGGAAACTGGGCCTTCAGTGTCGCGGGAATGATCAGGAAATCGGTGATCGTCAGGATTCCCTGGGCCGGTATCAAGTAGCTCGTGGCCGTGCGGAACGTCGCGGGCTCGTCCGAGCCGCCGTCGACGCGCGTGAAGCTGATGGTGACCGACTCCACAACGATGTCGGCAAAGGTCAGACTCCCCAGCCCCCCAGGATTCTTGAGGTCGTTGTGGAGCTCTATGTCGACTGTGTCCGGCGGAATGATACCGTCTTCATCCATGATGTCCCCGAAGGGCTCGGAGGTGGGGTTGATCGACGCGACTGTGAGGATTACCTGGCCCCTCTCCTCGCTGCAAGAGAGGGCGAAAATCAGGATGGCCAGCGCCGGCAGAATCAGCAGTTTTCTCGACATCTTTTCACCCCTAGCCGATGATCTTCGGCGAAATAAAGATCAGCAACTCGGTGTTCTGGACTCGCTCCTGCCTGCTGCGGAAGAGGCGACCTATCAGCGGGATCCGGTGCAGGAAAGGAGTCCGCTCGCTGGTGATGTTCTCGGAGATCTCCAGAACCCCGCCGATGACGGCTACGCCGCCGTCGGGCACCAGCACCGTGCTCGTCGCCTGCCGCGTTTGGATGGTGAATCCGGCCGCCGTCTGAATGCCCAGCGAGCTCTTGTCGACCTCGACATCCAAGATCACGGTGGCGTCGGAGGTTATGTGAGGTGTTACCGTCAGCCTCAACGTCGCCTCTCGCCAACGGATGGAGACCGTGTTGTTCTGGATCACCTGATAGGGGACCTCGATGCCGCTCTTGATCTCCGCCCGGTCGTTGTTCAGGGCGCTGATGCGGGGCCGGCTGAGCACCCTCACCTTGCGCTCGCTCTCCGCCGCCGTGAGTATGGCGTCGAGAATGAACGAGCCATTGATGTTGGCGAAGGAACCGAGAATCGAGCTGTTTATCGTCGAGGCAGGCAGGTTGACGGCGAACGGCAGCAGATTCGGCGAGAACTCAGGTCCGCCACCGGAGATAGTCATCTGGTTCGGAAATATCAACCCCGTGGAGCTGCCGTAATCCGACGTCGCCGAGGCCCGGAATCCGTACTGGAGACCGAACTCGTTGATGAAGTCTCGCGTCGTCTCTACTATGCGCGCCTCGACTATCACTTGCCTTGTCGGTATGTCCAGGGCCTCGAGCAGTGCGAGGTGCTCGTCGACCTTGGAGGGGATGTCAGTGATCACAAGCGTGTTCGTCCTCTCGTCGACCACCGCCTCCCCCTGGCTGCTGAGGTTGCGCCGGATGAGCGCCAGCAGGTCGCTCGCCTTGGCGTAGTTCACCGGCCTCGTAACCTGCCGGCGCGGCACCGACAGGGCGCGCTGCAGGGCCAGCTGGCGGCGCTCCTCGGCCTCCTGGGTCAGCCTTTGCCGCGTGGCGATGCGGATGACGTTGTCCTCCTCGACGCTTCCCAGACCGTAGTAGTCGAGAATGATTTCCAGAGCCTGGTCCCATGGCACGTCCCGCAGGCTGAGCGACACTTCCAGATGCCTGACCGACGGATCGACAATGAAGTTCTTATCGGTCATCTGGCCCAGTAGCAGAATCAGCGCTCGCAGGCTGATGCTCTCGAACTCGAGGTTCACCCTGCGGCCTCTGTAACGCCTTTCGCTGGGCGTGATCTCGCGGGTGCGGAAGAAATCTTGGTCTCGCTCCGTCGTGAGATCGAACTGCTCCTCGCCGCCCTGCTGCGGTGCCTCGCTCTGCTGCTGCGGTCGAGTGCCGACCGGCGCCGGATGCGTTGCGCTCGCCACTGCGGAGCTCGACCTCATGCCGTCTGGATACTGCTCAGAGAAGAGCTGCAGATTCTCCTCCGGCGGCTCCGTGATTCCCGTAGTACCGCCAGTCGCGACCTCGGCTTCCGCCTCCGCTGCGGCGTCACTGCCCGACGTCGAAACATAGTCATAGCTCGCCGACGCTTCACTGCTGTGCGCCGCAATCGCGGGCTGCGCATCGCCTCGAGACGCCTGCTCGGACTCGAACGGCAGCGAGCCGACTTCCGCATCAGCTTCCGGCTCTGATTCCGGCTCCGCCTCAGCTTCCGGCTCTAACACCGGCTCCACGGCCGGTTCCGGCTCGGGTGCCTGATCGGAAATTACTTCGCGAGTCTCACCTGTCTCAGCAGCATCGGCCTCTACCTCTAATGCCGGCTCCACAGCCTCTTCCGTCTCCGGTGCCTGATCGGAAATTACTTCGCGAGGCTCACCTGTCTCAGCAGCATCGGCCTCTACCTCTAATGCCGGCTCCACAGCCTCTTCCGTCTCCGGTGCCGGATCGGAAGTTACTTCGCGAGCCTCACCTTTCTCGGCAGCATCGGCCTCCACCTCTAATGCCGGCTCCACGGCCGGTTCCGGCTCCGGTGCCGGGTCGTAAATTACTTCGCGAGTCTCACCTGACTCAGCGGCGTCGGCCTTCCGCTCAACACTTGTTGGTTCCTGTTCGGCGACGTCTGCGGACCCGGTCGCGCCTCCGGCTTCGGCTTCAGTCGGTTCCTCGATCCGCGGCTGGTCGGCCGAAACAACGACGACCGGCTCCACTCGGGCGGTTTCGCTACCGCCGGCGCCTGCTGCCTCGGCATCGACGCTGAAGCTCAGGACAAGGTCATTCCCTCTGGAGAAGGCCTGCGGCCACCGCTCGTCTTCAATATCGAGCACCACGCGCGAAATTGGGTACGGATTCACGTCGAACTGCGCCGTGCGAATGCTGGCGAAGTAACCGGATACAGCTTCGGTTATTCCTCGCCGCAGGTTGTTGGTGGCGCCGTGCAGGTCGACGACGTAGCGCGGGGGCGGCCCCACCGGCACGATTCGGTAAAGTCTCCGCTCCATGGGGCGGTCCGTGGAGATCACTATCTCGACGCCGCCTCTGGACCTGTCGACGCGCAGCGCGGTGAGCGAGTACGTCACCACTGGATCCAACCTATAACGCAGGGAATCGGAATCGGTGGGCCGCGGTGCTGCCGTCGAATCGGGGCCTGTTGAATCGCCGTGGCTTCCTTCGGCTTCCGGTTCGGGTGCGTCAGCCGGCTCCCCTACCTCATCGGGCTCTCGCGAAGCCGTTGCGGTCTCCTCCGCGGTCGACTGTTCAGGCACCCCGGCGTCGGCCGGGGCGAAATCTATGAAGAGCCTTCTTCCGCGAGGCGTGATCTCGTAGCGGTTCTCCGGCCTGTAGCGGATGGTTATCGCGGTCACCTCCCTATCCTGTTCCGCGCGCCTGTTCTCCACGGTGATGCTGTGCACAAATCTGGATCCTATGGTAATGCCCGGCGCGATGTCGCTTGTGTCGGCAGCGTCGGTTTCGATCACCAGCGTCCCGGTGCCCTCGGAGTAGGCCCTGTAGGTAAACGGTAGACTGGCCCGAACGACAAGCCTGCTCGTGCTGCCGCTTTCCAGGTACTGGAGATCGATTATTCGCAGGGTCTCGTCCTGCGCCACAGCGACCGGCCCGGATACCGCCAGCCAGAGGCAGGCCGCCGTGAACGCGGCGAGAGTGACGGTCACCCTGAAGCCCATAGCCTCCTCCTCACCGTCGTAACCTGACGATCTTAGGCTCGTACCTTACGACCGGCTGGCCCTCCGCTTGCTGGCCGACCCGTCTGAGTTCCTGCATGAACCTCACGTAGCGCTGCTCTATGTTTATCTCCACAATGCGGCCGTCGTAAGCCTCATCCCCGACGGACACGATGAACAGCTTCTGATCCGGCGCCCTGAAGACCGCGGTAATCTGCTCGCCGTCGTTCCAGATGGCCTGGAGTGTGAGGTCGTCTATGTCGTAGCGCCCGAAACCTGAAGCCGGCCGAGGGCGCGTCTGGAGCTGATAGGTGGCCGAGGACTGCTGCGCCTCCTGCACTTCGCGCGTGAACGGGTCGCGCCGCCGAGTGCGGTCGGTCAGGAACTGCCTCAGGAAGCGCTCCAGCTCCTCCAGGGTGTTTATCTCCGGCATGGCTCCCACCCACCTGCCCTGCTGCCGCGGCTGGGTCGGCTCCTCCTGTGCCGGCAGCTCCGCCGCCAGCGCGAACAGCAGGCACAGTAGCAGCGCCGCGACACCCCCACCCCAGAGCCCGCCGTGGCCGGAGCCGCGCGCGCAAAACCTGTTGTGCTCGCCGCTCACTCGCTCTCCTCCGGCTCCTCGGCGATCTCCTTGTAGATGTAAGTGGAGATCGTGAAGCTCGCTGTCACGGGGTGGCGGCCGCTGGGATTCTGTCGCGAGGAGGAGCGCTCCATGTTGAGCCCGTAGATGTGCATCACCTGCCCCCGGCTGCCGATGTCGTTGAAGAAATTCAGGAAGTCCTGGAAGCGCCCGCGCGAGTTGTAGTTGACGACCAGCTCCAGGTACTGCTCCTGATCGATCATCTCGCCGGCGCTGTAGTTGGCCAAGTAGATGTTGTCGCTGTTGGCGACGCTACCCACAAACCGGTTGAGCGCGGCGTCGTCAATCTCCTCCGGGAAGACGGAGCGTATCAGCTCCAGGTCGGCTCTGATCTCCTCGATCTCCCGCTCCAGCTCGCCCATGCGGTGCTCGTACGGCCTGAATCGGCGGATCTCGGCGTTCACCGATTCGAGCCGCGCCTCGATATCCGTGACTTCCTGCAACTCGTTTGTATAGATGAACTGATAGAACATGAAACCCATCACCGCGCAGACGCCGACCACGATCAACAGCTGTCCCCAGTACGGCAGATTCTGCATCGCTACGACCCCTCGCCCCCCTCGCTCACGCTGGGCGACGCTTCGCTCTCCTGCGATTCCGTCCTCAAGTCACCGAAATTTACAAACTCGACTAGCAACTCGAATCTCCCGTCGCGCTCGTACTGGTGCTCGAGAATGCGCACCCGTTGCACCAGCTCGGTGAAGCCGTTGAGGTTGTCGTGAAACCGCAGGAGTGCATCCCGGGACGCCTCTCCCTCGACGACGAAGCGTACATCAGAGTCCGTTTCCTGAGCGACGCTGGAGAGGGCGAAATCGCGGTTGTTTTCCAGGGGCAGATAGGCGGCCCAGATCACGCCGATGCCGTAGTAAGGCGTGCGCAGGTTGTCCTTGAGGTCGCTGAGCGTCCGCAGGCGCGTCGCCAGCCGCTCCCTCTCGGCCTCCAGCCGGTTGACCAGTTCCTCCACGCCGCGCAGTCGCTCCCGCTCCTGCGACGCCGCGCGGTACTCGCTCTCCAGGTTGCCCTTCTTGCCCTGGACGTCCAGCCAGAGAAAGGCGATCACCGCCAGCGTGACGACGAAAACGGCCACGAAGCCCAGCTGACCCACCATCTGCGTCGGAGCCCGCGCGGGTACCTTTACCCTTTTCTCCTTGACGCGCTCTCTGCGCAGCAGGTTTATACGTATCATCAGTAGTCAGCCTCCCGCAGCGCCAAGCCTACTGCGACCGCGAAGCTGGTACTCTGGTCGCGGATGTAATCGACATCGAACTTCTTCGGGTTTACCGAGATGGCGCGGAACGGATCCATCATCTCCACCGGCACGCCGATCCTGCCGCCGAGCATGTCGAGGAAATCGGAGGTCGCTGCCGCGCCGCCGCCGACGTAAACCCTCTCCAGCGACGCGCCGCCGGAGCTGCCCCGGTAGAAATCGAAGGTCTTGGCTATCACGTCGACGACCTCTTCCGAAGCCTTGTCAAGCACCGAAATCACTGCGTCGGGTGGTGCCCCCTCGACCTCAAAGCCACGCTTGGCGTCCTCCGCCTGCTCGATCCCCAGGCCCAGGTCCCGCTGTAGCGCCTCGGTGTGCTTGTTGCCGCCGGCGATGATGTCGCGCCAGAACGAGGTCCTGCCGTCCTCCAGGATGTTGATGCTGGTGACGCTTGCCCCGATGTTCACCAGGCCTATGTTGGCGCCACCGACGTCCTGGTAGTTGACGTCGAAGCAGTTCTGGATGGCAAAGACGTCGACGTCCACAACCGCCGTCGACTTGCCCGCTTGGCTGACGATGCTGGTGTAGTCGAGTATCTTGTCCTTCTTGACCGCCACCAACACTACGTCCATTGAACCGCCTTCCGTCGACTCGGACATCAAATGGTAGTCAACCATTACTTCGTCGATCTCGAAGGGGATGTACTGCTCCGCCTCCCACTGAATCGAATCCTCGAGATCCTCCTCGCTCATGCCGGGCATGGCGATCTTCTTAATTATCACCGAGTTGCCGGCCATGGCGATGGCGACGTCGTTGACCCGCGTACGCATGGAGCGCAGCAGGCGGTCGAACACGTCTATGACGGTGACCGAATCGATTATGTCGCCCTCGACAATCACCTGCGGCGGTACCGGCTCCAGCGCGATCTTCTCCAGCTCGTACTGCATGCCGCCCTTCTTCGAGCGCTTGAGCAGCACCGACTTGATGGCGTGTGAGCCAATATCGACGCCAAGCAGACGCTTGCGACGCCCAAACATGCCTCCTCCGAACGGTACTCTACTTTCTGCTCTTCACCTGGGACGCCGGGATGCGGCGGTTCTTATACTCCAGGCACTTGTTGATGTCCTCTTCGCTCCAGATGCGGTAGCCCTTGTAGTCGCGATCAGGCTCCTCGATGATCCTCTTCTTCAGCCAGCTGTAGAGGGTCTTCTTAGATACTCCAACTCTTTCTGCAACTTGGGATGTGGTGTAGGTCACTCTACGCCCTCCCGCGGGAGAACCCGCATTGCCTTTTTCGCCCCCGCCCGGATAAGTCTTTCCATGCTCATTCAGCCGAGGGCTAACTCCTCACACGATGTCCATACCCATGGATGGAAGACATCATACTAGAGTGTACTACTCAAGCCTTGAAAGGTCAACAATCCGCGCTCGCATATTGTTGATAACATTACACTTACTCGATATTGCACTAAAGTGCTTTAAGCATACAAGATCTTGTAGAAAATACTTGAGTATTTTTTGGAATTATTCTCCCATCTATTAACTACCCGGGCTGCCAGTAAGTTCTCGCCGCGAAAATACCTAGAATTTACTTTATGTCTTCCACTCACTAGCACCCGCTTTCGATTGCGGCTATACTCCGCGGCTATGGCTTTCGAGATCACCTGTAAAGACGGGCCCTCCGCCGCCAGGTGTGGCGTGCTCTCGACTCCGCACGGGCCAGTTCGCACACCCGCTTTCATGCCGGTCGGAACGCAGGGTTCAGTTAAGGCCATGCACCCCCGTGACCTGGAAGAGCTGGGAGCGGATATCGTCCTCGGAAACACCTACCACCTGAGCCTGCGCCCCGGCGCGGAGCTCATCCGGTCCCTCGGTGGGCTGCACAGCTTCATCGGTTGGCAGCGTGCGATACTGACCGACAGCGGAGGTTTCCAGATCTACAGCATGCAGGGTCGCCACCGGGTTCTTGAGGAGGGGGTGCGCTTCAACTCGCACCTCGACGGTAGCGAGCACCTCATGACACCGGAGAGCTGCGTACGGAATCAGCTCTCCTTCGGCAGCGACATCATCATGGTCCTCGACCACTGTCTACCCTATCCCGCCCCGACGCCAGTTGTGCGGGAAGCGACGGAGCTCACCTGTCGCTGGGCGGCTCGTAGCCTCGCGGAGTACCGCCGGGTGCCCGGCCCAGCTGGCGGCGCCCTGTTCGGCATCCAGCAGGGAGGTTTCGACCCGCGGCAGCGCCGCGCCTGCGCCGAGCGCCTCGCCGAACTCGACTTCGCCGGCCACGCTGTCGGCGGCCTCAGCGTCGGCGAGCCGAAGGAGCTGCTGCTCGAGACCGCCGCCCTCTGTGCCCCGATGCTGCCGGATGACAGGCCACGCTACCTGATGGGCGTAGGGCCGCCGGACGACCTGCTCACCATGATCGGCCTCGGCTACGACCTGTTCGATTGCGTGTTGCCGACCCGCAACGCGCGCACCGGGACGCTGTTCACCTCGCGCGGCCGGCTGTCGATCAAGCATGCACACTACCGCAACGATCCCTCGCCGATAGACCCGGAGTGCGGCTGCTCCGTTTGCTCGCGATTCAGCCGCGCCTACCTGCGTCACCTGTTCGTCTCCGGAGAGATCCTCGCCTCGATGCTCAACACACATCACAACCTGCATTTCTTCCTTACTCTATTGGCGCGCGCGCGCGAGGCGATCGCGGCGGGAAGGTTCACACGCTTCCGCGACGACTTCATCGACGGCTTTCGTCAGCGTTCAAGCCTCGATGTCGAAAAGAAATCAACCTGAGAACACCTTACCGGCCCGCCGACGATACGCGCTCGCATCGCCTTGACATGTTCCCCGAAATCGGTCACCCTACGAAACCGTTTTGGGCACTAAACGTGCCATTTATAGAAGGGTGGGATAATGACCAATCTTGCCAGTCAGTTAACAGACTGGGCGGCGCAGATCGCGATGGCCCCTACAGGCGAGGGAGGAGGTGGCCTCGTCCCGATGCTCGTGCTCATGGGCATCCTGGTTGCCGTCTGGTACTTCCTCATCATCGGCCCCGAGCGCAAGCGAAGGAAGAAGCTGCAGGAGATGATCGGCTCGCTGAAGTCGGGAGACAAGATCGTGACCGTAGGCGGCATCCACGGCACCGTCTCCGGCGTCACCGAGAAGACGATCATCCTGCGCATCGCCGACCAGATAAAGATCGAGGTAAGCCGCCAGGCCGTCGGGACGGTCGTCCAGCCGGAAGGCGAGGAAACCGCCGTCGAGAAGAAGTGAGGTCCGTCGATGTCTCGCATCCCCTGGGGACGAATCCTATTCATCCTGGTTATCCTGGCGGTCTCCGCGCTGGTCATCTTTTCCAAGCCGATAATGTTTGGGCTCGACCTGCAGGGCGGCTCGCACCTGCTGATCCGCGTCCACGTCGACGAGGCGGTAGAGAGCGAGGTTGACAACACCTTCGCCGCCGCCCGCAACGCGCTGCAGGACGCTGGTATCGAGATCAGCACTGCGCGCGAATCGGTGGCCTTCATGCCGGAGGGCGACCGAACAGCGTTTCCGCCGGGAATGCCCTTTTTCAAGATTCTTGATGACCCGGAGGGCAACCCTCCCCACCTGGAGTTCGACCTCGCCGATGCGGAGAGGATGGACGACGCCCGGCAGGCGATCCGCGAGCGGATAAACGTCGAGGGCGACTGGTCGATGACTTCGCCGGCGAGCGGGACCATCCGACTGACGCTGTCGATGGGAGCGATTACCGATATCCGCCGCAGCACTGTCCAGAACGTGCGCCGCTCCATCTCCTACCGCATCGACCAGCTCGGCGTGGCTGAGCCGAACATCGTGATCCAGGGCGACCAGGCCACCTCGCAGCGTATCCTGCTGCAGCTGCCCGGCATCGAGGATCCCGAGGAGGCCAAGGATCGCATCCGTACTCCCGGCAACCTGGAGTTCCGAATGCTCGTCTACGACGAAGCGGACCGGCCTTACCAGGCGCTGACGCGCGAAGCCCTGCTGGAGAACCTGGGAGGCGACGTCCTCGCCGGTCAGGAGATCGTGCCGGAGTACGCGCAGACGCTGGCTGAGGCCCGGGGCCAGGAGCGGCTTCCGCTCGAGTTCCACCTTCTCTACAAGGAGGCCACAGTCAACAGCAACTACCTGATCGACGCGCGCGCCAGCCGCGGCCAGCAGAACAGGATCGTTGTCCAGTTCACCTTCGACGCCGAGGGCGGGCAGCGCTTTCGGCAGCTAACCGCCGCCAATATCGGCAAGCTGATGGCCGTGGTGCTGGACGACGAGGCGATCGAGGTGGCCGTCATCAACGACGAGATCGGATCGGTAGGCGAGATCTCCGGCCAGTTCACGCGCGAAGAGGCCGATCGCCTCGCCTGGCTGCTCCGCTCCGGAGCCGTGCCGACCTCGATGCACTTCGAGGAGGAGCGCTCGGTCGGCCCGGCCCTGGGCGCCGACTCGATCCGCTTCGGCACGACCGCAGCCCTCTGGGGCATGGCGATTGTGGTCGTCTTCATGGTCCTCTACTACCGCCTCTCGGGTTTCGTCGCCGTCCTCGCCCTGGCCATGAACATCCTGCTGATCATGGCCTTCCTGGCCTGGTTCGGGGCGGTCCTAACGCTGCCCGGTATCGGCGGCATAATCCTTACCATCGGCATGGCGGTCGACGCCAACGTGCTGATATTCGAGCGCATCCGCGAGGAGCTGCGTGTAGGCAAGACGGTGATGAGCTCGATCGAGAGCGGCTTCGGCAAGGCGTTCGGGACCATCTTCGACGCCAACGTCACCACCTTCATCGCCGCCATCTTTCTCTTCCAGTTTGGCACCGGGCCGATACGCGGCTTCGCCACCACGATCACCATCGGCCTGGCGGCCTCGATGTTCACGGCGGTCTTCGTAGCCCGCGTCGTCTTCGACTCCGTGCTGGCCATCAAGCGCAACCAGATTCAGAAACTGAGCATCTGACAGAGGACCTCAATGCAGTTCTTCCGCGAAACAAAGATCGACTTCCTCGGCAAAAAGTTCCTCGCCATCAGCCTCTCCTTACTCCTCATAGCCGCCTGCTGTATATACGTAGCCGTAAACGGCCTCCACCTGGGTATCGACTTTGCCGGGGGCAACCTGATCCAGTTGAAGTTCAACGAATTGCCGAGTCTCAACGCCATCCGCGCCAATCTGGCCACCGTCGGCTACGGCGACGCCATGATCCAGGCCGACGCGGAGCACCGCGACGTGATGATACGCGTCCAGCGCGAGGATCTTGAGGATGATGGCGCGACCGCGGGCTCCGCGGCGCAGGAGGACGTCGTCAACCGGATAATTGACGCCCTGTCGAGCGAATCGGACCTGGCACTTATCGAGGAGGGCAGGCTGAACCTCAACCTCGAGGGCAAGGACAGGGTGACGGAACTGCTGGCCGCGGAGGATAACGATCCCCTGGCCCTGCGGCGGACCAACCTGACTACCCAGGAGATCCGCGAGATCTACGGCGACCTCTCCGAGCAGCTCATCGACAGGTACAGGGAGACGGAGTTACACGGCATCTTCACCGAGGAGGGCCTCGAGCGCGCCCTGGACTCGCTGGTCTTCCGCGAGGAGCACGCACAGCGCGCCGATGACTTCAGGAACTTCATCCCCGCGCGCACGTTCCTAGGCAACTTCAGCAGAATCAGGGCCGAGATGGTCAGCGCCGTCGTCGGCGCGGAGCTGGGCGAGCAGGCAGTCTGGGCAATCGTCTTCTCGCTTGGCGGCATCCTGGCTTACATCTGGTTCCGCTTCAACCCCAGGTTCTCGGTGGCGGCAATCGCCGCCACCATCCACGACCTCCTCATCACGGTCGGCATCTTTTCCATGACCGGAAGGGAGTTCAACCTGCCGATCGTTGCCGGCCTGTTGACCATCGTCGGCTACTCGCTCAACGACACAATCGTCGTCTTCGACCGCATCCGCGAGAACCTCACCATCCGGCGCCGCGAGGCGCGCGATGACTACGAGGGCATTCTCAACGCCAGCATCAACAGCACCCTGGGCAGGACGCTGTTGACCTCGGTGACAACGCTGATTGTCGTACTCTTCCTATTCTTCATGGGCGGCTCGGTAATCAACGATTTCGCCTTCACGTTGATTATCGGCATCCTGGTCGGCACCTACTCCTCCATCTTCATCGCCAGCCCGGTCCTGGCGATCTGGCAGAAAATCACCGGTACCATGGGAGGGCAGCTCGGGCGTATGCGCGGCGCGAAGGCGTAGACCGCTTCATCCACCACTGCGCTTTTAACGTAACGATCCCTCTCCCAGCGCCCGGCCCCGCTCCGGGTCGGCCCTGGCGATCAGTTCGAGATAGAGGGCGGCAAGCTCCACGTCCTCTTCTTCGAGGTAGAGGCGCTCGAGCCGCTCGAGCCTCGATTCCCCCTCGACCGCGCGCAGGCTCCTGGCCACGACGTGCCTCAGGTTGCCGTCTTCGGCGTTCTCGAGCAGGAAAATGAAGCCGTCCTGAACCTCCGGCCTGTCGGAGTACGGCGCCAGCACCCTCACCAGGTCGTACGACACCACTGGTGGCTGCGGCGCGCTGAGCATCCCCGCAAGCATGCGGCGCACTTCCGCGTGAGCCGCCTGGCTACCCAGGGCCCTGATGGAAGAGGTTATCAGGCTAACGCTCTCCGAATTCTCCACCGTCAGCTCAAGGACGCGGCGAACCCGCTCGTTGGACGCGTGCGGCGCGAGGACGCTGACAGCCGCCATCCTGACGTCTATGTTCGGATCGTTCTCCAGGCTCTCCAGGATCACAACGCGAACTTGGGGATCGTCTGTCCGCTGTGCCAGGACCCGGATCGTGTTTAGCCGCACTAGTGGTTCTGGCGCGTGAACCAACGTCTCCAGCCCCGGCAGCGTGTCGGAGTCGATGACGACGTGTCCGCGCAGTGCCCCGGTGACAGCGAACCTGATCATAGGATCCTCTTCGTTGCTGAGCCTGCTGAGCAGCTGTGCGTGGACTCCCACGTCGGCGAGGCCGTCGCCGAGCGATTCGATCACGTTGATCAGCACAATCGGATCGCGCTCGCTGCCCAGGGCACTATTGAAGGCCCTCTGGACCGCCCTGTCCGCCCGGTGGTGCGAGAGCGCCTCGGCGGCGCTGATCCTGACGAGCTCGTTGCGGTCGTGCAGCATCGCCTCGCTCATCGCTTCGCGCACGGAGTCCAGATGGGTCACGCGCGAGAGCGCCGACGCGGCCTTCATACGCACTATCTCGTTAGCGGAGCCCCGCAGCGCGCGCTCGAATGCTCCGCGGACACTCTCCTCGTCGAGCCGGTAACGCAGCAGGTCGGAGATCACGATCTGCTGTATGCCGCTGCCCCGCTCCAGTCCCCGCACGAGCAGGTCCAGGCCGCTCCAGTTGCCCAGTTGCGCCAGCCTGATGGCGATCTCCACGCGGCTTGTAAAACTCTGTCCACGGCGAACGTAGCGCGCCAGGAACTGATCGTAGATATCGCCGTCGTCGCGACGCAATTCCTGGGCCAGGCCGATGGCGAACATCAGCCCCCGGCGGGCAAGTATGCTGCGGGGATAGCGTTCGAGAAAGCTCACGTATTGGGTGAAAGCCAAATGCTTTTGGCCGAGCCGGTGGCGGCAGTAGGCGAGGTAGAAGGCGGCGTCGTCGGCGCGGCTGCTGTCGGGGTAAGCGGAGATGAGCGACTCGAACCTGGCGGCCGCTTCGGCGACGCGGCCTTCAACCAGGAGCGCGCGGGCCTCGTGGTAGGCGGCCACGCCGGGGTCCTGCTCGGCCGCTAACGCGTCGGAGGCCGCGACAACCGACCAGCAAGCTGCGATGATGGCTGTTGCCAGAAATCCAGTTCTCACTGTCATCTTCTCACCTGTTCACGGGCCTCAGCGGCAGCGTGCGCACCGATCGGCTCTCCGGAAACGCGGTCTCTATCTCGCGAATGCGGACCAGCAGGCGCCTGTCGGCGATGTCCTCCTGCAGGCGCTCGATCTCGAAGGCTAGATCGTCGTCAACCTCGATACCGGCGATGTCCCCAAGGATGATCTCCAGCTCGTCGAGCAGGGTCGAGACAAAGCCGTAGCGCCCGCCCCGCAGGCTGCCCCGCAGCTCGGCGAGCTCGTCGAACAGGTTGTGGCTGGACTCGAGGTTACTGAAGAAGGCCTCCTCCCGGTCGCCCCAGCGACCCGGATCCACATCGAGGAACTCCTGCAACACGCTCTCCGACCTCTCGAGGGAGGCGAGCGTGGCGTCGACGATGAAATCCTGCTCGCGAGCCTCGATCTCGTCCTCGTAGGGAAATGATACCGCTGTTACCGATGGCGCGGGCGGCTGAGCCGGCTCGACATCCTGCTCGCCCAGGAACCTGCCGATGAAGATCCCGACTACGAGCATGATGGCGACGAAGACAAATTGCAAAGCGGGCCGCCAGGGGAACGCGGTCAGACGGCCGCTAAGAATTCGCCGTTGTTCGGCGCGGCCCTCGGCCTCCAAGCCCCGGCGGACCCGCGGCCAGACGCCGAGCCAAAACTTCTTCCCGGGGTCGCCGGCCAGGTCTGCCCCCTCGACTTCCGCTACGGTAGCCCGTAGCTGTCTGTACTCTTCCGCCAAGCTTTCGTCCCGCGCCAGCCCGGCCTCGAGCCGTCGCAGCTCCTCCTCGTCGGCCTCGCCGTAGATGGCCGATATCATCAGGTCTCGAATTTCAAGAAACTCGCTCATCTGCCACTCCTGACCCTTGTATCCTCAGCGGCGAGAGCACCTTCCGCATGCGCTGCACGGCGCGGTAGATATTTGTCTTCGTCGTCGATTCCGTGCTCCCCGTTGCGGCGGCGATCTCCTTTATCGATAGCTGGCCGATATGCTTGAGCGCGAAGGCGACGCGCTGGCTCTCCGGCAGCTTCTCCATCGTGCTCATCACCAGCCCAGCTATCTCGCCGGAACGCATCGAGCGCTCCGGATTGTTCTCCGCGCTCTCGCTCCCGATAGTGTCGAACAGCTCGACTCCATCCTCCCTCCCATCGGGCGAGACCTCGCGGAGGCGGCGACGGCGCAGATCAATCGACCTGTTGTAGGCTATCCGCAGCAGCCAGGCGCAAAACCCACCCGGGTTCCGCAAGCGGTCGAGCGAGCGGAGCGCCTGCAGGAAACTCTCCTGCATCACGTCCTCGGCGTCGTGATGGTTACCGACGATGCCAAGGGCGGTATAGTAGGCCCTGCGCTTGTAGCGGTCGACGAGCTGGCGGAAGGCGCCCATCTCATTCCCGCGCGCTCTGCTTACCAGTTCCGCGTCGGTCGGAACCATGAAACCCACTCCCTCCGCTCTTTCTAAGGCGTTTCAGTAGGGAATAAGTTTACGACGGGTAGTGGCTACTTGGTCTGTAGCGAATCATACGCGAGGGAGCGGGGGGGGCGGGGGGCGTTCAGACCGCCTCGCCGAGCAGCTCTTCTACCGGGACGGCCGCCGCGTCGCCCCAGAGCCCCTCGAGGTCGTAGAACTCGCGCGCCTCGGGCATGAAGATGTGGACGATTATGTCGCCGTAGTCCATCAGCACCCAGCT
Source organism: uncultured Acidobacteriota bacterium (assembly GCA_964408025.1). GTDB lineage: Bacteria > Acidobacteriota > DATKUA01 > DATKUA01 > DATKUA01 > CAYOXX01. The sequence goes on along the minus strand of CAYOXX010000001.1, from coordinate 16,451 downwards.
TCCGGCGGTCTCACCCTCGATGTGCAGCGGCCTGGTCCTGCCCGCCGCCAGCCTCTCCTCGATCGCTTCGGCTATCGTTTTGGTCTGCCGGACGTTTATGCCGCTGCAGAAGACGAAGTAGTCGGCGATGCTGCTGATTTCTGACACGTCGAGGACGATGATGTCCGCGGCCTGCTTCCCGTCAGCGGCGCGCGCGATCTCCTTGAGCCGCTCGTCCACTGCCCCTACTCCCGCTTCCGCTGCCAAGCATCACCTCCCGTCGTGGCTGTCCCCGCCGCCCTCGCCGCCCACGCTGGAGCCGTCCATGAGCCTCACCAGCTCCGCGAACATCCCATCGAGCCCCTCGCCGGTGGCCGCCGAGACGGCGCAAAAGGGCCTCCCCAGCTCCGCGGCCACGCGCCTTAGAGAATCGATCCTCCCCTCGGGCGGATTCAGGTCTATCTTGTTGCCGACCACAAGCTGCGGCTTCTCGGCCAGGAGCGGCTGGAACAGCCGCAGCTCCTCGTCCAACTGTTCGAGGCTGCGGACCGGATCGGCCGACTCGGGACCGCCAACGTCTACCAGGTGGAGCAGCGTGCGCGTGCGCTCGGCGTGGCGCAGGAAACGGTGCCCCAGCCCGGCGCCGGCGTGAGACCCCTCGATCAGGCCGGGTATCTCGGCGACGACGAAACTCCGGTCTTTCCAGTCTACCACGCCGAGCACGGGGACGAGCGTGGTGAAGGGGTAGGAGGCTATCTTGGGCCGGGCGGCGGTAACGCGCGCCGTGAGTGTGCTCTTGCCGGCGTTGGGCAGGCCGACGATGCCGACCTCGGCCAGCAGCTTCAGCTCGAGCTCCACCAGACGCTCCACCCCCGGCTCGCCCGGCTGGGCGTAGCGCGGCGCCTGATTAGTGGGACCGGCGAACGATGCGTTGCCCAGTCCGCCTCTTCCGCCCTGGGCGACAACCAACTCCTGGCCCTCGCCGACCAGGTCGCCGAGCACTAGGGCCGTCGCCGCGTCCCTGACCACGGTCCCGAGCGGCACCCCGAGCATCTTGTCCTTCCCGTCGGCGCCGGTCCTGTTGGAACCCTTTCCGTGCCCCCCCCTGCCGGCGCGGACGAGGCTGTTGGCCCTCAGGTGGCTGAGGGTGGTGCGCTGAGCCGTGGCCTTCAGGGTCACGTGGCCGCCGCGTCCGCCGTCGCCCCCGTTGGGGCCGCCTCGAGGCACGAACTTCTCGCGGCGGAAGCTGACGCAACCCCTGCCGCCGTCGCCTGCGGCGGCCGTGAACTTCAGGTGATCTATGAACTCGCTCAAGCCGGAAGACCCGCGGTTATGGAATCGCCAGACTGTCAAACGCCGCGCGCGATAAATCCAACGTCCGCAAGCGTACGTGGCTAACGCCGACGCGCTCCGCTTCCAGTATCAGGCGGGCGGGCGGGCCGGCGATCCTGTCGATTACGAGCCGCAACAGTTCTTTAATTCGGGACTACCGATACGAACTTGCCCATGCGACCTCTGGACCTGAACTCGACGATGCCGTCGACGCGGGCGAAAAGTGTGTCGTCCTTGCCGCGGCCGACGTTGAGGCCGGGCTTGTATACGGTCCCGCGCTGGCGGACCAGAATCGAGCCGCCTCGAACAGCCTGGCCGGCGAAACGCTTCACTCCCAGAAACTGGGGATTGCTGTCGCGGCCGTTGCGCGAGCTTCCCTGTCCTTTCTTGTGGGCCATATCCAGCTCCTATTCGCTTTTCTTGGCGGCGGCACTCTTCTTCGCGGAGGTCTTCATTGCCGTCGGCCTAGCCTTCGCCTCAACCTTCTTCGGCTTCTCCGCGACCTTGGCGGCGGTCTTCCTCGGTGCGGCTTTCTTCGGCGCTGCCTTTGCCTTTGGAGCGGCCTTCTTCGGCGCCGCCTTTGCCTTGCCCGTCTTCTTAGCGGGCGCCGCCTTTGTTTTGGCTGCCGTCTCCTTCGGCGCCGCCGCGGGCTTGGCGTTGATGCTCCCGATCTCTACCATCAGGAGGTTCTGGCGGTGGCCGCGCGTCCGCTTGTATCCCTTGCGCTTTTTCTTCTTGAAGACGACTATTTTCTCGCCCTTGAACTTCTCGAGCACCTTCCCGGTTACGCTGGCACCCGTTACCGTGGGCATGCCGATTTCTGTTTTGCCACCCTTGCGCAGCAGCAGCACGTCGGCGAACTTGACGTCTTTCCCCGGTTCCGCGTCCAGGACCTCGATGCTGATACGATCGCCCTCGCGCACGCGGTACTGCTTGCCGCCTGTGGCGATCACCGCAATATTCTCGTCTTTTTCCATCCGCACGCTCTCCAACGGAGCGCAAGTAAGTATCACACGCCCCCGGGCCTGTCAACCCTCGACGCTACCCCGGCCCGAGTACTGATCGCTCACCGGTGGCTGATATAATCATATCATTTCAAAGGGCTTTTGGGGAGGGTAAGCTGACATGTTAGTCGAACCGGCAGCTTGGAATTTTGAGCTGAAATATTTCCAAGACGCATAAAACCCCGCAAGATGATTTATTGCCGGAGTATTATTTTGCTTGACAATGCTTTGCCCGTCGCTTATATATGACTTGATTGTATGTAGGAGTAACCTACCCGGTAAGTGATTTTTCCCAAAACATCAACTGCCGCACGTCGGGACTCAAGTACAATCGTGTCTCAGCACAGTGGTGCTGGGGAAAGGTAACTGTATTAACGGAGCAGGATTATGGAAGGTACCGTAAAATGGTTCAACGACGCCAAGGGCTACGGTTTCATCACGGCCGATGACGGCGTCGACGTCTTCGTGCACCACACCTCGATAATAGCCGAGGGATTCAGGTCCCTGGCTGAGAACGAGCGTGTGAGCTTCGAGATCAAACAGGGCCCCAAGGGTCCGCAAGCGGAAAACGTAAACAAGTTGCAGAGCTGAGCCGCGAGGCTCACGGATTTTCGCTAGAAACGGTTGAGATGATCCGGCACCTCTGATCTCTCGTAAATCCATCCCGATACAGCGCAAATCATCAGCCAACTTCGTTAACCGCGAAAACAAGGTCTCCAAGAGGTCGATCCCTCTTGGGGACCTTTGTGTTGTGAACACGGAGTCCACCGGTACGCCGGCGGCTTCGGCGAAGACCGGCGCGTAAGCAAGCCCAAGGCGGCTGCTCCCACCCCTCACTTGCGCGCTCCGCGGTGGCTTTCTATAATCGCGGCAGTTTGATCGCTGTCGGGGAGCCGTGGGACAGCGCCGGCCCGCCTGTCTTCGGGCCGGCCGGAGGGAGATGATGACCGTAGCCGAGATAAGTGAGTTGAAGGATCACGTCGGGCGGCAGGTGACGGTCCGCGGCTGGCTCTACAACAAGCGCAGCAGCGGCAAGATCCGCTTCATGCTTGTTCGCGACGGCACCGGCGTCGTGCAGTGCGTACTCAGCAGCGCCGACCTCCCCGGGGAGGCATTCGACCGCTTCGACGAGCTGACGCAGGAGTCCTCGCTGCGGGTTACAGGCACCGTGCGCGAGGACCCGAGGTCCCCGGGCGGCTACGAGCTGAGTGTTGGGGATATCGAGGTGGTGCAGATCGCCGAGCCGTACCCGATCACGCCGAAGGAGCACGGCATCGAGTTCCTGCTCAACCACCGCCACCTCTGGCTGCGCTCGTCGCGCCAGCACGCCATCCTGCGCGTGCGCCACGAGCTGGTCCGCGCCTGCCGCAACTACTTCGACAGCCGCGACTACGTGCTCATCGACTCGCCGATGCTGACCCCGGCCGCCTGCGAGGGGACGACGACGCTGTTCGAGACCGACTACTTCGGCGAGAAGGCGTACCTGACGCAAAGCGGCCAGCTCTACTCCGAGGCGTCCTGCATGAGCTTCGGCAAGGTCTACTGCTTCGGCCCCACCTTCCGCGCCGAGAAGAGCAAGACGCGCCGCCACCTGACCGAGTTCTGGATGATCGAACCGGAGGTGGCCTGGATGGAGTTCGACGAGCTGATGGAGCTGTGCGAGGACTTCGTCAGCGAGATCGTCGGTGCAGTTATCGAGCGCTGCCGACCGCAGCTCGAACTGCTGGAGAGAGACATCGGCAGGCTCGAGGCGGCCACGCGCAGGCCCTACCCGCGCCTCTCCTACGACGAAGCGGTAGAAAAACTGCGTGCCTCCGGCTCCGAGATCGAGTGGGGCGTGGACTTCGGCGCGCCCCATGAGCAGCTCCTGACCCGCGATGAGGACCGGCCAATTCTGATTCACCGCTGGCCGGCGGAGACCAAGGCTTTCTACATGGAGCCGGACCCGGAGCGGCCCGAGCTGGTGCTCGGCGTAGATGTCCAGGCGCCAGAAGGGTACGGCGAGCTCATCGGCGGCGGCCAACGTATCGGCAACGCTGAACTGATCGCCAAGAGAGTCCGCGAACATGGTCTCCCCGAAGAAGCTTTCCGATGGTACGTCGATGTCCGCCGCTACGGCGGCGTACCACACAGCGGTTTCGGCATGGGGATCGAACGGGTTGTCACCTGGATCTGCGGGCTACACCATATACGCGAGACGATCCCCTACCCGCGCACCATCAACCGCATCTACCCCTGAGGCGAGCGGACGGCTTGTACCATTTCGCTTGTAAGCGGTACTCTGCCTGCGGTAAAGTACGGGCAACCGTCAATGTCAAAACATTTCGTCAGGTACCAACCTGACGGGAATAGACTGAGCGGAGGATTAGAAATGCGTACCAAGACCGGAATCATCGTGTTGGCGGCCCTGAGCGTGGCCGCCGTCGCCCTGGTCGCCGATTCGGTGCTCGCTGCTCCCCAAGAGCAACCGCCATTCGCAAGCCGCCTACCCGACAGCACGGCTTGCGTGATCTCGATCCCCGACGTCAGCGAGATCAAAACGCTATTAGCTGATCCCGCGTTCATCAGCCTGCTGAGTGCCGCGGGGCTCAGCGAGAACCTGTTCGAGGAGCTCGGTGAACTCGACGAGCGGTTCCACGAGACCATGGGCATCCACTTGAAGGATCTCTTCGAGGCGCTGAGCGGCGAGCTGACAATCGGTCTAATCGACGTAGCATCCACAAGTGACTTCGACATCGCCCTCTTCGCCGGTATAGCCGGCGCCGAGGAGACGATCCAGGGTCTCATGGACCGGATACTGGAGATGTCGCCGCCAGAAATGGAGATAACCAGGCACAGCATCGCCGGCGTCGGGGTATTCGGCCTCGATCAGAAGGCGTTCCTGGCCATCCACTCCGGCCTCTTGGTCATTACCAACAGCACCGCGGTGATGGAGCAGGTGCTCGCCCCGCAGAACCCGCTCTCGCAGTCGCAGTCATTCTTGCGCCACCAAGAACTCACGGGAATGACGAGCGGCCTCGTGGTCTATTTGGACTTTCCCCGCATCATTGAGCTAATCGGCAACTTCATGCCGCCGACAGCCAACCTCCAGATCGTCGATGCTGTATCTAATATATTAGGGCTATCGGCAATCGAGTCTATCTCAGCGACAATCCCGCTCACCGAAGGCGAGAGGCTGCGGATCTTCGTCAGAGTACCTGAACCCGCAGGTATACTCCCTCATATTTTCAGCGAGCGGCCGGTGGGAACAGGCATCGCCGCTGCTGTTCCAGCCTCCACTCAGGCCTTCATCGCCGCCTCCATTAACGATGTCGAGCTGATCCTCGACGCCATCGTCATGGAGATCGCTGCACTAGTGCCCACCTTCCAGGCGGCTCAGCTCGAGGCTGCCGAGCAGCAGTTCGAAGCAATGCTCGGTATTAGTCTGCGCGAGGATTTCCTCGCTCCTCTGGGAAACCAGGCGGCAATTACCATCAGTTTCGATCCCGAATTCGAGCTAAGCGGTGATATAACAGCCTCTCCTGCCATGATGTTTCAGTTTATGCAGATGCAGTTAGTCTTCAGCCTTGACGATACAGAACACTTCCTCGCCTCGCTGAGAACCATGACGGACGTCCCAGGCCTCCCCATCCAGGAAGAGGTCTACGGCAATGCCCACATCTTCGCCATACCGGTGCCCAATATTCCGGTGGAACCCGCCCTCACAGTTTACGGAGACTACCTCATCTTCAGCTTAAATATGGACGATCTGCGCGCGGCGATAGACGAACTGGATTCCGGCAGATCACTGCTGAACAGCCCCGATTTCACTGCGTCCGCAGCACGAATCCCGCATTCGGCCTTCCTCGTAAGCTACACGACCGACGAGTACCACCGCAATGGCCTGTCGGTCGGCCTGCAGACTATATCCACAGTCGGAGGAGCCGAGGGGATCGACTTCGAGGCACTCCGCACCGCTATCCTCGATTTCGTAAGACATGAAGGCTCGGACATGGGTTTCGCCACGGCGACGTACGACGGCATCTACATTGAAGCGGATTTCAACGCCCGATCCATCATGGCAATGATACCGTTTTTCGCCGCCATGAAATCGTCCGACGATGCCGAAAGCGAGACCGAAGTGGAAGAGGAGGCGGTTCCTAAAGCGGTTCACTGAGTCAGTCTCAAACTCCAGGCCGGCTGCCACCCAGCCGGCCTTCTTGCGCCCTTCGCCAACGGGAGCCGGGGCGGTTATAATGCCTAACGTATGCGGAATTCCGAGACAGGTACGACATCCGTCGGCCTCTGCAGCCTCGGCTGCGCTAAGAACACCGTCGACTCGGAGGTGATGCTGGGCCTGCTGACAGAGGCAGGATTCGAAATCGAGACGCGTGCGGAGGCGGCCGAGGTCATCGTAGTCAACACCTGCGGCTTCATCGAGGAGGCCAAGGAGGAGTCGATAGAGACGATCCTCGAGATGGCCCGATACAAGGACACGGGGTGCTGCCGCCGCCTCGTCGTTACCGGCTGCCTCAGCCAGCGCTACCGCGCTGAGCTGCTCGATTCGATACCCGAAATCGATGCCTGCCTCGGGATCGACGAGATGGACCGTATAGCGGATGCCTGCTCCGGTGCCTACGTCCCCTCTCCCTCCCGCGAGGCTGCGCCGGAGCCGCGACGCCTGGACTACGCCGGCCAGCCTCGTATGCGGACGACGCCGCGCCACTACGCCTACCTGAAGATCTCCGACGGCTGCGACCACGCCTGCGGCTTCTGCGTCATCCCCGCCATCCGCGGGCGCTACCGCAGCCGGCCGCTCGACGACGTTGTTGCCGAGGCCCGCTCGCTCGTCGGCGACGGCGCCGTCGAGCTCAACCTCGTCGCCCAGGACCTAGGCCCCTACGGCAGCGACATAGGCCTGGAGAACGGCCTCGCCAAGCTGCTGCGCTCGCTGGCGCAGCTCGAGGGACTCCGCTGGCTGAGGCTGCTCTACGTCTACCCCGAGGGGCTCGGCCCGGGGCTGGTGGAAACAATCGCAGCCGAGCCGGACGTGGTGCCGTACCTCGACATACCGCTGCAGCACGCCTCCGCCCGCGTGCTCAAGTCGATGTGCCGCCCTGGCGACGGCACCAAATCGCTCGAGAAGCTCGATCGTCTCAGGAACAACATTCCCGGCCTGGCGATCAGGACATCGCTGATCGTCGGCTTCCCGACGGAAGAGGAGGAAGATTTCCTCAAGCTGCTGGACTTCGTCGCCGCCGCCCGCTTCGAGCACCTCGGCGTCTTCACCTACTCGCATGAGGAGGGCAGCGACTCGGCAGACCGCTTCGCCGACCGCTGGCCCGCCGAGGTCAAGGCCGAGCGCCGCGACCGCGTGATGGAGCTGCAGCGGAAGATATCGCTGGACAATAACACCTCTCTGGTGGGGACGCGCCGTGAATGCCTCGTAGACGGCCTCCACCCCGAAAGCGAGCTTTTGCTCAGCGGCCGCCTGGCGACGCAGGCGCCGGAGTCGGACGGAGGCGTGATAATCAACGACGGCTTCGCCGAACCGGGCCGCCTGGTGACCGTGGAGATCACCGAGGCCCACCCCTACGACCTGGTCGGAAGGATAACCGATGGAAGAGAATAGCCCCCGCATGTCGCTCTTCGACCTTATCGCCCTGGCTGGCGCCACCTGGTTCGGCAGCGGCCTGCTGCCGCTGATGCCGGGCACCTGGGGGACGCTGGCGGCCGTGCCGCTGGTGGCGGCGATGTCGATACTGCTCGCTCCCCTACACTACGTCGCGGCCGCAGCGATACTCACCCTGATAGCCATCCCCATGGCGGCGCGGGCGGCAAGCCTCTACCGCAGCCACGCGCGGATCAGGCGCCTGAACCCTCACGCGCGGCGGATATTCGACAGCGAGGCGCTACAGCGGTGGATCAAGGACGAGGAGCGGCAGAAGGAAGATCCAGGCATGGTCGTCATCGACGAGGTGGTTGGTTACGCGGTGGCGATGATCGCCGTCAGGCCGTCGCTGGCCGCCTTCGTCATCGCATTTGTATTCTTCAGGGTCTTTGATATCATAAAGATACAACCCGGAAGGCTCGTTGAGAAATTGGGTGGGGGGATCGGTATCGTGATGGACGACGTCGTGGCCGGGCTCTACGCCTGTCTGCTCACCCACGTCGCCCTCTGGGTACTCAGCGCACTCCCCCTCCCCGAGTTGCCGCTATGGTTGCTGAACTGATCGCCGTCGGCTCGGAGCTGCTTACTCCCCACCGCCGAGACACCAACACCTTGTGGCTCACCGAACAGCTCAACGCCCGCGGCATAGGCGTGGCGCGCAAGAGCGTCGTCGGCGACGACCGCGAGGCTCTCAAAGAACTGTTCCGCACCGCCGGCGAGCGGGCCGAGATGGTGATCGCCTGCGGCGGGCTCGGCCCGACGTTCGACGACGTCACGCGAGAGGCGCTCGCCGAGGCCCTCGGCCTCGAGCTGAAATACCACGCCGAGATATTCGGCCGCATCGAAGCTCTCTACCGGCGGCGCGGCCTTGTTCCCACCGACAACAACCGGCGCCAGGCGATGGTTCCCGAGGGCGCACTGTACTTCAAGAACAACGTCGGCACCGCTCCCGGCCTCCTCGTGCGCCGCGGCGGCGTGACTTACGCCCTGCTGCCCGGCCCCCCGGCCGAATTGCAGGCGGTCTTCTTTGCCATGGCCGCGGAGCTGTTCGCCGGCGTCGATACCGAGCCGGTCTTCAGCCGGCAATTCAAGCTGTTCGGGATTCCAGAGAGCGCTATAGACGCCCGCCTGCGCGACTTCCCGTCCACACCCGGGATCGAGTGGTCTATTTTGGCCTCCTACGGCCAGGTGGAGATTCACCTGCGCGCCCGTGCGAAAAGCGAGGCGATGGCGCAGAGGGCCTTCGAGAGCGCCGGGGCGGAGCTGCGCGGCCGCTTCGGCGCCAACATCTTCGGGACCGACGCCGAGACGCTCGAATCGGTCGTCGTCGGGCTCCTGCGCCGCAACGGCCACACGTTAGCCACGGCCGAGTCTTGCACCGGGGGCTGGCTCGCGCGGCGGATCACCGACGTCCCTGGCAGCAGCGAGTGCTTCTGGGGAGGCGTCGTCTCCTACCACAACGAGGCGAAGGAGGCGCTGCTTGGCGTCGCCCGCGAGACGCTGGAACGCCACGGTGCCGTCAGCCGCGCGACGGCGCTGGAGATGGCCCGCCAGGTGCGCGAGCGTAGCGGCTCCGACGTCGGCGCGGCCATCACCGGCGTAGCCGGCCCCGGCGGCGGCACCGAGGACAAGCCCGTGGGCACGGTCTACATCAGCGCCGTCTCGGCCGACGGCGCCGAAATCTGCCACCGCCACCTCTTCCCGGGCGACCGCGAGACGATCCGATTCCAAGCAACGCAGGCAGCGCTGGCCATGATCCGCGAGCCGTACGTCGACGGCGAGTTCGAAAACATGTACATTATCGACGAGAAGGGAGGGCGCAGTGGAACCGATTGAGATAGCGATGATTGTCGTCGCCTACCTGCTGGGGTCAATCCCGTGCGGCTGGATTTCGTATCGCCTTGTCGCCGGGTCCGACATCCGCAAGACGGGCAGCGGCAACATCGGCGCCACCAACGTGGCCCGCAGCGCCGGCGCGCTGCCCGGTTCTCTGACCCTGGCCGCCGATATACTCAAGGGCTTCGTGGCCGTGGCGATATGCTTCTGGGTGGGTCTGAGTCCCGAAAGCTGGGCCATAGCGTTCGCCGCGCTGGCAGCGGTGGCCGGGCACATGTTCCCCGTATGGCTGGGATTCCGCGGCGGCAAAGGCGTGGCAACCGGCCTGGGAGTCTTCCTGGCACTGGCCTGGCACGTGGCGCTGATGGCGCTGGCAGTATTCGTGCTCGCGGTGCTCATCGGCCGCATCGTATCCCTCGGCTCTATAATCGCCTCGCTGGCCTTCATCGCGCTCGCCTTCGCACTCGGGGAATGGTTAACAATAACGCCTAACCTCCAGGTGGGAGCGCTGCTCTGCGGGGCGCTTATCGTCGCGAGGCACTACGAGAACATCGGCCGCCTGCTGAAGGGGACCGAGAAGCGCTTCAGCCTCAGCCAGTCGAAGTCACCGCAAGGGCGGGAAGGCTGATGCGAGTAGCAGTCATCGGCGCCGGGAGCTGGGGCACCGCTCTCGCAGTCCACCTGGCCGGTCTCGGCCACCGGGTGCGCCTCTGGGCACGGGAGCCGGAGGTGGTCGAGGAGGTGCGGAACGAGGGTTTCAACTCTGCATTCCTTCCCGAAATCCCGATTCCGGAAGGCGTGAAGGTCACCGGCCGCCTCGACGAAGCGCTCGAGGAGGCGGAGATACTACTCTCGGTCGTGCCTTCGCAGTTCGTGCGGAGCATAGCCAGGCGGATGCGCCCGCACCTCCCCGCGGGGACTCTAATCGTCAGCGCAACCAAAGGCATCGAGAACGACACGCTGGCCCGCATGGATGCGGTTTTCCGCGAGGAGCTCGGCGAAGAAGCGGCCTCGCGCTTCTCCGCCCTCACCGGCCCCAGCTTCGCCAAGGAGGTCGCACGGCGCCACCCGACGGTGGTGGTCGCCGCCGCCGAGAATCCCGACGACGCCGCGCAGGCGCAGAGTGCGCTTGCCTCTGAGTACTTCCGCGTTTACACCATCGACGACGTGACCGGAGCCCTAGTCTGCGGCGCCGTGAAGAATGTCATCGCGCTGGCGAGCGGAACCGTCTCCGGACTCGGATTCGGCGACAACACGCGCGCGGCGCTGATCACGCGCGGCCTGGCCGAAACGGCCCGCCTGGTCAAGGCGGTCGGGGGCCGCCGTCGCACCGTAGCCGGGCTGGCCGGCATCGGCGACATGGTGCTCACCTGCACCAGCACCACCAGCCGCAACTTCTCCGTCGGGCAACGCTTGGGCCGCGGCGAGAGCCTCGAGCAGATCACCTTCTCGATGCAAATGATCGCGGAGGGCGTGGAGACGACGCGCGCCGTGGCCGCCCTCGCCAAGCAAGAGGGAGTGGAGATGCCGATTTCGGAGGCGATGTACGGTATCCTCTACGAGGGCCTGCGCCCGCGCGACGCCGTCAGGCGCCTGATGACGCGGGAATTGAAGTCGGAATGGGAACCCGAGCCGGGAGGGCAGCAGTGAAAAGAATACTGGTACTCGGTCTGATCCTCCTGATCGCCGCTGCCTGCGGCGGCAGGAGAGCCGGCGACAGCGAGGACAGCTTCGCCCACCACTACAACCTCGGCCTGGCCGCATTCGAGCAGGGCAACTATCGGCAGGCGATCCGGCACTTCCAGCGCTCGCTGGAACTGAATCCCAACATCGCCCGCACCCACAACGAGCTGGGCATGTGCTACCTCAACCTGGGGGAACACGAGCGGGCGATCCAACACTTCGAGCGCACGCTGGAACTCGAGCCCAACTTCGCCGACGCCCACAACAGCCTGGGTATCGCCTACTCCAACACTGGGCGGCTGCAGGAGGCGGAACAGCAGTTCCTGGCCGCCCTCGACTCGACCACATACGGCACTGATTTTCTGCCTAATTACAACCTCGGCAACATCTACCTTCAGCAGGGAGAGCACGGGCGCGCGCTGGAGCGCTTCAACTTCGCCCTCGAAGATGAGAGCCGCGTCACTCAGGAGGACAAGATCAACCTGCGCCTCGGGCTCGGCTATACACTCCTCCACCTGGAGCGCTACCGCGAGGCCCTCGATCACTTCGAGGAGGTGCTCACACTCAGCCCGAGAAACGTCAACGCCGCCTTCTTCGGCGGCCGGTGCGCCTTCTACGTCGGCAACGCCGACAGGGCTCGCGAGTTGTTCTCGCGCGTGATCACGAACGCCCCGGGCACCGAGTGGTCGGAGCGCGCGCAGGCCTACCTCCGCGAGCTGGATCGGTAGCCCGATGGCGCTGTGGAATCGGGATCGTAAGCATAAGTCGGAGGGGGGGCTCAGGCGCGGCCTGGAGCGGACTCGCAAGGGCATATTCGGCCGCATCGGCGACCTCCTGCGTGGCGCCGGTAAGCTCGACGACGAGCTCCTTGAGGAACTGGAGGAGATCCTCATCAGCAGCGACGTCGGAGTGGCGACCTCGATGGAGATCGTCGAGGAGCTGCGTGAGCGGGCGCTCAAGGAGAAGCAGTTCGACCCCGAATCGGTACGCGACATGATCCGCGAGCAGATCCGCGCCGCGCTGGCGGAGACCACCGCTAATCCCGCAGTCACAACCGGCTCTCCCCACGTAATCCTCATCGTCGGCGTCAACGGCACCGGCAAGACCACCACCATCGGCAAGCTGGCCCACCGCTACGCAGGCGAAGGGAAACAGGTAGTCCTGGCGGCCGCCGACACCTTTCGCGCCGCGGCGATCGAGCAGCTGCAGATCTGGGCTGAGCGCAGCGGCGCCCAGATCATCACTCACAAAGCTCAAGCCGACCCAGCTGCTGTGGTCTTCGACGCCATCTCCGCCGCCAGGGCGCGCGGCGTCGACGTTGTCATCGTCGATACCGCCGGTCGCCTGCACACCAAGCGTAACCTGATGAACGAGCTGGAGAAGATCAGACGCGTCGCGGCCCGCGAGGTCGAGGGCGCGCCGCACGAGGTGCTGCTGGTGCTGGACGCCACCACCGGCCAGAACGGCCTCGTGCAGGCGGAGGAGTTTAAGAAGTTCTCTGGGCTCAACGGGATCGTGCTGGCCAAACTCGACGGCACCGCCAAGGGCGGCGTCGTCGTAGCCATCACCAAGAAGCTGAGACTTCCGATCCGATACGTCGGCGTCGGCGAGGGAATCGACGACCTCGTCGATTTCGACGCCCGCGAGTTCGCCACCAGCCTCTTCGAACTCTAGAGTACCGCCACCGACCGAGCACCCAGATGAACGAGTCCGCCGAATACGAAAGCCATCTCCGGCGAGCGATAACGCTGGCATGCCGCGGCCTCGACACTGTCAGCCCGAATCCGGCGGTCGGCGCCGTTATCGTCAAGGAAGGCCGCGTCGTCGGCGAGGGCTGGCACCGCCGCGCCGGCGCTCCCCACGCGGAGGCGCTAGCCCTGGGAGCTGCTGGAGCAGACGCAGCCGGGGCCACACTGTTCGCCAACCTCGAGCCCTGCTGCCACCGGGGCCGCACACCCCCCTGCGTCGATGCCATCATCGAGGCCGGCATCGAGCGTGTCGTCGCCTGCATCGAGGACCCCAATCCGCTGGTTGGCGGGAAGGGGTTTGCGAAACTGAGGTCGGCGGGCATCGAGGTCGACGTCGGCCGCCTGGCATCACGCGCCGAGCGCCTCAACGAGGTATACCTGCACTGCGTGCGCCGGCGGGCGCCCTTCGTCCACGTAAAGGCGGGCCTGAGCATGGACGGCCGCATCGCCACGGCCGCCGGCGAGAGCCAGTGGATAACCTCCGAGCGCGCGCTCCGCTACGCCCAGCGTCTGCGCCGTCGCTACGACGCCATCCTCGTCGGTGTCGGAACGCTGCTGGCCGACGACCCTCTCCTGACCGTGCGCGTCAAGGGAGGCGGTGCGATCCACCGCATTGTCATCGACAGCCGCTTGAGAACTCCCCCCGACGCCAAGGTTTTCTCCGCCGCGGCTGCGGGCGATATATTAATCGCCACAACCGAGAACGCCGATATGGGCCGGCTAAGCGAACTCCGGTCAAGAGGCGCCGAAGTTGTCGTCTGCGGAACGCGCGATGAAAAGGTCGACTTGGCGCAGCTGCTCGATATCCTGTTCCAGCGCGGCATAACGAGCGTGATGGTCGAGGGCGGCGGCGAGACGATAGCGGCCTTCCTCGAGGCGGGACTCGTCAACAAGGTCACGTTCGTCTACGCTCCCAAAATCATCGGCGGACACAGGGCGGTGCCGGCTGTCGGCGGCCGGGAGCTGACTCGCCTCGGCGACGCGGTGAGCCTGCGCGACCTGCGCAGCTTCCGCCTCGGGCCGGACATCGCTATCGAAGGATATTGCGTCAGCTAGCCCGCATGTTGCACAAGGTTTGGCCGGCTCTGGCGTTAAGTGATTGATATGTTGAACTTTCCAGCGCTCTCTCCGAGGAACAAAGAGGTTATATATTGTCACCGGCGAGCCGATTTTCTCGAAGTTCGCGACGGGGGCGGTTTTGGACCCGCAGGCGTGGTTAGCGCCACGTCGAGGGGCCAAAATCGGTCGCAACAAAGAGATTCGGGGAAAAGAGCCGCCGGACGGCTGAATCTTGTGTAATGTTCGGGCTAGTCGGGCTGGCGTTGCGGCCCGTATACTAGTATCCTGAGTAGCCTATGGAGGTGAGATGTTCACCGGCCTCATCAAGGAGATGGGAACCGTAGGCAACCGCGCCCACAGCGGCGATGGCGTCGAGCTGTCAGTGGAATGCCCCGAACTCAGCAGAGGACTCTCCGTAGGCGACAGCGTGGCCGTGGACGGCGTCTGCCTGACCGCCAGAGAGCTTTCGGACAGCGGCTTCCGTGCCGACCTCTCGCCCGAAACCGTGACCGTGTCTACGCTAGGCGGACTGCCGATCGGAAGCCGCGTCAACCTAGAGCTGCCCCTGGAGGCAGGCGGTCGCCTGGGCGGTCACTTCGTCCTGGGCCACGTCGACGGACTCGGAAAGCTGCTGCGCAAGCGGCGCGCCGGCTCCGGCTGGACGTTCGAGTTCTCACTGCCGCCCGAGCTCGCGGCCCACGCGGTCGGGAAGGGATCGATCGCAGTCAACGGCGTCAGCCTAACCATCGCTGCGCTCGAGCGCCGTAGCTTCGAGGTGGCGGTTATCCCATACACATACGGAGTGACCAACCTGCAGTACCTGGAGCCCGGGGCCGAGGTAAACCTGGAGGCGGACATACTCGCCAAGTATGTAGCCCGCCTGCTGGCGAAATCTCCGCCGGCCGCGGGAATCAGCGAGGAGTTCCTGGCCGAACACGGCTTCGGCCCGGCAACGGGAGCATAAGATGCCGCTGGCGACAATCGAGGAAGCGAAGCGGGAATTCCGCGACGGCAGGATGGTGATCATCGTCGACGACGAGGACCGCGAGAACGAGGGCGACCTCTGCATCGCGGCCGAGCACGCGACGCCGGAGGCTATCAACTTCCTGGCCAAGCACGGCCGCGGGCTGATCTGCCTCTCGATGACCGGACAGCGCCTCGACGACCTGAAGCTCCCGATGATGGTCAACGAAAACACATCGTCCTTCGGCACCGCCTTCTGCATCTCCATCGAGGCCCGCCGCAACGTCACCACGGGCATAAGCGCCTTCGACCGCGCGGAAACTATCAGGACGGCCATCGACCCCGGCACCACCCCCGAGGACCTGGCCCGACCCGGACACGTTTTCCCGCTGCGGGCACGCCAGGGCGGCGTGCTCCGGCGCGCCGGCCAGACCGAGGCCTCTGTCGACCTGGCCCGCATCGCCGGCCTCTACCCCGCGGGCGTCATCTGCGAGATCATGAACGAGGACGGCTCGATGGCGCGCCTGCCACAGCTCGAGCAGTTCGCCGCAAAGCACGATCTGAAAATCATCTCCGTCGCCGACCTGATCGAGTACCGGCTGCGCAACGAGAGCCTCGTCCACCGCGTAGCCAGCCCGAACATGCCGACCAGCTACGGCCAATTTCAGCTCATCGCCTACGAAAACGAGATAGACGACCTCACGCATCTGGCGCTGGCAATGGGCGACTACGCCGGCCCGGAACCCTGCCTCGTGCGCGTGCACTCGGAGTGCCTAACCGGCGACATATTCGGCTCCGAGCGCTGCGACTGCGGCCAGCAGCTGCACCTGGCCATGGAGAAAATCGCCGCTGAAGAACGCGGCGTGCTGCTCTACCTGCGCCAGGAAGGCCGCGGCATTGGCCTGCTCAACAAGCTCAGGGCCTACGAGCTCCAGGACCGGGGGCACGACACCGTCGAGGCCAATCGCCACCTCGGCTTCAAGGACGACGAGCGAGACTACGGCATCGGCGCCCAGATCCTGTACGACCTCGGCGTGCGCAAGATGCGCCTGCTCACCAACAACCCCCGCAAGTTCATCGCGCTCGACGGCTACGGTTTGGAGATAACCGAGCGGGTGCCGATCGAGATCCCGCCCGGCGAGCACAGCAGGTTCTACCTATCCACCAAGAAGGACAAGCTCGGCCACCTGCTGAACG